>DBWM01000050.1:0-53388 GCA_002309015.1 Myxococcales bacterium UBA1238 | reverse complement strand
CTGACCCGGCACCATCTGACCCGGAACCATCTGACCCTGTTGCGGAACTGCGGTGTTGGGAGTGGTCACAACCGGACGATCAGCCGGCTCTTTGTTGCCCCTCATAAACATCATCGTGCCCGCAACGGCACCGCCGATCAGCACGACTCCGCCCAGCACCATGGCGACAACCTTAAAGCCGCCACCCGACTTCTTGGTCAGCAGAGAAGGCGCAGCCCCACCCCCTACGTTCACAGGCGCAAATCCGGCACCCATCGTAGAAAACGGGTCAATGTGAGCGCCGCCATCGGCAGGTGCAAAGGCCGAAATATCGAGCAATCCTGAACCTTCAATCGGCTGAGAACTGCGCGAAGAACCGGTCTCATCGGCCAGGGCATCGAGGCTGAACAGAACCGAGTTTTCGTTGCGCTGATTGCGCAATTGATGCCCGCTCGAAACGCGGGGGCTTTGGACTTCATGCTCGGGCACTGAGCTGGGCGAAACCATGACGTCTTCATCGCCGTCCAATGCGCCAAACATGCCATCCGAAGCCGCAGCAGCCGCAGGTGCCGCCGCTTCATTCGGGAAAAGATGACTGAATTCAGGGATTTCTGAAAGCTTGGTCCAGTCGGCCATGCCTTCGCACCAGGCGATGCTTTCCCCATCCAAATCGCCGGCAGCAAAATACCCTTCAACCTGTTCGCGGGTTAATGGACCGCAGGATTCACGGCGAATCACCACGAACCAGATGGCATCTGGAGCAGGACCTGCATCTGCCTCAAACCCCGGGCCGAGCGCATTGGTATTGACCACATGCGTCCGTTCATCCTGCTCGTAGCCCTCACCACCTTCGCTCGCGGTTTCGGCGCCCATGCCCAAAGCAGCTTGTTCATCAGCCGCAGGCATCTGAGCCAAAGCCGGATCTGCTGCCTCTTCATCATCGTGCGCGCGCACGACGATCACATGTGAACATTTTTTACAGCGGATCTTAAAGACCTTGTTGCGGACTTTATCGTCGCTGATTTGGTATTTCGCGCCGCAATTCTCGCAAAGAATCCTCATCGAAGCGATTCTCCATTAAAAACAACAGGTTAAGCAACTATTCGTCGCAGCTGATCCGCATTATAAATGCACACTCTTTAGAGCCGCAAGAATTCATGCCTCGCTGCAAGCCGGTTTAAAGTTCGCTCCCCCAAAAATGGTGTCAGCGAAGACTTGCGTCTTTAGCCGTGGATTTCAGCTTAGGCAAAAAATCCTTCTTCAGCTTGAGTAGACGCTCAAATTTAACCTTTTGGCGAGCATCGGTATAAAGCATCTGAGGTTTTTTGTACTGACCATCGATCAGCAAGTCATCAAAGTTATAAAACTTTGTTTTTACTTCGCCTGAAGCTGCGTCCTGCGCGCTCGCTGTCGATAAATTCAGCCCAAAAGAGGCCACAGCGATCGCGCTCGCGAATAACCATTGACCCAAAACTCTCATCGCTCTCCTCCAAAAACGCCTCTAGGCATCGCAAATAGCATAAGCGACTTCACCTTCAGCTGTCGAGTAAGAATTGCCATTTGCAGCAATTTTGAGCAAACTCACTCTGTTTCCTGTGCCTCTGAGGCCTTGTCCGTTGGTGCTTCGTCCGCGGAAGCGGGCGGCATCTCTTCCATCTGCTCCAAAAACTGAATCGTCGCGCGCATCGGATCATCCGCAGGCAACTGCTTCACTTCGCAGTAACGCTTGTAATGCGCCGCCGCTTTTTTCGGTTGACCCAACTGCCCTTCATACAGCTTGCCTACGCGCAAAAGCACCTCGGGATTATCGTTGCGAAGGGTCAGGCTTTCCTCAAAAACCTGAGCCGCCGCTGCGTATTCCTGCGTGCCATAAAGCGCATCCGCCTCGCCCACCATCGCCTCATAATGCTTTGGAAAACGCGCTCTTACAGCCTTAAATTGCGGTAAGGCTGACGCATAATCCAGGTAATCGAGGTAAATGCTGGCCACATTCAGACGCGCTTCATCCAGGGTTTCGTCGGCTGCAATCGCCTGGTTAAAAGACTGCACCGCTGCAGGCACTTCGTTGGTCTTGTAATACACAATGCCCAGATTATTGAGCGCCTGCGCATTCTTCTCGTCATATCCGATGGCTTTTTTGAACATCAATTCTGCCAGCGCCAGCTTGTTTTGCCTTAAATAAAGCAAGCCCAGATTGATGATCGCCGAGATGTTTTTCGGTTGAACGGCGAGCACTTCCTTCACATAGCGCAAAGCAATATCGGTGTTATCTTTTGCGATGTAAGCGGCAGCCAGGTTATTGCGCGCTTCCAGGTCATCGGGCTTCTCCTGAAGCACCTTTTCAAACTCAGCGATCGCCTGATCCGCATCGCCCGTCATGAGCAGACTGCGCCCCAGAGCGAGCGTCAATCCACGTTCCTGAACCCCTCGGGCAGAAAGGGAGCGATACGCCTTTGCAGAATCGGAGTATCGGCCCAGTTTTTCGTATGAATACGCGAGGTTAAGCCATGCGATATCGTAATCAGGCGAATCGTCGGTCGCCGCTTTAAAAGCCTCAACCGCCTTTAAGTAATCGGGGGAATCGGCCTTTAACGCGCTCACGCCTTCTTCAAACAGCTTCGCTGCATGCTGGGAGACGCCTTTTTTCTGCGCCACAGGAGCCGCTGTTTTCACTTCGGGCACAGTCGGCGTTTCAACCACGGTGGGCTGAGTTCCACCGCAAGCGGTCAAGCACAAAGCCAAAAGGCTCCAATGCCAATGAAGAGTCCGTGACATCACTTTGCCTCCCCACCCGCTTCTACATCTGCGGATTCTTTAGCATTTTCATCAGCAACCGGTGTTTCTGCCGACGCCGCATGCGCATCCAAACCGTGCGAAAGCTCGCCCTGAGGATCTTCCACAAACTTTGTGGAGAACGTTGCAGGCACAGTTAAGGTTGTATTAATCGACTCATCACCCAACACAGGGAATGTATCTGGGCTCAGTTTCACCAGCAGTGAAGCGGACTTCAGAGACCATTGATTATAGATATGATTGTCGTGCGCCAGTTTGAGCGCATAATGCAACGCTTCTACAGATTTCTCATGCAGAGGCGACGCCTGATCATCCAGCTCGGCACGATAGATCATCTGTTCATCTTCGTTCAGCTCTTCAGGCACCGGCAAATCGAACAGGCTCTTTGCGAACAGATAATAAAGTTCACCCAGTCGATAGAGTGCGCCAGCGCCCACATCGTACGCCTGGTAGTCGAGAACCGCTTCATAAATCTTTTGTGCGCTTTCCAGCTTCGTCGCCTTTTGAACCAGGGTCTTGCGCAGCACGTTATAAGGGAATCGCACCTCGATGGCCGAGAAATCCTCAAACGCATATTCACCCTGCAGGAACAAGGCTTCCGCAGCCGCCCGGCGCACCGGCTTTTGAACCTGCTGATCTGTATTCAGCTTGCTGAACGTCTTGCCCGCCAGCTCAAGTTCACGCGTTGCGTCTTTCCTTGCATTCTTTCCGCCTGCCTGCTGATAGGCCTTGGCTTTGCAGAGATGCAGCTTCACCAGCGATTCTGGTAATGATTTCCCATACTTCTGCACATAACGATCGTAAGTCTTTTGTGCATCGTTATAGCGCCCCAGCTTGATTTGATAGTCCGCGATCGTAAACATCAGATCGCTGGCATCCTTTGTATTGGGGAACTTTTGCACATAGGTTTCATAGATCTTGACCGCCTGATCATACTGCTCCAAAGCACCTCGGATCGAGCCCGCGTTATAGAGCGCGTCGGCCATCTGCTCCACTTCGGGGAAGGAAGCCATCTTTTCAAACCATGTGGCTGCCGTCTCAAAGTCGGTCTGACTCTCATACAACGCACCCAGCACGAAGTGAGCTTCCGTCGCCTGCTGCGTCTTTGGATAGGTCGCGATCAGGCTTTCATAAAGCTCGATCGCGCGCTCGGTCTGCTCAGCTTCCTCTGTAATCGCCGCAGCATTGAACAGAGCGATGGGTGCTTTTTCATGCTTCGGGAATTCCTTGACGAAGCGCATCATCTCGTTGGCCGCCTCGGTCTTCTTACCCGCCTGCGAGAGTTCCTGCGCATGCTCGTGAATCGAGATGGCGATCACGTCGCGCAACTGAGACTGGCTCAACACCTCGTAATTCTTGCGCTCGAGCATGTAACGGCCCCAGCGCTCCATCTGATCCCAGCGGCGTAAACGGTAGTTGGAATCGAACAAAGTCGCCGCCGCATGCCCCGCATATTCATGCTTGGGGTGATGCTCCATGATCACTTCCAGGCGGCTGATACCTTCCGCGTAGTGACCCTTATTGATGAAGATTTCCGCTGCTCTGAAGGAGACGAATGGCACCTCTTCATCTTTCGGGTAGAGATCCACGTATTCCTTGCAAGCCGTTAGGAACTTTTCTTCTTCAGGCGCCAGAGGCGTTTCGGGCTTGGGCTTAAAGTTGTCATCAGCCGTCTTGGTGTATTCAACAGATCCCGCGCGCTGTGTTTTGCCTTTGGCTTCCTTTGAATCCTTGGCATTCTTGGTGGAACGCTGAGGTCGCTTAATCAGCCCTGCATCGGCCATTTTTTCTTCGGCGCAAAGGATCACCGCGTAAGCAGATTCCTTTGAATATTCACCGGTTGGATTGCGCTTGACCACCGAGCGGTAATGCTCTGCCGCGCGATCCCATTCCTTGGTCTGGAAGAAATAGATTTCAGCCAGATAGAACTCCATCTCGTAGTTGTTCGGAGCTTCCGGGAAATCTGCCAGATAGCGTTCATAGTAAACGGCGGCCTTGGTATACAGCTCACCCGCTTGCGCCAGAGCCTTTTTCTCTTCGAGTTCCTGCGCTTTTTTGTGATAGCTCGTGATCAGGTAATCGAGCTCATTTTCGCGATATTCCAACGAACGGCTCATCGCCTCTTCGTTTTTCGCGTTGGCCACATGCCACGGACCCTTGGGATCGAGATCCTTGTAAAAGCGATTAATGGTCTTATCGATGAGATCTAAGTCTTCACCCTTCTTTGCCACTTCCGTGATCGCAGAGGCATATTCGGGCAGCTTCGGACCATTCTTGGAATTCGAGATCAGGAACTCGTAAACTTCAACCTCCTGATCGGTCTTATCCTGCTTGTCATAGGTGCGCGCCATGCGTTCAAGCTGATCGACCATCAACTTGTCGCCACCCGCATTTCTGTAATAATCCCGCGCTCTTTGCCAGCCATTCTCGACTTCGCAATAAGACATGCCCAATGCGACATGCGCCTGCAATGTAAAGTAAGACTGACCTTCAGATTTTTGCGCCACTTCCTGGAAAGAGGTGATCGCCTCTTCATACTCATGCATGTTGTATTGAACATAGCCGAGCTTATAGAGCGCATACGCATACTCTGTGCTGTTTTTGTCTTCCAGGACCTTTAAATAATTGGTCTTCGCAGCAAAGAGCAGATCTTGATCAAAGTAATACTCAGCGACCGCCAGGTAGGCGCGCGACGCGTACTTGCTTTGCGGAAAATCCTTTGTCAATCTCAACATATACGAAGTGCCCTGCTTTTTCTCGCCGGCGGTGATTAAGCCCCGGCCAAGATAAAACATGACTTCGTCGATGCGATTGTAATTCGGGAATTCCTTTAACAGCTTTTTGTATTCCGTGATCGCTTTGGAGTAATCCGGAACGGGTTCTGTAGGCTGCTTGGTCAGACGGCCATCTGCATAAGCAGCATATTGCGCATCATATTCTTTACGCGCCAGAAAATAGCGATATTTTGCTTCATCCCATTCTTTTTCAGCGATACGAAACAGCAAATCCGCCTTATTTTTATAAAGAGGATTTTTATCCAAAATGCCTCTCATTTCACGGATTTGGCGTTGCCGCACTTCCGAAAGCTTCGCTTCATTTTCAGCGATCAGCTTCTCTGTTTCGGAATTCTCCGCCTGCTGCATCGCCTCTTCTGCCGATTCCGGCTTGATGACATTTTTTGCAGCGGTTTCGGAAGTGGCGAGTTCATCTTTGTCGTCGCGCTTTTGCGCAAAAGAGGGACTTGCAGCCAATCCCACCAATAAACTGATCAGGAGCGAGCTCTTTCTCATCACTTGCACACATCCTTGAGATCACTGCGGTAGTTATTGATCTCATCGCCCCAATACTCACCTTCAAACGGCCATGTCACATATTTGTCGCCCACAAACACAGTTGCGCGCTCCTGTGCGGCCACTTCGGAAGTCTGTTGTTGCTTTTCGCCCTTCTTGTACAGATCTTCCGTTTCCTTCTGGAGGTAATCCGTTTGAGCTTCATCGATTTCAATACGGATTTCAGTCACCTGGACTTCCAGCTGCACCAATTCATCCGAAAGATTCTGAAGAATTTCTGCAATCTTAATGCCCAAAGCCATCACATGCTCGCGATGTGCATTCTCAACGTGACCCAACAGCTGCTCTGTAAGATCATGGCCCAATGCATCGCGCTTTGACTGAATGCTTTCGATTTCCCTGCGATAGGTCGTCACCGTAGTGTACAGATCATAGAAATCGCTGTTTGAAATCATAGCCATGCGCAAAGGCTTCGGTAACTCTATGTTTTTACGCGTTTTTTTCAATACAACCGCGTTATAGAGATCCTCCGGAGTATTGTATTCGGCCAGGAATGCATTTAATGGCCCTGCCAGTGAAAGATAGCGCTCTTCGATCCGCTTGATGGCATCGTGCGCATATTCAAAATGGCAGGTCGTCATAAAGACGGTCGCCTCAAGCAAATACATGTCGGGCAAGAAGTAATGATGCCAGTCCGGGCCGTCCAGAGTGTGGAAAATGCCCATGCCGCGGCGCACATCGCCCTTCAAAAAGTAAGACCAGCCAGATTCATGCAAGGCATCTACATAGCTCGTAGACTCTGTTGGAACCTTGCGATAATAGAAAATAGCTGCATCAAAGGATCCCAGGGAGTAAGCGACGCGCGCCAGAGCGAGATAAGCCAGCGACTGCACCTTTAAGTTATCGCTCGCTTCTGCAGCGTTGACCGCTTCCTGGAAATACTGCGTGGCGCCGACCAGAATGCGGCCAAACGACGCAAACCCGGAAGTATCGTCGTCAGAAGGCAAATCCCCCGCTTCCTGGACCTCGATCAGCCCCAGAATATATTGAGCTTCGGCGTAATCCTCCGCTCCAGGCTGCACCGCCTGCAAATACAGCCGCGCTTCAGTATTGCGGTTGTATTCAAAGAAGAATTTACCCAAAAAATAGTTATAGCTATTCTTAACTTCAGCAGGCAAGGAATCGATGTAATTGCCCGTCAGAGACTCTAACGTCGCAGGATGATAGGCAATTTTCTTGGTGCATTGGCGCAGGCCCTCAAAAGCGGGCACAAACACCGGACTGTCCGATCCAGCCTTCAGCAATTCATGAAAAGCTTCCGCCGCATTGCCATAAAACTTGAGGCCATACTCCGACTGCGCCAAACCGAGCTGCGCCTTCTGATTGGCCTCCTGATCTGCATAATTCCGGTTTAAAAACGCGGAGTAAAGCTGCGCTGCCCGGGCATAGTCCTTTTCATCTAATGCCTCCTGAGCAACCTTCAGCTCTTCCTGAACCCTGGCCCGCTCTGCGGCTGCAATGCGCGCCCGTTCCGCCTCGGCTGCCGCTTGTGCCGCTGCGCGAATCTTCTCAGCCTCGGCCTTTTGCGCCTCGGTCAGACCCGACATGTCAGCGCCTGTTGCATCCAGAGGCGAAGGCTCCGGTGCGGGCTCCGGGGGAGGTTCCGGCGCGGGCATTCCCGATGAAACCATCACATCGATGACATTTGCAGGGACACCCGCCTCTCTCAGCTTTTTGACATCCGAAACACTTAAATTGAATGTCGATCCAGTGCTCTGAAGTGTCTGTACAATGACTTCTGCGGGCAGACCCGACTTATGCATCTGAATGACGTTGTCTGGTGTAATGCCAAAGGCGTTAGACGCCAGAAGCGACAACGCCAAAATCAATCCCAAGCGCTTCCCATGGGAGCGTCTTGTCATGGCGTGCCTCCTCACAAAACCATAAAGCTCACACCAAGTGAGAGCTCAACCGGCATCGAAACGCCGCCTTCAAACTTCTGGAAGAAGAAATGGCGATATTCCGTGCGGATATTGATTAAGTCGTTGATAAACCAGCGGAATCCCAACACGGTATTGCCGCATGGCTTAAATGCAGGATTCCCTTCTGGCTCGGTCGGCTCAGATTCTGTGGTGTGGAAAATGCCGAATCCCAACCCGAGATAGGTTTCAAAATGAGCCAGCTTATGGCCTAAGAAGTTAATCTTGCCATAAAAAGGCGACCAGAGCAGCGACGCATTCGCATACCAGTCGATGGTCTCCAAAATCGTTGCACGGTTGACACCGACACCGGTCTCTGATTCCAGGAACTCAGCCAAATCTGTTTGAAAATCCAGGGCATAGGCACCAGAAAGTTCAACAGCAAAGGCCTCTGAAAAATGGTATCCGACCCTTCCACCGAGCGGTGTGTAAATGATGAAATCGTCGTTGGGAATCACAGAGCCAAAGACGGTCAGTTCCAGACGACCATCCTTTTCAACGCTGCGCTTTTGAACCACTTTTACTTCACGACGATGGCCCCAAAACAAATCCAGCTCATCTTCGAGTTGTTTCTCTGCCGAAGCAGCACTCGCATCAGCATCCTGAGCAAAAGTCGTTCCTGTCCAAGAGAACGCGCCTAAAGCAACGAATGGCAACAGTTTATTCATCGAGGTCATCCCTATTTACTTCTTATAAAACCACAGGCGAGAATCGCTGGTGCCATCGTTGTTCGATAGGTTAGCAGAGCGTTTCTTCTCTCCCAATGTAACTTCCAATGACGTAGACAAAAGATAGCCCTGATTGGCCGGAAACAGCGTCGCATCCTGCAAATCGGTCTGAGTATTCAAACGCCAGACACCTGCCAATCGATTGAGCACCGCTTGTTCCAGATTTGTGCCTGTATCTGTAAACTGAGTGGGCGATGAGATAAAGAAATACTCACCTCCGGTCTTGCAGGCCAAATCCATCAAATCTGAATGCCGCCCGCGACGGCCAGCATCCTGCACTGCTTCAGGCGGTTGTAACTCTAAGACAATGATCGGTACAGGCTCAGTCAGGCTTGTGTATTGCTGAACCACATCATCCAAAGTATGTGTTGAGGTATCTCCACCCTCTACGCCGTCGGTAAAGAGCACGACGATCGGATTCCAGTTCTTGTAATTTCCCTTAATGATCGAATCAAATACATCACTGAGAGCATCAGCCAGCGGTGTTTTGCCCGCTTCGTTCCGGCTGAGCTGATCCAGACCGGCTTTCATGATTTCCCGGTTGCGGGAAGGGTAAGCATACACGCCATCGATATTTGTCTTCACATTGCTGTTAAACCAGGCAAGCGAAACATAATCGTCAGATGGCAGATTCTGGAGCAATTGGTTAAAAAACGAGATGCGCTCATCGCGGGCATCTGTCGCATACTGCGTATCAAGGCTGCCGTCTTTGGTTTCACCCATCAGGCTTTCGGAGTGATCGAGCAACAGGATCACCAAGCGATTATCGTCTTTGCGATCTTTACCGCCCGTATAGAGAAAACTCACTTCCTTTACATCCAGGCTGCTCGCCTGCGATGCATTGGGATTTCCTTCTGCCGCAACCCACCCCGGCTTACCGCTCACGTTGTCGGACAGCGAGGAAAAATGAAAATTGGCGGGCTTCAGCATTTCACCGATGGTTTCTGTTTCAAATTGCAACCGATCGTCTGGCAAAATCGCATCATGCCGATCCAACATCAAAACCGAGATATCCACCCGGCTTAAATCGTCACTGGAATTGCTGCATGCGGAAGGCACCAAAAGTTTACTAAAGCTGGGGCGCTCAGCATCGATGCCGACCGTTTTGTCGCATCCTCCGCCTGAAACGGCTGCGCCGAGCAACAAAGGCCAGTAAAAATTGAGGTAACGCGTAATCATTTTGAGCAAAGCCTTCCTTCTTTGAGCTGCATTCAGAACATAACTGGCAGCAAAAAGCGGCTTGCTAGCACGCAGTTGAGTTAATGTCAACTGACGGCAATTGCACTTCCATCAAAAGCCAATTTTTCACCCTATAAAAAGTCGTTTTGTCCCCCAATCTCAGACATTAAAAGCCAAGATTGTAAGCCAAAATCGATTTTTATCCGCCCGTAAGTGTATTTTTCTTCACCTGTTATTTTAAAGTGGATTTCTTTTGAAAGAATAAGCCAAAATAATGGTTTGTTTTTGTTTAAATGCTGTCCAACAGCACCATTAGGAGTAAAGAATCAATGAATCATTCTGCGGCCTTCTTCGGACGCGCAGCCCTTTTGCTTGCATTCTTCTTGAGTGCTTTCGTGGGCGGCTGTGACAGCGGTTTCAGCTCTAAAAAAACGACAGATGTCATTGTGATTCCCGCGCAATATTCGTTTTCCCGCCTGAACCTGGACGAGCAGGTAGAGCGCGTGGTCGAAATTCAAAGCACAGGAACCAGCGAACTCATTATACGAGGCGTCCAGGTGAAGCTGGCCAACGGCACAAAATATCGCCTGGATTACAGGGATTTAACAACCTCCAATTTTCAGCTGGGACTCACCAGCGATGGCGAGAATCAGTTCGATTTCCCCATTTACCTGCCTCCGGAAGAATCGCTGTTTTTTAAGCTCACGGTTACCGGAAAAGGCGAAACCATCGCCAACGGTGAGGTTGTGCTCGACGTGAATTACCAGGACGGCGAGCTCAGCATTCCGATTGTGTTCGGTGATTCCGGCGCCCAGCTGACCGTCACCCCCGGGGCATTGGATTTTGAACGCGTTCGCGCCGGTGAAACTAAATTAAAAACCGTAACCGTCACCAATGTGGGCGGCTCCGTTTTGAAAATCGAGCATATCCTCATTAACGGTTCTCAGGATTTCTCGCCTCTTTTGGGTGAAATCGACGCCAATGGCAACATCATCGATCCGCGCGATCCCCGTCAGCTCAGCGACGAACAACTGGCGGAGTTGCTGAATCAGCTGGATGGCGACGGCCAGGATGGGCTCGCCCCCAACAGCAGCATCGAACTGCACGTTCAATATGCGCCCAAAGCCGAAGGTCCCGACGTCGGCGAACTGAGCATCCTCTCCAACGACCGTCTCCAGGGTGATGTCAAGGTCAGCCTTACGGCCAACGGCAATACTTCCTGCCTGACGACCAGCCCTGCAGCCATTGAATTCGCCACGAGTCTCATCAACCGCACCGATTCCCGCCCGCTCTCCCTCGAAAGCTGCGGCGGCACGGAGCTCCGGATTACGGGCATTCATATCAGCGAAGACAGCGATCCCGCATTCAGCATCGATGAGGACAGCTTACCGCCCTGGCCCTTAACCCTTCCTGCGGCCACTGCCGGCCAGGCTGCACCTAACCGCTCGATTTTGCTCAACTTCTCGCCCAAAGAGCAACGCGTTTACAACGGCACGCTGATCGTCGAATCGGACGATCCGATCATGCCTCAACACGAGATTCACTTGCTTGGCCGCGGCATTCTCAACAACTGCCCTCGCGCTGCGATCTCGAAAAACACCTATGAAATCGAGCCCTTAGATGTAATTTTGCTGGACGGTAGCAGCTCCATCGATCCCGACGGTGCGGACCATCGCCCTGTAAAATATGAATGGATCATCACCAGCCGCCCGGAGGGTTCCCTTTCCCGGCCGCTCGAAACCTTCTTCGACATTTATCAGCCCAGCAACGGCGGCCGCCCTGACGATGTCACTACGCCTACTGCTTACTTCTTTGCGGATCTCGCAGGCACTTATACGGCCGAACTCCGCGTGCGCGACAATTTGGGATTGGGTTACGAAGCCTGCGCCAGTGCCGTTGCAACCGCTACGATCATCGCCGTTCCGAAGCAGGCCATCCACGTGCAACTGGTATGGCACAACCCGGATGACGACGACGAAACCGATGGATATGGAGCCGATCTCGACCTTCATTTGCGCCATCCAACCAGCAATGCATGGTTAGATAACGAGGGTGATTGTTACTTCTCGAACCCCACTCCCGACTGGGGCCAAAAAAACACCAGCGAAGATGATCCGACCCTCGACATCGATGATTCCAACGGTGGCGGACCCGAAAACATCAATTTAACGGTCCCGCAAGACACCTCAATTCTCGGCAAACCTTATATGGTTGGCGTCCATTACTATCATTCCAAAGATCGCAGAGATCCCTCTATCGATTATGGAGTTGCTCAGGCGCGCGTTCGCATTTACCTTAATGGCGAACTGGCTTGGGATTACTCAGAGGTCAATTCTCAAGGATACCGTGAAATGGAAGCTGCCAACGATTTCTGGGAAGTTGCCGATATTTATTGGCAAAATGCGGAGAATGCATCTGTTGAGACCCGAGATCGCTACTACCGTCAGCCTCCTTCTGCTCAATGATCGAACTTAAGGCGGAACATGCGCCCGACTGCCCTCCTCTTCTCACTCCTCCTTATCTTCCTCTCTGCCTGCGATGACGGCCAAAATGCTCAAAAGAGCGCTGCATTTTATGCAGACCCGGAAGCCTTCATTTTCTCGCAACTCCAGGCAGGACAATCAGAAACGCGTCAGGTTCGAATCCGCAATTTAGGCCGGGTGGACTTAAAGCTCAGTCAAATTCAGCTTGAGGATCACTCGACCCAGGCGGAGTTTAAGCTGCAAGCCGCATTTAATGATGTTCAAGGCCCTCTAGAGGCTCACTACACTCTGAGTCCGGAAAAGGATTCTCTTTTATTTTCAATTAGTTATACACCTCTGGATTCAGGTGATGACAGCGCTGTACTGCATCTCAAAACCAATGACCCTGAAGCACTCGATGTGCAGCTGCCCGTCACCACCCGAAGCCAGGGCGCAGAACTGTTTGTCTCGCCGACCTCCATCGATTTCGGAACCGTCAATGCCGGCGAAATCGCTCAAAAAACGGTCACCTTAACCAATCTCGGCGCATCTACGCTGATCATTGAATCGCTCACCCTCAACGGCAGCAGCGATTTTAGTCTTGTAGCCAGCGATGCGGGGTTCTTCGAAGACGTTTCTCTCGAAACCGGTCAAAAAACGCAGGTGATCATTCAATATGCACCGCTCACTTTAGGCAGCGATCAAGGCGAATTGCTCATCCGTTCCAACGATGCCTTCCAGCCTGTCAGGGTGGTCGATTTGCGTTCAAATGGCGCTGCACCTTGCTTAAGAGCCCCGGCCCAGATCGATTTTGGTTTAGGACTCATCAGCTCATCATCGGAGCCCAGCAACCAAAAAGCATTGAGCATTTCCAGCTGCGGAAATGCAGCGCTCAACATTTATAAGCTCTCCATCACAGATCCCAATGGCGTGTTTTCTGTTCTCTCCGATTCCGTCAGCCAGGATGGCAGTCCTCTTGCCACGCTGCCTGCAGCGACAGAGACTGAAGCCAGCAGGGATTTTATGCTGGGCTTTGCACCCGCTGCGGAACAAAGCTATGGCGGCTGGCTCACCATCGACAGCAATGATCCCGCAAGTCCGCATCGGATAGAGCTTTTTGGGCGAGGTTCCCAAAATGCCTGTCCCATTCCCAAGGTCACTCAAACCCAATTTGACGTTACACCGCTCGACATCATCACGCTCGACGCCAGTCCCTCGTACGATCCCGGCGGGCAAGTGGTCCGCTATGTATGGACGGTCGTCTCACGTCCCGAAGGCAGTGTGAGCCAGGTTGTTGAATCTTATGATGATTTAAGCCGCCCAGCCGATGGTGGTCCCCTCGACGATGAAACGACATCCAGGGCCCTGTTCTTCGTCGATCTGGCCGGAGATTATCAGCTGGAGCTCAAAGTTTACGATAACTTAGGTCAGGTCAGCTGCTCGCCCTATGATCGGGTGACCATCGAGGTTCACGCTGTTCCGCAAAAAGATCTGCATGTTCAGCTGGTTTGGTCCACCCCCGACGATCCCGATGAAACCGACAGGATCGGCACCGATGTGGATTTGCATTTGCGCCACCAGAATGCGGGCGATCTGTGGAGCGCTCACGCCGATATGTGGGATTGTTATTTTAATAACAAAACTCCGGACTGGGGCATTCTGAACGATGTGACCGACAATCCAACCCTCGATATCGACGATAAAAACGGCGCAGGCCCCGAAAACATCAATCTGGCAAACCCCGAAGCCGACCATTACTACGATATCGGAGCATTGTATTTTAACGCCTTCTCCACCTTTGGCATCGAAAACGCCGATCCGCGCACCGCGCATACCAGTTACGCGACGGTCCGCATCTTCATAAAAGGATCTTTGTTGGCTGAATTTGTCGATCAGCCGCTCACAGAGAATCGGCAACTTTGGTGGGTCGCCAGGCTCAATTGGTGCGAGGATCCTTTGCGATGCCCCACCATAGAAGAGCGTGGCGAAATGCTGAGCGAGGCAGAATATTAAAAGAATTGAGGCGTTAGGCGTTATTTCTCGATGCCCAGGAGCTCGACTTCAAACACCAGGGTGGATCCGGGCAGAATCTTCGGCGGAGCGCCGCGGTCACCGTAAGCGATCTCAGACGGGCAAACCAGCTTGGCTTTGCCGCCCACCTTCATCTTCTGCAAGCCTTCGGTCCAGCATTTGATCACCTGGTTGAGTCCAAAAGTGATCGGCTCCCCTCTTTGATACGAACTGTCAAAAATTTCACCGTTGGTCAGCGTGCCCTGATAATGCACCTTCACCTTATCGGTCGCGGTGGGCTGTGCACCGTTTCCATCCTTCAACGAAATATAAATCAAGCCAGATTCCGTCTTCTGGGCGCCTGGCTGCTTCGCCGCTTCATCAAGGTACGCCTTTGACTTTTTGGCAATCCGTGACTGGGCCAACGCCTGGATTTTCTTATCAAATTCAGCCAATTCAGGCTTGGCTTTTTTATCAATGCCATCCTTCAGACCGTTGACCACAATGTTGAGCTCAGCGGGCGTCAGCTCAAAAATGCTCACCATTTCGCTCAGCTTCACACCCAAAGCATAAAGCGTCTTTTCTTCATCGGTGTTTTGAGCCATCGCCTGGCCAGCCAACAAAGCGCAAGCGAGAAAAGCTAAAATACGGCGCATCGCCATACCTCCATCAAAAAGTTGTGGCAAATTAAGCAGCTCTGCTCAAAAGTGCAATCCCTATTCCTTCAACTTTAAAACCCGCGAAACCGCGCGAAGCGTTTTCTTGGCCGACCATCCCAGACAACAACAGAGCGCAAAGAGATTTAAAGTGGCAGGATAGTAAGAACAAGCAATAAAAATGCCTTCCAGCCCGGTCTGCCAATGATCCCGCGCGCATTCCCGCATCCTTAAAAAGAACGGGTCGTGAGCCACTTCATGAATAAAATCAATCAGTTCCCGATAACGAGCAAAAGAGTAATCGTGAACTGCGAGGCGCACAAGAGCCCAGCAATGCTGAAGTGATTTTAATGCGAAACGCAGTTTCAGCCCCTCGGCATCGAGCTCGAGTTCCTCTATCCAATGCTCATTTAAAAGCCGGACAGACTTGAAATCATGAAACATTTTGGGCGTAAAGTTGTGAACCGCGCTCTGGGGGTGAACCCGATAGTAATAGATGATCTCGTCTGTTTTCAGATAATAGAAGGTTTGAATTTTCTGATAGCATTGGAGACAAAACTGATAATCCTCCGCAAAGCGAAGCGATTCATCAAAGGCAACCTCTTGAATTTTCTCCCTTTTAAGCCATTGCTTCCATACAGAAACAAAATAGAAATCCACGGCAGTCGGGATGTAAAGGTCATTCGTTTTATCGGTGAGAATCTGATTCGGAGACAAATTGGGAGACTCATAGTAAG
This sequence comes from Myxococcales bacterium UBA1238, assembly GCA_002309015.1. Taxonomy (GTDB): domain Bacteria; phylum Myxococcota_A; class Bradymonadia; order UBA7976; family UBA1532; genus UBA1238. The sequence goes on along the minus strand of DBWM01000050.1, from coordinate 37,575 downwards.
GAGCGACGCGATCCCCTGTATAGCAAAAACCGAAGAAGATTAAATCCGCATCTGAATTCAAAGCCGCTGTTTTTAAAGAAGAAATCGCGTGTTCCCCAATCCAGTCATCGGAATCGATGAACCATACATACCGACCTTTGGCTTCTTTAAAGCCATGATTGCGAGCTGCGGAAACACCCGCGTGTTCTTGCAGAAAAAGATGTATATTTTTGAAGCGATGCGCATATTCCTGAGCGGCATCAATACAGTCTTTCTCGGCACCATCGCCTACTAAAATGAGTTCGCAATCTTCATCCAGCTGACTGACAATGGAGTCTAAACAAGCTCTAAAGTATTGAACACAATGATGAAATGGAATGATGATGCTTAAAAACATGATTGAATCGACCTCCATTTCTTTTGGCATCTGCAGGCAAACAGACTCAGGTACAAAAATCCATTGAGACAGACAGGGTTGAGAATCGCCCGGGCAAAAAGCTGTTCAAAATGAGGCAGGCAACGCATATCGCATCGATGCAGCTGCAGTTGAAACTCATCATCAAATACAATGCTTCTTATCTTTTGAATACAATCATGACGCATCGACCAATCACTTTCAAGCAGAGCCACTTTTATCAGAGTCATCGCATTACAAATCCATCGCGTCGCATAATGCCTTTTATCGAACTCTGAATCACACCCCCATTCATACATATGATCCCATAACAATTTTCGTACCCGCTTGAATTCAGAGTATTTTTTGAGTTCAAAAACGCGCGTGTAGCTTCCTGAATTGATATAGTAGCAATACAAAGGACGATTGAGATAACAGAAATTTTGAATCCGCCCATAGACTTCCATTGCATATACAAAATCAGGAGCTGAATGAATATCGGTTTGAAAATAAAGCCCGGAAACCATTCTTCGCTTCAGAAGTAATCTGCATACAGAGTTATAGCATGAGTCTTTAATCAGCTTCTGATAGATATACCGTTTCTTATCGGTTAATAAACAGCGATGCGGCATTTGAAAATGCGTTTGCTCATAGAAATGACCCTCTGTAAAACATTGCCAATCAAAAAAGACAAGATCTGCATCGTGAGCGATAATGGCTTGCTTTAAATCAAAAAGAGCATTGCGCGCAATCTGATCGTCGGAATCGATGAACCATAAATAATCCCCTTCGGATGCATCGATGCCCCGGTTTCTTGCTGCAGATACACCTGCATTCTCTTGATGAATCACATGAATAAAAGGATTTGTTTTCGCATACGCATCGCAGATTTGACCGCTTTGATCGGTTGAACCATCGTCAACCAAAATCAATTCGCTGTCACCGGTCAATTGGGAAGCAATCGATTCAATGCATTTTGCCAAATATCTTGATGTGTTATATACAGGAACGATGAGACTGAAAAGCATCGTTTGTTCCTCATCCTGATGAATGCAATGCTCGCTTCTTATGCCCTTTTTTTTCATCTGATTTTCGCTGAATCCATCTGGACCTTTTCAGCGGAATCGCTCGAATATGATGCCAATGGGCAATGGTCAGCATCAGAATGTGTTTTAGAAAACAATGAATCCCATTTCAAGTCTTTGAAAGCCCGTTTTTTAAACGCAGAACATTGTCCAAAAGGCGAATGGAGCCTCGAGCAACCCAGCTTGAAGCTTGATCAAATCACAATTCACGCCAAAGAAGCTTCCTATTGTATTCAATCAGAAAAACTTCAACTCAGAGAAATTGAATTCAAGAATTTATCGATGTCCTTTCTGGCCAATCAGGCTCAACTTCAGAGTCATTCCTCTTTAAAGCGGCCTCAATGGCAATTGAATCAGGTTCAATACTCCCGCTGTCAATGTCAATCTCAATATTGGAAGCTCAAAGCAGAATCTTCTGAGTATGATTCGGAAAGCAATGAGCTTTTATTAAAATGGCCGGCTTTCTATCTGATGGACGTACCCGTTTTTATATTGCCCTATTGGCATTTAACATTAGATCGTACATGGGAAGTCCGCTTTCCTCGGATGGGATATGATTCCGGTCTTGGCTTCTGGGGCGAACTGCCCTTCTTTATTCCGATCACTTCTGCACATGATCTGATTTTAAGCCCTGGTTGGATGAAAGGTCCAAGTCTTTCAACCGAACTCAAAGACATTGAAAAAGAGCAAAGCATCTTTGGAAAAATGGCATCACAGGAAAGAGCGGTTTCCGGCCATTTTTATCTCGGCTCGTCCCCGTTATCGCTCTCTTTTACGGGCGGATTCGCCAATGATCAAAAGGCATGGAAACATCAGAATCGGTTACTGAACGAACAGTTGCGCAATGAAACCCACAGCAACACCGTACTCTATTGGCAGCCTCTTTCAAACGTCGCGATCATCAATCGGTTCAACAGTTGGCAAAATCTTTCTGAAGATTCATGGCTCCTGCAGGATCAATTGCAAATCTGGAGTCACAATCAATGGGGACCTTTATTCACAGATGAATCGGGTGCAATCCGTTTAAAGCTCGATGAAGCAAATGAACAATCCATGGAAGGAAATTTTGCTTTTCACAATCAAAGTTCTCATTGGCTGGGACCCATTCACTTACAACCCGAAGGCTTTGCGCATGCCATCGTAAGCGATGATTATCAGATTCGATTATTGGGCGATCTCAACACAGAAATGGCCATTGCCCGCGCAATCACGAGTCAACTGACACACCGAATGAGCTTACAATGGCATTCCATCTTTTATCGATCGTTTGGAACTGATGATGATTCACAATCAAAAGTCCATTTAGGACAAAATCTCATCCATCAGCAGGTGTTATCCTGGCCTGATTCATCGATGGATCTGCGCATTGGGTTGCATGATGTTTTGAATCAGATGGATCCCTTTGGAGTTCTTCGCCTTCAGACCTTCTATCTCTCTCTATCGGGCGATCTTTCATCCGCTTTAAAAAGGATTGAGGGCCAAACGAATCCCTTTTCTTTTTTAACCTTAAGCAGTTCCCTGGCTCGAATCGATCAATCTGTGCTGCTCTATACCTATCAGCCTGACCTTCATTTTTTATCTGCCCATCAAACGTTCGATGAACCTTTTACACACACCTTGATCGATGCAGCAGCTGAGGTTCGCATTAACCCCTGGAGATTCAAATACCGACAACTCTTGCTTAACGGTGAAGAATGGGGCTTTGAAGGCGAAGTTCTCTTCCAATCCTGCGGTTGCCTGACTATAAAACTTTCAGGACTTTTCTTTCAAAACGAATCATCCGTTTGGTTCAATCTATCGCTGTTTTAGTCAACTGGACCAAACACTTTCATCAATCGTTCAAAAGATCAATCACTTCCATTCAATTTTTAATCGTTGCGATTTAAGAAAGCTTCGATGCGAGCGCTGGAGCGCGCGTCTGGACCCGCGGATCGAACGAGCTGAATTCAAGTCCTTTCAGCTTTTGAATCAACAGATTCTTTTTGGGCAACCGTTTGCCTTCGCTGACCATCTTTTCCAATACGTCGAGCACATCGAGTAAAAAGCTGTCCTTCGGATGTTCCAGCGCTCTTAAAAGGATTTCGGGATCTTCCGGTAATGGACCCTTTTCTTTTAATTTATCGAGCGCCGTGACCAAAGGCTTTCCACTCTCGGCTTCCCGTACCGCTCTCAATAATTGGGTTCTCTCTGAAGGAGACTCCCCTTCCGCTTTGGCCGGAAGCTTGCCCTTTAAAGAGTCAGGAATGACTCCTCGATCAAAAAAAGCATCCAATTGGCGCTTATATTCGGCCGTTGCGGTTTCTATGCGCGGTGCTCGCCCCGACGGACGCGATTCTTGCCGGTAACTGCTGTGATCGCGCTCTCTATCAATTTCTCTCCAGCTTTTTTTCTCACCCATTTCTTCTGTTATTCCTTTAATCAGCGTGCCTGCATTCCCAGGATGCGGAGACGTCACATTGATTTTCGGCAATACATTTTTCTACAGTGCCATTACAAAAAAGTGGCATCTGACCTTCATTGCAATAATCGAACGATGAAAAATCCTCTTTCAGATCATCAATGCCGGCTCCACATAAAGGTCGATTGCAAAGCGCTTTATGACAATTTTTAACACATCGGCCCATCGGACGGTCGCGACAAGCCAACGGTTGTAAATCTGCTTTGCAAAGGCCTTCAGAAGAAAGATCTGGCTTTTTACCTTCAGGCGCACACCAATCGCGCTCAATCGAAGGCGCATTGGCGGCATCGAACGTTTCATCGGCCTCTTTGGGAATGCAATAAGAGGATCTGCAAACGTAATCCTCGCTGCATTCCTGATCGCTCTTGCAGGTCTTTTCGAGATCCGGGCTGCAAGAAGCGGCATAAACGGCGCATGCCCAGACGATCGCGCGGATGAAACGGCCTTTGCCCCATAAAAAAATTTCATTCATGCAAATATCTCTTTAAAAAGCGGCTATCCATATTTATACTGAAATTATGTGGAGCAGAATCATTGCACATGCCGATATGGACGCCTTTTTTGCCTCGGTCGAAATGCGCGACGATCCTCGACTTTCGCGTGTTCCCTTAATCATTGGCCACCCAGGCCCGAGATCGGTGGTTTGTACGGCGAATTATCTCGCCCGAAAGTTTCACGTTCACAGCGCGATGCCGATGACCACCGCCTTGCGATTATGCCCTCAGGCTGTCGTCATTCCGCCCCGCATGGAGCGTTATTTGCAGGTCTCGCATCAAATTATGCAGATTTTCTCGGAGTTTACGGCTTGCATAGAACCGCTCAGCTGCGACGAGGCCTTTCTCGATTTATCGGACGCCATCGGTTTATTTCCGGGCCCCCGGCTTTTGGGACAAGCCATTAAGCGCAAAGTTTTTCAGGAGACAGGATTAACAGTCTCCGTGGGAATGGGCAATACCAAACTGGTGGCCAAACTGGCCAGCGATCACCAAAAACCCGACGGCCTGACCATCGTTCCGCCCTCCGAAGCGGTCGATTTTATCGCGCCTTTACCCATTCAGCGCCTCTGGGGCGCAGGTCCAAAAACGGCAGCAAAACTCGAATCGCTGGGCATCCGGCAAATCGGCGATTTAACCCGGCGTTCTCCCACCTATCTCTCTAAAATCTTTGGGCAATCCGGATTTCAGTTCTACGCGTTCGCCCATAACTGCGACCCCCGGGAAGTGATCACCGAACGCGAAGCCAAATCGATCGGCGTGGAGCGCACCCTTTGGAGCGACATCGAGGGCTATCCTGCGGTATTTGAAGCGCTTTTACCCCTTTGCGAAGAGTTGCACCAACGCCTTCAGCGGGCTCACGCTCAGGCAGGCGGATTGCGCATCAAGTTAAAGACGAGCCATTTCCAGCTGCACAGCCGCCAGATGGCGCTTCCCGTCAATCCAAAAAATCCTGAAGAATATTCAAAACTTACGTCAATTTTACTCAAAGAATTCCTGTTCGATGAACCCATTCGGCTGATCGGTTTGGCCGCTTACGATCTCAATCTGGAACATCATCCCAGGCAGCTTCCCCTGCCGCATTCGGAGTCCTGGATCCTGCAATGAGCGTAAAAAAGCAGGCGTTCCACCGTCTGCTCCAGGCTGAACGATCCGGTATCGAGGACCAAATCCGCAGCTTCAGGCGGCTCATAAGGTGCTGAAATTCCAGTAAAATTCTGAATCAAGCCCTGAGATGCCCTGGCATAGAGCCCTTTGGGATCGCGCGATGCACAGCAATCGACCGAGGCTGAAAGATAAATCTCGCTCATGCGAGACGCCCCGATCATCCGGCGCGCCATCGCCCGATCCTCACGGTAAGGCGAAATGAGCGCCACGATCGCCAAAAATCCTTGTTCCACCGCCAGTTGCGCCACAGCCGCCGCCCGCCTCAGATTCTCACGGCGATCTTTAGGCGAAAAGCCTAAATCACAACATAGTTGACGCCTCAGATGATCGCCATCGATGACGAGCGCCGCTCTGCCCTCCTGTCGCAATCGATCCGCCAGCGCGTTCGCCAGCGTGGTCTTGCCCGCCCCCGACAACCCAGTGAACCAAAAAGCATGCCCCTGCATAAAAAATGCTCCTCTTTCAAAGAAACGCGCACAGTATGCTGAGATTTTGTTGACAGTGAAGCCTCTGAAACGCAATTTTCGCATGACGGGTTTGCGAGGGGTCCTTGATGTTTCCTGTGCGTATTGTAAGCGACGATCGGATCTTGGCTGCTCTTTTGGCTGCTTATCTTCAGCAGGCAAACGGAGAGCCTCAAATCCAGTCCTGGAGTGACGCTGAATCGAGCGAATCTTCCAAGATTCCAACCATTTACATACTTACGCCCGAAATACCGCAGCGCTGTAATCTCACGAAGCGCCTTCAATCCTGCCAGGGGCAACCGCTGATCCTTCTGGATCAACGCGTCGAAGCCAATGTGGCACCCGATGGCCTGCCCACTCACCGCCTCTGGATGCCCTGGCCCTGCTCTCTCGAAAACCTGCTTTCGGCTTTGCTTCAGACGGATGAGGATATTGAAATTGCAGAGGATGCGGTACTCGAAATTCCTCAACAAATTCCGAATGTTCTGGCACAAACCATGGCCATGCTGGGCGCCCTTCGCTATACCGGTCGCCTGCGCGTGGAATGCGAAGATGAAGCTGATGTTATCTTTTCGTTTTATACTGGAAAAATCGTTGGCCGAACATCCTCTGTCCCAGAAGAGCGCTTGTGCAATGATCTCCGTTTTACTCAGGAATCGAGCCTGGCGGGCGGCTTGCGGCTGCAAAAGCAACTGGGCAGCAATCCTCAGAAGGATCTCCTTTTTCAACGACAGCATCTGCTCAAGCTCGAAGCCATGTCGTCATGGCCCCTGTTTCACAGCGAAGCGATCGCGGATCGCTTAACACAGCCTTGCAAGCTCACGCTGCAATCTCCATTGATGAACCCTCCGCAAGGGGCCACAGGGCTCGATCCCGAAACGCTGTTATTGAATGCCCTTGCCCTTTTGCCCGAAGAGCAGCTCAAGCTCTTTTTGCCGCAAGGTTTTGTGGTTTGCCCCGAAAAGATTCCGGCACTTCTGGAATCGCATTTACCTGAAGAATATTATAGCAAGCTCTTTTTTGCGCTTTCTTCCTGCGGACGCGTAGAACTCGCGGTGCCCGAATCGGCGCTTTCGGAAAAAGACGCCTACACCGCCATCGCTTTTGCCACCCTGATGCGGCAAATCTTTGCCTTACCGGATCAATCCGCTGCGACCTATACGGGCGGAGCGCCCACATCTCCCCTGCCTTCGAGCATCTTTTCGCTCGAACAGCTCGAGCTCGATGACGATTTAGATCCGAATAAGGCCAATCATTTCATACATTTACATTCCAATCCGCAGCTGGGATTGCTCGCGCGGCGCCAAAAAGCCTGGCCCGATCAAACCGGTGGCGATACGTCCGATTTGGCCGACAAAGTCGCGTTGAGCGATTTATTGCAATCCGTTCGACCCAAAACGCGACCTCTCCCCATGCGCGAGCCTGTGCCCGAGCGCAAGCCACGACCTGAGCACATCCTGCTCTGCCCTCTTTTTGAAGATTGGGAAGGCCCTCTGCCCGATTTAAATCCCGAAAAGCAGCGCGAGCGGATCAACACGGGCGTGATCCTGCCACAGGTTCCGCCTCCGGAAGTCAACGAACGCGGTCTCGTGCCCGGCACCCGCTATCAACCGGTCTGGGAGCCTTTTGGACCCGTATTTGTGGGCTATCTGCTCGGTCAAGGTGGCATGGGACAACTGTTTTTGGCTGCAATTCGCGAACAGGGCACCGTGCGTCCTGTCCTGCTCAAGCGCCTCTTACCCCAGTTTAAAGGGCGGCAGGATCTCGAGTTTTTGCTTCAAAGCGAAGGACAAATTGGAGCGCGCCTCCATCATCCCGCGATCGTCAACATTAAAGGTTTTGGGACTTATCACTCGGAACGCTATGTTTTGCAAGAGTTTGTACATGGCGTTTCACTGGCCCCCTTCCTCAAGACTTTGCATCGCCAAGGGCTTCCCATCCCCGCCTGGTTTGTGGGCACGGTGGGTCTCAATCTCGCTTCCGCGCTGCATCAGGCCGCAAGCATCGTGATTCAGGATCAGCCGGTCGTTCACAGAGACATTCAGCCCGGCAACATTCTGGTCGGTTTTGATGGCAATATTCGGCTGACAGGTTTTGGATTTTCAACGCGATCCCGCCGCAGAATCACGACGTTACTGCCCTATTGCGCGCCCGAGATCCTGGATGAGTCGATCGCCAATCCCATCCCTACACCGGCCGTCGATCAGTTCGCTTTGGGCGCCGTGCTGTACGAAATGCTGACCGGTTTTGTCTGTTTTGCACGAAAAACACAGGAAGAGACCGCCTATGCCATCAAAAACGGGCTTTACGTCCCCATTCAGCAGCTCCGCCCCGACGCGCCTCTGCGCCTGACCGCAATCATCGAAAAATGTTTGTCGCGCAATCCCGAGGATCGCTTTGAATCTCCCGCTGCTCTGCACCAGGCCATCCTTGAAACGGGTTGTCTGTCGGACGAGCCTGTACTTCAGATTTCGCAGCTCATGTTCCAGCTTTATAACTCCATCCGCCAAAGCGAACGGGCGGCGATCAACACTTTACTTGAAGCTTGCAATCAGAAATAATCAATACATCCTTGAGAACAGGAGATGTAAAAATGCAACCATTTCTGCAAGCTACCATCAAAGCCGTTCAGCAATACATTGAAGGCGAAGAATATAAATATTCTTTTGATGAAGACAGTCAGCGCTTCGAACTCAAATTTCAGAGTTCATGCGGCGTATTGCAGCATTCCTGCACCGTTTACGAAGAGGAAGATTGCCCGGAAGAATGCCGGATCGTCACTTATTGCCGCTTCCCCATCAACATCGAAGAAGACAAGCGCAGCGAAGTTGCCAAACTACTGATCGGGCTCAATTATCATTTTAAAATCGGCAGTTATGAGATGGATATAGAAGATGGCGAGTTACTTTATAAGACTCAGCTGTACTGTTATCATGGCCTGGTGCCACCCAAAGAACTCATTGAGCATTATTTTGATTTGCCCTATCTCATGATGAAACGCAGCGCCGAAGGCATCATGAAAATGCTGTTTGCTCAGTTTTCCGCCGAACAGGCTTTAAAACTGATCGTCCATTAAAGCTACTCTCGCCGACTGATCTACACACATCCCTTGAACTGTCTTTGCAACTCTATATAATAGCTCAGCTTTTTTCGCTTTTTAGCGCGTAACCTTTTGAATTGTCTCGTTTTTTGGAGATCTTTATGACCAAAAGGACCACCGATCGGTTTACCGTTGAAGAGGCCACCGAAATTTACGGCCTCGATAACTGGGGGAATCACTATTTAAACATTGACCCCGAAGGTCACTTAAGAGTGAAACCTCATAACACACCCGGTCGCGGTGCGGATCTGTTAAAGATCGTTCAGGATCTCGAAAAACGAGGCGTCAGCACGCCGGTTTTATTGCGTTTTCCGCAACTGCTCGATGGGCAGGTCCAGGAGCTCTGCGGTGCATTTCAGCGTGCCATCAAAGAGTTCAAATACCAGGGCATCTATCGCCCGGTCTTTCCCATCAAGGTCAATCACACCAGGCGCGTGGTCGAAGGCCTGCTCGAAGCCGGCTGGGATCACGGACTCGGCATCGAATGCGGCAGCCGTCCCGAAATCTTAGCTGCTCTGGCATTGGAGACTCCGCCTGAATCCCTTTTAATTTGCAATGGTTACAAGGATCAGGCTTACCTTTCAACCGCGCTCATCGGCACCCAGATGGGCCGCAACGTCGTGGTCGTGCTCGAAAAGCCTTTTGAACTCGACACCGTTTTGGCGCTCAAAGAAGCGAACGGCGACGTGCCGCTTTTGGGCATCCGCGTCAAATTGCAGTCCAAGGGCTCAGGATTGTGGGAAAAATCCGGCGGCGTGACCTCAAAGTTTGGCCTCTCGACGCGCCAGCTGCTCGACACCGTTCACCGCATTCGCGAAGCGGGCCTGGTCGACAAAGTCGCATTGCTCCATTTCCACATCGGCAGCCAGGTCACCGAAATCCGCAAGATCAAGAATGCGGTCCGCGAAGCTGCGCGCGTCTACGCCAAACTCAACAAACTGGGCTTAAAGGTGCGCTACATCGACGTGGGCGGCGGCCTGGGCATCGATTACGACGGCTCCAAGACCTCCTCAGACGCCTCGGTCAACTACGGCGTCGAGGAATACGCCAACGACGTGGTCTACAGCATTCAGGAAGTCTGCAACGAAGAGCACGTCCCCACCCCCACCATCGTCAGTGAATCCGGACGCGCCCTCACCGCCTACCACAGCGTCCTCATCGCCGACGTGCGCGGCGTCATCAAGGGCACCTCGCCCCTTTGGGAGCGCCAGGAAGAAGACGACGAAGTCCCCCAGGTGGTGCGCGATCTCGAGGATGTGTTGCGCGGCATTTCGGTCAAAAACTATCGTGAAAACTATCACGATGCCCAGGAATACCGCGATCAGATGCTAAGCATGTTCAACCTGGGGCTCATCGATTTGGAAGATCGCGCGCGCGTCGAAGCGCTCTATTGGGAAATCGCCCAGCGCGCTGTCCGCTTTTCGCATACCGCCAAATTCCAGGCCGACGAATTCCAGGAACTCGAAGGCCGCCTGTACGACAAATACATCTGCAACTTCTCGGTTTTCCAATCGATTCCCGACAACTGGGCTCTCGATCAGCTCTTCCCCATCATCCCGATCCACCGCTTAAACGAGCGGCCGACCGAGCGCGCAACGCTGGCCGACATCACCTGCGATTCCGACGGCGAAGTCGATAAGTTCGTGGATTTAAAGGATATTAAGGAAGCCCTTGAGGTCCATTCGCTCGTTGAAAACGAAAAATACTACCTCGGCTTTTTGTTGATCGGCGCCTACCAGGACACCATGGGCGACGTGCACAACCTCTTTGGCCGGGTCCACGAAGCGGAAGTCCTCGTCGATCCTGAAGGCACCACCGTCGTCCGCAATGTGCGCAAGGGCGACAAAGCCCAAAACAGCCTGTCACTCTTTGGCTTTACCGAGCAAAAACTCGTTCCCGACGTGGAACATATGCTGCAGGAACGCGTCGACAACGGCCTGATGTCCGCCGAAAAAGCCGCCTATCTCCTCGACGAATACCGCGAATCCCTGCAATCGTACACCTACCTTAAATGATCAATCTGTTCAGAGAATCGCTGCCTCAGGGGGAAGCTTTGCACGACGCGCTGGAAGCGTGCTGCGAGGCCCATAACGTCGAAAAGGCGCATGCCGAGCTTCAGGGGGTTCTGGAGCGCGCAACGCTTTCAGCGGAGCCGGGAGCTGAGCCTCTTTGTTTGGAAGGGCCGCTCTATCTCGTGCAATGCCAGGGGGAAATCGAAAACTCCAGGATCGCCAGTCTCTTTGGTCTGGTCTCCTGGTCCGATCGCGGTCAGCCGCGCGTAGCGGCAGGCATGATCAAAAATGCCGACGTGCTCGCCGTCTCAGCCGTCGTCTTTCCTGTGGAATCCGCAGAATCCGGAAAAGCAGCTCCGACTCAAACAGCCAAAAGGAAGTCGCGCATTACCGAAGCGGATGAAGCCAAAAAGGCCAAAGAATCTGCAGAGTTAGAAACCGTTTCTGCTAAACCAACGCGCGCATCCAGGCCCAATCACGTCGCCCCCGAAACCCGCAAGGCAGAGAAAGACGACATCGACCTGAGCGCCGAAATGGCCGTCCTCACCCCTGCCCCCATGCCCGCTCCCGCAAAAACGGCCACAGGCGCAGGTGGTTGGGGCGCTGCAGTGGCCGCAAGCAAAGCTGCCCAGGCATCCCCCCGCTCCGCTTCCCGCGCCTACCATCCCGACGATCTCGGCTTTGACGTAGACGGCCCCACCGAATGGCTCCCCGGCGACATCCTCCTTCACCCCCAGTTTGGACGCTGCCGCGTGATGGCCGCATCCAAGGGGAGCAAAGTCAAAGTCCGAAGAGAATCAGGAGGTTACGTCGATTTGGTGCTCTCGGTCTTTAAATGCATCCGCCAGGCCGACGAAAACAACGCGCGCGTTTTCAGCCTGCGCAAGATCTAAAGCAGCCCGCTACCTGCGAGCTGCCATCTCATATCCCTTGATCAATGCCTCAAGATTGATATCGATCAGCGCCTTCTTCTTGATGATTCCCTTCAGAGATTCCTTAACGAATTCAATAGGATAGAGGTCGAGCGCTGCGATGATCGCGCCGAGCAGTATGACGTTGGCCACTTTGGAATTCCCAAGCTCCGTCGCCATGTCGGAAGCCTTGAGTCCAACCACCCGTATATCCTTGCGCTGCGGCGCTTTTTCGACGATCGAGCTGTCGTAAATCAGCAAGCCTCCAGGCTGCATCGAAGCTTCAAAGGCCTCTAATGAAGGCTGATTCATCACAACCAACAGGTTGGGCGTCTCGGCCAGGGGCGATCCGATGCGTTTTTGGGCGATATTGACCGAGCAATTGGCCGTACCGCCGCGCATTTCGGGACCATAAGACGGAATCCAGCTGACTTTGGAACCCGCGCGCATGGCAAGCTGCGCAAACATGAGACCCAGCGTCAAAATGCCCTGACCGCCAAAGCCCGCAAACTTGCATTGCAGGCCGTCCGGCGCTGAAACCCCATCCAGACTCGCCAAATGCCCCACATCGACGAGCTGTTCGAGATAAGCATCCGTCTTTTCGGGCACAAAATCCGCAAACTGGCGATACCATTTGCCTTCCTGGCCCTCGGTCGTGTCTTTTAACAGACCCACCGGAAAGATTTGAGTCATCTTTTCTTTGAGCCATTTCTTGGCATCGACCGGCGTCATGCCCCAGTTGGTGGGACAGGGCGAAAGGATCTCGATAAAGCTGTATCCTTTTCCATCTATTTGATTTTGAAGGCCTTTTCGGATCGCCTTGCGCGCTTGCGCGATGTCTTTGGCGTCTCCGATCATCACGCGCTCCACGTAATGGGCGGTGGGCAGAGTGGCGATGATTTCGGCCATGCGGACGGGGTTGCCGTGCAAATCTTCCTGCCGGCCCAGGGGTGTGGTCTTTGTGACCTGGCCCAAAAGCGTGGTGGGCGCCATCTGTCCGCCGGTCATGCCGTAGATGGCATTGTTCACAAAGATGACGGTGATGTTTTCACCGCGGTTGGCGGCGTGCAGCGTTTCGGCCGTACCGATCGCCGCCAAATCCCCGTCGCCCTGGTAAGAAATCACGATCGAGCCCGGATTTGCGCGCTTAATGCCGGTGGCCACCGCAGGAGCACGGCCGTGAGAAGCCTGAAAATGCCCGGTATTAAAGTAATAATAGCCAAAAACTGAGCAACCTACGGGCGATACAAAGATCGTTTTTTCGGTTAAATGCATGTCATCCAAAGCTTCGGCGATCAGCTTATGGATGTTGCCGTGGCCGCAACCCGGGCAGTAATGGGTGGTTTTGACGTTTCCTCCCTTGCGGGAGAACTCATCGTAAAACGCAGCTGGTTTTTCGTAGATTTTCACGAGCGTCTCCTCACAAGTATTTCTTCATCAAATCGACGATTTCCTGGCATCCAAAGTTTTTGCCGCCGCAATGACCAACAAAGTAAACAGGCTTTTTGCCATTTACCGCAAGGCGTACATCTTCCACCATCTGCCCCATGCTGTTCAGCTCTAGTGAAAGAAAAACCTTTGTTGTTTCGGCAAGTTGCGCGATTTTTTGTGAAGGGAACGGCCAAAGCGTGATGGGCCGCAGCAACCCCACCTTTAAGCCCTGCTGGCGCGCCAGATCGATGGCCGAAGACGCAAGCCGCGAGACCACACCGTAAGCGACCACGATCAAATCCGCATCTTCGGTGCAATATTCCTCAAAGCGCACTTCGTTTTCGGTGATGCGCTGGTATTTCTGCGCCAGCTTTAAGTTGTGAGCTTCGAGCGCATCGGCTTCCAGATAAATGGAAGTGATCAGATGCCGCGTCTCCGGCGTTCCGCGCACCGCCCAATCGCTGTGATCAAAGGGTACGGGGCGCGCTTTGGGCACATCCACCGCTTCCATCATCTGACCGATCACGCCGTCGGCGAGCAGGCAGGCGGGCGTTCGGTATTGATCCGCCAAATCGAAGGCCAGGAAGGTTAAATCACACATCTCTTGCGCTGAGTTGGGCGCAAGCGTGATCAGGCGATAGCTGCCGTGACCGCCACCCTTGGTGACCTGAAAATAATCGCTCTGCTCAGGCGCAATGTTGCCCAGTCCGGGACCGCCACGGTTGACATCGATCACCACACAAGGCAGCTCGGCGCCCGCGCAATATGAGAGACCTTCCTGCTTTAAACTGAACCCTGGCGATGAGGAGGCTGTCATGCATCGAACACCCATCCCCGCAGTGCCATACACCATGTTGATCGCTGCAACTTCGCTTTCTGCCTGAACAAATACGCCGCCCAATGCAGGAAAATGCCTTGCCGCAGCATGCGCAATTTCGCTTGCAGGCGTGATGGGATACCCAAAATAGACGCGACATCCTGCAGCGAGCGCGCCGATGATCACGGCGTCGTTGCCTTTCATCAGTTGTGTAGTCATGCAATCCTCCTTTTAAGGCTTAACGACCCGAATGGCACCAGGCTCCGGGCATGCATAAAAACACATGCCACATCCCAGGCAGCCCTGCCCCGCGTAATAGACCGGATGATAGCTTGCGGAATTGAGCTTTTTGCTCTGCTCGATGACTTTTTTGGGACAAACCCCAATGCACATCAAGCAACCTTTACAGAGCTCGGCATCGACTTCCATGTATGGCGCAGTTAAATTTTCATCAGACATCTGCACAGCTCCTTTAGGGCCATCCAAATCACAAAACAGCATTACCAGTTTCAAATGCGCGGGTAAAGCAAAGAGCGCATTCGCTATAAAAAGAATGTAACCTAGTGAAATGGAACAGGAATTTTAACAGTGTAGTCTGATATATTTTCAACATGATTGTTATTTTCAAGCATGGGCTCCGCTTTGCGTAAATCGATATATTGCCCATTCTGCCAATAAAAACTGTGATGCGGCCGTTCTATTTCTGCCTGCTCCGGCGTCAGATAACCATAGTCGACCAGCCGCTCCAGCAATACATCAAAGCGCTTAAACCAATAGGGGAACTCGGGCGTAGAACCCCGCTTTTTAAAGTTGCGGCCCACCAGAGGAGAGGGTTTCAACATCGCCAGAAAGATCGCTTCCATGGGACGTAAGTCCCTGACTTTCTTCTGGAAATAATACTCAGCCGCAGCCCCGATCCCGTAAATATCGGGCCCGAATTCGATGCAATTTAAATAGAGTTCCAGAATGCGCCGCTTGTCGACGGCATAGGCCAGGCGCAAAGCGATCAAAGCTTCCCTGAGCTTGCGCACAAGGGTTTTTTCGCGCGTTAAAAACAGATTTTTGACCAGCTGCTGTGTAACCGTCGAGCCTCCATACACAAATCGGCCTCCTTCCAGATCGAGGCGCAGAGCTTTTTTAATCAGCGATGGCGCAACCCCTCTGCTGATGAAAAAGCCCATCTCTTCACTTAAATACGCGGCACCATAAACAAAATCGGGCATTTGGCCCAAAGGCACATATCCTGAAGCTCCCGGACCGATGATCACATCTGCATCTTCGGATATGCCTTCCCTCGGCCTCATTCTAAAGGGTAAATAAAGCCAGTTCACATCGGATCGCAGGTTCGCCCAGGATCTGGGTAACTCCCCGTCGCGCAACTCAAATTCAGGCCAGGCCTCCTTTTTGGCGTTCAATTGAGCGACCGTACAATCCCTCAATCTGAGCTCGTCGAGATTGGCTTTTAACTGCCTCGGCTGATCGAGCGGCACGCTCAATTGCCATGCAAATCCGCTGAAATAGCCCTCCAGTTTCGCATCCGCGTAAGGTCCAAAGAGATCGGGCGGCAACGACGAAAAAGCCGATTGACAAAGGGCGGGATCCAGATAGCCGGACATCTCCCAAGTTGGTGATTTCAAAAAAGATTTAAGCACATGATACGAACTCAGGTGCAAATCTTTCATGTGAAGCGACAGTGCAAATTCGCCGCCATCCTGTTTCTGAAAGCCTTCCGCTTCGCCTTCAAAATCGATGTCCCGAATGGGCTCTCTCGACAAGGGTTTGAGCTGTAACTTTCCGGAATCCAATGAAAATTTTGAATAAAAGAAGCTAAAAGCCTCGTTTCCCTTTTTAAAGGCCTTCAGATCGTCTTTCAAATCTTCCTGCAATTGCACCCAAAGATGTGCGTTATCGGGCTCCAAAGCCAAAAGAGTTTCAAAATCCTCATCCCAGGCTCTAAGCAAATCTCCTTTAAAAGCAAAGAGTTGCCCCGACAAGATACCGTTAAAATGCCTCAGGCCAAAAGAGCGGCCCCACCATTTTTTGTTCCATTGCTCCACCACTTTCAGATCGAGACCGCGCACAGAGAGTTCGAGCCATTCCGGCACCAGAAGGCTGCGCGCCAAGGGATCGAAAGCCATCGCCAAAGAAACTACACCATCGGCCACTTGCCCTTGAAATTGCAGATCTTTTGCCGAAATGCGGCCTTCTCCCTGGGTGACCACCGTCTCTTTTTCGTTTGACTGATCGACCATACGGATCGACAGCTGTTCCCATAAGCATTCAAAATCAAAGCGATATTTTTGAAAGAGAGCGAGCGCTTTGCTGAGCGGCTTTAAAGGCAGGGCATAAAAGAGTCGTTCCAGTCGGGAAGAGAGCGCCAGCTGGCTGAATGTACCCGTTTCGATGCGCAAAGCCTGAGGCAGACTTCCCGACATTTTGGGTTCTAACTGGTTTAAATAAAAGGAGATTTCAGAATCCTTCAATTGGAACTGAAAAGGAGCACCGCTGTTTGTGGTCTTGTGATTGAGGGCAAACTGTTGAAACGATGCGGTCATCCATAACCGATCCTGATGAGACAGCTGACTCTCCAGATCATGTAATAAAACCGTTCCCCTGAGATCACGGTTTAAGCTCAATTCCGCTTGCTGCAACTGCCAGTTCAGCGTCCAGGGCTCCCGGTGCAGCTGCCCTTTTAAAGGCTGATCGAGGCCAGAAATCTGAACCCAGATCTGTTTTTGACTCGGATCATAGATGGACTCAAAACGAAAATCGCATTGTTCAGGCAGCCAATCGGTCCAGGCGTAACTCTGCCATTGCCCCTGCCCAGAAACCCTTCGCTGGCGGGGAAAGATCTCGAGCAAATCTGTTTTAAAATCAGCCAGTTCTTTGTTCTCGCGCAAAAAATGGAGATTGGCCTGTTCAACCTGCAGATCGGGCAGGCGATCGAGCCATTGTGAGCTTCGCCCCTGATGAGATGCGCCCTGAGCGCGCTCCTGCTGCCATCGATCGAGATCGAGTGTGACTTCGGCTTTCTGGATTTGAAGATCTGTAAAGGTCACTTCCCGATGTAACAGATCAGACCAGGAGAGATGGGCTAAAAAGCGTTCCGTTGAAAGCGAAATGCCTTGAGGGAGCGAGAGTTGCAGATTTTGAAATGCGATTCCCAGACTCCAGGTCCAGTCTAATTTTTGCCAATGGATCTCCATTTGATGATCTTTGGCGATGCGCTGTAACTTGGCTTCGCCGTAATGCAGAAGCGCGTAAGGTGCAGCGATGATCCCTGCGAGCAGCAAGCTCAGCAGCAGGAGTAAAATTTTCCAACGGCGTTTCAAAATCTCACCTCTCCCAGGGCTTCACTCACCTCATTAGGCACCAGATCTTGAGCTAACTGGTTCAATTCTTGATCGGTTCCGTAAAGCCACGCAAAGCGGATCGCGTGATCGGTGACCTTGCGCACATAGTTTCGCGTCTCGTGCGCATCGATCTCTTCGATGAGCTGCTCAAAAGCGCCAAAGCCGCTCAATTGGCCGCCCATCAAGTGTTTTTGCTCGCTTACGACGGCGGCCATCCGGCGGGGCCCCCCGTTATAGGAAGCGATCGCCATGGGCTGACTGCCCCCAAAATCTGCCCTCAAAGCCGATAAATACCAGGCGGCATAGCGGATCGCGATCTCTGATCTGGAAAGCATGCCATCGTAAAAATCCCCTTGAGGGAACTGGAGTTGCGCGGCGATGCGGTGACCGGTTCTGGGCAGAATCTGAAGAAGCCCCAAAGCCCCTGCCCCGCTGATCTGGCGCTCCTTAAACCGGCTTTCCTGCAGCATATGCGCGAGGAGCCACCAGGGTGAGACGTCGTACATGTGACCCGCCGCCCTTGCAAGATGGAGGTAAGCCTGCGGGTACGCCTCGATTTGCACGCCGGGCGATTTTTGAAGCGCGCCCTCAACCCAGGGCAGCCTGGGCAAAGACTGCACCTTCCAACGCGCCCCGTAATGCTCCAATCGATCATCCAGACAGCGATCGAAATCTTTAAACCCCTCGATTTGATTACGAAAAAGCGATTCATAACTGCGCGCAAACTTGATTTGACCCACCGCAATCAGGCGCGCCATCGCCTCAAACTGAGGTTTTAACGATTCGGGCACAGCGAGCAGCATCTCATTTAGATCGCATTTAGGCCAGGAGATGGGCTCAGAATGGCGCTCTATCCCGAACGGCCTGCCCTGCAAATGCGCCCGGAATTTGGCCCCCAGGATGCCGTAATAGCCGTCGGGTGCGCGCTGCAAAAGCTCGTTTAAAACGCGATCGCGCTCCGCCGTCTTGCCTTGCTCGTCGTAGGATCGCGCGAGCCAGTAGAGCGCTTTGGGGCCGATGATCAGATTGCGATTGCCGCTCAACTCCCGCAAGATCGTCTGAGCCTGCGGGTAATGATGCGCCTGCAGATGCGCCCAGGCCAAAAACCAGCGCCATTTGGGCTTGTCTTTGGGCTTTGTGGCCAAAAGTGCTTCTAACTGTGCGATTTCTTTATTAAAATCTCGCCTTCGATGCGCTGAGCGTGCGATCAGAAAGCGCGCTTCGGTGGCATAATCGCCCTTGGGCGCCGCTTTTAAATAAGCCTCCGCAGAGGCCTCCGCTTCGGCGTAACGCTCCTGTCGCGCCAGCACCATCGCCTTTGAATATAAAGAAGACTTGGCCAAACCGGGATTGGGTCCCCTGCGCACGCGATCGAGCATCTGCAGCGCATCGTCGTAATGCTCAAAAAGCCGCAGACTGGTCGAAGCCAGACGGGAAGCCGCTTCCTGGCGATCCTCTGGAGAACCTTCGTTCAAGAGGCGCTGAAAATCAGGCCGTGCCAGTTCATAAGCGCGCGCTTTAAAAAGATTTTTTGCCCGTTCCGCCCGTTTTTCAGGTGTCAGTGCATTCAAGCGTTCGGAAGTGGCCACCCTTTGACCTTCGGCCGTCGCACCCTCTTTGATAAGCAGCAGGCTGATGGCCGAAGGATCGCCCAGATTTGCGAGTCTTTCTGCGGCCTTCACCTGAATCGTGGGGTAACCGCTGCGCATCAGGCGCTTCAATGCAGCTATCGTCTTAGGATCTTGATGATTTTGCTTTAACTGCTCGTCAATCAGAGCCAATTCGGCTTCGGCCGATTCCTCTACCGAAGCGCGCGGATCGCTCATCACCTCAGAGGCCGCCTGAGCCACCGGCAAACCCGCCATCGCCGTGGCCCGAAAACGCAACCAGCGAAGCGGCCAGTCAAAACCGTCGAGCGAAGGCGTCTGATCCAGCTGTTCGAGGGCCGCCTGCCCCTGTTTTTTGCAGAGCAAAGCCTCGGCCAAAAGCAGCGACCAGATGGGCTTTTCTGATTGACTCACCTGGAGTTGCAACAACTCTGCCTCAGCGCGCTCACCGTCCCCTACCCGAACCATCGAAGCGATGGGCACCCAATCGTCATAATGCACGGACGGCTGGGCTAAAAACAACAAGCCCAAAATTATAGAATCAAACATCGCCTTCAATTTGCCCGGATCACCTCCTGCGGGCAACCCTTTTTATGGGCTTTTAAAAACGCATAAAAACGATTTCAACTGCAGCCGCTCCCTGTTATGATTGGGAGTGCCTTTTCAGAAAAGAGGAGACGAAAATGGTGTTTCATTTTAAGCAGTTACCGCATTTTTGGGTTTGTGCCGCATGCCTGTCGCTCATCGCCTGCGATGATGACGATGACGCGTCGGAAGATGCATCGCTGCCGGTCAAAACGGATGCGGAATCTCGCCAGGATGCCGCTGTAAACGAAGATGCAATCGCTCAGGATGCGGATCAGGATGCGGAAAGCGACGCTGATGCCCTTCCACAAACGGACGGCGCCATCGAATGGCAAACGGAGCCTCACGCCACTTCATTTGCAATCGAGCCGCCCACTGCACCCAATTATTTGCTTGTTGCAGATGATCGCCTGGAAGCGGAAGCCCAAACCCTTGCAAACTGGCGCAAAGAAATGGGCTATTTAGTTGAGATCTATAAGGTTTCTGATTTAGTTCAGGGCGTACCCACCGTCGATGGCCTGGAGACAGCGATTCACGAAAAGCTGCAGGCCATGCGCGCCAATCTGCCCGAAAACGAGACGCTTTACCTCGCATTGCTGGGCGATGCGCCGGAGGCAGACGCGATCCAGGAAGGGCAAATCCTGGCCAAACCTTGCGAAAACGATTTGGCTTCGACGAACGGCTGCTTTACCGACAACCATTACGGGGATCTCGACGGCGATCATATGCCCGAAGTTGCGGTGGGCCGCATCCCAGCAAAGACCAGGGAACAGGCAGCAAATTACATTGAAAAGCTCAAAACTTATGAATCTGTTTACGAAGTGGGTCCATGGAATCGCCGTTTAGCGTTTTATGTGGGCGATCCCGGGTTCAAAGAAAATATTAATAAGATTTTGGAAAACGTGGTCATGAAAGGCCTGGATTTAGGTCATCCCGCATTTGAGATCACAGGCGCCTATTATCAGCCTTCAAGTCCTTATTATTACACGCCTTTTCCAGAAAAGGTGATCGAACTCTTCAACGCGGGCAACCTGATCACCGCCTACATGGGACACGGATCGCCATCGGGCACAGAGGGGTTAAGACTGAATAATATTGAGCAGTTAAACTGCCAGCATCGTTTGCCGATGACCTTCTTCTTCGCCTGTTCCAACGGCGTATATGTGGGCGAAAGCGATTCGATTGCAGAAGCGCTCCTTTGGCTGCCCAACGCTTCGATCGCCACTTTTGCCGCATCGGGCACCTCTCACCCCTTGCCCAATGCCGTTTATTTTTACGAACTGGAACGCGCCGCTTTCGATCTTCAGCCGCGCACGGTGGGTCAGCTTTCTCTTTTGCTGAAGCATCGCCTGATCGAAAACAAAGATTCCTTCCGCAATACGGTCGACACCGCAGCATCGCTCGCCAATCTCAGCTCAGAAGAACAAGCGCGCTCGCTCGATCAGCATTTAAACCTTTACAACCTGTTCGGGGATCCGGCGACTGCAACCAAAATGCCCTTTAAATCAGCAGTTTTTGATGAAATCACAGGCAAAAATGCCGACAAGAATCTGCATGTGAAAGGCCATATCGACGGTTTTTCGGGGATCGCGCTCGTGACCCTGGAATGCGCGCGCAATGCGATTTGGAAGCCCATCGAGCCGATCGATGAAGACAACATCGATGAAGAAGTGGTGCACCGGAACTGGGCGAACGCCAACGAAAAAATGGTTGCACAGCAGAGAGTCTATGTGACCGATGGCCAATTTGAAGCCGATTTGAGCCACAGCCAGGATCTCGTATCGGGTAGCTATTATATTAAGGTTTACGCAGAAGATGGCTCTATCGATGCGATCGGAGGCCAAAAAGCGCCTTGACAGGCTTGCCTCAGTCTCTTTGTTTGCGACATAATTAATAGTTTAAGAGTCGCGACGGAGAGCTCATGAGGCCTTACCTCTCGCCCATCTTTTCACTTCTTTGCCTGGCCTGCGCCTCACCCACCCTTGAAGAAGACGAGGACTGCCCCGAAGGCAACTCCAGACCATGCGCGGTCGATGGCAAATTCGATGGCTCGCTTGGACTTCAGGTCTGCACCGACCACGCATGGTCCGTTTGCGTAAAAGTCGAAGAGATCTGCAACGGCAAGGACGACGACGGAGACGGGCTGACCGATGAATCTTTGGTGCAACCCTGCGCAACCCCCTGCGGCACCGGCCAGGAAACCTGCGTCAACGGCCGATGGGAAAACTGCACAGCGCCCACGCCCTCCGCTGAAATCTGCGACGGCAAAGACAACGACTGCGATGGCCAGATCGACAACAACATTGAACCCCGGATTTGCAATCTGGGCTGCGGCGACGGTGTTGAAATCTGTCATCTGGGTCATTGGCAGGATTGCGATGCAGCGGCTCCCTTACCCGAAATCTGCGACGGCTTAGACAATGACTGCGACGGCGAAACCGACGAACTGCTCGTTCAGGACTGCACCACGCTCTGCGAAAGCGGCTTTAAAACCTGCGAACTCGGCCGGTGGAGCGATTGCTCTGCAAGACAGCCCGCTTTAGCCGAAAACTGCGCGGACGGTACAGAAGCCCCCAACGGCATCGACGACGACTGCAACGGCCAGACCGATGACGGCTGCGGCGACTGCATCGAAGGTCAGAAAGTAGCCTGCTCAAAAGACGAAGGCATCTGCCAACAGGGCGAAATGACTTGCAAAAATGGTCATTGGGGCGAATGCCTGCTGAACGGCCAGCCCGTCATCATGCCCAATCAGTTTGCTGAAACCTGCGACGGCAAGGACAACGACTGCGATGGCGCCACCGACGAAACCTTCGAGCACAAGGACGAGCCCTGCGGCCAAAATACAGGCAACTGCATTGCGGGCATCACCGTCTGCGAAAACGGCAGCCTGGTCTGCAAAGGCGAAACCAAGCCCAGTCGCGAAATTTGCGACGGCAAAGACAACGACTGCGACGGCCAGATCGACAACAACATCGCTGCCGACAGCAACGAGCCGAACGAAACCTGCCTGCAATCCAAACTGATGGGCACCCTGCCCGAAACGCCCCTCGAATCCTCGACGCCCATTCAAATCACCGGCAACAGCCTGTATCCCCGGGGCGACGTCGATGTTTTTACCGTCATCACCACAGAATCGAGCAACTGGTGCTTTCCGGGAACCAACGAAGATCCCATCGTGATCGGCGCCTATCTGACCCATCTGCCGGCAGGCGTGGAATACGAACTTTGCATCCAATATGGCGAAAACATTGAAGATTTATCAAATTACTGCGCAAGCGGCTTTGGTCAGGCTTACTGCACGACCACCGTCACCGACGGCACCATGCAGATCGCGTACAGCCTGAGCAACAGCTGCGGCAGCGATTCATCGGCGCGCAGCCTGATCACGGTACGCCCCGTTCATGGCAAAGATTTTTCTTGTTATCCCTACACGTTAGGCGTGTTTTCATACACCGAGGAGAGCGAGTGATGCGATGTCCCTGCGGCTCTGGTTTAAACCTTGAACGCTGTTGCGGCCCCTACATTGAGGGTGAAGCGCAACCGCCCACCGCCGAAGCGCTCATGCGAGCGCGATTTTCAGCATATGTATTACATAGACCTGTATTTATTTACAATACATGGCAGAATCCACCGGATGATTTGGAAACGTTAGCCCGCGACATCGACCACGTTCAGTTTACGCATCTCGAAATCCTGCAAACCGAAGGCGGTCAGGAAACCGATTCAACGGGCCGCGTCGCGTTCATCGCCCATTGGAAAAAAGGTCACAAGCAAGGCGAGCTGAGGGAAAATTCCAGGTTTGAAAAGCATTGCGATATATGGAGTTACGTTGACGGTCAGCCTCTGACAACCGCACAGCTCGCTCAACGAAAACCCATCGCCCGCGAAGGCGAACTCTTTACAGCGCCCATAAAAGCCTTACCCAAGCCCGGCAGAAACGATCTTTGCCCCTGCGGCTCGGGGGTCAAATATAAAAAATGTTGTGGTCGTTGAAGTTAGATGCCTTTTAAAAAAAAATGCTTCAAAAAAGGATCAAAGCTTGAAAAAATTTTGAATAGAGTGCAACCTTGCCTCGTCAGTGTGTTGCTCTTTTTCAAATCACCTGTTTTAAGAAAGGATATTGCGATGAAGAGCTTGTGGTCTGTTCTTTTTGCTTCTTTTGCTACTTTTGCCCTCTTTGGTTGCGACTCCGATGAGTGCGAGACCAATGACGACTGCGATGATGGTTACGAGTGCGTAACGACTACTGATGAGGAAGGCGAAGAAGTCAAAGAATGCGTCGCTATCGATGCAGATGGCGGTAATGAAGGCGGCTCTGGCGGTTCGGCTGGTGCTGCTGGTGGCGAAGGCGGCTCTGGTGGTTCGGCTGGTGCTGCTGGTGGCGAAGGCGGCTCTGGTGGTTCGGCTGGTGCTGCTGGTTCGGCTGGTGCTGGCGGTGGTGCAGCGAGTGGCGATTTCTGCTACAGCGATGACGAAGATACGGGCGTCTGCATTACTTCCACGAAGTGCGGTCAGTACAAGAACGTTAGCGGTGTTTCCGGTATTTGCGAGAGTGCGGACGAAGTCTGCTGCTTACCTACAACACCTGGTGCTTCATTCCCCTGCAAGACCGTTAGCGGCTTCTGTTACGACAAGGGCACTCTCGGAGAAGATGTCTGCATCGCAGTTGGCGGCTCTGTTCAGAGCGGTCAATGCCCTGGCGACAAGGAATTCCTCTGCTGCGCTGGTGGTGACTGGAGTCAGTTCTAATCATCAATTCCTTTTCGGAGGATTAAAAAGCCCAGCCTAAACAGCTGGGCTTTTTTGTTTCTGCGTAATTTTAAACGACGATCGTTCAGGCGGGCAGTGAGACAGAGGGAACAGCGGAGGGGCAGGAGAAAAAAGGGGGATCAGCCTTCGTAAGTGAGGCATTGCACGGGGCGGTCGTAACGCACCTCGATGGTGCTGTGATAACCCGAAGCGTCTCCGGCGATTTGAAGCGGAACTTCGCCTTCGCAAACTTCGATGCGGCTTGAGGAAAGCAAGAGATCGGTGCAGCCGGGGTGATTGACGTAACCTCTGCGCCAGATGCTCGGCAAATGGCCCACCGCGTAGAGCGGGTTAAAATCGACGATCCGCGTGTGGAACATGCCCGGAAGCCTGGCGGCAAAGGGCATCATCATAAATTTGTAGCCGTAATACGGCGTGGTGCCAAAGGTGCAGATGCGCGCGCAACCTTCGTAAGCGACGGCGCCGGGCAAAATGCGCTCGATGACCTCTCCGTCGGCGTTCACTTTGAAACCCAGTCCGCCGGTGTTGTAGATGCGGACCTTCCAGCGAGGTCTTGTGACCAAAAGCTGAGGGACCGACTTGCCAAAAGCGGCGATCATGTAACCGGCCGCGGTCTGGAACAATTTGCGCGCCACGGGGATCTTTGCGGCCACCGATTTCATGCGCTGATAGCTGTCTAAAATATGGGCGTCCCAGCCAAAGCCCGCAAAGGTGCAGCAGCTGCCGTTGACCCGCAAAAGCCCTAAAGGCTTCTCACTGGCAATCTCTAACTCTGCGAGATCCTTACGGAAATCGCGCGCACCCACAAAATCCGCCACGCCATTGCCGGTGCCCAGACGCAGGATACCGAATCGGGGCACCGGGCGATCCATCGCGTCGGCATAATCGACCACGCGACCGATGGTGGAAGCGACCGTGCCATCACCTCCACCCGTCAACACCGTCGAATAACCGAGCTCGACCACGCGCTGTAAAAGAAAGTTCGCTTGTTCGAGAGATTCGGTAAAGAATACGTCGGCGTCGGGCGCCGCTTCGAGGACCTGCTTTCGAACCCTGGGGGTCACGCGCTTGGCGTTGGCATTCAAAATGACGGCGGCCCGGGCCACGGCGGGCAATGCAGGAGAAGAAGCATCGGTAACCGGAGAGAGATTTTCGAGCATATGGACCTCTGCAAAAAACGAAGGCTCCTTGTCTTGCAAAAATCGTGCCAACTCTAAACAGCGCGGCATAGCGGCTCTGCGCGCCTCTATCTGCCCTTCACTGCGTCATCGATTACGCACCTGCATCACGGGCGTTCCATCTCAAAGCGATGAATTCACCTGAACCACTGCTGGCGGATTTATGGGGTCACTCTGCTCCAGGCTGGCTCTGCTCTGCGGGGGATCCTTCAGGCGATCTTTTGCTTTCGGGGATCCTTGCGGCATTTGAGAAAAAGGTTGTTGCAGCAGGACTTGCGGGCGATCTCTCGAAGGCTTCGGGGATGACGCTTCTGACCCATCTGCGGACGCTTGCAGCCAACGGCCTGTTTGAGGCGCTTTGGGTTTTGCCCGCGTTTTTGCGCTGTTACCTGAAGATGCGGCGGATTTTAAAAAAAGATCGACCAAGGGCGCTGCTGCTCGTCGATTTTCCGGAACTCAATCTGCGGCTTTTAAAGCGGGCGGCCCAGCTGAAGATCCCTGCGTATTATATAGCGCCGCCTCAGACCTGGGCCTGGCGGGCATCGAGGGCGGAGCTGCTTCGGGCGGCTCAATGCGTGTTTTGTTTATATCCCTTTGAAATCGCGCATTTGCGATCGATGGGGCTTCATCCCGTCTTTGCAGGTCACCCGCTGGCCGAGGCGCCTTGTCCGCCGCCGCTTCACCCCAGGGATCCGAGCATCGCGCTCCTGCCGGGCAGCCGTTTAAAATCGGTGCAGCGTTTGTGGCCCCTGATGCTTGAGGCCGCCCGGATCCTTGCAGAACGCCATCCGCAGGCGACGTTTCACGTGAGCCTTCCACCCCATCTCATGCCGCCGTTGCCCAACGATTTGCAGCTGGTGACGCATCCTTCGGCCAGAGAGGCGCTGCTTTCATCGCAGTTTTCGATCTGCGGCGCGGGTACGGTGACCCTGGAATCGGCGCTGCTCAACCGACCGCCCATCACGCTCGCAAGACTGCATCCGCTCAGCTGGTTTCTGGCGAAAAAGCTCGTGCATCTGCCTTCGGTGGCGCTGCCCAACCTGCTCTTGGGTGAACGGCGGTATCCGGAGCTTTGGGGAGCAGACTGCAGGCCTGAAAGGATCGCTGATGAGGCGGAAAAATCGTTGGCCCGCGCGCAGGATCCGCAATGGGCAGAGGATTTGAGGGCGCTCTGCAAGCCGCCGTCGCCCGGTTTTGGCGCATTCATCGCCCGCCATATAGAGGATGCGCGCCTGGAATCGTAGATTTTTTAAGGGAAAATCGTTAGGATACGCGGCCGGAGGTCACAAATGAGTCAACCTTTAGTCATCATTCCCACTTACAACGAGCGCGACAACATCGAAGCGATCATCGATGCGGTTTTTGAAGCTTTGCCCGAGGGCGAAATCCTGATCATCGACGACGGATCGCCGGACGGCACGGGCGACATGGTGGAAGAGCGCGCGAAAAATGAACCCCGGCTGCATCTGATGCGGCGCGAAGGCAAGGCGGGTCTTGGAACCGCGTATCTGGCGGGCTTCCGCTGGGCGCTCGAGCGCGAATACACGCACATCTTTGAGATGGATGCGGATTTCAGCCACGATCCCAAGGATTTGCCGCGCTTGCTCGAAGCCACAAACGACGCCGATCTGGCGCTGGGCAGCCGTTGGGTCGAGGGCGGAGGCACCATCGGATGGCCGCTCAAGCGCAAGCTCATCAGCAGAGGCGGCAGCTTTTACGCGCGCACGGTTCTGGGCGTCAAAATCCGCGATCTCACGGGCGGCTTTAAATGCTTCCGCCGCGAAACCTTAGAGGCGATCGATCTCGATCACGTGGGCGCCGTGGGTTACGGGTTCCAAATCGAGCTCACCTGGCGGGTATTGCAGAAGGGCTTAAAGGTGGTCGAGGTGCCGATCCAGTTTACGGAGCGCCAGAAGGGGCAATCCAAGATGTCGGGCACCATCTTTAAAGAAGCGGCGCTTTTGGTCTGGAAGCTGCGGTTCAGTCACGCGGATTGACGTCGGGCCCAAAAACCTCGGCCGTCACCTCAAAATTCACATCTCCCCACAACGCGATCGAGCGCGCATGCAGCATCAGCCTTGAAGCCGGCGCGCCGTCGTACAGATCGTCGCCCATCACGGGCGATCCCACCGATTGCAGATGCACGCGAATCTGATGCGTCCGCCCCGTAAAGAGATGCGCTTCCACCAGCGCCGTCTGATCTGATCGCGCCAAAACCCGGAACGCGGTCTTGCTCCATTGGGCGGTGCGATCTTTCGGTGCCTCTTCGAGGCTCTTCCAAAGCACAAACGTGAGCGGAGCGGGATCGGGCGAAGGCGGCACTGCGCGCGCCAGATAACCTTCAACCTCAAAGCTGTCTTCCTTGGGCGGCGGAGAGACGAGGGCCAGGTAGCGTTTGTCTACGCGATTTTTGCGAAATGCGCGGTGCAGGCAGGCGGTGGAAGCCTGATCCTCTGCAAACAAAATGACGCCGGAAGTGTTGCGATCGAGGCGATGGACGGCGCGCCAGCTTTGCCCCAGGCGCTGTTGCACCAGATATTCCATGCAGCGAATGGCCGAAGCGCGGGTGCGGCAGACCGAAAGACCGGAAGGTTTGTAAAAAGCGGCCATCTTTGGGGCCTGCCACAAAATCTGAAGCTCGCAGTCGAGGGGTTTGGGAGGGGTTTCGAAGCGATAGATGCGCACCACAGCGCCCGCTGCCCTGCCCTCACCCTGCTCGCGCTTGCCGTAAGGGCAGCCGTCGATCCAGAGGCCTTCGTTTAAAAGCAGCGCTTCCCATTGATCGGGCGTCAGATCACCCAAAGGCGACAGGCCATCCCACGGGGCTTCGAGTTCAAAGCGCGCAACCGAAACCGGCGGATCCGGCGGCAGAGACGCAGACCAAAGCCGGGGATCCAGACAACTCTCGAGAGAAAATCGACTCATTTTCAAACCAGGCCCTTGCCAACAAAGGGGGGCATCCTTACCTTATGTCCATTCCACCCCAAACAAAATGAAAGGGTTCAACAGATGAGCCATTACGAATACCGCACCAAAGGCACCTGCTCCCAACTCATCCATTTCGATCTTGAAGGCGACAAGGTCTCCAACATCCAGTTCTTCGGCGGCTGCAACGGCAACCTCAAGGGCATCTCCAAACTGGTCGACGGCATGTCCGTTCAGGACATCATCGCCAAGCTCGAAGGGATCCGCTGCGGCAACAAGATGACCTCCTGCCCCGATCAGCTCGCCCAGGCCGTCCGCATCGCCTACGAAAAAGAAAAGAACGCCTGAAGCGCCTCACCGTTTTCAGCCATGAGCCTTCAATATCGAGATGTGCGTTATCTGGGCCATGTGACCCGCATCGAAGGACGGCATTTTTGGGCCTCGCTCACCGAAACCGGCGGGCAGAACGTGATCGAGGGCGAGATGAGCAGCGCGCTCGATCCCAAAGAGCAGCAGAGCCGTTTTGCCCCTCAGGCCACCGTGGCGCTCACCCTGCGCGTCTGGAGTCTCGAAAACCTGCAGCGCTATTGCCTGATCCAGATCAGCGATCCCGAGAAGCAGGATTACATCGACAAGGAAGCGCAGCTTCGGGCAGAAAAAGCGGTCAACTGCCTCTATGGCCTGCTGCGCGGACTCCTTCTGGCGCAGTCTCTGGGACCTCACGCGCTCCTCGCGCTCCAGAATGCGCTCTCTGAATTTGAGGGCCTGCTCGAATTCAGCGTTTACCGCGATCTTTTGACACCCCTGCGGCAAATCATCGAAGCCCCTCTCTCTCTGGAAGCGCTCTCCGATCTCTTTTTGCGGTGCAAATCGGCCCTCGACGATCAACCCAAGCTCCGTTACGGCATCGACGCCTCCGAAAAGCAGGAACTTTTCTCGATCTTCTGGGGCATGACCACGGTGCCGCTTTCGCGCAAATCGATGGAAGCGCTGCAGCGCTGGATGCAGGAGCGACCGAGGCTGATCGCCACATGGCCCTGTCAGCCCTTAAAGCAAAAGATCGATCGCCTCCTCGAGCAGGACGAGATCTCAGGCGAAGACTGGGCGTTTTATGAAAAACAGCTCCGCGCCTTTTCTTCATACGAGCCCGAGCCCTTTACGCTGCGCGATCTCCAGCGCTTTGCCGCCTATAAACCGATCACCCTCTGCGATCTCGATGCGCAGATTCTGATTCCGGGGCATCTCTTTTGTCTGACGGGCGATTTTTTGAGGGGGCGGGAGCGGCTGGAGCAGGAGATCCTAAAGAACGGCGGGCAGCTGGTCTCGGAGGTGGACGCGCAGGTGCATTACGTTTTGCGCGGCGATTTGGGGCATCCCTGTTATTTTGACTGCCTCTGCGGCAGCAAGCTCGTCAAGGCGCGGGAGCTGCAGGCTCAGGGCGTCCCCATCGCGGTCATCTCAGAGAGCGATTTCTGGGACAACGGGGAATGCAGCCTGTAAAGGCCTCTCAATCTCTCGCCTTAAAGGGCAGCTTCACGCAGATATCGCTTTCATCAAAGCAGTCATCGCCGATGAAGGTTAACCCCGTAGAGGCGCCTGCGCTGATCATCGCGCGCACGGCATTCCTTGAGACGCACATGCCGAGTTTGGTTTCGCAGGGCGGAAGGATGCAGCAACCGCCTTCATTGCACGAATCCGTCGAGACCGCGATGCTGGAACCGAGGAGCGAGCAGGTGCCGCTGTCGATGCAGACGCCGATGTCCCGCGTTCCGGGGTAACACATCTCGAACTCGCCGGTGAGGCCCGTCGCGCTCCAGGTCTCTTTGACGGTGGACTCCACAAAGCCGCTGTCGCAGTAGAGCTTCACGTTCAGGTTTTCAATCTTTGATCCGCAGTTGGGCAGGGATTTGATCGTCGCAGCCTGGATGAGATCCTTACAGGCAAAGCGGCAAAGGTTCTCAGCCGATCCCTCTGTACAGTCGGAGTCGCAGTCCTGCTGGAATGCGCTGCAGACACCGGCGATGTATTGGGCGACTTCGTCGGGATCGTCTTTGTAGACGCATCGCCCCTGCTCGCAGCTGCAGATTTCGCTGATGACGTCGTCGGGCAAGCCGTGGGCGCAGTCGTAAACGTTTCTGCATTCGACGGCGGCGTCGGTGGTCGAGCCGTCCGCTTCCGCATCGGTCACTGAGCCGTCATCCACAGCCGCATCGCTTTCCGCATCGGTCGCATCGCTTTCCGCATCGCTGGCCGAGCTGTCATCGGTGTTCGCATCGCTGGCCGAGCCATCTGCAGCATCAGAGGTGGAAGCATCGCTGGAGGAAGCGTCGCCGGTTGCGTCGGCGGTCGCTGCGGCGTCGGATTCATCGTTTCCGGGCGCAGCGTCGTCGTCATCGCAGGCAGAGAGGGAGAAAACGAGGGCGGACAAAACCATCAAGGTGAGTTTTTTTTGCATTTGCGTATTTTCCGCTGAAGTTTGCCCCGGTTGGGGCCTTTTAAAAAAAAGAGACGGGGATGGGCAGCCCGGGCGATCAGAGGCCCAGGTTGCCTTCGATGGTGATGAATCCGGCGGCGCTATCTGCGGGTTCGGTCATCACCTTGATGTTGTCGATGGAGAAGAGATCGAAGCTCGGCAGTTCGATGCCCGAGACGATGCTGCCCACCAGGGGGAGCAGCTGGTTTAAGATCTTCATGAAAGGCGTCTCCACGCTCGCTTCAATGTTTCCGCGCAGCGACTCGGTTTCTACATCGAAGGCAACCAGTTCGTCGCTGAAGCTGAGTCCGAGCAGCGTCTTCTGGCCCTGCTTTTTGACCGAAAGCGTCGTCTTCATGCGGATCGATGCGGATCCATCCAAAAGATCGCGCGCAGCGGCATCGTCGGTTTGCACATGGATCGCCAATGCCCCCACCCCGAGCTCCAGCTGAGCGTTGCCTTCGGACAATGCTTTCACCTGAATGGGCAGTTTGGGCGTCGCGGTGAGCGAAAGAGGCGTGGTCGCATTGATCTCGCTGTAGGCGTTGTGCAGCAGGTTGCCGAAGAAGCTCAGGATGATGCGCAGGGTCGAGCCGTTTTGATCCAGGAACGCCTGATCGATGGTGGGGAACAGGGCGCCGCTTTCCCAGATGCGGTAAGCGAAGGCGTTAAAGAGGTTGGTGTCGATGGAGAGCGCGAGGTTGTCGGTGTCGTGAACGCCGTCCCAGTGGGATCCGTTGCCGACGTAACCGGCGATGGGCGGCTTCTCGGTTGCCGGATTCTTCAGATCGATCCCGACGTCGACGCGGGCGGAGAGGCCCTTTGAGGTGATGACGACGGTGCTGGGCTTAAGTCCCAGCGAAAGCTGCGCGCCGAGAAGCGTGAGATCAAACGGCTCGTCGAGTTTGCTCACGATCGGTTCGATGAAGCCGGGCACAAATTCATCGATCTTCTGCTTTACAAAGTTGGCGATGACCTCTTCGATGATGATCGTCAGCTCGCTTTCGGTCCCCTGATAGTTGGCGGGCAGGGTGCCCAGGGTGATCTGCAGCCCCTCGAGTTTGGGATCCACATCTCTGAGCTCCACCTTGAGCTTGCCCTGATCCATCGCGATGTAAAGACCGCCGCTCACATCCAGACTGGCCAGATTCGCCGAGAACGGGATCGTCACATTGTGCGAGAGTTTGTATTCCATCTGAGCCTGAACGCGCGAAAAATGGATCTTAAAGTCGATTTGATTCTGATCGGCGTTAAAGCTCAGGTTCAGGCGGTCGCTGTCGGGCTTGGTGAAGGTGATGTTTTTGAGGGTGAGGTTGAAGTTGCTTTCGGCATCGGCTGAGCTGGCCAGGCTACTGAAATCGAAGTTATCGATTTTTTGCACGAGCATATTTTGCAGGCTGCTCAAAGCGGCGCTGCCCATATGCAAGCGGATCGCGTTCTTCAAAACCGCATCGCCGGCCGTCAAATCCCCCACCAAAACCGCGGAATGCTCGTGAGACGTGAGCCCCCCCAAATCTTTGGCGGTCACCTGCAGGATGTTGAGGCCCAGATTGTAAGTCTCGCTTAAGCTCGAATGCGCAGAAGAGCTGCTCACCGAATATTCGCCGCGGGGACCATCAAAGAGCACATCGTCGAGGCCGCCTTCGTCTTCCACGTCAAATTCGACCGTGCCCTGCTTTGCAATCTGATGGCTTCCGCGCATTGGAGCCGAAAAATCGATGCGCGGATAAGTCATGTCGAGCTTGACGGTGATCGTCTGAGTCGCTTCGTCGGCTTTCACCTCGATCTGATGATCGCCTTCCATCGGTTCGAGCACAATGCGGCATTCAAACAGGCCGTCGGCAAACTCAGCGGTCTCGCCGTTGACGGTCACTCTGGTCGGCTGACCCGTATAGCTGCCTTTCACCAGGATGGTCGAACTGGAGACCACGTCGAAATCCTTGTGGGAAGTGATCCCGACGGTCACCTTTTCGGGCTGCATCGCATCCGCAGAAGCGTCGGCCGAGGCATCCCAGCCAACAGAAGTATCGGCGGCCGAAGCATCCCCGGGCAGAGCCCCATCGCGGTCATCGTCGCCGGAAGCATCGTCGTCGCAAGCCCAAAGCAGAAGCGCTGCACATAAAAATAAAGTATTCTTGCACATCTTCAGATCCTCCAATCCAGCGCAGTATACGCGCGCGCCTTTGCCCGTTCCACCTGTGCGAGCATCAGCGCCGCCGCTTTTGCGGGATTTTTGAACGGGCGGGCTCTGCAGACGCCCAACTCAGGGAAACTCATCACAAAGCAATCGCGAGTCCGCTCAGAAGAGCCCGGCAGATGCTTTTGCTGAAGTCATTTTTTGAGGTAGCAGCCCAGTTTTATAACTTTGTAACGAACCAGAGCGCGATACCCCCATTAAAAGATGCGCTGAATTTGGATTTACAGGTTGACGAATTCACAAAATCGTCTTACATGAAAATATGGTTTTGAATTTTTTTACAGGACTTTTGAATGCATCTGACGCCTTTCGAACCTCTCCACATCGAGCCAAAAGCTTAGAGGATGAACTGCGGGAGGTCTGGCATCGTTTTTGTCGCAGTATGGTCCGCTCAAAATCCAACCCTTAAAGAGAAAGAGGAAAAATGAAATCCATTTTTATCGCTTTAGCCGCCCTGGGACTTTGCGCCTGCGGAGATGACGATGCAGGCGGAGACCTCAATGTCAATTACAATGAAAACAGCGGTGACGTCAGTTGCGAAGATGCCTGCCGCTTTATCACGACAGGCTGCGTCGATGAAGAATCCAAATCCTACGCCTGCAACAACAGCGCGCAGCTCTACGAAGCCTGCCTGCGAACCTGCAGCAGTAAGAATTCGAGCGTTCTTTTTGACCTGGTGCTGGACAGAGGTTGCGAGAGAGCCTTTGCCTTCTTAGGCATCGTTTGCGAATGATCCCGCGCAGAACTCCATTGCAATTTTAAAGAAAGGATAAACGATGAAATCTACCCTCTTTATGGCAACATTTTTCTGCGTTCTGGGACTCAGCGCCTGCGGCAACGAAGATTTCAGCGGTGACTATAACGTCACCAGGAGCGATTCGAACGGCCAGGTGAACTGTGAAGATGCTTGCCGCTATGCCGGCTTCTGGTGCAGCAAGGACGAGTACGATTACCCCTGCCGCAACAGCCAGGATCTCACCAACAAATGCCTGGATATTTGCACCTCAAGGAATTCGAGCGTCATCTTTAATCTGATCAACGAATACGATTGCAATGCAACCGCAACCTTCATCGGCGTCGAATGCAAATACCGCAATAAAGACGCCGGCGTTAACAACGAAGACGACGAAGAAGACGAAGATTATAAGTAATCTTCTTCCCCTCTGCTTTCCGCAACGCCACTTCCGTTTTCTGTTCCTCGTTTAAGAACAGGTTTTACTGTACACAATCCATTGAATATCATTTAACTCAATCGTTCGCATTCCAAAGCATGAAGAAAGACGTCCCATGGAAAAATCATTTGCACTCCTGTTCCTGGCCTTAAGCCTGACCGCCTGCGATTCCGACTCCGACGAATCCCCAACGCCCCACTGGACCCCTGATGCCGACATCCCTGATGCCGCTTCCTCTGATGCCGCTTCCTCTGATGCCGACTCCTCTGATGCCGCTTCCTCTGATGCCGACTCCTCTGATGCCGCTTCCTCTGATGCCGACATCTCTGATGCCGACTCCTCTCATTCGAGCGGACCTGATTGCAGCGATATCTGTAATGAAATCGCTGACAACTGTGATTGTGCCGCTTCGAACCTGAATTCAACCTGCAATGACGAATGTGGCTCCACTGTGGCAGTCAAAGCGCTCGAGAAGGCCGATTGCGAGGGCGCCATCGAACTTCTCGACATGACCATCGCCTGCACGCCTTCTTCTGTCAGTTGCTTCGATGTCTGCGAGGAAATCGCTGTCAACTGTACCTGTGCCGATTCGAGCCTGTATTCAATGTGCAATTTATCCTGTGGCACCCGTGTGACGGCCGATGCGCTCAATGAAGCCGATTGCGATGGCGCCATCGCCCTGCTCAGCATGACCATCTCCTGCGGGCCTTCTTCCAACAGAGGCAGCGGCAAAGCATGCAACGCCAATGGCACATCTGGTTACTGCATGAGCACTGATTGGTGCGCTGAATACCCAGACACGAAGTCGGTTTCCGGCACATGTACGGATGAAGCCTCCAACGTTCAGTGTTGCGTCGACAGATTCGGAGATTACTTCCCCTGCAAGACAGCAAACGGTTATTGCTTCGATGCGAACGATGGGGAAGAGAAAACATCCTGTGTGGAAGATGGCGGTAAGCTGACCCCCGATCAATGCCCCGGTAGCGACATCTGCTGCGAATTTACAGATTAATCGGGATCGCCTGCGTCTTCCCCGGCGTCATTGGGATCTGCGGGCGCATCGAGATGTCGGGGTCATCGTCGCAGGCCCTCTACCCTTCCAATGCCTCCAGCAGCGACTCGGCGGTCTCGTAAAAGACCCCAAGCTTTAAGTTCGCTTCGGTCATCAGACCCTGCCTGCAGGACTGCTCCAAAAACGCCTTTAAAAGATCGTAGCAGCCGAATGCGTTTAAGAAGCCCATGGGCTTTTTGCAGAGATCCAGCGACTTTAAGACGTAGAGCTCGAAGGCCTCGTCGAAGGTGCCGATGCCGCCGGGCAGGATCGCGAAGGCGTCGCCCTCGGCTTCCATGGCCGCTTTGCGCGCGTGCATCGATTCGGTGAAGATCACGCGGCTGCAGCCTTCAAACGTGAACCCCGGACGATCGAAGATGCGCGGCACGACCGCAGTGATCCCGCCCCCCCTTGAAGCGACGCCCCGCGCGACCGCCGCCATCAGACCCCGGCTGTAACCGCCGTAAACCAGGCTGTGCCCGCGCTCCACCAGCAACCGCCCGAACCGCTCGCCCAGCGCGTAATACTGAGGATCCAGCGTCTGGGACGAAGCGCAATAAACGCAAATCTTCATTTTGAACCTCCACGCAAGGCGCGCATTGTGATCCGGGCCTCAACTGAACGCAAATAGAACCTCCCGCTCACCAAACCTTCTGCTCAAATTGCCCCCAGAGGTCACCGATGGAAATCAAGCGCTGCACCAAAGACAGCGTCTTTACACATCTGTTCTCGGAGCCCGAGTATCTGCTGCAGCTTGACCAAAGCCTGCATCCCGGGGACACGACCACCACCGAAAGCGATCTCAAAACCGTCACCCTCGAAGCGACGGTCGTGGCCCGGCGCATGTACAACGATTTGGGCTTCATCGTGGGCGATCGCGCGATCCTCCTTGTGGAGGAGCAATCGACCTGGTCCGTCAACATCGTGTTCCGCGCCCTGAGCTCTCTGATTCAAACCTACTGGACCCATTTTATCCCCAACCGCCAGCGCATCTACCAGCCTGCGCCCATTCGCCTGCCCAAACCCGAGCTTTACGTCGTCTACACCGGCTCCCAAGGCGCGCATCCCGACATGCTCTCGCTGAAATCGCTCTTTTTTGATCCAGCGGAAGGCGATCCCGAATCCCGGGCCTGCGACGTCGATGCCCGGATTCACGTCCTCTACGACCAGACCTCCAAAGGCATCCTCTCCGAATACATCGCCTTCTGCCACGAGCTGGACCGCCGGATTCAGATTCACGGCCGCACAAGGAAGGCCTTCGAAGAAACGATCCTCATCTGCCAGGAACGCAACATCCTCAAAAAATACCTTCAAAAACGAAAGGAAGAGCTCATGGACATCATGGACTGGCTCTACAACCAGGAAGAACTCGACAGGGAATATATGGAAGAAGCCACCCAAAAAGCCCGGGCGGAAGGTTTGGCGGAGGGCCTGGCGGAAGGACTGGCGGAAGGCCGCACGAAAGGTTTGGCGGAAGGCCGCACAAAAGAGCGACTGAGCTCGATTTTCAGGCTCATGAACAAATTGCACTGCGGCGTGGAGCAAGCGATGGATACGCTCGATATTCCCTACGATGAGCGCGCCTATTACGCTGAGCGCATTGCGCATCCCGCACCGTAAACCCCCTGCAAAAAATCATCCTGCATTTTTTTGAATTTTATAACCGCCAGAATGACCTGTCTTTTGAGAAATTCCCGGTGGACCCGCCTTTAAAAACTTAAAAAATTTGAAAATCTTCTGGATTCAAAGTGAAGCTTTTTGCTAAAAGACGAGTTTGCTTCAATCCTGTGAGGTTTTAATCATGAAATTGACCACAAAAGCTTTTCTGCTCTCTTTATTTGCGCTTTCTTTTGCAGCTTGTGACGACGACGATAACGACAACGACCAGGATGCCACTCAGGCCGGAGCGGATGGATCCGCTGACGGCGCAGCTGGTGCTGACGGCTCTG
>DBWM01000021.1 GCA_002309015.1 Myxococcales bacterium UBA1238 | reverse complement strand
TCCGCATCGGCGGTGGCATCGGTGACCAGATGGCCGCCATCCAGGGAAGCATCGCTGTCGTCGTCATCGCAGGCCGCAAAGCTGGCCGCCATCGCTAAAGCCAAAAAGCCGCAAAAAAACTTGAGATCTGACATTGCAACATTCCTCTGCATTCGCAAACATGCTGAAACAAACAGGGGAACTGTAGGGCAATCGCTCAAAATTCGTCAAGTTTAGGGTATAAAAAACGCGGGATGGGCGGGCGGAGGCCCTGCGGCGGGGATCAGGCTTCGACGTTGATGGGGGCGAGCTGCCAGATGTCGTCGGCGTACTGGCGAATCGTGCGGTCGGAAGAGAAGAAGCCCATATGCGCGACGTTTAAGATCATCATGCGGGCCCAGCTGCTCTTGTCGCGGTAGGCGCGCTCGACGTCTTTCTGGCGGGCGATGTAGCTGTCGAAGTCGGCGCAGAGCAGGTAGGGGTCGCTATTGCGGAGCCAGTCCACGATCCCGCGGGCGCGGTTGCGGTCTTCGGGGGTAAAGAAGCCGGATTCGATCATGTCGAGGACGCCCTGAAGATCGGCGCTCTTTTCGATGCAGGCCTTCGGGTTGTAGCCGTCGCGCCAAAGCTGCTTGACCTCGGGCTCGGTCAGACCGAAGAGGAAGAAGTTCTCGTCGCCCACCTTCTCGCGGATCTCGATGTTGGCGCCGTCGAGGGTACCGATGGTGAGCGCGCCGTTTAAGGCGAACTTCATGTTCGAGGTGCCCGATGCTTCCTTGCCTGCGGTCGAAATCTGCTCGGAGAGATCGGCGGCGGGGATGATCATCTCGGCCATCGAGACGCAGTAGTTGGGGCAGAAATAGACGCGCAGCTTGTTTTGCATGCTCGGATCATCGTTGATGATGCGCGCGATGTCGTTCAGGAACTTGATGTGCTGCTTGGCCGCAAAGTAACCGGGGGCCGCCTTTCCGCCAAAGAGCACCATGCGCGGCACGCGGTCGGCGTCAGGATTGTTCTTGAGCTCGCGGTACAGATGAATGACGTGGAGCGCATTTAACATCTGGC
This sequence comes from Myxococcales bacterium UBA1238, assembly GCA_002309015.1. Lineage (GTDB taxonomy): Bacteria > Myxococcota_A > Bradymonadia > UBA7976 > UBA1532 > UBA1238. The sequence continues at coordinate 14,878 of DBWM01000021.1, read as the reverse complement.
GCTTGTATTCGTGGATGCGCTTGACCTGCACGTCGAAGAGCATGTTCGTGGGCACGCTGAAGGGCAGGTAACGCTCCATGAAGCGCTTTTTGTTGTTCGCCTTGATGTCGAGCATGCGCTGCTGAACCTTCTTGTCGTCGGCGAAGGCGGCAAACTTCGTCAGCTCGTCGGAATCCTTGATCCAGGCGTCGGAGCCCAGGCATTCGGTGATGAGCGCGGTCAGCTCAGGGTTCGATTCCACCATCCAGCGGCGCGGCGTGACGCCGTTGGTCTTGTTGTTGAAGCGCTCGGGGAAGAGCTTCACAAAATCGGGGAAGAGATCGGTCTTGACCAAATCGGAATGGATCGCCGCCACGCCGTTGACCGAATGGGATCCGATGACCGCAAGATGCGCCATGCGCACGTAACGCTCGCCGCTTTCGTCGATGATCGAGACGCGGCGCTGCATTTCGTAATCGCCGGGGAACGCGATATGCACGCGGAGCAGGAAGCGATGGTTGATCTCGTAGATGATCTCGAGATGGCGCGGCAGGAGGCGCTCGAACATCGCGAGGGGCCAGCGCTCCAGAGCCTCGGGCAGCAGCGTGTGGTTGGTGTAACCGAAGGTCTGCTCGGTGATCGCCCAGGCTTCATCCCAGGAGAGATGCTCTTCATCCAAAAAGACGCGCATGAGCTCGGCCACGGCGATGGCGGGATGCGTGTCGTTTAACTGGATCGCCACCTTTTGAGCAAACTGTTTGAAATCACTGTGGTTTTTCTTATAGCGGCGGACAATGTCGTGGATCGAGCAGCAGACGAAGAAATATTGCTGCTTCAGGCGGAGCTCGCGGCCTTCGGGGGTGTTGTCGGCGGGATAGAGCACCTTCGAGATCGTCTCGCTGATCACCTTCTCTTCGACGGCGCGGCGGTAATCGCCGGCGTTAAAGAGATCGAGGTTGAAGTCGTTCGAAGCCTGCGCGGACCAGAGGCGAAGCGCGTTGACGTTTCCGGTCTGATAGCCCGCCACCGGCATGTCGTAAGGGATCCCGCGCACCGTTTGAGTGTCGACCCAGTCGCAGACCAGCTGCCCCTTCGAGGTCACGTGATGCTCCACATGGCCGCCAAAATGCACGAGCACGGTCTTTTCGGGATGCGCGATCTCCCAGGGATTCATGCGCTCAAGCCAGGGATCGCGGCTCTCCACCTGGTATCCGTCGCGGAAGGATTGCTTGAAGATACCGAATTCATAACGGATGCCATAGCCCATGGCGGGGTAACCGAGGGTCGCGAGCGAATCGAGGAAGCAGGCCGCAAGGCGCCCCAGACCGCCGTTGCCGAGCCCGGGATCGGGTTCTTCCTGCTCGATCTGGTTCAAATCGACGCCGTTTTCCTGCATGAGGCGCCTGGCGGTGTCGTAAAGCCCCAGGTTGAGCAGGTTGTTGGCCATCGAGCGCCCGAGCAGATATTCGGCCGAAAGGTAATAGACGCGCTTGGCATCCTTTTGGTTATAGGTCTTCTGCGTATTCATCCAGCGCGAGATCAGGCGATCGCGCAGGGCCAGGGCGCAGGCAATATAAACGTCGCTCGGGGAAGCCGTCCGCCGATTCTTCGCCAGCGTGTAATGCAGGTGATCGTTGACCGCGCGAATGAGCGCCTCATCCTCCATGCCGGTGCGGGAATGCGAAATTTCTTTGGCGGAGGTCTCTTTGCTGTGAGCCATCGGAAACTCCTAATCGGGGGCCTAACCGTAAAAAATCAAACAACAGGTCCCAAATGACGCCGCAATCTACGAAATGAGCCTCCGTTTCTCAAGCACTTCGCAAGCGCGCAGGCGCGATCAAACGAAAGCCGCCTCCCTCAAAGTTTCCAATGCGCGGATTCGACCAAACTCAATTTTTGCGCCAAATCATGTACAATGACGGCTCGAACGGGCCCGGATGGCCAAAGCGCCCGGACAAGCAAGGCTGCGGATTTGGCGTAAATCCAAAAACAGCTTGCAACTGCGCGATTTTTTGACCATCTTCGTTTCAGTTTTTGCCGAGGAGTTCGTATGCAACACCGCATCGCCGCCCTTCTTTACGCGCTCGCCCTTTCCGCCTGTGAGCCCATCGCGGACGATCCCGCAACCCCAAGCCCGCAACCCCAGGCTCCAGACGTCACAGGCAGCAAACAACCCGCCCCCGAAGGCGGCCCCGCGACGATGCCCGCGCCCCCAGTGGTGAGCATCAAGAGACTCGACGGCACCGGCAACCTGCGCGCGGTGACGGATGAAGTGAAGGTGATTCCCCCGGATTCTCAGGAGATTGCTGATCCCGGAAGCGTCGATTCACTTGAATACAAGATCAAATGCAATGCCTGGTCTGCCGGCAATACGTATAAGATCGACTTCACTGTCACCGACAGCTTTAACCACCCCGACGGCCCAGCCGGCAGCGACAAGGAAACGCTCACGGTAACCTGCGAAGATTGTTCGAAGGGGACAGCCGCACAACCTAAATGCTCGGACACCACAAACTTCTGTAAAACACTCAGCGACTCCAGCACACCTCCCAACACCACACACTATTGCGACGCATGTCCCGCAAACTGCGGTGGAAACTGTAATGGCACCACAAGCTGCACATTATGCAATATCGGGTATTATAATAAAGGCACTCAGACCGATTGCAGTACACCATGTCCTGGAACAAACGGAAAGCATTGCGAAGATGTAGCACACACCGCATGTCATCTCACTTCAGGAGCAACTGAAAGCTGCACTGCATGCGCCCCTGGCTACCATAATACATCGTCCAAAACAGATTGCAGCACTGCATGTGTCAACTCGGCGAGCACCCATTGCGCTAATGTAGCAAACGCAACTTGCGACCGCGATAGCAGCGGCAATCAAACTACGAATGGCACCATTATTAATTGCAACGGCTTCTGCTTGAATGGCTTTTATGGCGAAACATGCGGGAGCAATTGCGCGAATAACACCAACACATCCGAAGGTCCTCAATGCCAAAACGTAAGAAATGCCACTTGTGATCGCAATTCAGAAGGAACCCTTACCACCGACGGCACCATTATTAATTGTAACGGCAGATGCAATGCCGGCTTTTATGGCACCACTTGCAGCAGTAAATGCGCCAACGGCAGCACCTCCGGTCCACATTGCGCAGATACAACGATAGCAACTTGCGATTCCCCAACTTCAGGCACCATCACCAATTGCAACGGCTCTTGCATAGACGGCTGGTACGGCACCGACTGTGCCCAAAGCTGCCGAACGCACAACAGCGGTAGCATCGGCAACTGCACAGCAACAGCCACAGTCACATGTGCTCAAAATGGTGGCGGGAATCCTGTTTGCAGTGAATGTAAAACCGGTTACTACAACAACACGCATACAAACTGCACCGACGCCTGCCCAAATAATGACGGCAGCAAACATTGTTCTAACCCAGCACACACCGTTTGCAATATAAGCGGTGGCAGTACCATCAGCTGCACCGCATGCGATTCCCACTACTATAATACTGCGGGTACCTCTACTTGCACTCAAGCATGCAGCAACCTCATCCAAACAGACATCAATCACTGCGCAAATGCTAGCAACGCCACATGTAGCGACAATGGCAGCAATCTCAATTGTAACAGCTGTGAAAGCAATATTTATACAGGCGATGCGTGTGATCAATGCGCCAGCAGTTATTACAAGAAATATACCAGTTATAGTGTGAGCACCACACCAAGAGCTTTTAACTGCGTAAACAACTGTGGCGATGGTTACTATGCCAACAGCAGTACACAAGAATGTCTGAAATGTACTTCTCCCTGCACTAAATGTGTAGACAACGCAAGCAAATGTACAGCTTGCGGATCTAACTACTTATTAACCAACAACTCCTGCCAGGCTTGTAGTTCAACGAACTGCGCCTCATGCGATGGTTCCAACCAATGTGTCGGCTGCAAGGATGGTTACTATGGCAACACCTGCGCCACCCAATGTGTCACCAACTGCAAGACTTGTGCCAGCGACAGCACTTGCTCTGAATGTAAGAGTAACTACACCCTCAGCGAAGACAAGAAAACCTGCACCCCCAACGACTAACCTCCCCCATTCCCGCCGCAGACTCCAATTTCCTTGCAATTTTTGCGCATTCCTTATAATCTGCAGCTCACAAAAAGTACATTGCGTGAGTGCATTGCATGCTGACCGTATTCGCCCGTTTGATTGCGAAACTGCTTCTCAGGCTTGTGCCGATGGAGCCGCCGGGCGATCAGTCTTACAGCAGGGCGCGGATAGAGAGCAGCGTGTCGAGGATGGCGTTGCTCCTCTTTTTATCGTGGCTTTTAGGTCGCGTGGGAACGCAGATCATGCTGTCGATGGGGCCTTCGGATCCCGGGCATCCCCTTTATTACGTGAGCGATGCGCTGCCGGCGCTGATGCTTTTGCTCGCGTTTTTGTGGAGTCGCCTGACTTTGAAACGAGGGGGTTTGTTGCCGGTGGGCGGCAGGCGATTTTTACCGGTTTTGACTTCTGTTCTCGTTTTCTATGCCCCATGGACGGCGCTTTTGGTGGTGATGGATCAGCAGCTGCCTGCATTTGGGCTCGCGCATTACGCGATTCACATCCGTCAGCTTCCTCCCATCTTCGCTGCTGCCGGTCTTTTCTTCCTCTGCTCGATTTCACTGTGGCTTGCGGGCGGGATGCAGGTTTGTTTCTTCAGCAAATATTGCATTTTTACGCTGCGCTGCTTTTTGATTTACGCCTTTGTCAACGCGGCGATGCCCGTTTTGGGGAAGATCGCAGGCCTTTTGGGGCTCATCGCGTTCTTTCTGTTTGCGTTCGAGGCGGTGCGCGAGAAGGGATCGCGGTTGCGGTGGCTGCATCGGGCTTACAGCGCAATGGGGGCGCTTTGGGGAGCGGCGATCCTCGAAGCTTTGTACAACCTGTTACCGCATTTTTTTGAAGAAATCCCCAAATGGCTGCATCTCTGCCCGTTTTTGTTGGGATTTGCCCTGGGGAGTCTGCTTTGTACGCGGTTTGCGCCCGAAATGAAGCTGTTGATGCCGATCGAAGGCAAGCGGTTTTACTTCCATTTTGCGCCCGAAAACGCGGTCAGCGAGGATCAGGAAGGGATCATCGCAGGCGCGAAGGCCGCTTTGGCATCGCTCGGCGGAGAGGTGGTTTCAACCCCAAAAGAGAGCGACTTTACCATTTGGGATGTGCTGCCACAAAAGGCGGAAGCGTCGGATCGGAGTTACGAAGCGCTCCTGCTTTCGATCGAATGGCAACTCCACGTACGAAACGGGGTCTCCAAAATTCAGAATCCGGCATTACAGAGTTGAAATGCGGTCTCGAGCCACTGCGATCCGGCATTACAGAGTTGAAATGCGGTTTCGAGCCACTGCGATCTGGCGTTACAGAGTTGAAATGCGGTTTTTTGATCACCAATAAGTCCATTACAAATTTGCGCAGGCATTCTTTGTATCGCGAATCTGTCATTACAGTTTCGCATATTACGCTTCGTATCAACAGAACCGCATTTTTCAGAATCGATCGCCCGTTTTGCAAAACCGGAAGGCCGTTTTCAAGTTGGATCACCGGATTTCAACGAAGAGATGAAGCATTACGCATCTGTAATCGATCGGTTTGTAACAAAGAGACATCATTTCAGCTTTGCAATACGTCCTTCAGGTTACAAAGAGGGGCGTTTCACCCGGGGAATCATGTATTTTTTGAATGAGAAACCCCATTTTTGGCATGAAACAGCGAAAGGATGAGCGTTGATTGAAATCAGCACTGTAGTCATCGTCCTTTTTATCATCTTCAGGTTCATATACAGGCTCATAACGAGGCATGATGAAAAAAAGGCGTACGATGACATTTCTTTAAAATATGAAATCATCAAGGAAGGCCTTCAAAAGCTCTATGACGATGGGGTGATCACGGAGGCATTCTTCATCCAGTATGCGGGCGAACGGCCTGAGCAGCGTGCGGGAACGCGATCGCAGCCTGTAAACGATGCGCCCAAAGCGGAGAAGACCGCATCTCCTAACGATGAACCGGATGAAGAAGAGGCATTGGAGGGCGATCAGCCGGATGAAAGCCCGGAATCTGAATCAGAGGAAGCGCCTCCCGAAAAGGAAACGGATCCGCTGGCGTCAGAGATCGATCAGATGCTTTCAGGCGACGAAGAAACTCCTGAAGAAGATCGCGAGACTGAAACCGGGGAACCGCAGGCTGCAAACGAAGATCTCGAGGAAGAGGCGCCGCAGTCTGAGTCTGAAGAGCCAGAGAAAGAAGATTTACAGACCGACGATCGCGCGGCTGCAAAGGAATCTCACGAGGAAACAGGCGATGAATCCGAAATCAAAGAGAAGGCGCCCCGCGATCACCTGCCGATGATCCTCTGGATCGGCGTCCTTTTGGTGTCGATCGCCTGCATCAGCTACGTGACCGCCTCCTGGAACCGGTTCTCTGCAGGATCGAGATTCATCACCGTCCTCATCCCCTGCGCCGTTTTCTTTTTGCTTTCGCGCATCTGCTACAGGCGCATGGGGCTTCTGCACACATCGAGCGCCTTCTATATGCTCGGTGCAGTCGCGTTTTCAGCCCTGATCTTCTCCTTAAAATTCCTCGGATTTGGCATCAGCGACGGAGCGATCGGGCTTCTCGGCTTTCTGGCGTTGCTGACGCTCACCTTCAGCGTCGCATGGGGCTACCGGATCTTTCACGTTTCAGCTTTTAAATGGGTGTCTTACCTCATCGGATACGGCGCTCTCACTGCGCTCTCGTTCATTTTGTTCAGCGATTCGGTCTGTTGCCTGTATCTGCCTGCGGTGGCCGCGCTCGTTTTGCAGGCATTGATCCTGTGTAAACCCGATCTCATGGGGGAATCAGAGCGCAAAGTACAGTGGCTGAACTTCCATCTGCATCTCGCCTATGCGGTGATCCTCGGCTGCGATGTCCTTTGCAAGAGGGGAACCCTGCTCGTCATCCCGCTGCTGTTCAGTTATGCGGTCTTCCTTTACCTTGGAATCAGGCGTGCATACCGCGCATCCACATCCATTTTGTTCCTGTTGCTCTGGGGCTTTATCGAATCGATGTTCCTCGGAACGAACGGGGGAGAAATTTCGACGCTCCTTTGGGCCGCCCATCTCTGCCTTTACCTGCCGATGATCGCGATCGAGCACTGTGCCGGAAAGCAGGAGCAAAAAGTAAACGCGCTCGTCTATTTCACGGAAGCGCTGCTCTGTTCCGGAATCATCTTGTACCTGTTCTGGAACTGCGTCCTCGAGAACCTTCATCTCCCCCTTTGCGCCCTCTTCCTGCTCATGCCCATGGTGTATTTTGCGGTCATCGCGCTCCGGAAGCCCGCATGGCCCCGTGGATTCCTGCTCTTTTGGATGATCTTCTTCGGGCTCGCATGCCAGCCTGTCCTGTTCTGTGATCCCCCGATCCGCGACATCTCGCTGATCACCCCCTATCTTTTCCTGGCGATCGCGCTCATCCTCTATGGGATCCTGCCTGAGCGCCTCGATAAGGGTCAGCACCGGGACCGTATCTTCGCCGTTCAGCTTGGACTTTTCCTCGAACTCGGCGCGATCCTGCCCTATCTGCTCGATCTGGGATCCATTTCTACGGCTGGAAAGCTGGTCGCCCTGGTGCTCCGGATGGCGTTGCTCCTAGGGATAACCCTCTTTGCCTTCTACCATTGCAGGCGTCTCGGCCTGCCCTATGCCCCTCACGTGCAGCGCTACATCGGTTACCTTTTGGCAACCGCCCTCTGGTATCATCTGCTCAGTCTGTATGAAACCGGGAATCCCTTCATCGGGGGTCGCCCGTTCTTCTCTCTCATGTTGATCACGACCGCGCTCCTCTTCTCGGCCCTGATGTACCGAAAGGTCGATCCGGCGCTGTGTCCGGCCCAGATGCCGATCCACCATTGGATCTCGGCTGCAGGCTTCTGCTTTGCCTACGAATACACGCTGCGATTCGCGGATAACTTCTGGCGCTCCCCCCTGATGGCAGTGGTCGCATGCGTCCTCTTTACGGCGGTTTTGGTCTATCTCTGCTATCGATTGCGGTCTTTCTACAGCGACCATCCCCATATCTACCTGCGCTCTGCCGTCGTCCTGTTTGTCGTATGCTCGGTGATCACCGCGAATGATCACCCTTACCTCGCGCTTTTGCCGATGATGGTGACCGCGATCTGCGTGTTCCTCGACTACAGACAATGCTTTAACATCAAGCGATGGAGAATCTGGGCAAGCTCGAAGGCGATTTTGATCGCTGCAGTCCTCGCACTCAACATCTACCTGCTCTATTGCGCCGATTGGTTCTTCGACTGCCCCGCCCTCAGCAGATCCAATCTCATCTCTGCAACCGGCTTCTTCTGGGTGGCCCTCATCCTGTATCTGCCCATCGACCCCCGTTTCGTCCATGCCCTGCGGCCGATCCAGCATTTGATCTCTGCCTTCTGCTTCTTCCGGTCTTACTGTTTCACGCTCGAAACGGTGAGCTCTCAGTTTACGCATTCTGCGATCACAGCGATCGCCTGCGCCCTCTGGACCGGCCTTCTCGTCTTCCTCTGCTATCGGTTGCGGTCTTTCTACGCCGACTACAGGCAGACTCACCTGCGCATCGCGATCCTTTTGTTCGGCGCGATCGCCTTCTACATCGCGCAATATTGGCCTTACATCGCGCTGATCCCCACAGTGGTGGCCGCAATCTGCGTGATCCTCGACTACAAAGAGAGCTTCCGCACCGAGCGATGGCTCAACCGCGCCGTCTCGAAGGGGCTCTTTACCCTTGCAGTCCTTATGATCTCTTACCACCTGCTCTATTGTTGCAGCCTGTTCTTCAATCTTCCGGCCCTCATGGAACTCGCTCCCGCAGTCAGCTTTGCGGATTTGGGCATCCTCCTGCTCTACAAATCCGCCGATCACCTCTTCAAACGCTGGCAGTTTTTGCGGCAGTTGCTCGGTGCACTGGCCTTCCTGCTCGCCTTCTACAGCTTCATTCCCGCTTTGAATCAGTTCGCCGGGATCTTCCCCTCGAAGAATGGCCCCCTTTACATCCTCTGCGCCGCCTTCGCGATCTGCGTCTTCTACTATGCATTCCGCAAAACCTGGGACGAAGAGAGCACGCCTTCAGAGCGCCTTCACGTGGCCGCGATTCAGCTCAGCCTCGTAAGCCTGCGGATGTTCTGGTTAAACGAGAAGCTGACCCTCGCGATGATGGGCCTGGTCCTCGTCCTCTGCGCCATCGACTGGCGCAGATCCAGCCTGAAAGAGAGCAATCTCCGCAAACAGATCTCCTGTCTCTGCTTTGCTTTCGCCCTGGGCCTCACCGCCCTCTACGGCTATCTCACCCTGACATCGGCCGATGTGACGGGGCGTAAATGGATGATGCAGCTTGCATTGCTCATCCCCGTGATCGTAGACGTCCTGATTGCAGCCTTCCTCGCTTATGAAGAGCGCAAATATGGCGGGCAGTCCCCGCGGCCTTACCGCATTCCGGGCTACGTCTGCTGCGCATTGAGCGCTGCGATCACCCTCTCGGTCTTCTGGTTTACCCCGATCAGGCCGCGCGTATGGGTTTACGGCATCGGACTGCTCGCCATGCTCACGGCGCTCTTCGCCCTCTCGCACACGCCGAAATACCGGATGGGGTTCTTACCCGCCCTCGCCGCATGGTGCTTTTTGACGGAGGTCCTCGGTGCTGCCCTCTCCAAACTCGGCCCATGGTCGGACTTCACGCCCTATGCGCTCTCTGCGCTCGGTCTGTTTTTGCTCTCGCGTTTTTGGGAACGCCCTTACAAGGGCTATGCGCCCATGAGAGCGATCTGGATCCTCTCGGCCATCCCGCTGCTCGCCTACCATGGCCCCCTGCATTCGCTGGCTCACCTGCTCGGCGCCCTCGTTTTCTGCAGTAACCTGCTCCAATATCTCTGCGAGAAGGGGCAATCCACCCTCGATCGCACGCTGATCACGCTCTCGGCGGGCCTGTTTACCCTGGCGATCGCTTACAAATATGCGGTCACATCGGTCGCCTTGAGCCTGCTTTCGGCCTTTAAGCCCGAGCTTCTGACGCTGTTGCTGACGGGGGTCGCCCTCGCTCTCGCCCATCTCTGCTGGAAGAAAAATGGAAACGCGCTCGCCGCCACACATGTGATCCTGTTTACAGGCCTCCTCGCGCTCACCCTGTTTGCCTGCGGGGTCTTCGGCAGAGGCGATATGCTCATGCACAGCATCCTGACGAGCCTGCTCTGCCTCGTGCTCATCGGCATCGGCTTCAAAAAAGGTCAGAACCGCTTCATCGTCTTTGCGGCTTTAAGCCTTATCTGCATGATCGTCGTCCACAGCTTCGCCTTCTTCCAATCCCTCGACTGGTGGATCTACCTTGCGATCACGGGCCTCGCGCTCATCGTCCTCGCCTTTGCACACGAGATGGAACGCCGCAAGGGCTCGAGCCTGCGCCAGCGCTTCATGCAGACCCGCCTCGCAAAACAGCGCTGGTGAGGCTGAAGGCCCGTATCTGCTGGATCCCGGATCCCAAATCCCGCAGTTACAGGCGGTGATCGCCGCATTCCCCAAAATACGGCTGCTTCGATCGCAAACCACAATGAGATTCGGGGAGGCTTATAAGGTTTCCCCTCTCAACCTTACGCTGTCAGCCACTCGCACCTTATAAGGTTTATGCCTGCAACCTTATAAGGTCAGTGCATTCAACCTTTGGATCACCGCATCGAGATCCCCCTGAGGTACGACCACAGAGCGCGGATCATGCAGGGTTTCCGAACTGCCACCGGTATCGTACGTGATCACGGGAGTCCCGCAGGCTTCAGCTTCAAGATTGACTGTGGGGTAATTGTCTTCATAAGTGGGGTTAAAGAACACGGAGGCAGCGGAGTAGATCGCTGCAAGTTCGTTCTGGTTTGCAGTGCGACCGATGGCCACAATCTCCTGAGGGATCTGTCTCTTCTGTTTTGCGGTTACCCCTACCAATACGATGGCATAGCGCTCTCGATCGAGTAACGATGACAGTCTCACGAAGTCCTGAAGTCCCTTGCGCTTCTCCCATACATTGGCGACCCCGAGCACGATGCGTTTGCCCTGCAAATGATACCTGGTCATGAACTCTTCCCTTATAGGGGTGGGCCTGAAGATCTCCCGATCGATCTCGTTATACCTGACCTCGACGGGGTATTCTTTAAGGAAGCTTTGCTTCACCAAACCTGCGAGCCATCGGGAGGGCGTGATCAGGGTGAGATTGGGCGCCCCCGTAAAGAGCTGACGCTTTCGCTCAAAGTTGTCGAACGAGCGATCCACATAGCTTGCAGGGTACGTCCTGCTCTGAGGGCAATCCCTGCAATGCTCCTGCCAGCGATCGCAACCCACGAAGGAGAACCCCGCGCAATGCCCCGTAAAGCTCCAGCAATCATGAAGAGTCCAATACACCTTCATCCCGGGACGCATCTTCAGCCACTCGAACAGCATCTGGATGTTGATGTAGTAACCGTGGAGGTTGTGCATCCATAAGAGATCGGGGTCGTACCCCTCGGCCCAATGAAGGAACCTCCTGGTCGCATGACGCGAGTAGAAGCCGTGACGATCGGTCAGCCTCGTGAAGAGGGCGTGAGCGTAAACCCCCAAAGAATGGCCGATTCTCACCGCACGGTGGCGATCCTTTTCTGGTACAGATGCGAGTCTGCCATAAGCGATCCTTACGGTCTCCCCCCTTCGCTCGTAGTCGTCCGCAATCGCAGAAACGATCTTCCCCGTACTCCCCATCCCGCACACTTCATTGATGATCAGTACGCGCACGTGCCTCTTCCCTGATGCTCCGGTCTCTCTTTAAAGGATTACGCTTCGTATCCTTATGGGTGAGTTCGATGCCATTCCCAAAGCGATGTAACCCGCACCGCCACAAATCAAAATGACCATCAAAGCCCTCTCCAAAAGTCAGCGGGATTATAGGGCGTGGATCGACGTTTTGAAATGCGTTGGCGCAAGGCATCGGAGGCTCAGGTTTGCTTGTGTAAGCACGCGATGTGAAACTCAAACACCTTGGCCGCTTTCCGCGCTGAGTATAAAATACTCTCGTTCGTTTCAGATCGTTGCCCGGAGAGTTTTCATGAGCCACAAATTCTTGATTTCACTCGCTCTGCTCGCGCTCGCAGGCTGTCAGAAGCCGGAAGATGCAAAGGCGCCAAACGCACAGACGCCTGCCGTCGAAGGTCAGAATTCCGTCGATGCGAAAGAAGCTGAAAGGCCTGAACCTGCTCAGAACGGCTGTGAGGAGATCGGGCTTCGACCTGAGGATCGAGCGAAATGGGATTGCGTGCCGGAGTCCGGCTATTGGTGCACCGATCCCAAGGGTTGCCCGGTCAATGGCAATCTCGCGAAAGTCGGAACGGTGATCGATTCGGCTGAATCTGTTCCAAAAGACAAGGGTTATGAACTGAGTTCATCCTGTATTCTTTGTACCGCTTTGGCCTGGGAATGCGTTCGCGAAGAAGGATGCCTTTGCGGATCCGAAAGGATCAAGAAGGGTGCTCTTTGTGAAGGCGGGACCTATAAAGCAGCAGATGCTCTGACCGGATCATGCAACAAAGAAAGCTGCAAAACCGATGTTTGTCATCACGGACAATGTTCATGCGGCAAGACGCCCTATGAACCCTATCAGGATTTCACTTGTATCGTGAATCGTTACAGAGCGAATCTGGAAGGCATGCCTGAAGAGGATGAGGATGACTTCATGTTTACATCTGTCTCCTTCCATGAAAACAGGTTTGATCTCAGATGTGACAAGGAAGATGGATGCCCTTGTGGTGATGAGAAATGCGAAAAGGGATATTACTGCCTTGTTCCGACAAGCACAGATGTCACATCTTTTTGTGCAGATCTGGACGAGATCGGGAATCGGGAGGATGAAGAGCCTGAGACAGAGGATCCGTCCGATCAGGAGATTCCAGATGTGCCTTCTATCTGTGATCGGGACGATGGTTGTCCCTGCGGTAAACAGATCTGCCCCATCAATGCGATCTGCAAAGATCATCTCTGCGTCTATCGTGACCAATATACCCATGAGGGCAATGGAGAGACTGAATCTCATGAAGTGTTTTATTGCGACAAGGCAAAGGGATGCAAATGCGGAACAGAGAATCAGCTCTGCCCAAAGGATGCCTTTTGCCATCAAACTTTCCTGGAAGGAACCGCTGAATTCGAATGCTTCACGGTCTCAAAGAAATTTAAGAATGCAAAGGATCTCTTCAAGTTTAACTTTAAAGACGTCCTCTCTCATTCAGGGAATGCAAATCCCAGGAAGATGATCTTCGATGAACTCTATGAGGATGAAGAAGATGCCCCATATCAGAGGAGATATCTTGAAAAGAAGGATGGCCGGAGCCGATTCATCGTCACTTCAAAGCCGGGCAGCGATTGCGGTGATGCTCCTCTAAAAAAAGGCTATCTATGTGTCAGACAAGAGCTTGTTTTGGGGAAAGAGCATTCAAAAGACTGGTCTTACAAGGAATATGGCCATTGCCGCATGCCCTTTGAAGGATCTTCATGGGATTCATGCAGGATCCCCAAATATGCGATCGAACAGGTCTGTAATCTCGAAAAAGGCTGTCTCTGTGGTTCAAAAAAGATCCCAAAGGGCGATGTTTGTGTAGATGGCAAGGGCCAATGCAGCTCTCAGGATGTGCGCCCTGGATGCCTTTGTGGAGAACAGAAGATCAAATCGCCTTACGGCTGTGATGAGGGGCAGCCGATCTGCCAGGCCGGAATTCAAAACGACGAGAAGTCATGCCTTTGCCGGAATCAGGAGATCGATGCGGGTGATCTTTGTCTCAAAGATCGGATCATCTGCGGTGAAAACTCGACGACCAGAGGCTGCCTCTGCGGCGAAAAAACGCTTAGAGAGGGTTATCGATGCCTTCAAAAGGAACAGATCTGCACATGTAACGAAGGCAAAGATCTACCCTGCGAATGCGCATGCGGCGATCAAAAGATTCCAAAGGATGCGATCTGCCGCGATGATGATACCTCTCTCATCCCTCGTTATGCTCAGTATCTGGCCGAAGAAGATGCCTATCAGGTCTCCTGCAATGGACAGGAAAAGGAGATCAAACGGCCGGGATATGACATTGCAAAGACTGAGAAAGATTCTGTTGGCGAATACAGCGAGGAGGCGTTCTGTACATGTGGCACAGGAAAGCCTTCCCCAGGCAAAGATTATGGCTGTGCTTATAAACCTGTAAAGCTTGGAAGTTACGATGCCCAGACGATCGTTGCCTCATTTGCAGGCTATCAATGCCAAAGCTTTGAAGGATGTGCATGCGGTGATGAGCGCTGCGAACCGGGCGATCTTTGCGTGATCGGATCAGATGATTCCCTGCGTTGCCATGAATACAACACTTTTACCGGCGTATGTGCTCTCCATGCCCTCCCGCCTTCCCTTATTCATAAAGGCGGCTATGCCTGTTATGCTGGCAACCACAATTCGGTGATCGGAGGCTGGTATTGCGATCGCCCTGAAGGATGTGCCTGTGGTGATGCGAAATGCGAGCGATGGCAACTCTGCATGGTGCCTGGGATTTGCAGCAAGAATCAGATGTTGGAGAGTCAGCGAAGCAGGCTGGATGAGCCTAAGATCATCGATTTGGAGGAACCCGATTGAACTCAGCTGACTGCGTTCTCATGGCAAAGGCCGCCTGCCGGGCCGAGTTGTTTCAATGAAAAGCCCACCCCAAAAGGCTTCCGGTGCTGAGTCAAGTTCTTCTGAGCGCCCCTGGAATACGATGATTCCCCGGCCATTCGTCGAAAAGGACAACGCCCCAGAGTCCTCTGCTCAGTATTGCTGACAATCCATGCATTCCGCGCATAAAAAAAGCCCCCT
>DBWM01000058.1:71791-119695 GCA_002309015.1 Myxococcales bacterium UBA1238 | reverse complement strand
CGCGAAAAGCCTCCCCGCCCTTCCGCAGCCACGCAAAGACACGAACCCAAACCGTTAAGGTTATAGCAACGAAAGCAACTCGTTCTCTATTGTCTTGAGTTGCTTGCATGAAAGACTACAGGCCTTACCGCCTTGTCAAAAGACTGCGCGTCCTCCGCAGGAATCCGCACCCTTCTATACTTGTAGTCGGTTGTTACATGTATCACTTCCATCATCATCCCCTCAACTTCTCCGTAGCGCACACTATCGCCCTCAATGCAGCAAGAATCGTAGCCACATCATCAGAGGTGTTTTCAATGCCGAGCGAGATGCGAATCGTGGAACGAGCCACATCTTTTCCCGCATTAATCGCCTTGAGCACATGCGAAATTTGCGTATTCTTGGAATCACATGCCGCACCAGCTGAGACAGCGATACCCTTTAGGTCGAGCATATGCAAAAGCCCCTCGGCAGAACATGTGGGGAAAGACACACATGTGAAACCTGGCAATTGGGGGGCCTCTCCTACACCTGGATATACAACCCCCTTGAAAAATTTCCCAATACCATCGCGCAACAAAGAGGTAAGCTTATTAAGATGCGCAATGTTTTTATCCATGCATTCGCAGTTGCTTTTAAGTGCCGTCGCCATGCCGACAATGGACGCGACATTTTCCGTACCTGCACGAAATCCCCTTTCCTGTTGCCCGCCATCAAGCAAGGAATCGAGTTTCAATCCCTTGCGAATGAAGAGGAATCCAATTCCCTTTGGACCATTGAATTTATGTGCGCTTGCAGAAAGAAAATCAACGCCCGACGCCCGCACGTCTACCGGTATGTGCCCAATCGCCTGCACTGCATCGGTATGAAAGAGTGCACCATGCCCATGTGCGAATGTCGCAAGTTCCCCAATTGGATTGATTGTGCCGATTTCATTGTTGGCCGCCATCACCGATGCGAGGATCGTCTCCTTGTGGATCGCCGCCTCGAAGTCTTTTGGAGAGATGAGCCCTTCCGCATCGACGTCGAGGTAAGTCACCTCAAAGCCGCAGCCTTCCAGGTAAGCCAGCGTATCGAGGACCGCTTTATGCTCCGTCCGCTGGCTCACGATATGGCGACCCTGTTTGCGCAAGGCAAAGGCCGCCCCTTTTAAAGCGAGGTTGTCGGCTTCGGTAGCGCCGCTCGTAAAGCAGATCTCGTCCCCACTGGCACCGATCAGGCTTCCAATCTGATCGCGGGCCTCTTCCACCGCATTCAGGGCTTCCCTGCCCATCGCATGATGACGGCTCGCCGCATTTCCAAACTGAGTCGACCAATAGGGCGCCATCGCTTCGACCACCCGCGCATCACAGGGGGTCGTTGCCTGATGATCAAGATATATCACCGCAGGGTTCCTTCCACGCCGAGATGGAAAGCTTTGAGATTGAGGGCGACAGCCTCCGATCCTTTATGCGCAAAGAGCGACGCTATCGGCGCCTCAAAGTCACCCGCATCGAAGGGCAGATATCTGATGGCCGCCCCAAGGAGTACCAGATTCGCGGATTTTTGTGATCCGGCTTCCTTTGCAAGGGCATCCGCATCGACGATATGGGCCGATCTCGCCTTTAAAGCCGCCATCACAGCTTCCAGGGGGTAGTCATCGATGTTTTTCACCGGTGCAGCGCTGGTCACGATGAGGCCCTTCGGTTTTAAGAAGGCGGTGTATCGCAGGGCTTCCATCGGTTCCATCGCGATCACAAAATCGGCCGATCCTTTGCAGATGAGATCGGACTCAATGGGCGCATCAGAGAGCCTCAAATGCGTGGAGACCGCACCGCCTCTTTGCGACATCCCGTGCAATTCGGACTGTTTGATGAAGTAACCCCGCGCCATCGCCGCATGATCGATCGCGTAGGCCATCGAGAGCACGCCCTGTCCGCCAACCCCTGCCAAGATCACATCACATCTCATGTTGTTCCTCCTATTTACGCAGTTTAACGCATGCACGGCGTGAGATCACCACAGAGAGCCCCTCATAGGCGACTTCGGCCTTCAATATTTCCACGTTTGCTTCATGATGCTGGGGTAACGGGCAGACGATTTTGACATGTTCGGGATCCACTCCCAGGCCAAGGATCGACTGCATCAGCGGATCACCCGTTTCAAGGGATTTTTGGGCCCCGGTCATGGCGGTGGTGGAGTTATCGAGGATCATCACCGTCATCGGGGTATTTTCGCGGGCCGCTGTGAGCAGTCCCGTAAGCCCTGAATGCCCAAAGGTGGAATCCCCGATCACTGCGAGCACGGGTCTCTGACCGGCATCGGAAGCCCCTTTGGCCATCGAAATGCTCGCTCCCATGCAGAGGCAGGCATCGATCCCCTGATGCGGCGGATAGAAGCCCAATGTATAGCAGCCGATGTCACCAAAGACGGGCAAGGGTTGCACGCTCTCGCGCAAAGCCTTGATCATCCTGTAGGTATCGACATGGGGACATCCGGGGCAGAGCTTCGGTGGGCGCGGCCTTAAGGCAGCTTTCACATCATCCGCTTCATCGATGGCGGGCAAAGGATCGCAGAGGCCCAGAGAAGCGAAGGACCTGGCCACCAAATCCGGTGAGAGCTCGCCCGACATCGGAAGATGGCCCGTCAGCCGGCCCTTAAACTGAGGCGCGAAGTGACCCTGAAGCTGTCCCTGCAGGGTTTGCTCAAGGAACGGATAGCCTTCTTCCAGGATGCAGACGGTGTCGCAGGCCTCCAAAAGGGCCTTTACCTTTTGCAGCGGTGCCGGATAGAGGCCCACCTTTAAATGGGAGGGCGCATCTTTGGGAAAGACTTCCCTAAAGTAATTGTATGCGATGCCCGAGACGATGACGCCCACTTTCCCACAGGTGGCAGAGGACGGGAATGCGGGATTCATCACCAGGGGATTGACGTCACCCTCCGACTCCTTTTCGAGCAGGGCCTGCTTCATGAGGAGCTCATCGTAGAGCTTTCTCGAGAGGGCGGGCAGAAGGGCCCAGTGATTGCGATCCTCGGCCGGCGACAAGGGATTGCGCATGGCGGGATCAGAGATCGAGACCGGCGCGCGAGAGTGAGCGAGCCTCGTGACCATCCTCACGACAACCGGAAGGGAGAGTCGCTCTGAGAGCTCGAAAGCGAGCCTCGTAAAATCGTAACAGTCCTGCTGAGTTGCGGGCTCAAAGCAGGGAAGCTTGGCAAACTGTGCGTAATAGCGGCTGTCCTGCTCGTTCTGAGAGCTGTGCATGGAAGGATCGTCGGCCACACAGAGGACGATCCCACCTTTTGCACCGACCAGGGCAGAGTTGACGAAGGGATCGGCGGCTACATTTAATCCCACATGCTTCATCGTCACTAGGGATCGCTGTCCTACGTAAGAGGCTCCGAGCGCCTGCTCGTATGCGACCTTCTCATTGGCCGCCCATTCCGCATGAATCCGAAGGCCCGGATCCTTCTTTGCGGCTGCTTCGATGTACTCAAAGATTTCTGTAGATGGGGTGCCCGGATAACCGTTTACGGAGGCGATGCCGGAATCGATCGCCGCTTGTCCCACCGCTTCGTCACCAAGGAGCAATTTCATCTTTACTCTCCAAAAGTTAGGCCAGATGTTATATGATCCCGCAGAAGTCATTCGTCAATGACCCGGATGCATCTTTCTCAACTTAAAAACAATAATTGCTTTGTGTTCTTTATACCCCAGATGCCGAAAGGATCGATCCATGATCAAAAAAAGGATTCTGCTCAGCTTTGCCGCTGTTTTAGCCTGCATTTCGGGCTGTGACGGCGACGATACCTCTGGCTACTGTGCCATCAGCGATACGCCCTGCCAAAAGAATGCAGACTGCCTCGGTTGCCCCTGTGGCGGCGGACGGCCCTATTGCAGCGGTTATGCCCTCTGCGAATGCGATATGAGCGATGTCGGAGCAGCGATCGACTCTGAAATCAAAGCGGATGCCGATATGGGGCCCATAGAGGAAGATTCGGGGCCCATAGAGGAAGATTCGGGCAAAACAGATGGATCTTTAAGCGACGGCGGTCTATCTGACAGCGAGATTCCTCCCTGTACCTCGCACGAAGAATGCAACTGTACTGAAGAAGGGACCTACGGTTGCTGCGATAAAGAGGGATCCTGCTTTTGCAGCCCCGATCCCACCTGCGGTGAGAGTCAGACGCTCTGCGATGTACCCTCCGACGCTGTTTTTCCGGAGCATGAAGGGGATCTGATCATCAACGAATTCAGCGCCAAAAGCCCCGAGTTTGTAGAAATTTTAAACCCCACCTCAAAGAAGATCGCGCTCAAAGGGTTGACCTTCCAGAGCAGCGCCAAAGACGGCAGCCTGAAGGATCGGTTCACCCTCAAAGAAGGTTGGCTCTCCCCCGGCCATGCGATCGTCGTAGCCTCAAAGGCAGACGGTGGAATCCTCTTCAGTGATCCCCAAAACTGCGATGCCTCCTCTCAGGATGATCTCCATTTCACCCTGCCCGACAGCCAGGATGTCTATCCTGCAATCTTAAAGCTCCTCTTTGCAAAGGAAGAATCCGATGCGATCATCCTCGATCGAATCGAGATCGAAAAAGCGCTCTACGCAAAGGATTCGAGCGTCGCCCGAACCGGCGATCCCGATACCCCCTTTGCGCTCACAAAGTCTCTCCTTCCCTGCAAACAGTCGACCCCAGGCCTCTGCAACAATGGACAAAGTTTTGACGTTGGCTGCAGCGTGCCATTGGAAAAGGATCCCTGTGACTGCGAGACCGATGCATTCTGCGCGGGCTTTCTCTCCTGCAGTTCAGCCCTTCCCAAGGCCATCTGCATCGCACCTGACTGCCAATGCGCGGAATGCAGCGTACCGGAAGACTGCCATTGTACAAGCGGCCGCCCTCATTGCGAAGGCCACAGCTGCGAATGCAAATATGAATCGATCGACGACTGTCTCTGCGAGAAAGGCACTCCCGCCTTCCATGACGGCATCTGCGAATGTCTCTGCGGATCCCCCGATGACTGCAGCTGCGCAAGTCAGAATGACTTTGCCTGCTGCGGCAGTGATCAGAGATGTTATTGCAGTCCAGTAGAGAGCTGCGAAATCTGTACCCTTCCCGAAAACTTAAGCGGACCTTCCGCAAGCGGCGATCTGATCGTCAACGAACTTCAGGTCCAGGGTGACGAGTTTATCGAGATCGTAAACCCCGGTGACCGTGCGATCAACCTGAGCGGTCTTTCCATCTGGTGGAGCAAGGCCGATGGATCCGTTACCAATCACAGAGAGATCGAGGAGGGCTGGCTCTCAGCCCATGCAGCGGTCGCAATCTATCCAAAAGATCACCCCTGGCGATGGTCCGACGAGCAGAATTGCGCCCTCTCCGCCTTAAAGGGGATCACTCTGGGATTCGTCAACCAGCTGAACGCCGATCAGGCTCAGATCGAGCTCCGCATGGGTGAGACCGTCATCGATCGATGGTCAATCTCAAAGGACATCTACAACGGAGCGACCAGCGGCAGCATTACACGAAGCCCCGATCTCACCGGCAGCGCTGCGCTCTCATCCTCGATCTATGACTGTCTCTCCACCACCCCCGGTCTCTGCTCCACCGGAAAATCGTTCAGCGAAGGCTGCAGCCTTGCAGCGGAAGAGGATCCCTGCAGCTGCGACTCGGGCGATCAATGCCTGGATGCCCTCTGCACCGGCAGCCTGACGCATAACCTCTGTGAATCTGGCCGATGTCAATGCTTTGAATGCGAGCATGATACGGACTGCCCCTTAAAGGGCGACCTACTCCGCATCTGCAATGCACAGCATGCCTGCGAATATCAATGCCGTGGCCATGCCCAATGCCCCGCCTGCGAGGATGAGCAGCACCCTTACTGCAGTGCCGACTATCAATGCAGCTGCGTAGAATGCACCGACTCCGAACAATGCAGCTGTAATTCCGGTGCAACCCCAAGCTGCAATCAGAACCGGTGCGACTGTATCTGCTTCTCAGATGATCAATGCAGCTGTGATGGAAATCTTGAGCCCAAATGTGATCAGGGTCACTGCGCCTGTGAGTCGATCTGTAAGGCGCCCAGATATATGGATTTGGTGATCAACGAGATCTCCATCACGATGACATACAATGAGCCTGCCGAGAAAGCGCGCAAGCAGGACGAATGGATCGAGATCGTCAACACGAGCAACCACCCGATCAGCCTGAAGGATGTGAAGCTCTATGGCGTCAAGACCGGTGAACTCTTAAATACGAATCCCAAGATTGCCCTTGAAGATGGATGCCTCGATGCGGGCGGTACGCTGGTCATACGCTCCCAGGCCCAGCCCTGGTTATGGGTACCCGAATCCTCCGAGATCGAATCCTGCAGCTTCGATGGCGCATGGGCGAACGGCAATGGCTTCTTTGTAGATGGTCAGGCCCCCTTCTATGCCTTAACCCTGGGCGATCTGATCACAGAAGAAATCGAAAACCCAGATGATCCGACGGGCGATCCGATCACCGCTTACAACCGATCTAACTGGCTCTCTTCGATGACCTCCGCCAAATCGCTGATCGATCAGGATACTTCGATTACGCGCTCACCCGACATCACCGGCGATTTTGTGAAGCACAATTCGCTCGAATCCGCCGGAGCATCGAGCCCGGGCTATTGCACCAACGGCAAGCTGCTCCCCGCCTGTGTTGAAGACCCCGAGTAACCCTCTCCCTTAAACGCCTGCCCCATTTCCTCTCCATCTACCATCCCAGTTTTAGACTGCGTCTACCCCACCCTTTTTCATGCCCGATCTGAGTTTAAACCTCAGTCGTTCCCTCTCACCGCAAGCCAGATCCAACTTTAAAGCATCGTTAGATGATGCAAAATCCACGGTCGATCCATGTCGCGATCATGGATCCCCTTTTGCAAAAGAAAGCCCGCCGATGCCGAAAGCATCGCCTCACCCTCTTTCAAACTGCCATGTACCGATTCAAAAAGAGGGATCACCCTTCCGCTCAAAGACCCGATCCACCAATACGGGGCCCTCATCCCATAGTTTGATCGTAAACTGCCCGCCTTCGGCCTGATTTAAGGTTGCAGCCCAAAGGCCCTCGGGCCTTGCGCATTCCATGGGATACATGAGCCCGCTGAAGGAGAGTCGGGCAACGGGAGGAAAAGCAAAGATGGAGACCTGTTGCCCGGGCTGGGATTCAAACGCTGTGGTTTCAAAGATGGAGGTAAATTCGCCGTAGTCAGAGATTGCGGTGATCGCTTCAAACTGCTTCCGGTAACCATTTAAGAGCGAGAGGTTCGCTAAGGTGTGATCTTCGCGCTTGCCCGTGATGCCAAAGAGCACCGCATCCTTCGCCCCCCTCTCCCGAATGAAGCGCATGCATTTGCTCAAGTCGTTGGTTTCCTGCTCAGGTATCTGTACCACGCGATCGGCAAAGCGCGATCTCAGTTCATCCGAGAGGCTGTCGCAGTCGCCCACGATCGCATCGGGGATCCGACCGCAATCGATCAAAGCCTGAGCCGCCCCGTCACAACAGATGATCTCTTTAGCCGAGAGGAGCGCATTTAAAACCGCGCTCTTTTTGGGGAAGTCGCCGTTTGCGAGCACCGCAGTTTCGATCGGCGTCGTGCGGTTTAAAAGGAGCGGTATCACCTTCATCCTCAAAACCCCTTCCCTCTTTCGATCCCTCAGAACTTCTGATCGAAACCGACCCCAAAGACGATCGGATCATCGCTGTCCATCGATTTTAACAGCGATGCATAGACCGGCCCGTAATGAAGGGAGAACGACATCGCATGGACCGCCCCGCTCACGCCCGGAGTCAGACTGTTCGACTCGACATTGATCACCTCTGCCGTCGCCTCCACCTGACCAAAATCGAATCCCACCCCCAGATTGCCGCGCAAAAGCATCTCCGCTTCCTGCCCCTTGGGCATCAGCACATCGAGTCCCAGATCGGCCCTGAAAAAGACAATCCCGGTCCTTGCGGTGGGAGACATCGCCAGTCTCAGCGCCTTGGTCCGGGGCATCGCCTGAGCCACATCGGTCAAGCGCGCGTAAGCGTTGCCGTATGCCGTAATCAGCTCCTCATCGCCATCGGGTGCCGTAGGCAGCATGATCCCCAAACGGAAGGCGAAATTGCTCTTCTCGATCTGGGTGACCAGAAGGCCTCCAATCTCGATGTTGCCGGTGACGAGCGTGTCCTGCTCGCCAATGGAGCTCTGTAACGGCAGGCTCGCGTAAAGGCCAAATCCACTCTTTGAGACGAACTGCCCGTATATCTCAGGCCGTAAGAAGAGGTCGTCCACTTCATCGTAATGCGAGAAGTCGACCCTGACGCTGACCCGGCTCTCCTTATCGGCCCTGTCCATTGCAGTAAACTGCGCCCAAGCGCTGCCGCCCCACAAACAAGCCACGACCATGATCAAAAGGGACCAGAACTTCATACGCACCTCCGACCCCTAATGTATGACCCATGCCTACATTTGTCAAAAATGCGTCCCGATCCCTTTCAATCCCTCACCCGCTCTCCGTTTTGGAGCCGGATGGCCTTTTTTTTAAACACCGGTGGATCCGCTTTTTCGCATGCAGGATCCCTATTTTTGCTATGGATTTCAGCCATTTAGAAACCTGCAGGGCGGCACGCGCCATTTTGGGCCCAAATTTGCAGCACCGCAAATTGCGCTTCAAAAATCCTTCATTTTTGAAAGCGCGCCCTCATTTTTTGAATCCGGCGTTCGGGATCCTTCATGCAGCCCTGCAAAATTCAAATGATCGCTTCGCAATTCATCCTGTAAGCCTGCATCATCCGTCCCGACTCGCCGTATTTTGCATTGCAGGCCTGCATCGCTCGTCCCGAATCATCGCAGTCTGCATTGCAGCCTTACATCGCCCGTCCCAAATCGCCGCAGATCGTCCAACAAGCCTGCAACCTTCACCCCGAAATTTCCGATCGCCCCCTGCAGCCCTGAAAACCCCGCCCCGACGCTCCCGGATGCGCCCTGCATAAAAACAAAGCCCGCTACAAACGCAGCGGGCTTCGGAGTCCAGGCGAAATCGGGCAATCTCACCCCGACTCTCGCGTCCGGCCTCGCTGGGCAGGGGACAAGGCTCGGATTGGACGCTGATTTGTATATGCGCTTTGGCCGATCAAAACGCAAGAACAAAACCCTGTCAGTCCGCTTTGGGCAGTTCGCGCGGCGGATCTTCGTCCTGCGGCAGGGGTTCTTTGCGGAGCTTCAGCATGAGTTTCAAAATGCGGACGAGATCGCCCAGATGCGCAAAAACGGATCCCACCATGCTGCGGCACAAACCCCAGATCGCGGTTTCGGCGGTCTTCGTGAGGGGGAACCAGTTGATTTCGGAACGCGCGGATCCGGGATTGATCATGAGGGATCGCGTATGACAGAAGGCGCGGATCCCTTCTACACCGTGGTATCGCCCCATCCCCGAAGCCTTGATGCCTCCGAACGGCATGCCGGGGTGAGCGATGTTCTTCAGGACGTCGTTGACCGCACAGGATCCCGAAAGGATCCGCTCTGCAACCCGCTTTGCACGCCTGATATCGCCGCTCCAGACGCTCGCATTCAGTCCATACGGGCTGTCATTGGCGAGTTGCACCACCTCGTCTTCGGTGTCGAAGGGCATCACGGGCAAAATGGGACCGAAGCTTTCTTCCTTCATGACCTGCATTTCGTGATTCGCATCGCGGATCAGCAGCGGCCACACCGTGTTTCCTTCCACCCGAAGCGGCGTCATCAGCGTTGCACCCTTGTTTTTTGCATCTTCGAGCTGTGCGAGCACGGTTTTCACCCCTGATGCGCGCATCATGGGCCCCACGTCGGCGTTATCCATCCCCACACGCAGCTTTTGCACCGCCTCGCAGAGCGCCTTGCAGAAGGGTTCATAGATTTTCCGCTCCACGTAAAGCCGCTCTGCAGACACGCAAACCTGACCCGCATTGGCGAAAGCGCCGTAACAAGCCCCGGAAATCGCGCGCTCAAAGGGTGCATCCGCAAAAACCACCATGGGATCCTTGCCCCCGAGCTCGAGATCGATGGGGATCAGGCGTGCTGCAGCCTTTTCAGCCATCTGGCGTCCGGCCTGCACGCTGCCCGTAAAGAATACCTTGTCGGGATTTTGCTCAAGCAGGGCATCACCCATCTTTTCACCGCCGCCGAGCACGACTTGCAGCAAGTCAGGGGGCAATGCAGCCTCGCAGATTTGCTTCATCCCATTTGCAACCCGGGGTAACAGCGATGCGGGTTTTAAAATGACGGCATTCCCGGCGGCCAGCGCCGAGAGCGCAGGGATCAGGGAGAGCTGCAGGGGGTAATTCCAGGGGGCGACAACGACCACTACACCCATGGGGACGTACTGCACCTCAAAGCGATTTCCAAAAAACACGAGTCCAGGAGACCTCTTCTCGGGTGCGAGAGCCTTCTTTAAATGCTGCTTGAAGAACTTGCAGCAATCGATCACCGTTAAAACATCCCCGCTCAGCGCCTCCACGCGGGGCTTACCCGCCTCTTCATGCAGGGTTTGCACCATGTCCTCACCCTGAATCAGCAATTGACGGGCCACATCCATCAATCTTTCTGCGCGATCCTCGGGTTTCAGGGCTGCCCAGGCCTTTTGCGCCTCTCGCGCCCGCGCCATGCAGGCCGGAATTTCGGAAATCGGCGTTTCGGGAAGCGGCGTAAATGCGGTCATCTCTCTCTTCTCTCCATCAGATTTGAGCAAGATCATCTTCAAAAAGCGATCAAACGCAAGCGCAATCAAAGTTTCAACGCCACAAATTTGATCCCTGCCGTTCGGGATCGGTATTGCAGCCCTGCATCTTTCATCCGCGCCGTTCGGGATCGAATTTGCAGACCTGCATCGTCCGTTTCATGCAGCGTGAATTCCGTTTTGCAACCCTGCATCTTCAATTCAGGAATTTTGGGACTCATTTTTCACGCCTGCTTTCTTCAGTTCACCTATTCGGGATTCATTTTTCACGCCTGCATCCCAGTTCCCGAAAGCTGCGGATCGAAGATGCAGCTCATCCGGATTCCCCCCGACCCAAGGCTGCTGACCTTGCAGGCCAGCATCGCCGGTTCCGTCGGGTTGGTCTTAAGAATGCGGAGCTGTAAGGAGAAAATGCAGCCAAAAGTTCTTCAGATGAGGCTCGTCAATTGCCGATCTCTGGCGTAAAAGGCAGGCATTCACGTTTGAAAGGAACGATCCGATGAACTGCAAACTGTTTTTAGCGCTCGCAATCGCCGCTTCCGCTGCTCAGGCCCAGGCTCAGGCGCCCGCAAAAGCCGCAGCAGAGGGCGACGAATATCTTTTGCTGCAAAACAAAAAGCTCAACGACCATGTGGAACAGCGCACTTTATGGGTGAAAGTGACGCCCCAGGGCGCGCAGGTTTTGGGTGAATTCGTGAATCCCCTGATCGCATCCGGCGAAAAGCTCTATGCATTGGGGCAAGTCCTCTCCGAATATCAGGCCTTCGACTGTGAAGATGCGCATATGGCGAACGGCACTGCGGATCCCAAGTCTGTCAGGCTTCATGCGACCGCTTCCAAATACACGCGGACCGATCTGCAAGACGTCGCAGGCAAAGACACCCAACCGATCTGGATTTCTCCGGCCGCCTCCTTCGATCTCAACGCCGAAGATCGCCTCGATGGCGCCGGATCCTTCGACAACAGCGGCATGATCACCGGCCTTGCAGGCCCCTACGTGAGCATCGTCAGCTGCGACAACCTCTTTTCATGCGGTCCCCACGGATCCGTCACCTGCGAGAGTCACACATTCGACCTTGCAAAAGGCACCGAGCTCGATGTGAAAGCCCCTGGCTTCTTCACATTGCCCAATGATCAGGAGAAGAAAGCCTTAAAATGGATGTTCGGTGAACATGTCCCGATCACCGACGGCCAGGCTGCATACGCGAACTGGGAATCCCAATACGGCGCATCGGGCCTTGAAGTCTCGCTTTTGATGACGCACGAAACCATCTACGTCGCAAGCAGCCCCGACTGGTCGAGCGACTACACCACGGCCCTCTTCCCGCAAAAGCAAATCCCCAAAGCCTTCGCGCCGTACAAGGTTTTGCCGAAAGGCCTGGAGAAGTTCGCAAGCTCGAAAGGCGTCACGCTCATCGGCTTCTCCAAACTCCAGCACACCGCAGCCATCGATCAGTTCTTAAAAGAGCACGTCAAACCCGCCAAGTGAAGGCTGCAGGGGTGTTGCGCGCATCCTGAGCTGGCGGGATGCTTCTTGCAGGCCTGCAACTCACGCCCCGAAATTTCGGGATCGATCCTTCACATCTGCAATACAGCCCCCGACTCGTCGGGATTCATCTTTCACGCCTGCAATCCGAACCCCGACTTGTCGGG
Source organism: Myxococcales bacterium UBA1238 (assembly GCA_002309015.1). Classification (GTDB taxonomy): domain Bacteria; phylum Myxococcota_A; class Bradymonadia; order UBA7976; family UBA1532; genus UBA1238. Next base: position 107,363 of record DBWM01000058.1, on the reverse strand, counting down.
ATCCATTTTTCACGCATGCATTCTCAACCCCGAAATTTCGGGATTCATCTTTCACGCCTGCATCGCGAAATCCGAAGGCTGCAAACGCATTTTTTACATCTGCAGGGCCGGATCCTCAGGCTGTGCGTGCAACGTTACGCTTTACAAAATCCATTTCTCCTCACTACACTGCGCAACGATCAGTTACAGCGCGCTCGCCGCACGAATGCTGGCGGGCGTTCGTTTTTGAAAGGGAAGTTCTGATGTACCGCAAACTGCTTTTCACCTTAGCTCTCGCCGCTTCCGCCGCTCAGGCCCAGGCTCAGGCCCCTGCAAATGCCGCTGCCGATGGCGACGAATATCTTTTGTTCCAGACCAAAGACGATGGCGGCGTTTACTCACACCGCACTTTATGGGTGAAAGTCTCAGCCCAGGGTGCGCAGGTGCTCGGTGAATTCGCGGATCCGATGGTCGCGGCGGGCGACAAGATCTTTGCAGTGGAGCAAGTCGCTTCCGAGTATAAGTCGTACGACTGCGACAAGGCATTGGAAGCGAGCAACGCCGAGGATCCCAAGTCCGTCAAGCTTGAAGCGCTCACCACCAAATACACGCGCACCGCATTGCGCGATGTCACCACCCCGGGCGCCAAGGCGATCTGGACTTCTCCGGCTGCCCAATTCAATCTCAAGGCCGAGGAACCCATGGATGGCTGCGGCAGCTTTGAAAACAGCGGCGCGTTCTCTGCCATTGCAGGCCCGTATGTCAGCCTCGTCAGCTGCGACAACGCCTTTTTGGGCGGTCCTCACGGATCCGTCACCTGCGAAAGCCATACTTTCGACCTTTCAAAGGGCACCGAGCGCAAGGTGGGCAGCGATGGCACCTTTACAATGCCCAACGACGCAGAGAAGAAAGCCTTGCAGTGGATGTTCGCGGACACCGATCCGATCACCGATGGCAAAGCTCAATATGCAAACTGGATCTCCAAGTACGGCGCATCGGGCCTTGAAGTCTCGCTTTTGATGATTCACGAAACCTCCTACGCCGCAAGCAGCCCTGAATGGTCGAGCGAATACACCACGGCCTTCTTCCCGCAGAAGCAACTGCCCAAAGATTTCGCGCCGTACAAAGATTTGCCGAAAGGCCTGGAGAAGTTCGCGAGCACCAATAATCAAACGCTCATCGGCTTCTCCAAGATCCAAAAGACCGACGCCGTCTCCCGCTACCTGAGCGCCCACGCCAAACCCGCGAAGTAATCTTCGCAACCCCGCATGAGAACTCCCGAGAATTCGGGATCCCTCTTTCACGCCTGCAAACTTAGCCCCGATTTCTCGGGATCCATCTTTCACGCCTGCAAATCGGATCCCGCCCAATCGGGATCCATCTTTCACGCCCGCAAATCGCATCCCCCCCCCAGTCGGGATTCATCTTTCACATCTGCATCGCAGTTCCCGAACGCTGCATCTTCATTTTTCACATCTGCATCTTCGGTCCCGACGGATACGAAACGAAAATAACTGCTGACAGAAGCGAACCTCTGGGCTATAAATGCGACTTATGGATTGGAAAGGAAAAGTTGCATGAAGCGCAGTTTGATTTTGGCCCTCAGCTTTTTGGGCATGGCAGCTCAGGGATCGCCGGTGCAGGCGCAAGAGAAAGAAGCGGAGACTGAGGAATTTTTGTTGCTGCAGCGCATCGGTCAGGGCGAGCAGATGCGGGATCGCACTTTATGGGTGAAAACTTCGCCCAAGGGCGCCGAGATTTTGGGTGAATTCGATCATCCTCTGATGGCGGCGGGCAAAACGCTCTATGCATTGCAGTCGGAAACGGCCCATTATCAGACCTACGACCGTGAAGACCTCAGCTCCGGGTCCGACGAAGATGGAAAGCCGGCAAAGCCGATCACACTGAAAGATCACAGCTATCAGCGGGCATTTTTGAAGGATGTCACCGCCAAAAACGCGGCGATCTGGAGTTCGCCGGTCGCTCGCTTTAACACCGAACCCGATGCCGCTCCGGACGATCGATGCGGTGAATACTTGCCCCAAACTACGGTTTCGGGCTTTGCAGGCCCGTATTTGAGCCTTGAGCTTTGCGAATACGCGGATTACTGCGGTGTACATGGATCCGTCATCTGTCGGGGTGTGTTTTTCAACCTTGAATCGGGCAAAGCGATCGAGCTGAACGACATCAAACAGTTCACCATGCCCACCCCTAATGAGCAGAAATCCTTAAAGTGGACTTCCAATGCCGAGCCCCTCACGGAGGGTGAAAAGGACACCCCTGAAATCTGGCGATCCCAGTACGGCGCAAAGGGTCTCGAAGTCTCGCTTTTGCTCTCCCACTCCACCGACTACGCGGAAAGCGGCCTGGAATGGTCGAGTTACACCTCGAGCGCAGTCTTCCCGCAGAAGCAAATCCCCAAAGATCTCGCGCCGTACAAGGATTTGCCAAAGGCCCTGGCCCAGTTCGCTTCGTCCGGGCAGACCATGCTGATCGGCTTTTCAAAGCTCCAAAAATCCGAAGCCGTCGATCGCTATTTAAACGTCCATGTCAAACCCGCGAAACCGGTGAAATAAGGCTGCAAAACCCGCCCCTGATTTTCGGGGTGCGATTTACATATCTGCAAACCTTGTCCCGAAATTTCGGGATTCATCTTTCACATCTGCATCACCGATCCCAAAGTTTCGGGACTCATCTTTCGCATCTGCATCGCAGTTCCCGAACGCTGCATTTTGATTTTTCACATCTGCATCTTCGGTCCCGACGGATACAAAACGAAAATAACTGCTGACAGAAGCAAACCTCTGGGCTATAAATGCGACTTGTGGATTTGAAAGGAAAAGTTGCATGAAGCGCAGTTTGATTTTGGCCCTCAGCTTTTTGGGCATGGCAGCTCAGGGATCGCCGGTGCAGGCGCAAGAGAAAGAAGCTGAGCCTGAGGAATATTTGTTGCTGCAGAGCATCGGTCAGGGCGAGCAGATGCGGAATCGCACTTTATGGGTGAAAACTTCGCCCAAGGGCGCCGAGGTTTTGGGTGAATTCGATCATCCTCTGATGGCGGCGGGCAAAACGCTCTATGCATTGCAGTCGGAAACGGCCCAATATAAGTCTTACGACCGTGATGTGCTCATCGTCGGGGTCGACGATGATGGAAATCTGAAAAAGCCGTACCCATTGGATGATCACAGCTATCAGCGGGCATTTTTGAAGGATGTCAGCGCCAAAAACGCGGCGATCTGGAGTTCGCCGGCAGCTCCCTTTAGCACCGACCCCAAGGCCAAACCGGAGGAGCGATGCGGTGAATACTCGTCCCGAACTACGGTTTCGGGCTTTGCAGGCCCGTATTTGAGCCTTCAGCTTTGCGAAAAAGAGGATCATTGCAATCCAGATATACTCTTCAACTGTCGGGGTGTGTTTTTCAACCTTGAATCGGGCAAAGCGATCGAGCTGAACGGCATCAAACAGTTCGCCATACCCACCCCTAAAGAGCTGAACAACTTAGATTGGCGCGACAAAGCCGATCCCATCGAGAAGGGTGAAGAGATCACGCCTGAAATCTGGCGATCCCACTACGGCGCAAAGGGTCTCGAAGTCACGCTTTTGCTCTCCCGCAGCGCCATGGAGATGGAAAGCGACGCTGAATGGTCGCTTTGGAAAGCGACCACAGAGTTCCCGCAGAAGCAACTCCCCAAAGATCTCGCGCAGTACAAGGATTTGCCAAAGGCCCTGGCCCAGTTCGCTTCGTCCGGGCAGGCCAAGCTGATCGGCTTTTCAAAGGTCCAAAAATCCGAAGCCGTCGATCGCTATTTAAACGTCCATGTCAAACCCGCGAAACCGGTGAAATAGGGCTGTAAACCCCGCCCCGGATTTTCGGGGTGAGGTTTACATGTCAGCAAGTCTTCTCCCGAAATTTCGGGATTCATCCTTCACATTTGCAAACCCGCTCCCAAAATTTTGGGATTCATCCTTCACGTCTGCAAACCCGCTCCCGAAATTTCGGGATTCATCTTTTACGTCTGCATCACCGCTCCCAAAATTTCGGGATTCATCTTTCACGCCTGCATCGCGGTTCCCGAACGCTGCATTTTGAATTTCCACATCTGCATTTTCGATTCCGACGGATCCAAAACGAAGATTGACGCTGACAGGGGCGAAGCGCTGGGCTATAAATGCGATTTGTGGAATGGAAAGGGAGAGTTGCATGAAGCGCAGTTTGATTTTGGCCCTCAGCTTTTTGGGCATGGCGGCGCAGGGATCGCCGGTGCAGGCGCAAAAGAAGGATGCGGATCCTGAGGAATTTTTGTTGCTGCAGCGCATCGTTCAGAACGATGGCGTGCGGGATCGCACTTTATGGGTGAAAGCTTCGCCCAAAGGCGCCGAGGTTTTGGGTGCATTCGATCATCCTCTGATGGCGGCGGGCGAAACGCTCTATGCATTGCTGCCGGAGGCGGCCCAATATCAGTCCTACGACTGTGAAGATGTGTATGACGGGCTCGACGAAGCGGGAAAGCCGAAAAAACCGATCGCATTAAAAGAACACAGCTATCGGCGGGCGATTTTGAAGGATGTCATCGCCAAAGACGCGGAGCCGATCTGGAGCTCGCCGGTCGCCCCCTTTAACCCCCAGGCCACCGAAGTGACCGATCGATGCGGTCATTACAGCCCCAAAACGACCGTATCCGGCTTTGCAGGCCCGTATTTAAGCCTTCAGCTCTGCGAAGATCTGGATCGCTGCGGTGCACATGGCGCTGTCAACTGTCAGGGGCTCTCTTTCAACCTTGAATCGGGCAAAGCGATCGATCTGAACGACATCAAACAGTTCAGCCTGCCCAATTCCAAAGAGCAGAAAGCCTTAAAATGGGCCTTAAATGCCGAGCCCCTCACGGAGGGTGAAGAGATCACCCCTGAAATCTGGCGATCCCAATACGGTGCAAAGGGTCTTGAAGTCTCGCTTTTGATGACCTGCACCACCGACTATTTTTCGAGCAGCCCTGAATGGTCGAGTTACAGCACGAGCGCAGTCTTTATGCAGAAGCAAATCCCCAAAGATTTCGCGCCGTACCAGGCTTTGCCCAAAGGTTTGGCCGAGTTCGCCAAATCCAAAGAGGCCAAACTCATCGGCTTTTCCAAAGCGCCCAAATCCGAAGCGGCGCAGCAATATTTAAAGGCCCACGCCCAACCCGCCGCATCGGCGCAGTAAGCCCCAAACAGGGATCCCGAAAAAGCGGATCCCCTCCTTCCCCCCTGAAACACGCCCCCCGAAAAGCCCGATTCAGGGCATCAGACTGCATGCGCGCGAAAGTCGCTTCAGGAGCGCTTCTTCCCTGGGCAAAGGATGCGCCTGCAGGATCTGCAGAATCGATTTGTAATACCACAGGGTCCCATCCCGGCGGGCGGTGAAGCGATCGTAGATTTGCAGACCGAGTTTTGAGGCGGCGTCGACGATGCTTTCGGCGTTGTAGACCTTGTCGGCCAGGGAGACGAGCCTGATGGAGGCATCCGCGGTCGAAAGATGTTCGAGGTAACGCTCCTTGCGGGGCCTCCAGGCGGGTTTCGGCTGTTCGAGACAGTCGGAGCAGGCCTCAACGATGCGGGCCACATCCTCGCCGATCTCTTTTGCAATGCGTAAGATCGTCCCGCGCCCGCCCTGATCCTCTGCTGCATCATGTAAAAGCGCGGCGCAGGCTTCGGTCTCATCGCCCTGCGACTCCAAAACGAGCGCTGCACAGCCCATCAGATGCCCCATGTAAGGCGTATTTGCGCCTTTGCGGTATTGGTTTCTGTGCAATTCAAGGGCCAACTGGAAAGCCCGAGAAAACCGATCGCCCAATGTCACGTTGTTTCCCATGATCCGATTCTCCCGTACGCGTCCTGTAAACCTGAAAGCTTCGCCTGCAGCATTTGGAACGCATCTTGCAGGCCTGCATCTTTAATCCCAAAATTTCGGGACGCGTTTTGCAGGCCTGCATCTTCAACCCCAAAATTTCGGGACTCATTTTGCAGACCTGCATCTTCAACCCCAAAATTTCGGGACTCGTCTTGCAGACCTGCATCTTTGATCCCGAAAATTCAGATCGGGTTTTGCAGACCTGCATCATCGATCCCGAAAAATCCGATCGCGTCCCGCAGGCCCGCAAATCCCGCCCCGGAATTTACTGCACCACCTTGCTGACCCAATCGAGCAATGCGTCGCGCCAGAGATCGACGGCGGCGGTCAGATGCTTCGGTGCCACCCCGCCGTCAACCAGGATGTCCATCTCCAGATAGGGATTCCCCTTGCTGTCTTCGTAGGATTTGAACAGCAACTGGTCTTCGTTCCAGTCCTGGATGCGTTTTTCCTGCCCTTTGGGGCTGTTCGCCTTGAACGAAGCGGTCATTGCAAGGATGCGGCCCCCGTTGTAAGCGGTGATCTTCGTGTTGATGTCGTTGATCACCAGGCTGAGCGCGTTCTTATCGGCGGATTCCACCCTGTATCCCGCGTTCACGAGAATCTGCTTCGCATCTTCAAGGCTTAAAGAGACGTACAACTTCTGATCACCGAGCTCTGCAGTCTGGGTTTTCCCCGTCGCCGCCTCGCCGTTGCCCGATGAGACCTTGTTTAAATAAGGATCGTCGTCCGTATTCTGCTGTGCACCCCCGCAGGCCCAAAGTCCGCAGGCGCAAATGGCTGAAACCACCCCGCATTGTAAATGCCGCAAAACCGAAAACTGCATTTCAAACCTCCATGGGCCGCCCCAAATCCTGCGGCCCCAAAAAATGACGCTGCACCGCCCGCCCCCGGCGATCGGGAGCGCCGATGCAGGCCTGAAAGTTCCCCTACCCGCGATCCAAACGTTCCGCGCGCGCGATCATCTCGCCCGTCAGCTGCAGCGCATCCTCTATGGAAGGCCCAAACGTCAGGATCCCGTCCTCGTGACCGAGCATTGCGACCATGCCCGAATCGCCCGGAATCTCCTGCGCCGAAAGATCCAACGCGTGCGAAAGCTCCGGAGTCCCGCAGGTGGCCGAAGCCGGCGTGCAGGGCAGATCGAGATCCCGCGCATGCCGCCACACCACCCCGCAATGCCCGTGAATCACCGCCTGCACCCGCGGTTTACGCCTGTAAAACGGCGCATGGCTGAGCGACTCCGAAGAAGGCTTCGTGAAGCCCACGCTCCAAAGCGCGTGATGCTCCAGATCACAGCGTTCGCAAAGGGCGCAATCGTTCGGGGTCAGCGTTGCAAGCCCGCTCGTCCCGCTCCCCGTGATCAAAAACGCGTTTTCAGGCCCGCAAGGCCAGCGCAGCGAAAGGTTACCGAACGCATAACCCATGTATCGCGCAGGATCGTAGCCCACGATCCCCCATTCACGACAGCATTGCCGCGCCCGCAAAAACCGATCCCACAACTCAGGCCCGCAATCGAACCCGCCTTCGCGATGATGACAAGAAAACTGAATGATCCCCGTACTCATGCCCGCCATTTAGCGCCATGCAGCCCGCCCCCGCAACCCCCGAAAATGCGCCGCGAGAGCGGCAGGCGTGAAGACTGAAAACGCGGCAAACGGGAGCGGGGATGAAGGTGTGAAGAACGGGATCCCGACTTTGTGAAACTCAAAATGCGGGGCTGCAAACGGGGGTGAGAGGGAAAGAAAAAGGGCGATCACGCCTGCGCGCCGTCGTTCTCCGCTTCGTCTTTTATCCCGAATTCTGCCATCAACAGTTTCAGGAATTCGGGATCCTCGACTGCGCGCTGCACATCGGCTGCGCGACCTTGCTTAAAGAGCTGAGCATACAACAGATTCATATCGATTCGCCCTTCTGCCCGCCCTTCAGCCCGTCCCTGGACGATGCCACGGTTGAGACCGCGCTCTTCAAGTCTGTCCAGCATCTTTAACATGGTTGTCTCCTTTGTTTGCGGTAAGTTTTGAGCGCTCGCTTCAAAGCGCGGATCGCCCGAATAGGCGCTCATGAGTCGCATCAGGTCCAACACATGCGTGATCCTTTTCTGCATGATCGGATCCTGCATGTCGGGAAAGCTGTCGCCCCTGAGCCTGAACTGTTTGAAGAACCGGGCGACCACTTTGCAGGCCTGCATGATAGCGAGCGGCGCAGGTGAGCGCGAGTGTGAAATCCGCATCGCCGACTCAGGATTTTGGGAAGCAGGCATGCAGGCGTGAAAACTGCGAATGCAGCGTTCGGGAGCGAAGATGCAGGCGTGAATGCCCACCTACGCGCATTCGGGATTCATGTTGCAGGCATGAATGATGGGATCCAAAATTTCGGGATCAGATTTACAGGCTTGCATCTTTAATTGCACTCACTCGGGATTCATGTTGCAGGCTTGCAATTTTGGATCCGACTGTTCGGGATTCATTTTGCAGACCTGCATGACGCGTCCCGACTTTGTGAAACTCAAAATGCGGGGCTGCAGGTTACGATCGCTTTTTTCGGGAGGCTTTCTGGGGCTTTGCGGGGGGAGGTTCGAGCGACTGCAACGTCTTTTCTGCGGCTGAACGGAGCTCCGGATGCTCGCGGAGGAGGCGATCGAGTCTCTGTCTGGCTTCTTTTGTTTGGCCGGAACGCGCCTCGATTTGCGACAAATTGAGTTCCAGACGGGGGCGATCAGCGATGGGCGCCTGCTCCAAAGCTTCCTTTAAGGCGGATTCCGCTTTTTCACATTGACCCTGCGACTGCCAGACGAGCGCCATCCGCTCAAGACGGGCCTGACGGTGACCCCATAAACGCAGCCACCAGGGACCCAGTGCTTCTTTTTCGGCTTCAGCGAATCGGGACGCGTCGCACAGGCGCACAGTCTGCATCAGGCGCCGCTGCTCCTCGCGCTGCAGGCGTGCAGGAACGACGCAGAGTCCGAGAATCCAGCAAATCAGCGATAAAACCGCCCAGCCCACGAGCAGAATCGGGTGATTCCGGCATGCCCACATTCCCCCAAGCGACAGCAAAAACCCCACAGATTTCCAATGCCACTCCAGCTTCATGTGCAATTTCCTTTGAATGCCCGCGCCGCGCGTTTCAGAATTGCGCAGCGAACGTTGCAGATTTGCAAGCTGCATTTAAAAGATTTCATTTTTTAAATGCAGCTTGCAAAAGATTTTTGTTATACTTTCTGCCGCATCTGTAGAGGAGGCGCTCATGAATACGTTCCTTTTACTGCTCGCGTTGTTTGCTCCGCCGACCCGGCCACCCGCAACCATCGAGCTCAACGGCGAAGTGTTTACCGTGCAATGGTCTGACGGCGACAGTTTTCGCTTTAAAGATGGCCCGTACCAGGGATCCGGCGTGCGGCTCATGGGGTATAACACCCTCGAAAGCTACGGTCCCGTGCACCGCTTCGGAACCTGGTCGAAATACGACTTATACAAGCAGGCCCGCAACGCCAAGAATTACGCCCGAAGCCAGCAATGGAAATGCACCGCCGACAAGACGCGGGATCACTACGGCCGGTTGCTCGTCCGCTGCCCCGATCTGATCGAGTACATGGTGGGCGAAGGACAGGCGCATCTCTTTGAAATCGACGGGATGCCCACCAAAGAAGCCCTGGAAGCCCAGCGTAAAGCGCGCGCAGAGAAGAAAGGCCTTTGGGAAAAGGGAACGCCCGCCGAGCTGGTCACCTCTGTCCACAGCGTCAGCGAAGGTGACAAGCCGCAGACTTACGATCGCGTGGTGGATTTGACGACAGGTATCGCCCGCGAGGTGCCCCATTCGCAAACCTATGCCGTCTGTCAGGAAGTCTGCCATGGCGACAGCTGCATGACCTACGTACCTTTCGAATTCAGATACAAGAACAAGCCCGACTGCCTCCGAGGGAAGCGGGAAAACATCGCTCCCGTCGCCGACGGCGTGGCCGCTCCTCAAACCCCATCACCTGCACCCCCGCCTGAGCCGGAAGAAGCTGAAAAAGATTAAACCTGCCCTCTCCGCCCCCGCATCGTATCTTTAAGCTCTTCAAAGCTCCCCTCCGATGACCGATCCGATGGATCAAAATCCAGTAAAGTTCGATCGCGCTCTTGGAGATCCTGAGTTTCAAAACCTGAAAATCTCCATTCCGACTGTGGAATCTGAGGATTCAGAAATAGAAAGCTCTGCTTTCCATGAGGGAATCGAGGCTTCATCATCCATTAACCTGCGATTTCTGGATCGCGATCGCAGGTGATCGATCCTTAAAGCCTTGATTTCTGAACCCGCAGAATGAATTAATGAACCATTAACATCAAATTTCCTGGTGGAAATCATCGGCGATCAGATCCTGAACCCGCTGTTTCCGATCGGAACTTCTGGTATTAATGCAAATAAAAATGCCATTCCTGAACCGGAATGAATGATTTTCATTTAATAAAGCTATCCATTCTTTATGGAAATCCTCTTTTCATTGCAGATCAGGATTTCGTGCATCGGGCGGCATGAAGGCTTGATCGCGCTTTAACAGCCTCCTGCCTGCCCGGGCTTTCAAATGATCTGGCGGGTTTGATGATGTTCTGATGCGGAAACGAGAAGTTGAAAAGAGAATGAGCAGAAGGCCGGGCCTGGAAAGCTGAGGTTAAATTGCGGCTAATCGGCTCTGGCGTGGGTGCCGACCTCTCTGTACATCTCGTCAAAATCGGCTTCCAGACATTGGGGACAGCAATTCGGGCAGATCATGTTGGGATCGCAGAAGAGCTGATGCTGTTTTCGGAGCTGCGCACTGTAGATGTTGATGCGCAGGAGCAGGTCGAGGTTGCAGGGAGTCATGTCGCCGCTGCCGGTCTTGATCCATAAGACCGACCAAACGGGATAAATCCCCTGGGGAATCAAAGTTTCGGAAGCGAGCATGCTGTTGTGATACATCGATTCGCAAAGTTGACTGGGACTCGACATCTCGAGCGCAGCGCCGGCACGAAATACGCAGAGCACATAGCCGCGTCCGAAGACCGAGACCGCAGCTCTCATGGATTCCAACCATAAGGCGCGAGCCCCGCGCACAGCTCGCGTCACCCCAAACCGGGCAAAGATGGCCGGCTCCCAGGCTCCGAAATGGAAGCGGGCTCCCCTTACCCCGAGCGCCTTTAAGCTCTGCCAGTCTGCAAGACTCAATGGCCCCGCTTCCACGTAAACAAACAGGCGCTCCATCACGCCCATCGCGTTCAGCTTTTGGGCGGCTTCAATGCATAAAGCTCCTGCCGTCTTCGCGTCCAGATCCTCTTCGATGCGCAGGAGACAATGTCGCACACCCGAAGGGGGAGATGGCGGCAATACAGGGTTAAAGGGCCGCGTGGGCGAAAGGGTGAAGTTGACCCGATCACCACAGATCTGCGCATCGGGAGACAGGGTTTCCTCTTCGAGGAACGCGTAATACAGCGGCTGATTGCTCTCGTAGACGGTGAAACTGTCGCCTTCGGCCTTGAGCACAAAGGGGCTCGATCTTGTGGTGAGCAAGCGCACCAGGGTCTGATTCTGCAGGCAGAGGCGCGCGGGAACGATGCGTTCGCTCTCGGCAATCCAGTAGGGCCGGTGGGCCACCAGGGGATGCGCCTCGCAAAATCGCGTCATACAGGGTGAGTAGCATACGCCGCAAAACAGCAGCGACGCTTTGAACCGCAGCAAGTTGGGCAATTCCGGGTATTTTTCGGCAAGATTCGCCAGCATACGCACTCCTTCTCTCAAGAGATCGCATGATCCGGATCCGGAAAGCAGGATCAAGCTTCATCATCACAAACGCCGTAAACGCGCCTCCTGCAAGCGCTCAGGTCACCTGCCCGCGCAACCGCACGCATTGCGGATCGCGCACAAAGTTCAAAAAGCCGTGAGAAGTCGACCTTTTGAAACGAGGGTTGTAAATAGGACCTTGTCGCAACGCAAAGGGAGGTTCGCGTGGCTCGCTTCCTGCAAATCGTCTGTCCGGCGGCAACGCCGTTTGTGGAACATGTGAGGATGCTCAACCAGCTGGTGGGCCCTGAGCATGAGCGATCGGTGGCGCTGCTCGCTGCAGGTGCGGGTTTATCGGTCGATCTGGTGGAAGGGATCGGTGAAAGCGACTCGGTTCTGGCCGTCACGCGCAACAACGTAGCCGCCCTCGCATCGGGGTACGACGTCCTCTATATCCACGCAGGCAGCTATGAGCCCTGGATGAAGGCCCTCCACCATCCCAAGATTCTCGCCTGTCACGCGGTTTCGCTGCCACCCTCCATCGACGCAGACGCCATCGTGCGCGTTTCGATGCCGGAGCCGCGCCGCTTTGAGAGCTCGGCGGCCTCGGTGGAAGCGGTCGCACCCCAATGGAAGCAGGACGAACTGCCGGAGCCGGATCTCGCGTTGCTGCTCGATCGAGGGCAAACGGTGGCTCGCGTGGGACCGGCATCGCGCATCGATCGCCCTCTGTTCTGGTCGACCCTCGAAAAGCTGCTCGAAAACATCGCATGCAACGTCGCCGTCTTCGATCCGGATCCCGAAGATGAGCGCTGCCATGCAAAACTGCCCAAGCATTTAAGCCGCCGCGTAAGGCTGTTTGTGGGTCAGACGCCACCATGGGGGCGGATTTCACTGCTGCTCGATGTTCCGCTGGATCGCGAATCGGCGCTGTTCATGCCCGTGCGCGAAGCGATCGCAGCCGGAGTCCCCGTGATCGCCACCGATCGCGGATCAGATCCCGCTGTACAGGAAGCGGGAGAACTCTGTGCGCGGGATGCGGAGGCATTGGCTTCGGCCTGCCAAAAGCTGCTCGAGGATTCCGCCTATACGAGACGCCTCCAGGAGCGCGCCCATCTTTGGTCGGAGCGCGTTCGACAACAATGGTTTGCCCAGCATGAGCCCCTCATCGCGCGCTTTTTGCCCGCAGATCTCGATCTGGAGCCCCCGAGGCCCAGTGGATGGCGCTCGCCGCGCGATCTCGCTGCGGTTTTGGGGTTACATGTGGGGGGCGAATCCGACGCACCGCAGCATCCGAAAGCGGGTCACTGGTCTCTCGCGGCCCCGAGTGCGCCGCAGCAGGAGGCATTGGATCTCGTCTCAAGCCTGGTGCGCGCTGCCCGGCCCGAGATCTGTCTGGTTCAGGCCAACGAGCCCTTGTTGCCGCTCACCGTTGCAGAAGCTGTGCGGCTGAACGGGATGGGGCGCGTGATCCTGATGATGGATCCCGATGGACTGCCGGAGCTTGATTCGGCGCTGTTTCGGTTGGAGCTCGAGGAGCTGATCGAGAAGGTTGCGGATTTGGAAGAGGTGCCGCAGGACTGCGCGGGCCTCATTTGTCTCTCGAGCGATCGGCGCGGAACCTTCCACGATTACCGTCCGTGGGAAGCCCGGGGCGCTGCGGGGGCGCTGTTATGCGCGGTTCAGCGGCGTCCGGAAGAGTACGGGATACAGAGCCTTCGTGAAGCGTTCGTGCGCGCGGGGATGGATTGCCTCACCCTGCCGATGCCGCGAGGGTTGCTGGTCGCTCAGACGCCGCCCGTCGCCTTGAGTCTGCACGCCTTTGGTCTGGGCGAAGGCGCTACGGTTGCGGTTTCGGGGAATCGCGCAGGCGGCGGAACCGTGATGGCTGCGGGTCGCCGGTTAGGCGCATTGCTCAGCACCCTGGGCACGGTCGAGATCGAGATCGAAGGACCCGCAGGCAAGCGGTTCGATCTGTTCGTTCGCCTCGATCGCACAGAGCATCCCACAAGCGCGAAGGTTTCGGTGGAGGACAGTCGATCGGGCGTGATCGCCCGCTTTGGCCGGTTGACTTCGAATTGTCCTTCACAGAGGCGGTCGGTGGTCATCCCTGAAGAGGGGCGCTGCAGCTTAAAAGTAGAGGCACCGATGGATGTGGCGGTGGTCTGGTGCCTCGAAAACGCGCGCATCGTTAACGAGCAGGCGGTTGAGTTCCTGCTCGGCAGCTCCGAGTCGGAGGATCCGTGAAGCGCATCCTGCATATTGTAGGGCCCATCGACCGCGATTCGCCGCTCGATGTGGCGGGGGTTGTGGGTCATGTTTGCGCGGTGGTGCGCGCATTGTGGCGAAGCGGCGTCTCCTGCGACATCGCCTGGACCGATGCCGACGGGATCGAACCCCGGGTGCTGGCGGAGCTCGAGCGGTTTGGGGCGCGATCCTACCTGGCGACCCTCGATCAGCTGCCTGCGCTGGCGGCGCAGTACCCCCTCATTCACATTCACGTGCAGGGCGATGCCTCGGATCCCGCAGCGGCCCTTTGGTACGAGCGGCTGCCTGCGCCCAGAGTCATCACGGTGCACGGGGCGACGGATCTGGACGATCTGCCGGCGGTGAGGGTGTTTGCGGTTTCGGCGCGACTTTGCCCCCAGCTGGAGGAGGCGATCCCCTTCCCGCTCGCGGTCGATCACTTGCAATGGCCGGAGCGAATCCTCGATCCGGAGGAGCCACAGAAGCAGCCGGTACTGCTCCGGGCGGGTTCGGCGCACCGCGTGGATCGCGCGCTCTTCTGGAATGCGGTCCTTCGCATCGAACAGGCGCAGGCGATCCCGCTCTATGTGGAGCAGGCCGACGACATCGACTGGTCGATGATCGAGGATCTCCCGGACGAGGTGCGATCCCAGGTGCATTGCGTACAGGCCATCGACTGGCTGGATCTGATCTCGGGCGTGCAGGAGGGGATCCTGCTGGTGGTGGAGCGCGAAGCGATGGGGGTCTCGTCAGCGCAGCAGTTTGCGATGGCGGCATCGATCCCCTTCGTCGCGAGCAGTGCGCAGCGCATCGACGATCTCGATCGCGAAGGCGGGGTACGCTGTCCGGCGACGGAGGAGGGCATCGCTCTGGCGGTGGAAGAGCTCTGCGCGAAACCGGCGCTGCGCAGCGATCTCGGGGAGCGCGGTCGGCGGGCCCTCGACGAATGTCTGGCGAAAGGCGTGTCGGACACCATCGAGATTTACAGGCGTTGCGGCGCGGGCTCAACCTTCAGTCACGTGCGATCGGCGCGACGTTACCCGCGCGATCTCTACGCCCTGCTCGGATTGCGGGCGGCTGCAAAGGGAGCGGAGACCGAGGGGGTGGTCGATTTGCGGCTCGCAGCGCCCCTGCTTCCGCAGCATGAGTGGAATCTGGAGCCCACGTTTGAGGCCCTTTCAACCCTGAGCGCGATCGTGCGCATGGCGAGGCCCGACAGCATCTACGTCTGCGGGTCATCTGCGCCCGATCGGGAACTCCTGCTGCCAGCGCTCTTTGCGGGTGAAGCGCTGCGGCTGACCTGCACGGGCAGGCTGATCCTTTCCCCCCAATGCTCTGCAGATCAAAAAAAGCTGCTGCAGGCGGTGGGGCTCGAATATGCGATCGGAACGAAAAACGGGCTCGCGGCCGATATGGTGCTGCTGACGGAGGCCGGAAACCGCAATGCGGTCGATCTGCGCGGGGTCAACCTGACCGTAGGCTTCGAGGGCAACGGATCCGACGGCATGAAGCTCGGCGGGCTCACCCTCTGGCAGGGACGCGGCAACGCTGATCGCCCCGAATTTGAAGAGCAGCCCTTCGTTTGTCCGGGTGAACCTGAGGCGCGGATACTCCATGCGACGGCCGACGCGCAGTTTGTACTGGCGGCGGAGGCGAGCACGCCTTTGCTGGGGGATCGCGTGACGGGTCAGGTGGCGCTCATCGGGCAGCGGGCGTGGCTTGAAGCGGAGCCGGGGACGCAGCCGCGGCTGATCGTGACGGGGGCGGGTCTCTGCGCGCTCGCGGCGGACTTTGATCTGGTGCATCTCTATGGCGAGGAAGGCAACGCATGGCGCGATTCGGAGCTCGGTCGGGTGGTGTCGGGACCGTTCGATCAGCGGGTGCCGACGCCTTTTGTGCGCCAGGTTTCGCCCGACGAGCTGCTTTGGTTTGCCCCGCAGAGCGAGCCTGCACCGGTGCCTTCTCTTCAGGCCGACGACGAGATGGACGCGCTGCTCGGTGAGGGTGAGCTGGTCACCTTTGTGCTCTGCCCCGATCGCGACCGCGACCACGCGCATTTCTGGAGGATGGCCCGAAAGACGCTCGAAGCGGTGCCCGGGATGCATCTCGCCATCGCGCGGGCCGACAGTCTGGATGCCGCGCTTCGCAATGAACTCCCCAAAAAGCTGCGCAAGGCGACGGTTTTGCTCGACGACGATGTGCGCTTTGAACGGGCGATCGCGGATCGCGCGCTGCTCTGCATCCTCTTTGAGACCGATGAGCGGTGGTTTCAGCGGGCTGCATCCCACGGGATCCCCTGCCTGCTGGTGGGTGGCGGCGATGAAGAGGCGGCGCGGGGCTACCAGATCTGCGATCGCGATCCCGATGAATGCGCGAAAGCATGGCAGTCGATCGTTTTGGATCCGGATCGCGCGGCGGAGTTAGGGCAGAAGGCGCGTCTGGTGCTGGAGCAGCGGCAGGAAACCTGCAGGGCCTCTTTGCGCGACGCGTATTTGCGGCGTCTGGGGCCCACGATGCCCGGATTTAAAGCGAGCGGGATTCCCCGTGCCCGCGATCTGCTCGGATTGCTCGGGCTTCATACCGAAAACGGGCAGGGCGATCTCTTGGGCTGGAGCTTTACGAAGCCGAACCAGGAAGGGCCCTTTACGTCCAAGGCGCTGGCTTCAAGCGTGGAACTCTGCGTGTTCGTTCACCATCTTTGCGCTGCAGAGGCGAGCAGGCGCGTGCTCGTGCTGGGTCCGGAGTCGGGGCTCATCGCCGCATACGCAGCGGAGGCTTGTCGCGTCAAAGAGGGGATCGTGCTCGTCGACCAGGCGCCCTGGATCACCGCGATGCGCGATCTCTCGCTGCCGATCCGGGCGATCTCTCCGGGGAGCGTGCCCGACGCGATCGATCTGCTGATCGTTGCGGGCGTATTACCCGAATCGATCCCCCAGCGCCTCATGTTTGCGGTGAGCGCCCTCTCGCCTCAGGGGATTTTGCTTTGTACCCATGCTTTTCAGTCACCGGAGCTCCGCCGATTCGTCAAGGCGCAGGGATTGCGACCTTCGATCCTGCCCTCCGCTCAGGGCGTACTGCTGGCCAGAAACCGCTAGAGTCCTGCAAACTGAACCCTTCCCGTTGCTTTTTTCACAAAGGATCCGCAGTCAAAGAACCCGATCTTCGGATTTGAGCCCGGCCCATCGCCCGTCAGGCACCAGGGACGGCTGCTTTAATGCGTAACATCACAGCCGTTGACCCGGAGGCCTGGTGGCTGTATCCAGCGCCGCCCCGGCTCTGCAAAGGAGAAGCGATGACCGCAACAATTTTAGATGGACGCGCGCTCGCCGAGAGGGTGCGCGCAGATATAGCGATTCAGGCCAAAGCCTTACCGCGCAAGGCGGGGCTCAAGATGATCCTCGCCGGCGACAACCCGGCCAGCAAAGTCTACGTGAGAAACAAGACCCGCGCCTGCCGCCAGGTGGGGATCGAGTCCCAGACGCTCTGCTTTCCGCCTGAGGTCACCTTTGACGAGCTCGCAGCGGCGATCCGCAGATTGAACGACGATCCCGAAACCGACGGGATTTTGTTGCAGCTGCCCCTGCCCGCCCGGTTCTCGCTCGAAGATCGAAGGGCGCTGCTTTCGCTGATCGACCCGTGGAAGGATGTGGACGGCCTGCATCCCGAAAACCAGGGGCTGCTTTTGCAGGGGTTGCCGCGCTTCATTCCCTGCACACCTCAGGGTTGCATGAAGCTCATCGGGCTGAGCGGCCTCACCCTGAGCGGCGCGCGGGCGGTGATCATCGGCCGCAGTGAGCTCGTGGGGCGGCCTTTGTCGCAGTTGCTCATGCAGGCGAACGCGACGGTGACGGTTTGCCATTCCAAGACGAAAGACGTAGCCGCCGAGACCCGTTGCGCGGATCTGATCGTCTCGGCCACGGGGCACCCCCATCTGGTGCAGGGCGACTGGGTCAAACCCGGCGCGGTCGTCATCGACGTGGGGATTTCGCCCCTGCCCGGCGGCGGACTCACGGGGGATGTGGATTTTGAGGCGGTCTCAAAGCGGGCTGCCGCCATCACGCCCGTCCCCGGAGGCGTAGGTCCCATGACGATCACCTGCCTCCTGCAGAATGCGGTCCAGGCTGCAGCCCAAAGGATCGCCCGGGGCGCTTAAACGGGCTGATACAGAGCGCTCGCGGTCAGAAGGGCGCCCGCCTTTCGCGCCGATCGGATCTCAAAAAAGCGGCCCTCCTCATTTTTTTTGCGCAGGTTTGATACCCCCAAAATCCGCTCCCCGTGGGGCATCGCGCAAACCCTGATCCCTCCCCTGCACGCCTTCTCTCCATTTTTTTGAGCATTGGGCTTGACGAAAGCAACAAACTCTGGAGAAATGATCGCAGTCATTCTGCAAAGGATCACCCCCATGGCCAACTGGACCCAGTACTTAAAGATCTACAAGATGCTCCCCGGGCGTCTGCTCTACACGATCACCCAGCAGCGCGAAATCGCCTCGAAGATCGACTCCCCCCGCTTAAACAGCCTGCTCAAGGCCGCCTACGTCGCCGCCAACCGCGCATACGACATGAGCCAGGCCTACCGGCAAAAACCGAGCAAGGCGAACAGCTCCTACGCAACCCTCGATCAGCAGCTCTCGCAATGGTGCAGGCAATGTTTCGACATCGCCAAGAGCCTGGCCGCAGCTTTTCAGGGCCAGCTCATGGGGGTGGCGGCCCAAAAGGTGATCGATCAGCTGTTCCCCAAAGGCCTCTCGGAGGTCGTGCACAAGACCTACGGCGACGAACTCGCCTGGATCGACCGCACGCTCCAGAAGATGGACGGCGATATCTTCGATGAATGGGGCATCCTCCCCATGCACGACATGCGCGAGCGCCTCGAAGCGATCCGCACCGGCTTCATCACCCCCACGCCCGCAAAGGAGAACATCACTTTTGCCCAGGTCACCGGCGCCTTAAACAACGCGAACCGCTACCTGCAGGCGGTCTATTGCCTCTGCGTGGGCCTCTACGCGATGGACGATCCGCCCCTGCTGCACCAGCTGATCGCGCCCCTCGAGAACCAATGCAAGCTGATCGCCAACCAGCGCAAGCGCAAGCATAAAAACGTCGACATCGATCCCACCTCGGGCAAAGAGATCGAGAGCGATTTTGGAGAGATCGCAGACGACAACGCAGCTCCGGGCGATGCCTCCGCAGAGCCCGCTCCCCTGCCCGCAGGCGATCCCAACGCCTGAGCGCGCATCCAAATCCCGCCGCATCACTCGCCTGCCCTCCTTTAAAACCGCTCCCCTCCCGCAAAATCATCCCTGCCTGCTGAATGCATTCAGGCTGTGTCTGTTGTGAAGCGAGTGGATCGCAGATCTTCTGCGTGACTTTGTATCACAGAGCACCGCATGATGGTGCCTCAAAGCGGGTTCAAAGACCCGGATTCACCAGGTGATGGTCTCTTCGAGGAACTGAAGTTAAGGCGCTGGAACATGCCCTGCCCATTTTTTGATTACAGAGTGCAACGCGATCACCATGAGCTCACCCCTTCTTTGATGTCCGATGTCAACTTTTAATCATCGGGTGGTGCTTTGCCCGCAGTGGAGTCCCACGCATTCCGCGCATTGCGGTCACCGTCTGTATCTGCATCCGGAGGCGATCACCACATCGTGGTGATCCTGTGGCAGTGAAGTTACTCCTGCAGAGCGGAGGGTGGTGCTTTGAAGGCATTCGATATCCGATGCGGCCGATGCAACCGGTGCTTTTGCAACATCCGGATTGCGCCCTCTGAAGGCGATCTGTTGAATCTCTGGGCATCAGATCCCAAAGATTCCGCCTGCATCGAAACTTCGATGGGACAAAAGTCGCATCAAAGGAACAGGGACTGGTGATTTTCCCGTCCACAAGGCTCAAAGATTCCGCCTGCATCGAAACTTCGATGGGACAGAAGGCGCACCAAAGGAAAAAAGGCTGGTGATTTCAAAGAACTTTTGTACAAGCGAATCACCCTTGCAGAGTCTTTCTTTTGAAGGCGACCGCCCTTCGATCACCATGAATCAGAGATCGGCGCTGAAGGGGATCGCCTGACCCATGCGCGCCTCGGTCTCCGAGAGCTCGATCAGCACCGCGTAAACCTCAACGCCCCTCGACCGGGCCTCGATCAGGGCCTCCGCATACCGCGGATCGATCGATTGGGCCAGGGCGACCACCCGCGAATCTTCACGGCTTGCGGCAAAGAGGAGCACCGCCCGATCGCCCGCTTCAGCGCGGCGCGCGAGTTCCATCAGATGTTTGGTGCCCCGTTCTGTGACCGCATCCGGAAACCTCGTCACCTCATCGCCAACGCCCATGGTCGCGCTCTTGATCTCGACGTAGCAATCCGGCAGCCCGTCACCCGTAAGCAGCACGTCGACCCGCGAATGATCGCCGTAAGGCACCTCGCGCCTGAGATCACGATACATCGCCAACGGCTCAAAGCACCCCAGGCTCAGCCCCTCGGTGATGATCGCATTGGGCCGCTGCGTGTTGAGCAGGATTCTGACGCCACCCACCTCGTGCATCTCGAGCGTATAGGCGAGCTTTCGCCTCGGTGAATCGCTCTTCGAGAGCCAAACGCGCCCCCCCTCCTCGATGCAGTTCCTCATCGATCCGCTGTTCGGGCAATGCGCCGTCACGATCTCCCCAAAGAGATCGACGTCGACCAGAAACCGCTTGTACCGCTTCACCATGCGCCCGCAAACCAATGGTGGAAACCGCATCAGATCCCTCCCCGTAAAACCACAGTGGATGGGGCCATGGATACAACAAAACCGCGCGCGAACGCCAGGGGGTGGTAAATGGAGATGAGGCGAGGTCTGAGGAGATGGGAGATGGTGGTGATCTTTCCTGATCGATGACTGACGTTGTTAAGCGGCTCCCCTTTCGTCACGCGCTTCGCGCGTGCCACCAACAGCTGCGGGGACGGCTTGGTTCTCTCGCGGCTGGGTTGAAATTTGTTGGAGATGGAGAATCCTGAAGATTTGAGTTTGATGAATGCCCCAACGATTCAGGATCTCCCGGCCATGAAATGCAGCTCAATCCGTCCCCGCTGCTGTTGGCAGCTCGCCGCAGGCGAGACGGAATAGGACGCCCTCGTTAAAGCGAGGCTGCTTATGGGGAAGAATACAACGAGTTGTGGGAATTGCCCCCATCTAGAACCAACTTTGTGAAGCAAATCCCCTTCCGTCATCCGCGCTGCGGATGCCGACTTCACCTGCGAGGAAGGCTTGTCGTCAACACAGCCTGATTGAAATGAACGAGTTGTGTGGATTTCGAGCGATGCTCATTCAACGTCATCTCCAATTTATCAGGATCTCCCGGTCAGAAAACGTGGCTCAAGCCGTCCCCGTAGGTGTTGGCAGCTCGCCGCAGACGAGATGGAAGGGGACTTGTCAATCAAAATGAGGCTGCTGGGTGGGAAGAATACAACGAGTTGCGGCGTTTTCTCGCGATCGAGAACCCACTTTGCAAAGCAGCTCCCCTTCCGCCATCCGCTCCGAGGATGCCATCAACAGCTGCGGGGACGGCTTGGTTCTCTCGCGACTTGGTTAAAAGGAACGAGATTCACCGATTTTTCATGCTCGAGAACTGACCTTGCAAAGCGGCTCCCCTTCCGTCACGCGCTTCGAAGATGCCACCAACAGCTGCGGGGACGGCTTGGTTCTCTCGCGGCTTGGTTGAAAGGAAGGTGTTGTGGCGTTTTCTCCCCATCGAGAACCCACTTTGCAAAGCAGCTCCCCTTCCTTCATCCGCTTCACGGATGCCCCCAACAGCTGCGGGGACGGCTTGGTTCTCTCGAGGCTGGGTTGAAAGGAAGGTGTTATGGGGAATTTATGGGAGATCTTTTTCGGGAGCGGAGCGGGGATTGTTTAATGGCCGCTGACCTGGACGGCGTCGAAGACGCAGCTGGGGCAATGGGCGGTGCCTTCGGGTTCGGCGTCGGCGCCTAGCAGGGTGAGGCGTTCGAAGAGATGCTCCAGGTTATCGGCAAAGTTCGCTTCCACGAAGGGTTCGCAGATGCGGCCGTTCCGCACCACGTGGCCGGCGCAGCCTTTGCTGATCTCGCCGGTGGTGGGATTGGAGTTGCCGCCGAGGAATCGGTTGATCAGCAAACCATCGCCGATGGCGGCTGCGAGGTGATTCACATCGCCCTCACCGAGCGTCCATTCGAGATCGCCCAAGTCTTCACCCGTAGGCTGGACGCCCATCTTGCGGGCGTAATACTGATCGATCAGGTACGTTTGCAGCACGCCCTCGATGATCAGCGGACGGCGCTTCGTGGCGATACCATCGCTGTCCCATAGCGAGGCCCCGAGTCCACGCGGGATATGGGGGTTGTCGTAGAGGGTCAGGAGCGGGGATGCGATCTTTGTACCCACGCGATCGAGCCATAAGCTGTGCTTCTGCTGCAACGTACTCCCCGACAGGGGCGAAAGCAGAGGGTTTAACAGCTGCGGCATCACCCGGTTCTCGACGATCACGCGGTATTGACCTGTGGGGATATGCACCGCATCGCGCTGGTTTCGCGCGCGCTCGGCCGCCCGCCTGGCGATCGCACCGATGCTCTTGAGATCGCTCAGATGGCAGCGGGTCGAACCATCGGATCCCACGAGCTTTCTGCCCTGGGCGTCTTTGATGGTCATCGAGATCCAGCGGCTGAATCCGGTCTGAAGCGATTCGCCCTCAAAGCCGTTCGAGCGGATCTGCATGCCCTCCGAAACCTGATCGCCCACGCTTGCGGTGACCGAGATGATGTCGAGATCCGACGCCTCCTGTCGCACCGCTTCTTCCAGAGCCTGAGCCTCCTCGCGCCTTGCGGTGGCTTCGCGCTGTTCAAACGCCGCGTCGTAAAGATCGAGATCGATCTCGGCCCGACCCTGATAGAGCGCAGGATCCGTCAGCTGCCGGTAGGGATCGACTTCGAGCAGCCGCGTGCGGGCCACCGCGTCGGCCACGAACCGATCGAGCGCCTCGGGACGCAGATCCGACGTCGAATGCCCGCTGTAGCGATCCGCCACATACAACCCCAGGGCCACCCCGCGCTCCGTGCTGTCCTCAACGCGATCGAGCCTGCCGTCCCTCCATTCCACAGAGATCCCGCGGTTTCGGCCAAAGCTCGCCGATACGCCCGAAACCCCATGCTTCAAAGCCAGCGCGACCGCCTGCTCCACCGCTTCCCGAACCGAAGAATCCACCACCTGCTTCATGCTGCACCTCCTACGCCACCCACAGTCATCTGAGCGACGCGTACCGTGGGCATACCGAGCGAGACCGGAACCGACTGCCCGTCTTTGCCGCAAGTCCATCCACCTTCGTCAAACTGAAAGTCGTTGCCCACCATGTCGGTCTGCTTTAACACCTCGGGACCATTGCCGATGATGTTGGTGTCCTTGATGGGCCTCGTCAGCCGCCCGCCCTCTATCATGTAGCCGGTCTTGATGTAGAACGTGAAGTCCCCTGCGCCGATCATGACCTGCCCGTTTAAGAACGATTCCGCATAGATCCCTTTATCGACGGAACGGATGATGTCTTCGGGGGAGCAGGGACCGTTCAAAAGGAGCGTGTTGCGCATGCGCGGAAGAGGGGGATCCCTGAACGACTCGCGCCTCCCGTTGCCCGTAGGCTTCACCCCGTAATGCCGGGCTGAGATCTTGTCGTGCATGTAGGACCGCAGGATGCCGTCTTCGACCAATACCGTGCGCTGGGATTCCACACCCTCATCGTCGCAGTTGATGGATCCCCGCCCCGAAATCCACGTGCCGTCGTCCACGATGGTGACTCCAGGCGGCGCGATGCGCTGATCCATCTTGTCGGCGTAGACCGAAACTCCCTTGCGGTTAAAGTCCGCCTCCATTCCGTGACCGATCGCCTCGTGCAAAAGGATCCCCGAGGCGCCCGCGCCGAGCACGATGGGCATCACGCCTGCGGGCGCAGGGCTCGCATCGAACAAAAACAGCGTGCGCTTCGCCGCCTTCTCGGCTAACCCGACCAGACGCGCATCGCTCAAAAACGCCACCCCCTGGCGACTCGCGATGTTTGCGGTATAGCTCTCGCGACGCCCGCCCTGCTCCGCCGTGCATCCCACCATCGCGCGGGTCATGGGCCTCAGGTCGTACGCCACATGCCCCTCGGAATCGACCACCATCACGCGCTGCTCGCCCGTCGAAAAACTCGCCCGCGTCTTCACGATGCGCGGATCGTACCCCATCGCCACCGCCTCCAGGCGGCTCAGCAGGGGCATCTGCTCCGACACCGGCACCTCGCTCCAGGCGCGATCCACGGGATAAAAGTTCTGCAACTTGCGCGAAACAAACGCCAGGGGGGGCATCTTTGCGGATCCCTCTGCAATCAATGCGGCCGATCGGGCGGCGCCGAGCACCGCATCCCGGCTCAAATCCGCCGTAAACGCGTATCCCGTCTGATCCCCGAAGACCGCGCGCACCCCCACGCCGAGCGACACCGAACTCGCGGCGCGGTTGACCGCCCCATCCTCTAGACCGAGCGCGTTTTGAATGCTGTGCTCGAAGAAGAGCTCCGCAAAATCCGCTCCCCGACTGAGCGCACATCCCAAGGCATCGCGACACAGCGCCTCATCGACGCCGAACGCGCCAAACCATTGCCATCCCTCTAAGCCCATCATCGTCCTCTCTTTTACTCCACCGCCTTGCGGGAGCCTGAGGACAGCTGCTGACGGCGACCGACCTGCCCCCGGCAGCCGCCGTCCTGATCGCGCGAAACCTACGCCCCGCGCCCGATCAACATGTCTGCAATGCGCGGCATCGCGGCCACCACCTGCTTCTGACCGAGCGGCCTGAGCTTGCGGTAAGCGCCCACCAGCAATTTGTTCTTATTGCGCTCCGCGCGGGCATCGGTCACCTTTAACAGCGTGTCCGCCAGCATCTCCGCATCCTTCACCATCGCCGCCTTCAGATCCTCTCCTTCGCGCGTCAGATGCTGCGCATAGTAGTCTTCGAGCTTCTCAACAAACTCGTCCACCAGCGCATCGCACGCCTCGTGAATGATCGTCTTCTTAAACGCGACCACCGTCTTGAAGCCCGCCTTGATCGCGAGTCCCGTGAGTCCCGTCTTGCTTGCGACTTCTTCGTTGACCAAACGCTCGCAAGCGTCCACCGTTCCCGGACGCGCCTCGTCCGAGAGCAGAATCTCTGATAA
Organism: Myxococcales bacterium UBA1238; assembly: GCA_002309015.1. Lineage (GTDB taxonomy): Bacteria > Myxococcota_A > Bradymonadia > UBA7976 > UBA1532 > UBA1238. Next base: position 82,325 of record DBWM01000058.1, on the reverse strand, counting down.
AGTGGCCATGAATGCCTCACTGTATGGAATGAAAAAAGAAACCAGGCAGGTCAGTCGAGGAGATCCTCTTCTGCGTCGAGCTCGAGAGGCCCGTTGGTATCGAGGGGTTGATTGACCTCTTCTGCAAACACATCTTCTTCGTCGGCTGCCGCTTCGGTGACGTCGGATCCGCCCTCTGCACCGCCTGCGACGCGCTTCCTGTGCACCAGACGCCAGGCGCCCTCGAAAAGCCCGAGCCCCAGGTAAGCGAACATCAGCACCACGAGCGCAAACGAAGGATAGACGAGGTAAGCGATCACGCAGCCCACGGCGAGCGTGCCCAATGCGATGAGCAGCATCACCTTCGCGCGCGTGGCTTTGAAGGTGCGGAACGGCAGCGTCGACACCATGAGGAGCCCCACCGCGCAGACGACAATGGGTGCCCACCACATCTGCGCCGTCAAATGGAACTCTTCGGGCTTCTGCAGCGCCGCCAGGATCAGCGCCGTCAGCAGGCCTGCACCACCGGGAATCGGCAATCCCACGAAGAACGGGCTCGGTCCGTGGCTGACCGCCGCCATCACGTTGAACCGCGCGAGACGGATCGCACCGCAAATGGCGTAAAATGCGCAGGCGAACAGGCCCCAGGTGCCAAAGGCTGAAAGCCCGAAATGCCACGCGATCACGGCGGGGGCGACGCCAAACGAGATGACGTCGGCCAGGGAATCCATCTGAACGCCAAACTCGCTCTGGGTCCGCGTCAGGCGGGCTACGCGCCCGTCCATCGAATCGCAGACCATGGCAAAGAAGATCGCCGCACAGGCTCCGATCAGCGCATTGTGACGCGCATCACCCGTCTGGGATGAGGCGACGACCGCATAAAATCCACAGAAGATGGAGCTGACGGTAAGGAGATTCGGCAATATAAACATTGCCTTGCGGAGATCGAAGCGAAAGTAACGTCGTTTTAATGCACTCATAACGCCTATCGTAAACCTATCGCCTTTGTAACGCTAGCCCAGCGCGCATGGCGCCCCTCAAAAAAAGCGATTTTGCAACGCTTCGCATTGAATCAGCTTGATCTTAGGGCGCAATGCGTATACAACCCGCTCCCGCTTTTGAGGTGGAATCGTCAGGTCCACCGGTCCGACCCTCATCTGAGGGCCCTTTTTTTATGGACGAGGTCTTTTATGATGCGCACGCGCTCCACTACCGTCGCCGAGGCGATCGCCAACCGTAAATGGTGGGTCGTCGATCTCGCTGACAAGAATCTGGGCCGGGCGGCTGCTCGCATCGCGTACATTCTGCGCGGCAAGCACAAGCCGTCTTACACCCCTCACATCGATGACGGCGATTTCGTCATCGTGATCAACGCCGACAAAGTTCGCCTCACCGGCAAGAAGATGGAGAACAAGATGTACTACCATCACACCGGTTACGTCGGCGAACTCAAGAAGTTCAACGCTGCCAAGATGGAAATCCGTCACCCCGGCGAGATTTTGCGTCTGGCGGTCAAGGGCATGCTCCCTGCCGGTCCTCTGGGCCGCGCTCAGCTGAGCAAGCTCAAGATTTATCAGGGTGCCGAGCATCCCCACGAGGCTCAGAAGCCCGAAGTTCTGGCCATCGATTCGATGTTGGTTAAGCCGGTCTGACGGTCGGTTCACGTTCTGTAGAGTTCAACGTACCTACCTGGACGCGCGCAGTTGACAATCACCTTCGCTGAAGAAGGTTCAAATCGGTAAAAAGCCGAGCGCGTACAGAGAAAAAGAGGTTTATATGTTCCAGCAGCCCCAACAGTGGACCGCTACCGGCCGTCGTAAGGCCGCAATCGCGCGCATCTACCTGCGTCCCGGCACCGGCATCATCAAGGTGAACGGGCGCGACTTCGAGAACTACTTCCCTCAACCGATCAGCCGCATGCAGATCCTGCAGCCCTTCGAGTTGACCGAAACCACCAGCCAGTTTGACGTGCTCGTCAACGTTTGCGGCGGTGGATCCACCGGCCAGGCGGGCGCTGTCCGTCTCGGTCTGACCCGCGCGCTCATGGAATACAACCCTGAGTTCCGCGGCGTCCTGAAGAAGGCCGGCTTCGTGACCCGTGATGCCCGTGAAGTCGAACGTAAGAAGTACGGTCGTCCGGGCGCCCGCAAGCGTTTCCAGTTCTCCAAGCGTTAAACTGCCCGCCTGTGTGCGGACCGCTCTCGCTGCTCGCCCTGCTTCTGGGGGTTGCCGAATATTGGATCGGTTCCAAAATTGCGGCGCATCTCGGAACGGGCGACACGATTTTTCTTCTCCTTTGCAGTTGCGGTGCAGGACTCTGGCTTTGCAAGAAGCTGGGGGCCCACGCGCTGCGCGGATCGAGCGCTTTTCGCGATGTGAGTCAGCTTCCCAAAGAAGCGTTGCTCTTTTTCATCGCGGGAGCGCTTTTTTTGTTTCCGGGCTTCGCCTCAGACGCCCTCGGATATCTCCTCCTCATCAAGCCCTGTCGTCCCTTTTTAAGCCGATTCATCCCCCAAAATCCCCTGAAGAGTTCGATCATCCAGTCTAAAACGGCGCGCGATCGCGACATCGATGATCCGTCGGTGATCGTCGTGAAGGCCAAAGTGAGCGAGAACCCAGAAGACAGCGGTGAATCGGACATGAAGGCACCCTGATCGGCGCTTTTTCGTTCAAAAAAACCGCATCCACAGGTGTGATCCCTCGTTTTTCGGCTGAAAATCCGATCTGAGCGCCGAATTGTATCGGTTTCGCTCAAAAAATCGGCCTCCGCCCTGCCCCGTCGGCTAGTTTTCGGCCAGAAAACCGCATCCGCCCATCTTGGAATCTCGTTTTTCGGCCAGAAATCCGCTTTTGAACTCGCCTGATCTCCAATTTTTCAGCTGACTGAGCCCGATCACCGTCTTTCATGTCTCTTTTTCGCTCATCAACGATCTGATCTGTATCTTTCTGTTTCAGTTTCGCTCAAAAACGGCCATCGATCGCCGGGCGATCGATTTTTTCAATCTGTGAATGGCTTCCCGGCGCATTTTTCTGCTGGATTTTCGATCTCAAACGCGCCATACATCGCTGAGGCACAGTCGTTTGACCCATTTTTCAATATATTCACCCAGGGAGTCTCCCCAAAATGATGCTCAAAATCGATACCATCCCCTTCAACATCCTCAATCAGGTCGAAGAACATTGCTTAAACGATCGGCTGATCTATTTTCTCGAAAAATACGGGTGCAACACCGGCGATCTTTATGCCCAATACAAAGATGCGGCGGTGCTCTTCCACGAAATTGCGAGTCAGCCGAAGATTGAAATGCCCACCCTGACGCAGGTGTATCAGGCGCTCGACCAAAACTGGCTGGGACTGAAGGCGCAAATCAAGGCGAGCGGTTATCATCCCGATCTGATCGTGCGGGATGCGGCCGAAAAAGTGGGCAAAATCGTATCCCAGAGCCCGCACAACACCTCCAAAGGCAAAAAAGACGGGTTCATCGAGCTGATCAAGCTCTGCAACCAGCTGAATCAGGTGCCTCTGGCCACGCGGGATAAGGCTGGCGTGCAGGTTTTTATTCTGGAACTGCAGCGGGCTCTCCAGCAATTCACGAAACTTGCAGCTGAACGCGAAGAGATGCGCATGAGCGCGAACAAAAAACCGACGCTCACGCAGATTTCAAAGACATATCGCCAGGCGTGGCGGGCGCTCGCGCAGTCCCTCGAGGTGTTTTCGCACGATCACGAGAATATCGCCGAGGTGATCCCCATGCTGAACCAGGCGATCCGGAGCTTCCGCACCCAGGCCCAGGCCCGAATCAGCCGTGCAAAGAAGAAAGCCGCCGCTGAAGAGGCCGCAAAAGCCGCAGCACAGGCGATCATCGACCAGACCACGAAGGAAAAACTGGCTGCAAAGGAGAAGCAAGGCTGAGCGAGGGGCGTTTTTGATGTGAAAACGGGCAGGCGGCGTCGGGGGATCGGGGTTTCGCGCTGAAAAATCCCCGATCGGGGTAAAAAAAACGGCCTTCTCCGCTGGGAGAAAGCCGTTCTGAACGCGCGGGGGCTTAATTCTTACTTGCCTTCACCGGCGTTGTAGCGGCGGATCAGCTCGTTCGTGAGATCGAGGCTCTGCTCGGCCCAAAGGATCGAGGATTCCGTCTTTTCGAGGATCATCGTGTAGCCGTTGGTCTTGCCCATCGTCTCGAGGATCTTGCCCATGCGGTTGAAGATCTCGCGGGTCACCTTGGCTTCTTCAGTGACGAGCTCCTTTTGCAGGTTCGCGTAGGTCATCTGCAGCTGCTGGAACTTCTCCTGGAACTCCGCCGTCTTCTGGGCGCGCACTTCGTCGGTCATGAACGACTTCTGCGTCTCGAAATCCTGCTGAAGCTTCTTGACCGATTCCTGCTCCGCATCCAGTTTCTTCTGGCGATCGTTCTTCAGCTTCTCCAGTTTGGCCTTGGCTTTCTTGCCATCCTCCACTTCGAGCAGCGCGCGCTGCAGATCCACGTAGGCCAGTTTGGCCTCAGCCCGGGCGTAAACCCCAAAAAGCATCATGAAAGCGAACAACAACAGACTGTACGTACGGCGCATGGTGGCCTCCTAAAAGAAATTGCCGATTGAAAATTCAAAAACCGAGTTATCCTCGCCCTCTTTGGGCGCGAATGGGAATCCAAACTCGAAGCGTAACGGCCCGATGGGCGAAAACCAGCGGAAACCAAAGCCCCAGGAGGGCCGCATCGAACCGATCTTGTCGAGAAAAGCGTCGGAGCGCTCGAAAGCATTCCCGTAATCTGCAAAAAAGACGCCTCTGACGCCCACTTCCTGGAAGATCGGATACTCGAATTCGGCGTTGAAGAACAGCTGCTCGGTGCCGCCGATCGTGTATTTGGAAGTCCCGGCGTCCGGACGGGAGCTGTCGGGCACCCAAAGGGAAGGTCCAAGGGAAGCGCGCTCAAATCCGCGCACCGAAAGCGGCCCCCCGATGAAGAAGCGCTCGTAAATGGGGATGCCGTCGGGATCGCTGGTGGTGATGAGTCCCCAATCCCCGTTGAACTTGAGGACCATGTGGTGACCGAGGGAAAAGTAATGGCGATCGCGCAGGCGGTAGCGGATGAATTCGTTGTCGCTCCCGAGCAGGCGGTCGGCCCATTCGACGGATCCCGAAGCGAACATGCCGGAGGAGGGGAACAAACGGTTGTCGCGCGAGTCGTAATAGAGCGATCCGCGCACGCTTGAGGTGAAACCGTTGCTGAAGAGGTTGGAGATCATCATGGTCGAGCGGCCCGCATAGCCGCCTTCCTCGACGCTGACATGCTCGAGCGTGTATGTGCCCGCGACGCTCCATTCGTCGGTGAGCGGATAACCGAGCGTTAAGTCGCCGCCGATGCTGTTGCGCGTGAAGTAAGGGTTGATGATCTCGTAGCGATAGAGGTTGGTGGAGAAGCGCACCTCGCTGTCGAGGAAGTAATCGTCCGCAAACCGCAGGTTCGCCATGGCGTGCAGCTTGGATAACTGCGCCTGAATGCCGACGCTCTGCCCGCGGCCGAACAGGTTCTCTTTGGAAATCGACGCCTGACCCACCAGACCTTCGACGGAACTGAAGCCTGCGCCCACATTGAAGGCGCCCGTTGGCTTTTCTTTGACCTCGATCACCACATCCATCGTGCGATCGTCGATGCCGCGCGAGGTGTTGAACTCGACCGTCTCAAAGTAACCGAGCCGCGTCACGCGGGTTTTGGAGCGCTTGAGCTGGCTCGACGAATATTGTTCGCCTTCGTAAATGCGCAGCTCGCGGCGGATCACCTTGTCGCGCGTCGTGTGGTTGCCGATCACCTTGATTTGACCGAACTTCACCTTCTCGCCCTTATCGATCATGAAGGTGAGACCGACGATCTTGTTCTCGTCATCGACCTGCGTGTTCGGCACGATGTTGACGTAAGCATAGCCCTCGTCCTTGTAGAGCTCTCCGATGGCTTCGATCGTGTTGCGCAAATCGGTGGACGAGAACCATTCGCCCTCTTTTAAGCGCACCATCTTCATCAGCTCTTCCTTCGGTTTGAGCAGATCGCCTGAAACATCGACCTCGCCGGTCTTGAAGCGCTCGCCTTCGTCGACGGGAATCGTGAGGATCAGCTCGCGGCGATCGGGAGAAAGCTCGATCTTGTGATCGCCCACCTTGGCCTTGATGTAACCGCGATCGTAATAGAACTGGTGGATGCGCATGATGTCGCGCTCGAAGGCTTCGGCTTTAAAGGTACCCGCGCCCGTGAGGTTATCGAAGATGCCGAGCACCTTGGATCCCTCGCGGGTCTCGATGTTTTTGTGGATCTCCTCGTCTGAGATCGCCTCGTTGCCCACGATCTCGATGCGCGTGATCTTCACCTTCGCCTTCTCGGTGATTTCAAAGATGACGTCGGCCTGGTTGTCGGGCGCCTCTTCGGTTCTCCAGGTGACTTCGGCCAGGAAATAGCCCTTCTCGACGTAGAGATCTTTGATCTTCTCGGCGTTGCGGTTGATCTTGGCCTGATCGAGCACGCTGAATTCGCGAATGTCGACCACGCCTTTCAAATCATCCTCTTCGAGCTCGCTGTTGCCGCTGTAGATGACCTTGCGCACCGACGGTTTTTCGGTCACCACGAAGGTTAAAATGTTGCGCCCGTCGACTTCGGACCATTCCACCTCGATGTCGCTGTAATAACCGAGGCCGAAGATCGCCTTGATGTCGCTTCGAAGCTGCGCGCGGTTGAATTCGGTGCCCTCACGGCTCTTGACCAGGCGCAAGATCGCGTCCGTTTCGGAACGGCGGTTGCCGCGCACGCGCACTTCATCGAGGGTGGCAGAAGATGAGGCGTGGCTCGGATCGATGATCGGCTGCAAAAACTGCGCAAAGCCCGCAACGGGGCAAAACAGCGCATAAATCAAGGCCAGTACGCAAACGCGGCTCATCGGGCTTCATCCTCGTACAAGAGCCCGTCGCGCATCGTCACACATCGCGGCATGCGCGCGGCGAGCGAAGCGTTGTGCGTCACCACCAGAAGCGCCGTACCCATGCGCTCGTAGAGCGTCTCAAACAACTGATGGATCTCTTCGCCCGTTTTGGAATCGAGATTTCCCGTAGGTTCGTCGGCCAGCAGGAGATCGGGCTTCCCCATCAGCGCGCGCGCCAGTGCGATCCGCTGCTGCTCGCCCCCAGAAAGCTCTCCCGGACGGTGATTCATGCGGTGCGAAAGGCCCACCTCTTCGATCCATTGCAGCGCCTCTTTGCGCGCATCCGCCTTCGACCGCCTCGCGATCAGCGCCGGCATCATCACGTTCTCGAGCGCCGAGAATTCGGGCAGCAAATGGTGAAACTGAAACATGAACCCGATCGACTGGCTGCGAAAACGCGCAAGCTCCGAAGGTTTGAGCGATGAAAGCTCGCGGCCTTTGAACTTCAGGCTCCCCGATGTGGGCACATCGAGCGCACCCAAAAGATGCAGCAGCGTGCTCTTCCCCGCTCCCGAGCTCCCGATCACCGCCACGCGATCGCCTTCGTTCAGCGTCAGATGGATCCCGCGCAGCACTTCGATTTTTTGCCCTTCAAGCTCAAAGGACTTGTGCAGATCGCGCACTTCTAAAAGAGGTTCACTCATTCGCAATACAAACCTTCGACCGGGCGAAGTTTGGAGGCATAGCGCGCCGGATAGAGGGTGGAAACGATCGAAACGATCAATGCGACAGTCAAGATCGCGATGACGTCAAATGCGCGCACATCCACCGGAATCGAGTCGATGTAATAGACGTCGGTGTTCATGGGCAGGCCCAGATGCGCCAGAAGCGCACCGCCACCGAGTCCGATCGCAGCACCGCAGATGCAACCCACGATGCCTGTAAACAAGCCCTGGCTGATAAAAATGCGCAAAATGCTCGCGGAACTGGATCCCATCGCCATTAAAATCGCGATCTCGCGCTTTCGCTCGACGATCGTCATCACCAGCGTGCCGATGATCGAAAAGGCGGCGAGCAAAATATTGATGGTGAGCACCATGAACATGGCGATCTTTTCGAGTTCGAGCGCGCTGAAGAGGTTGTGGTTGCGCTCCTGCCAGTCGGTCACGCGAAACTCAGATCCCAGCGCAGCCTGCAGGCGATCCCGCAACGGACGCGCATCTTCCAGGCGAACCGCGCGCACTTCTATCGACGAGATGCGATCGTCCACCCCCAGATAGCGCTGGAGCGCCTTCAAATCGACGTATGCGAGCTTGCTGTCGAACTCGAGCATGCCGGATTCAAACCACCCCGCCATGCGGAACGGCCGGCTCTTGGGCATGGGGCCCTGAGGTCCGAGCTCACCCAAAGGCGAAACGACGTTGACCGACTCCCCCCACCAGAGCGCCAGATTGCGCTTGAGCTCCGTACCCAAAAAGATCGAGGGCGGCGGAGCTGCTTTTGCGGCGGCGGGCATGGGAAACGCCATCTCTCCCAAATCCTGCGCGGGCGCCTCGGGCTTTTGCTTTTCCTGCGTCTTGCGATCTTTCACCCAGGGCTCATCCTCGAGTCCCGCCGATTTGACGAGGGCCTGATCCAGCTTTTCGGGATCCTTCAGCATTTCGAGCGTGCCTTTTCCCTTTTCCAGATGGGATTTGAGCTTGCTCGTCTGAAAGATCGTCTCGTCGATGCCCTGAAGCACCACCGCTGCGAGGCCCGTCTGGGAGGAGAGCATCACCTCGGTTTTCAATATGCGCGAAGCGCCCACAACCCCCGGCACCGCTGCGATGCGGGTTAAAAGATCGGGATCGTTCTGAAGCAGCTGGCCCTGCGCCGCAGGCTCCACCACCACATGCGCGTGGGTCTCGATGATTTTGGTGCGCAGATCGTTCTGAAAGCCGTTCATCACGCCGAGCACCAGGATCACCTCGGCCACACCGATCGTGATCATGAAGCTGCTGAAGGCCGCAAAGACCGTAAGGAAGGTGTTGAGGATGCCAAAAAAGGCGATCACCGCCCCGAGCGCGCAAAACCCTATCCCCGCCCCGACGATGCCCTGCGTCAGCAGCGAGCGTCCCGTATAAAACGCCGCTGCCAAAGACGCGTCGCCCTGACGAAGCGATCCCCAAAAGAGGAGCAATCCGCCCAGCAGGCAGGCAGAAAGCCCCATCAACAAGAGCCGGGGACTGCGCGTGCGTCGCAATAAATAACGCCAGCCCACCAAGCCTTCATAGGCCAGGGCCAAAGCTTCAACCTTCCGTCTTGTTTGCAGGATCGTTGACGACGTCGGCCGAGAAAGAGACCTGCTCCGTCGCGGCTTCGGGCTTCAGCAGCGGGAAGAGGATCACGTCGCGGATCGAGGCGCTGTCGGTCATCAGCATCACCAGGCGATCCACGCCCATGCCCTGACCTGCCGTAGGCGGCATGCCGTATTCGAGGGCGCGCACGTAATCTTCATCCATCGGGTGCGCTTCATCGTCGCCCGCACGCCCCTTGGCCGCCTGCACCGCAAAGCGCTGGTACTGATCGACGGGATCGTTCAGCTCCGAGAACGCGTTTGAAAGCTCGCGCCCCGCGATGTAGAGCTCGAAGCGATCCACCAGCTCGGGATTCGATTCCTTCTTGCGCGCCAAAGGCGAGACCGCAAGGGGCTGATCGGTCACGAAGGTGGGCTGAATCAAAAGATGCTCGACCGCCGCCTCGAAGACCTCGGTCTGCAGATAACCGATGGGCAGATCCGCAACCTTGGCGGGCAGATTGAGGCGTTTGGCCGCTTCGATGAGCGCTTCGCGATCGCAAATCTTGTCTTCGGGCACGCCCGCATGCTCCACCAGGCCCTGATAGACGCTCAAACGGCGGAAGGGACGCTTAAAGCTGATCGTCTCGCCCTGATAGGTGATCTCTTCCTTGCCGAAGAGCTTGAGGCAGAGGCCGTTCAGCATCTCTTCCATTAAATTCATTTGATCTTCATAGGTTGCGAAAGCCTGGTAGAACTCGAGCATCGTGAATTCGGGGTTGTGACGCGTCGAGACGCCTTCGTTGCGGAAGCAGCGGTTCATATCGAAGACGCGGTGCAGGCCGCCCACCACGAGGCGCTTCAGGTTGAGCTCCGGGGCGATGCGCAGATAGAGCGGCAAATCGAGGGCGTTGTGGTGCGTCTTAAAGGGACGCGCGTTGGCGCCGCCGTAAAGCACCTGCAGCATGGGGGTCTCGACTTCGACGTAATCGCGCTCGGTCAGGAAGTTGCGAAGGTAAGAGAGGATCTGGCTGCGGGTCTTAAACAGCTTGCGCACGTCTTCATTGGCGATGAGATCCAGATAGCGCTGACGATAGCGCACGGAGACGTCGACCAGGCCCACCCATTTTTCGGGCAGCGGCCGCAGGCTCTTGGTCAGGATGCGCAGATGGCTCGCCAGAATCGAGAGCTCGCCGCGTTTGGTGCGCATCATCGTCCCTTCGACGCCCACGATGTCGCCCACATCCAGGAAGTCGAGCAGCATGAAATCTTCGGGCGCGATGCTGTGCTTGAAGACGTTGGCCTGAATCTTGCCGCTGCGATCCTCGATGACCAGAAAGACCGCTTTGCCGAAGGTACGGATGGCGATGG
>DBWM01000058.1:31645-71782 GCA_002309015.1 Myxococcales bacterium UBA1238 | reverse complement strand
CGCCGATGGCGACGGAAGTGGGGTTCGCTTCGAGGTAAGCCGCATCGTGATCGGCGTGGGTCCTGTGCAGATCAGCCGCGATGTCGCGCACAGAAAAATCGTTGGCGTAGGGGTTGTGGCCCGCTTGACGGAGCGCTTCGGCTTTGGCCAGGCGCTGGGAGAAAATGGCATCCATAAAAACGCCTCTCGGTATGCAAAATGAGACCGCGCAAAATACGGAGAGATGCTGCGCAAATCAACCCCGGCGATGTTGCAACGCGTCACAAAATGAAAGAAAATCGTGAAAACTGCGCTCCAGCCCCCGGTGACAATTCAAAACATCTCCATTCTCATGTACAATCCCGCCGTTTTGTGTCAGCTTTTGATTTATAGGAGTTCACATGAAACCATCACCTGCCGCATCTGACCCCAAAAAGCCCGCTGAAGAGCGCGAGATGATCAGCCGCGAAGGGCGTCAACGGTTGCAGGACGAGATGACCGAGCTCTATACCGTGGAACGCCCCAAGGTGGTCGCCACCGTCTCTGCCGCCGCCGACGAAGGCGATCGCAGCGAAAACGCCGAATATATTTATGGAAAAAAGCGCCTCCGCGAGATCGATCACCGTTTGGGCTTCCTGAGCCGCCGCCTCGACCAGGTCCGCGTCACCCTGCCACCCAAAGACAACCGCACCGTACAATTCCTGTCGTGGGTCACCGTTGAAGACGACGAAGGCAACGAGCGCGTCTACCGCTTGGTGGGCGCAGACGAGAGCGACGTCAAACAGGGCCTCATCTCATACCGCTCGCCGGTGGGACAGGCGCTCCTCAAAAAACAGGTGGACGACACCGTACGCATCCAAACCCCTGGCGGCGTCATCGAATACACGATCCTCGAAATCTCGATCGATCGCCCCAATCCCTAATCACCACAACCCTCTTTTTGAAAGCATTGACCATGAAGCTTCCCTGTTTTTTGGCTCTCTTTTTGCCTTTTGCGGCTTTGGCCGAGCAACCCGAAAACCAGACGCTCGCAAACGAAGCGCATCAGGCCATCGAATCGTTAAAGCCGGCCCTCGAGCAGCCGACTGCAGCCCATCTCGAGGAGCTGGTCGCCTTCCGTAAGAAGTTTGGCGCTCTCAAAAACAACGCCGATCTGAACGCCGTGCAAAAGGCGCTCCAGCAGGTTTACGCGGCGGAGCACAAGGCTTACCGCGATGCCGAACTCGCCGCCCGCAGCGAACGCCGCACCAAAGGCGATCCCAACGCGCAGGCGCTCGGTCTCGAATGGATCCATCTGCCCAAGGGCCAGTTCGAGATGGGCGATCCCAAAGCCGACGCCGACGACAGCACCGCGCCCGTGCATACGGTTTCCATCGAAGCCTTCGAGCTCACCAAGACCGAGATCACCGTCGACCAGTACATGAAATGCGTCGCCCAGAAGGGCTGCGCCCAACCCAAAAAAGGCACCAAATTCGACGGCGCCTATCACTGCAACTGGCTCTTTAAGGATCGCGGCAACTACCCCATGAACTGCGTCTCGCACAGCGATGCCCAGAAGTTTGCAGCCTGGGTGGGCGGCCGCCTGCCGAGCGAAGCCGAATGGGAATACGCCGCGCGCAACGCCGGAAAGACCTTCTACCCCTGGGGCGACACCCTGCCCAACGAAGAGGCTCAGCCCGACTATTTCTTTGACAGCAACCAGGCCCAGATCCCCATGAGCGCTCCGGTCTGCCAGACGCCCAAAGGAAACACACAAAACGGCATCTGCGACATGCTCGGCAACCTCGAGGAATGGGTCGAAGACACCTATCAAAGCAGCTACGACGCCACGCCCACCGACGGCAGCGCGCACGTGATCCTGCCCAAGAAGGCTTCCAAAAAGAAGCCCATCGAGCGCGTCACCCGGGGTCGCAACGCCGACGCCTTCATGCGCTACCCCACCGACGCCATCGATTTCAAGACGCCCGACGATCCCAACGGCGCCTGGGGCATCGGATTCCGCGTCGCCCGTTAATCCCCTCCATGCACATCGACCCCCATTGCCATTTAGATGATCCGCGCTTTGAAGGATCCCTCGACGCCCTGCTTTCTGAGGCGGAGGCAGCGGGGGTTGACGGCTTTCTGATCCCCGGCGTCGATCCGCACAAACCCGCCAAAAAGCTGCTCTGCGACATCTCGCGCTGCAAATGGGCCATCGGGCTTCACCCCTGGCGCGCGGCGACCCTCGACGATGCGGGGTTAAAGGCCGATCTCAAGGCGATGATCAATGCCCTCGATGCGCCGCTCGGTCCCTGCGCGGTGGGTGAAATCGGCCTCGATCTCAAAAAATACGGTCGCGAAACCCTCGATGCGCAGCTTCAGGCCTTCAGAGCCACCCTCGCTCTGGCCCGCGCTTACAAAAAGCCGGTCATCCTGCACATCGTCGCGGGGCATCAGGAAGCCCTCGAGATCTTAAAGCGCGATCACCTTCCGGCTCCGGGCGGGGTCCTTCACAGCTGCAGCGCTTCGACGGAGCAGCTCAGGCTCTATTTAGGATTGGGGCTTTGCGTCTCGTTTACCGCAGCGATCGCCCGGCCCGAGGCGCATAAACTCCACAAAGCCCTCCTCTCGGTGCCGCAGGAACGCCTGATGCTCGAAACCGACGCGCCCGATCAGGGCTTCGACCGCAATCTCAATCGCCCGGCCGCCCTGCCGCGCATCGCGGAAGCCGCCGCAAAACTCCGAAACACCGCCCCCGAAGCGCTGCTCGACGAGAGCGATCTTACCTGCCAATGGCTCTTCGGGCGCTTTTAACCGGTCATGAACGCACAGAACCCCTTTGAACGCATGCACCGCCTCGTGGGTCCCGACGCCTGCGAACGTCTCAAAAATGGCACCGTCGCCATCGTGGGGCTCGGCGGTGTGGGCGGATTTGCTGCAGAAGCCCTCGCGCGATCGGGCGTAGGCCATCTGAGGCTCGTCGATTTCGACGTCGTGGGCATCACGAACATCAACCGGCAGCTCCCCGCGCTCCACTCCACCGTGGGGCAGCCCAAAGCCGAAGCGATGGCCCGCCGCCTTGCCGACATCAACCCCCAGGCTCAAATCGAAGCCCTCGCGATCCGCTGCGACGAGACGACCCTCGACCGCATTTTGCAGCCGCCCCTGGACGCGGTCATCGATGCGATCGATCTCGTCACCTACAAATGCCAGCTTCTGGCGCGCTGTCACAGCCAGGGCATCCCCGTCGTCACCTCCCTCGGCGCCGCCGGCCGCATCGATCCCTGCTTTGTGAAGATCGCCGACTTAAACCGCACCGAAGGCGACCGCTTAGGCGCCCACGTGCGCAAGGTGCTCCGGCAAAAATACGGCTTCCCCAAAGGCCGCACGCGGTTCGGCATCCCCGCCGTCTATTCCGACGAACCCGCGATCCCCCCATGGTCGCCCGACGGAAACCCCGACTACAACCTGACAGACAGCGGCGATAAAGCGCGCACCGGAGGCAGCGCCGCCTTCGTGACCGGCACCTTTGGCCTCACCCTCGCCTCCGCGATCTTCAGGATCCTGCTCGGCATGGAAGTCTTAAAGACCGAGTAATCGCGCGTTACGTCCCTTGCAGGATCTCCGGATGGTTTTCCAGATATTGCGTCCAGAGCGCCTGCAACAGACGACAGCTTCCAATTTGGGGCCCGCGATAAAGCCTTCGGTAGTAAAGAGGGTGATTTCTAAAAGCGAGCGGGTTGGATGGCGCCTTCCGATTCACACATTTCCAGAGCCATTCCTGATCCGATTTAAACTGATAATGCGCAACAAAAAGATCCGCTTCCGGGTTGGTGGGCGTCTCCTGCCAGGAGCCCATTATCTGCTGACCATCGCAAAGATACGAAGGCTCCATCTCTTTCCCGACAGTAAACGGATTATGGGTCTTGTGATACCCCAGGCGGTCGGCCCATTCGTAATTCTGCGTCATCTTGCAAAAGGTTTTGACGGGCACATCCCCCTGAGCCCAGAAACTGGCTGCTTCGTGGCTATACCCCGCAGCGTTTTCGATGAGACCCAATGTGCGCTGTTCTATGAATTTTTCGGGAAACAGGTTCAGCCAACCGATGCAAAGCTTATTCATTTCTGGATATTGCGCTTCCAGACTTTGCAACGCTTCATTGACGCGGTGGTGATAGCGTTCGCTCACGTAAACGAATTCATCGTCATCGATGGGCAATACCCAGCGGGATTTGATGTTTGCGTTGATGTATTCGTTATAAAGTTCGTATTGCCAGGGGATGCCTTCCCGTTTGTGGTATTCGACTTTATCCCCCAAATTCTTACAGAAGCTCTCGACGTCCTCTTCGCTTTCGTTGTCGAACAAGACCACGTGATCAAAACCGATCACCTCTAAATGCCATCTCAGCCAGTCTTTTAAATCCTGCAGATTGTATGTTTTGGTGAGTAAAAAGATTTCGCTGAAATACCGGAATTCCATCATAACCTTCTTTTGAGGACGCGTGTTCTCAACGGTATCTTGTATTGTATATCAGACCCGCTCACTAAAGGATCATCAAGCAGCGATCTCAATCTCTATTTTACGAAGACGCATCGCGCTCAGCATCTAAAAAATGCCTCCACAACTCTTTCAGGAGAAAGCAATGCTCAATCTGAGTCCCCCGATAGAGTCTGCCATAATAATCCGGATGATTGATCAGGACCTTCGGATTGGATGGCGCCTTCCGATTCACACATTTCCAGCGCCATTCCTGATCTGATTTGAATTGATAATGGGCCACAAAGAGATCTGATTCCGGGCTGGTCGGTGTTTCCTGCCTGGAACCCATTAAAGGTTGGCCATCACAAAGATATGAAACTTCTTCTTCATGCCCGACGGTAAAAGGATTGTGCTTTTTATAAAGACCAGAGCGATTGGCCCACTCATAATGCTGCGTCATCTTGCAAAATGTTTTGACCGGCAGATCGCCTTGCCTCCAAATCTTAACCGCTTCGTGGCTATATCCTGTAGCGTTTTCGATGAGCCCCGATGTGCGCTGTTTTAAGAATTTTTCGGGAAACAGGTTCAGCCAGCCGATGCAAAGCTTATTCATTTCTGGATGTTGCGCTTCCAGACTTTGCAACGCTTCATTGACGCGGTGGTGATAGCGTTCGCTCACGTAAACAAATTCATCGTCATCGATGGGCAATACCCAGCGGGATTTGATGTGTGCATTGATGTATTCGTTATAGAGTTCGTATTGCCAGGGGATGCCTTCCCGTTTGTGGTATTCGACTTTATCTCCAAAATCCTTACAGAGGCTCTCGACGTCCTCTTCGCTTTCGTTGTCGAACAAGACCACGTGATCAAAACCGATCACCTCCAAATGCCATCTCAGCCAGTCTTTTAAATCCTGCAGATTATATGTTTTGGTGAGCAAAAAGATTTCGCTGAAATACTGGAATTCCATCCTGGCTCTCCTTAAGGGGCCCATTGATGCCACAAACGTCTATTCCTCCGCAAAAACGCGCTGGTGCGGCAAAATCATTAACCTCTGCTGTCAACACATGCGCTGCTGTGAAAACGAGGCGGGCATATAAAAAAGAAAGCCAGCCTTGCGACCAACTTCCTTCTGGAACGAGAAAGGATTGAACCTCCGCCCTCCCTACCGGCGCCAGGGCGCTCTCCCTACTGAGCTACCGTTCCACAGGCCGCCAACATATCACCCGGCGGGATTGGAACTCAAGCCATACCTGAAAGGGATGCATATATAAAAAAGGAAGCCAGCCTTGCGACCGACTTCCTTCTGGAACAGGGCGGGATTGAACCACCGACCTCTCGACTGGCTGGCGAGCGCTCTCCCTGCTGAGCTACCGTTCCATATTTCGACGCCCCCGACAACAACGAGGGCTCAAAAGTGAGCGCATCAAAAGAAAAGGAAGTCAACCTTACGGCCAACTTCCTTCTGGAACAGGGAGGGTTTGAACCTCCGACCTCTCAAGTGACTGTCGAGCATTCTCCCAACTGAACTACTGTTCCGCACACCCGACGCCCTCCGGCAATAACGATGCCCGAGAATGCGATCGCATAAAAGAAAAGGAAGTCAGTCTTACAACCAACTTCCTTTAACTGGAAAGAAGAGGGATTGAACCTCCGACCTCTCACTTAGTAGGTGAGCGCTCTCCCTACTGAGCTATCTCTCCACACATCAAGAGAACGGAGACAGTGGAAGCCGTTTTAAGATCGGCATTCCACTGAGTGGAGCAAAGGGGGATCGAACCCCTGACCTCTTGACTGCCAGTCAAGTGCTCTCCCAGCTGAGCTATTGCCCCAAGGCATTCAGGTTCAAATGCGCGGACGAGTATACTCGATTGGTTTTCAGCGTCAAGACTTTTTTATAAGGGCAGAGATTTTTTCAATCCCAGGCAGCTCGTAGCGGCGCGCCAGGCTCACAATGCGGCGATGACTCATGGGCTTCATCAGGAACCAGTAGCTGCGCGAAGAAGCGTTGAGCGCCGTCATGCGCGCCATCAGCATTTGCCAGGCCTTCGAGATCGCCAGACGCGCGGCCGAATCGTCACTCCCCTGCATCGCCCAGAGGCAGCGACCGAGATGGATCTCGATGCCGAAGCATTCCAGGCTGGGATCGCCCTTAATCGCCTGCGCGTACAGACTGTCGAGCTCGTAGAAGCAGTTATCCAGCAGGAAATCGGGATCCCGCCAGGCCACATCGATTTCGCTCGCGTCGACCTTGCACGCTTCTTTGACCTTAAACAGCGCGTGAACCTTGGCGAGATAGGCGACCAATCGCAGCTCTAAATCATCACTCGGGATCAATTTATCGATCAGCTCTTCGATCGCTTTTAAGCCGTCCTGCACCACGAGGATGTTGCTTTGCATGCAAAGCCGGCGCGCTTCTTCGATCAGGCAACGGCGATTGATCGCCTGAGCGCGATCAAAGCGATCGGGAGAAACGCCATTTTCACGCTGCTGCTGCTGGTAAAGCGCGATCAGCTCCAGGCATTTTTCAAGGCGATCGCTCGCTTCTTCAAAGCGCTCCTGATCGATACAAAGCGATGCGTGATGCGCGAGCATGTCGAGGCAAATCATCAAATCCTGAGAACGCCCCAAAATGGTGCTCGCATCGAGAACCATCACGCCCGAGAAATTCTCGACTTCTTCGTAATAGCGGAACGCGCTGTCCACATCGCCGAACAGCGTATAAAGGCGCGCCAAATCAAAATTCACGCGCAGCCAGAGCCCCGCATAATTACGGGCCGAACAGGCCACAAACAGCGCCCGCCGCAACAAATGCTCCGCTTCATTGAGCTGACCTCGCTCCCAGAAGAGCGTCGCAATGGTGCGGATTAACCAGGCTTCAGAGATCACCGCCCCCGATCTGCGGAAATAGCGCCAGGCCTCAAACGCATGGTGCAAAGCGGCATCAAACTCTTTGCTTTCAAGCTCGATCAGGGCCATCGCATGCATCGCGCGCGCTTTGGACCCTGGCGGCAGCTCACCCTGCTCCACCAGTTTGTTGAGCTGAATCAAAGAAACTGAATTTTGCGTATCGAACCAATCGCACAGCGAAGAAGCGATCTGGGCGATGCCTTTTTTCACCGCCGAAATATGCGGTTGCCTCTGCACGTAGTTCAGTGCCTGAGACAAATTGTCACGATCACCGCCCATCAGGCAGTGCCGGCTCAGGCAAAGCTGCAAATCACCCCATTCATCCGGCCCCAGAATCTCGTCGATATCGGAACTGCGTTCCAGCTCGCGCAGGCGCTCCACTTCTTCCCGACGCTCGCGATCGAGCCCCAAATGCCAGAACAGACGCTCTCTGCGCAGGGCCAGCCGACATTGTTCCGCCAGCGGGATCGCCTGAGACTTGCAGCGCTGCACCAATTCAAACGCGTAATCCGAAAGGGTACGACCGCCCTCAAGCTCACGCAGCTGAATGCAGCGATCGATGCCGAGCAGCCAACCTTTCATCGCCTTTTCAGGCGTGCGGCCATAGGAGAGATGCAACGCCCAAAGAGAAGCCAAACTGGTCTCGCGGTAAGACTCCAGAAGCGCTGCCAATTCATCGTGAAGGCTCTGTTTATGCTCTGGTTCGATGGAGTCATAGACCGCTTCGCGCAACAAATTATGGCCAAACGACAGCTCAAGGCCGTTCGTATTCTGCACGTAGCTGCAAAGGCCCACGCGATCGAGCTCGGTGGCTGCCGTCAAAACTTCCGGACGCAAGAGCTTGTGGGCATGCTGCACAGCAAACTGCTCCAAAAGTCCGCCACCCGTCAGCTCCCCCATCAGGCTCACAATTTCGAGGAGTTCCTTCGTCTTGGGCGACAAATGATCGCGCACCGACCGGAACAGCATCAGATCATTTAAAAGCTCCGGCGTCAGAGGTTGCTTTTCGGTCCAGGCTCCTCCCGGCGACTTGACCACGTAACCTTCGGAGATCAACCGGTGCAAAAGATTTTCTAAAATAACGATCGAGCCCTTTGACGCATCGATGAGCCCTTGTCGGGATTCTGCCTGCAATCCGCAAGGTTCCAATCGCGCATCGATGCTCATATTCAGCTCACCCGGCAACATCGCATGCAGGCGCACTTCACTGAAAAACGGCCGATCGCGCAAAGATTTTTTAGGTGTAAACTGATCGTTGTAAGTGATCACCACATTGAGCGCCACGTTTGGCGGCAAACGCACCATGATCGCTTCGAGCGACGCCCAAAAGACTTCGTCCGCGTTGTTGACATCCTCAAAAATGAGCGACAGCGGCGCTCTCGTTCTCGCCTGAGCCAGACGCGCCAGGGTCTCGATCAGCTTGCAGAGCGCATCAAAACAGCCCACCCGCCAGGAAGAAGCACCGTGGGAAGGCGAATATGTGAATTCTCCACAAAGATCGCAGAGTTCAGGGATCGCGTTGCGCAGCTCACCGCCACCGATGGTGACCGAACTTTCTTCACAGGATTGATAAAGTCTTTCGACATATTGGCTGATCCGCTCGCGCACATTGGGCACGCCCAGCGGAATGGCAAAAATGCGCCGTAAAAAGCAGAGCCAGGTCCAGCCCGGAATCGGTTTAAAGCGCGAAAAATGGACGTTTGGTAAAGTATATTTTTCGGTGTTCTTTTTATAGCCTTTATCGATCCAAGCCAAAAACTGCTTTAAAAGCTGAGTCTTACCGAAGCCATCCGGGGCCTGAATGGCCACCAGGCAGCGATAGTTGGCAATTTTGCAGTGGAAGGCATCCTTAAGCTGCTGGAATTCCGCCGCAAACAGACTGCGCTTATCGGACTTGCGCGCATATTCCCCGGTCTGAAGAGAGCGTCCGGCCAGAGCATTCCCCAGCAGTGAACGTCCGGGTGCATCTGAGGACTCTTCGGGATGCTGCTTGCCCTCTTCGGTCGTAAGCGCCTTCAGGCCGCGCTCGTTCAACACATCGGCGAACGAAAGCAGAATGCCCCGCACGGCTTGCTGAACCAGCGACGCAATTCTGGGCAACAAACTGGCCTCGCATTGCTTGTGGCTCAGCGCGATCACCCAGTCCTCCAGGCAGAAGAGCAGCTGAAAACTGTCTGATAACCGGAGGTTATAGTTCAAACGTATAAAATCGAACATTTGAACAAATAAACGAGAATCCTCTGCTCCAGGCGAGCGCAGGCAGGCGCCAAACTGCTGAATCTGCTTGGCGAGCAGGTCGCGAAAAGCCGGAACCAGGGAAGCGAAAACCGGACAACGCTGCCCCAGCGCTTCGTGCAGTTGCACAGCGTGTTCAGCGGCCTGGTCAAAAATATTTGCAATGAACTTTTCCACGTTGCTCACATTAACGAGCTGATGCGCTGCGGTCAACGCCCTTGAAAACGCGAAACGCAAAGAAAGCGGTCGCACCGTCCGCTTGTACATTGCACTCAAAGCTGATAGCAAAAAGGTCTTTCGTCTTTTTGATGGTGAAAGCGTGCAATTCACCCTCCTCATTGTCGACGACGACACTTCCAACCTTGCGAGTCTAGTACGCATTTTTGAAAAACTCTCGCTTTGCGTACTGCCTGCGACGAGCGGTCAGGAAGCGATCGATACGCTGCGCAATCACCCCGTCCAGGTGGTGCTCACCGATTTGATGATGCCCGGCATGAGCGGCGTCGAACTGCTCAAGCAAGTCAAAAAAATGCAGCCCAACGCCGAAGTGATCATGATGACCGCTTACGGCACCATCGAGCGCGCGGTCGAAGCGATGCGCGAAGGCGCTTACGATTTTGTGACCAAGCCCTTCCGCCGGGCCGAGATCGAGCGCATCGTGCGCAGAGCCCTGGAGAAGATTGAGCTTTTAACCGAAAACCAAAGTCTGCGCGCACAGTTGGCCGACGCCCGAACCCAGCAGAATTCAACCGGCATCATCGGCAACTCCCCCGCCCTGAGACGCGTGCTCGAAGTGGCCCGCCAGGCGGCGCCCTCCAACGCAACCGTATTGTTAATGGGCGAAAGCGGCACAGGCAAAGAGCTCTTTGCGCGCGAAATCCACCGGCAATCCCTGCGTTCCGACGGCCCCTTCGTTGCGGTCAACTGCGGCGCCCTGCCCGAGACCATCATCGAAGCCGAGCTCTTTGGCGCCAAAAAAGGCGCATATACGGGCGCGCTGCAAGATCGCGAAGGCCGCTTTGCCCGAAGCCATAAGGGCACGATTTTTCTGGATGAAATCGGCGAACTGAGCCCCCACGTGCAGGTCAAACTGCTGCGCGTGCTGCAATCCGGCGAATACGAACCGCTGGGCTCCACCGAAACCGTCACCACCGACTGCAGGGTCATCGCCGCCACCAACCGTGATCTGGCGCAGGCGGTCCGCCAGGGCGATTTTCGGGAAGATCTTTACTATCGCTTAAACGTGATCCCCATCACGCTGCCGCCCCTGCGCGCCCGACCAGACGACGTTCCCCTTCTGGCCGATCATTTTCTGAGGCTGTATGCACAAAAAAACCAGAAGCAAATCAATGGGTTAACGCACAACGCCCTCGCCAGACTGGTCGATTATTCCTGGCCCGGAAACGTGCGGGAACTGGAAAATACGCTGGAACGCGCGGTGGTTTTGGCTCAGCATGAGCAGATTGACGCTTTCGATTTACCCGACAGCATCTCTGGCGAATCCCGAAGCGAGGAAGATGTGCTCAACATCCCCATCGGCACGCCGCTGGACGAAATCGAACGCCGCGTGATCCGGGAGACCCTGCGCTTTACCGAAGGCGACAAGAAGCGGGCGGCTCAGCTTTTGGGCATCGCTACGCGCACGATTTATCGAAAAATCGACGAACGTCCCTGACGGCAGGCGCCCCTTCAGCAAAAAATTTGCCAACATGGACGCGAACGAGCAGAACCTGTGACATTTTGGCAAGCCTGAGCGCGCCTTTACGCCTCAAAAAGGCGCATTTTCGGGAAGGTTGCACTCTTGGCATGATTATTGTATGCGGCCGAGCGCGATGGATAGTTTTTTAAAACATCATTTCTGGATCATCACCCTCGCGGTCCTCGCGGTCATCGCCTGGCTTTCGGCGCGGGTGGTCAATCAACTGCTGGCCTGCGAAATTGCAAGCTGGTCCACCACACCTACGCCCAACGGCGGTGACCAAAACAAAAAGGCCAAAGACCGCATCGCAGGCGAAGAGGACCCCACTTACAAGGCGATCACCGATCGCAATCTCTTTAACTCCAATCCGCCGCCCGAAGAGGACGATCAGCCCAAACCCAGCGATGATTCCGGAGAAAACGCGGTGGGCGGTTTGCCGGGTCCGCACGACGAATGCAAAAAGAGCGACATCAAAGCCGAGGTGCTGATGACCTTTGTGGCCGAGCCCTCATCCGGATCGCGCGCGGTAATTGAAAACAAAGCCGAAAACAAATCGCGGCTGATGGTGGAAGGTCAAAAACTGGACGATTACACCATCGTCTCGATCCAGCGTGCGCGCGTCGTTTTTAAACATGGCAGCGGGTACGAATGCATCTGGATGGATCCGCTGAAAGGCATCACCATCGCCAAACCCAAGGGCAGCAAGGGTGGCTCAGCCAGCAAGGCCGCACCCAGCTCATCCTCTGCAGACGATGAACCGCCTCCTCTCGAAATGGTCGACATCAGCAGCAACGTGCGCAAAACCGGCCAGGATTCTTACGAAATCGACCGTTCAGGCCTGGACAATGCGCTCAACAACAGCGGCGATCTTTCGCGTCAGGCGCGCGTCATTCCGCATTACCGCGACGGAAAGCAGCAAGGCTTTAAAATTGTGGGCATTCGACCCGGCAGCATTTACAGCAATCTCGGTGTAAACTCTGGCGATATCCTCACATCGCTCAATCAGGATGCGCTCAACACGCCGGATCAATCTTTAGCACTCTTTGAATACCTCAAAAACAATGACAATGTGGCGCTGGACATTGAGCGACGCGGCCGCAAGGTGACCCTCGAGTATTCGATCAAATGAACAGATTTGTACGCAACACCCTCTTCGCCCTCGCCTGCCTCTCGACCAGTTCGGTCGTCGCGCAAGAAGAATCAGATGACACCCCCAGCTTCAGCCCTCTTAAAGGCAAAGTGGGTCAGCTGCCCAACTTACGCGAAAAACGCTTTAATCCATCCACTCGTCTTGAGAAATTGGATCAGGCGCGCAGCAAACTTGACAACCGCAGGCGCGAAGCGCTCTCCCGCAATAAGGTGATGCTTAAGCAGGCCCCGGACCTGGACGAAGACGAAAAAGCACGTGCTTTTGAGGACTTAGGCAAAAACAGCAGCTCCAAGGTTCCGAAGAGCAGCGCCAAGCCGATGCCCAAAGCCGGCGACTCCGCTTCCAAAGGAAACGACGGCAGCGACGAAGCCCGCTGGCGCCAGGTTGAAGACAACGACAAGCCGACCTTAAGCGCCGATTTTATTAAGAATTGCGCGCAGTTAAAGCCCGGCATGAAGGTGCATCTCGACATCTACGATGAAGAGATCGAAGCCGTCGTCAAGCTGATCGCCTGCATGACCGGCGAAAACATCATTCTGGCCAAACCGCTCAAGGGTAAGAAGATCACCATCTACTCGCCCACCATGGTGACGGCCGCCGAAGCGTACAAAGCCTTTTTGACCGCCCTGGAATCCAACGGCCTCACGATCTCTCGTCAGGGCAAGTTCCTGCGCGTCATCGAAATCAA
Source organism: Myxococcales bacterium UBA1238 (assembly GCA_002309015.1). Lineage (GTDB taxonomy): Bacteria > Myxococcota_A > Bradymonadia > UBA7976 > UBA1532 > UBA1238. The sequence continues at coordinate 58,662 of DBWM01000058.1, read as the reverse complement.
GGATTTTATTCGCAAACCTGATCCCATCTTGGGAGACGGCGAAAGAGCGCCCAACGAAGATCGCATGGTCACCCAGATCATCAATCTCGAAAACGTGGACGCCCAGGAGATCAGCGAAGTCCTCTCAAAGCTTTCTTCAACCAATGCGCAATTTATCGTCTATCAGCCCACCAATTCGCTGATCGTGACAGAAGTTGCGGCCAACCTGGAGCGCTTAAAGAACCTGATCAAGCGGCTCGACGTGCCCGGAGGCCAGGAACAGCTCTGGACTTACCAGGTGGTTCACGCCAACGCTTCCGACATTGCGCAAAAAATTACAGAAATCTTCGATCAGGATACGAGCGGCAAGCACGCGCCTCCCCGTCCCGGAAGCAAGGCCACACCCAAAGGCGACAACAAGGCGCCCGCTGCAACCAACGCCACAGTGGGTGAATCGGATCTCGACGTGAAGGTGGGCAAGGTCATCGCCGACGAGCGCACCAACCGCCTGCTGATCATCGCCACCGCCCGCAGCTATCGCCGCGTCAAATCGTTGATTTCACAACTCGACGTTGAAATTCCCGGCGACGGCCAGGTGCATATTCATCAACTGAATCACGCCAAGGCGACCGAAGTCTCACAGGTCTTGTCGAACCTCTCGAACGAGCAGAAAAGCCGGCAAAACCAGAGCGGCAACCAAAACCGCAAAGGCTCCTCCAACAACAGCAACAAAGGCGGCAACAAATCCTCCACGCCCGCAACCGGAAGCAACTCCGCAGCCCTCTTTGAAGGCGAAGTGAGCGTCACCGCCGACGAAGACACCAACGCCCTGGTCATCACCGCCAGCTTAAAAGACTACCTTTCGCTCAAGAAGGTGATCGAAGTGCTCGATCGCCCGAGGCGTCAGGTCTTCATCGAAGCGGTCGTCATGGAAGTGGCGATCAACAACTCGCGCGATCTGGGCATCTCGCTGCACGGCGGCGTTCCCGGCCCCACGGTGAGCGGCGAAAACACCAACTTCCTGGTCGCCAACCAACCGGGCAAAACCAAGTCCTACGATCTCACTTCGGCGGTCTCGCTGACCGGTCTGGCTGCCGCCCTGAGTACCGAAAAAACCATTGAAATTGCTGGTATTTCGCTGCCCAAGTTCGGCGTCATTCTGAACGCGCTGGCATCGTCCTCCGACACCAACATTCTCTCGACGCCGCATATTCTGACCACCGACAACCAGGAAGCCGAGATCGTCGTCGGTTCAAATGTACCTTTTGTGAGCGGCTACACGAGCTATGCGACCACGGCAGCGGCCTACAGCAGCTACTACCCCACCGTCAACGTGCAGCGCCAGGACGTGGCCTTAACGCTCAAGATCACGCCGCGCATCAACGCCGCCAACTTCGTCACCATGGAAATCGACCAGGTGATCGAAGACATCGAGAGCACCGACGCCCAGCTCGGGCCCACCACCTCCAAGCGCTCGATCAAGAGCACCGTCGAGGTCAAAGATCAGAACACGGTGGTCATCGGCGGTTTGCAGCGCACCAGCCACCGCAATGGCCGCAGCGCCGTACCGTTCCTGGGCGAAATTCCCGTCATCGGCTATTTCTTCCGCGAGAGCACCAAAGATCTGGAACGCCGCAATCTGCTTCTGCTTTTGACGCCTCACGTCATCGAGAGCCCCGCCGATTTTGCCGCCATTTTCGACCGCAAGATGGAAGAGCACCGCGAATTCGTGGCCCGCTTCCACAAGGAAGGCGACGAACTGGTCCTCGGCATCGATTACGCCAAGAAGCACGGCCCGTTCGAGGCGATCCGCCAGTCGATCAAGTCTTCGCGCACCGAAGCGCAGCTGCTCGAAGAGCTCCGCCAGATGGATCAGGGCCAGCCGCTGCCTCAGGATTTGGACGGCGTCTCGATCGAACCCGCGCCCGCCCAGACCACGCAAAAGAGCGCAAAACCTGAGCCTCAAAAATCTGCCGTCGATGCAGACGAAATCCGCGCTGCCTGGCTGAGCCTGGAGGAAGTCAACAACGCCATCGAGATGCCCGCATCGAACAGCACTCAGGTGGTTGAAAATGAAGAAGAATTGAGCGCGCCCGAGATGGATGGCCAAAATCAGAAAGCGGTCAGCCGGGCGGACGGGCATGAAAACGGCGATCTCGATGATTCAGAAGAGGCTGCACTGTGAGTTTTGACAGCCGTGTAATCGACTATTTGTCGCGACAGCAGATCGTTACGGCCGAGCAGCTCGCTCAGGCCGAAGAGATTGCCGCCGAGCGCGAATTGCCGCTGCCAGATGCGCTGGTGCACGGGCATCTCATCACCCAGACGCAGCTCGTAGAAGCACAGGCCAAGCTTTTGGGGCTCACCTGGCTCGACGCGCTCGATTTGGAAAAGATCGACGTCGAGCTCTCGGCCGACATGCAAATCGGCTTTGCAAAAGCGCATTTGCTGCTTCCGCTGGGACGTCAGGGCAACCGCGTGCAGGTGGCGATCGCCGATCCGCTGCAGCTTGGCCCCTTGGATGGTTTGCGTCTGAAATACGGCATGCCCATCGAGCCGATCATCGCGCCCGAATCCGAAATCCTCGACGCCATCAACAAGATCTTCGACCGCCGCGCCGCCGCAACCTCCGTCATGGACGACATTCAGGACGAGCAGGTGGTTTCGGCCGAAGAGGGCATCGGCGACATCGATATCGACATCATCGATACCGACGACGAAGCGCCCATCATCCGCCTGGTCAACGCCGTTTTGGCGCAGGCCGTCAAGGAGCACGCCTCCGACGTCCATATCGAGCCCTTCGAGCGCCATCTCGCGGTCCGCTTCCGGGTGGACGGCGTTTTGCGCGAGATCATCCAGCCGCCCAAGCGCTTTGCCGCATCGATCACCTCGCGCGTCAAGGTGATGGCGGGCCTCGACATCGCCGAAAAGCGCATCCCCCAGGATGGCCGTATCAAGATCAAGGTCGCCGGCCGCGACATCGACATCCGTCTTTCGACCGTGCCCACCAGCTTTGGTGAGCGACTGGTCATGCGTTTGCTCGATAAGACCGCGGTTTTAAAGGATTTGTCGAACATCGGCATGGGCTCTCAGCAGCTCGATTCGATGAACCGCATCATCCAGTGCTCCTACGGCATCATCCTGGTTACGGGCCCCACCGGTTCCGGTAAGACGACCACGCTCTACGCCTGCCTCGCCAAGATCAACTCGCCTACGCGCAACATCATCACGGTCGAGGACCCGGTCGAGTATCAGCTGCCCGGCATCGGCCAGATTCAGGTGCACGCCAAGGTGGGCTTAACCTTTGCCGCCGGTCTCCGCTCGATTTTGCGTCAGGACCCCGACGTGGTCATGGTGGGCGAAATCCGCGATAAAGAAACCGCAGAAACCGCTGTGCAGGCGTCACTTACGGGCCACCTGGTGTTCTCAACCCTGCACACCAACGACTCCGCATCCGCCGTCACTCGTCTAGTCGATATGGGCGTCGAGCCCTTCCTCATCTCGTCGTCAGTGGTCGGCATTCTGGCCCAGCGCCTGGTGCGCACCCTTTGCCCCTACTGCAAGCAACCCGTGGTCCCCACCGAAGAGGAACTCCACGAGCTCGGCTACACCCGCGAGCGCTTTTTGGCCTGCACGCCAGGCCATGTCTACAAGCCTGTGGGCTGCCAGGAATGCCTCGATTCCGGTTTCAAAGGCCGTTCGGGCATTTACGAGATGCTCGTGGTCGACGACGACATCCGCTCGCTGATCGTGAAGAACGTGCCCAGCAGCGAAATTAAAAAGCTCGCCATCAAAAAAGGCATGCTCACCCTCCGCGACGACGGCGCCCGCAAAGTCATGCTCGGCGATACGGCCATTTCGGAAGTTTTGCGCGTCACCCAGGACGAAATGCTTTCGATGGATGATTAAGGGGATAGCCGGTGCCGGTCTTTGAATACAGAGCGCTCGACAAGAGCGGCAAAGAAGTCAAGGGCGTTCTCGAGGCCGACAACGAGAAATCGCTGCGCCAACTGCTCAAGCGCGACGGTATTTTCCTCACGTCCGTCGGCAAGGGCAAGCAGGAAGGCCAGAGCCTGCTCTCGGTTGAAGTCGACATCGGTCAGTATTTTGAGCGCATTACGCCCTCCGATCTGGCCATGTTCACGCGCCAGCTGGCCACCCTGGTCAAGGCGGGAATCCCTCTTGTGGATTCGCTTGCAGCCTCTGTGGAGCAGGCCGAAAAACCCAAGCTGCAAAAGATCTTAAGCAAAGTTCGGCAGGATGTGCGCGAAGGTATGAGCCTGGCCCAGGCGCTGGCTCTGCACGACAAGTATTTTACGCCCATGTACACCAACATGGTGCGCGCCGGTGAGGCCTCAGGTACGCTCGATCAGGTGCTGAACCGTCTGGCTGACTTCCTGGAAGCCTCCGTTCGCCTCAAATCCAAGATCGTGGGCGCCATGATGTACCCCATCCTGATGCTCTGCGTGGGTGCCCTGATCATGGTGGCCATGTTCGTGTTCGTGATCCCGCAAATCACGCAAATCTTTGAAGATACCGGCCAGGAACTGCCGCTGCCCACCCGCATTCTGATCGGCGCCACCCACGCCTTTAACAACTATTGGTGGCTCGTTTTGCTCACCGTGATCGTGGGCGTCTGGCTGTTTAGAAAATGGAAGAAATCTCCCAAAGGTCACCTGCAGTGGGATACCCTCATTCTGAAGGTGCCGATCTTTGGGAATCTGATTCTGATGACCGGCGTCTCGCGCTTTACCAAAACCCTGGCGACCCTGCTTCAAGCCGGCGTGCCGTTGCTCAATGCCCTTGAAATTACTAAAGAAATCCTCGGCAACATGGTGCTCGTGCAGATCATCGATGAAGCGCGCGTGCTGGTGAAAGAGGGCGGTAATCTCGCGGATCACTTAAAGCGCAGCGGCAAGTTCCCGCCCATGGTGACGCATATGATCGCCGTCGGTGAAAAGTCGGGTGCCCTTGAAGAAATGCTCGGCGTCGTTTCGGATGCATTTGAAGAGCAGCTGAACAACAAGATTGCCGGTCTGTCGAGCTTGCTCGAACCGTTGATGATCGTCGGCATGGGTGGCGGCATCGGTGTCATCGTGGTCGCCGTCCTCGTCCCCATTCTCCAAATGAACAACTTCATCCAGTAAGGAGTTTTTATGCGTCGTTTCAAGGCTTTACGTCGTTCCAGCGCTCGCGGTATGACCCTGCTCGAAATCATGATCGTGATCGCGATCATCGGCATGATGTCGGGCGTCATCGTGGTTTCGGTCATGAACCAGTTCACCAACGCCAAGATCAACGCAACCCGCATCAAGATTCAGAGCACCGAGCAGGCGGTTGAGCAATATTATGTTCAGGTGGGCGAATACCCGAGCCAAAGCGAAGGGTTAAAGGCGCTCGTCAATCCGCCCGACGGCTCCAAAGGTTCGCTCGACGCGGTTCCCAAGGACGAATTTGGCAAAGAGCTCATCTACTATAACCCGCCTCGCAAGGGTGGTGGCCGTTTTGAAATCATCTCCGCGGGTGAAGACGGCAAAGAAGGTACCGAAGACGATATTCGCTCCAAGAAGTGAGTTTGGCATTGAGGGAGAGTGACGGATGCTTTTGCGGCGCGCCGACCGGCGAACCAGCGCGGGGTTTACCCTACTGGAAGTTCTGATCGTTCTGGCGGTCATCGTCATGATCACCGGCATCGGCGTCTCAAGCATCAGCTCCATCGGTCCCACCCAGATGCGCACCCAGGCCAACAAGCTCGCCTCGGCCATCCGCTTTGCTTACAACCGCTCGGTCGTCCACGGCCTCTATCTGCGCATGGTCCTCGATCTCGACGAAGAGTCCTACATGGTCGAGGCTTCGGACTCTCCCATTTTCATTTCAAAAACAAAACTCGATCAGAACAAGCGCGATCAGCTCGCCGAAGAAAAGGCCGAAAAAGAAGCCAAAGAGGATGAGGAAGCGCTCAAGGAAGGTCGTTCATTGCCCAAGCGGCAACGATTTATGGCCGACGGCGTCATCGAAAAGGTGGTGCTCGAAAAGGGCGTCGCTCTAGACGGCGTGATGACCTCGGCGCAGGACGAAATTTATCAAAAAGGTAAAGCTTATATTCATTTCTTTCCCAACGGCTATGTAGAACCTTCACTCATCCATTTAACCGATGGGCAGGGCACTTACACGACATTGACGGTCAATCCGCTCACCGGAAAAGTCACGCGATCTCCCGGCAAAGTGGATCCCTCCCGCGATTTTGGTGAACCCGATAAGGTCGAGGAGGAAGGCCGATGATCAGGCGTGCCCGCGCTCGCGGTTTTACGCTGCTCGAAGTGATGATCGCGATGTCGATTTTGATCATGAGCCTGACGGCGCTGATGGGTCATGAAGGCGTCGCCGTGCAGATGAGCGATTATTCCAACCGCGCGAGCATCGCGACGTTATTGGTGCAAAGCAAGCTTTACGATCTCGAACATAAACTCCTCGATGAGAGCATCGATCTCTACGACAACTGCGATAACGGCGATTTTAAGGCCGAGGGTTTTCGCGAATTTAAATGGAAGGTCTGCGCGTACAAACTCGAAATGCAGGACGGTGTGACCGAATCGATCACCGAGAAATTCTTAAATATGCTGACGGGTTACGGCATTAACGCGGATGGAAGCACGAACACCGCCATGACCGATTCCATGAGCATGCAGCTCTCGATCGCGATCGCCGCCATCCCCACATTTTTGCAGCAACTCGAAGATCAGATCCGCAAGATCCGCCTGGTCGTCACCTGGGACGACATGGTGACCACGCGCGAGATTGCGGTGGAGCGCTTTGTGACCGCGTTGGGATCCGATCCCGAAGACGGACCGCCGCCCGCCGATGGCGATGCTGCCGACGCTGCCGACGCCGATGAGCTGATCAACAAGATCGAATCAGCGGTAGGGAAAAGCAGAAAATGAAGCGCATCCCTCTCCCCCGCCCTCGCGGCTTTACGCTGATCGAAGTGCTGGTCGCGGTCACTTTGCTGATGGGCGTCAGCGCAGCTTTGGTGCGCGTGATGATGCTCAGCTTTGAGACCAAAGAGATCGTCACCACCGTCAACGATCGCTACCACGAAGGCCGCCAGGTGATGGTGCGCATTTTGCGCGAGCTGCGGATGAGCCTTTTGTTTGCGGAAGTGCCCGAAGAAAAGCGCGAAGAGGATCCCGCCCAGGTGACGCGATTTGTGGGGCAGGAGGATGAAATCTATTTTGCATCGACCGCCCACCTGCGCATCCATGCGGAATCGCACGAATCGGATCAGGCTGAATTTGCTTATTTTTTGCGCAACGGCGACCACAAATCGGGCTATAACGGCAAGACGCTCTACCGGCGCGAAAGCAAGCGCCTGGACGACAAACCCGATCGAGGCGGCACCATATGGCCTGTGATTGAAGGCGTGAAAGAATTCAAACTCGAATATTGGGACGACACCAAAGAGATCGGCGATAACGCGTGGCAGCGCAGCTGGGACAGCGAAGACAACGATCTTCTGCCCAAGCGCGTGCGCGTCACGCTGGTCATCGAACAAAAGAACGGCAAAAAACCGATCCGCTTTGTGGGTCAGGCCGCCCCGCGCATCCGCCGTCCCATCAGCGTCGTGGACGCTTACGTGAAGCCTAAAACCTCGCAGGGCCAGGCGCGCAAGCAAGCGCAAGACACCAACAAGGCATTGTTGGAATCGGGTTCCAATGCCACCGTCGATGTTCCCAAGGTGACGAAGTGATCCGCAAACGCATCCAGGCGTCCCTTTGGCGCAACTCCATTCAGGGCAAGCAAAAATCGCGTTCAAGCGGTATCGCGCTCCTCATGGTAATCAGCGCGGTCTCCATTTTGCTGCTGGTGGTCCTCGAGTTTTCAAACAGCACCCGCACGCATCTCGAAGCCGGCATCAATCTTCGCGACGAAATGCGCGCCAACGTGATGGCCGACACCGCCCTCGTCATGTCGCGCGCCTGCCTCGATCAAAAAGCCTGGGGCAACCTGGCGGCGCTGCAAAACAAGCTCGATATGCAGCGACTCTGCGATCTCCTGCTCGGCATCTTCATTCGCGGCACGGTCGATCTGCCTTTGGGCGGGTTATCGGTCGATCTCGAAGGCATTGAAGGGATTGGGTTTTCGAAGGGCGAGATCGAGGAACTGAGCCTGGTCCCCGAGGAATCTTTCATCGGCCTTGCGGGCTTAAGCTGCCAGAGCCGCGCCGACATCGCCTGCGGCAGCCGGGTCGCCACCATCCGCAAACTGCGCTCCCTGCTCTGCGATCCCCAAATCGCCCATGTGTTTGAGCACGAGCAGGCCGACGGCAAAAAATACACGCGCGCCGAAATCATCGGAAACCTCATCGATTGGGTCGATATCGACGACAACCGCATCAACATCGATCAGACCAACTGGTCCATCGCCGAAGGCAGCGGTGAGGGCGAAGACGCCTATTTGCGCGACAGCGACAACCGTTACCGCAGCAAGGACGCCCCCTTCGACAGCATCGAAGAGCTCCGTCTGGTGCGCGGCATGTCGGACGAACTCTTTGATTTCATTAAAGATAAAATCAGCGTGCACGCCAGCAATCAGGTCAACGTCAACAACGCCTCCGTAGAGGTGATCTCCACGCTGTTGCAGGCCTATGCGCCGGGTTTTGAGCGCGTCGAAGTGAACGCTTGCGGTGAAGAATCGGAAACATCAGAATACACGCGTGTACTCTTTAAGAATTATGCCCGTTTGATCGTCGATGTGCGCCAGACGAAACAAATGATCCCCACATCGATGCTTTCCAAGCCCTTTAAAACTGCGGCCGCTTTTATCAATGTGGCCAAAGACCCCCTGACCGCTCTCGAAGGTTACCTCAATACATTGGGCTTACTCGGGGGACAAACGATGGATCGCCAGCAAATCCTCGTGATGCGTTACGGGTTTCCGCCGGGCGCATACGAAGCGATCTCTCGCGATATCAACTGGAAAGACTTACAATCGAGCATTGGCACCGAAAACAACCTTTTTCGCCTGCGGGTTAAAGGCCGCGTCGGCGACATGACCCGCAGCCTGTTTGCGATTTTGAAGCGCGATGGGCAAACCGTGCGGACTTTGTATTATCGGGAGGACTGATGACGACCAAGATCGTTGGGCTCGACCTGGGCCTGCATACCGTCAAAGCCTGCGAGCTGGTCACCACCTTCCGCAACTTCGAGTTGGTCGGCTTTTCGACAGAACCCGTGGAAGCGCAAGAGGATGAACGACCGGATTTTTCTGAACTGGCTCAGGCGGCCAAGCGGCTGCTCGAGCGGCGCGGTTTGCTCGGTGAGACGCTTTTTTGCGCGCTGCCTGCGCATACGTACTCGACCGTCGTCCTAGAGTTTCCGTTTGATCAGCCCAAAAAGATCGAATCGGTCCTGCCTTTTCAGCTCGAAGAGCTGATGCCGTTCAGCGAAGACGAGGTGGTGTGGGATTACCAGATCATCGAGCGCCGGGAGGATGGAACCGTATCGGTGCTGGTGGCCTACGTGCTGCGGACGGTCTTCGAGTCTTTCCTCGAAGCGATGGCGACCGAAGGACTCGATCCCAAAGTCTGCGGCATCGGTCCCCTCGCCTGGCTCAATCTCTACGAAACCTACAATACGCAAGAGGGCCCGGTCGCCCTGCTCGATATCGGGCACAGCCACACCGAACTCTGCATCGTAGGCCAGAATCTGCCCGTCACGGTGCGCGACATCGAAGGCGGCGGCAAAGAGATCACCGAAGCGCTCGCCCAGACCTTTAACGTCCCCATTTTTCAGGCGGAACGCGGCAAGCTGACCGAAGGCTTTATTGCGCCCACAGCTGAGCAGCCCACGGCCACCGAAGGCGACGCAGCGCGGCGTCAATGGATCAATCTGGCGTGCCATCAGGCGCTGGAGCCGGTTTTGCGCGAGGTCAACCGCACGCTGGCTTCCTACGAAAGCCATCACAAGACCTCCATCAGCCGCATCCTGGTGACCGGTGGTACCGCCGCCATGCGCGGACTCCTGCAGACCCTCGAAGCGCAGCTCGGCACCCCCTGCGAGCTCTTCGATCCGAGCCGGTTCCCGCAAAACCGCCTGCCCGCTTCGACGCTCGCCGATCAGACCCGCATCGGCAAGCCGCTGGCCCTCTCGCTGCGCGCATTCCCCCGCGAGACCCAAAGCCACATCAACTTCCGCAAGGGCCCCTACGTTTACACCGGCGATTTTGGATTCTTTAAGGGCCGCCTCATCTTTTTGGGCGTCGCCATCGCCGCCATCATCGCCCTCGCCATCACCAACGCGGTCACCCATAAGCGCGTGCTCGAAGCCGAATACGACAACATCATCGCCCAGGCGCGCGCCATCTCGAAGCCCATTTTAGGCTTTGAAAGCGAGGACTTAGACTTACTTTACAGCACCGTTGCGACCGAGAAGAAGGACTCTCAGTCGGTGCCGGAAGTGAGCGCTTTCGATATTCTGGGGCAGCTGTCAGAGAAGTTGCCTTTTGAAGTGGTCGTCGATCTCGATCGCTTCGACATCGATCTCGATCGCCGCAAACTCACCCTCTCGGGTAAAACCACATCCGGCGGCGATGTGGAGCGCATCGTGGAAGCGATCCAGGCGACGGATTGCTTTAAAGGCCGCGTCACCAAAGACAGCGTGACCAAAACCAACGACGATCGCACCAAGTTCACCCTCACTGCCACCGCGACCTGCCTGTAGGAGTTTGAGATGTCGAAGCAACGCGGCGTAGCTGCCCTCTTAGAATCGATCGACCGGCTCTCTACGCGCGAAAAGGCGATGTTAGGCGGCCTGATTGCCGCATTCGTCCTTTTTGTGGTGGTGGGCTCCTACTGGTTTGTAAGTCGGCAAATTTCCAAGCTCGAAGAGCGCAATCAGGAAGCGGCTCAAACCCTGGAGCAGGTCAAAATCCAAAAAGACACCTACTTAATCGAGAAGGCCAAAATCGAGGCGAATCAAAAAGAGCTCGATCGCAATAAGCTGCGCCTGGTGGACGAAATGGAACGCGCCGCCAAGGCTCAGGATTTCAAGATCGAGGATTTCAAGGAAAACAAGCGCTACCTCACCGAAAACCATCGGCGCCTCAAGAAGCGGGAGGACGGTGCGCCCAAGAAAGTCAAGGATTTGGTGGAAGAAACCCAGACCGTCACCATCCGCGACATCACGTTAAAGCAGCTGGCCGGATTCCTTTCGGCGTTGGAGGGCAGGCGTGAGCCGGTGCGCGTGACGCTGCTCAACATCTCCGTCAAATCCAGCGATCGCCAAAAGCTTCGCGAAGTGCGCCTGACCGTAGCCACCTATCGAAATGAAGAGGTCGAGATCTGATGCGCAAGTTTTTGTTCACGCTCCTCAAGGGCATCGCGTATTTTCTGTTTTTTGCCATCTGCTTTGTGGTCGCATTGCGCTGGACGCTGCCTTTAAAGCAACTCGAAGCCTATTTGGTGCGCAAGGCAGCCGACGAATATCACATGGATCTCGCCTTCAGTCAGTTTGAAGCCGCAGGCATTGCGGGGTTAAAGATGGAAGGCGTGTCGCTGACCCCGAGACCGACGATCGATGAGCAGATCGCCATGCGCGAAGCCCTGGCCGTTCGCAAGGCATGGGAAGCCGACAAAGCCGCAGAAGCCGCAGAAAAGAAAAAGAAGGACGCCGAAGCTGCCGAAAATGAAGAGGATTCCGGCAAAGGCAAAGACAAGGCGGACAAGAAATCGGGCGAAAAGAACAAGAAGGACGCCGAGAAGGATACGGATGCGGCCAAAGACGCCAACGCAAAGGACGCCAGCGATAAAGACGCCAAGAATCCCGACGCAAAGGATCCCAAAGACGCCAAAGATCCCAAGAATCCCGACGCGAAGGATCCCAAAGACGCCAAAGACCCCAAGGATCCCAAGGACGCCAACGACACAAAGGATAAAAAAGACGAGAAAGACGGCAATAAGGCCAAGAAGGATACGCCGCCTCCGGTGCCTCAGGGCCCAATCCCCATGTATCTGGAATCGATCCGCGCGGTCTTAAAACCCTTCTCGCTCGTGAGGGGCCGCATTGAGGGCGATCTCACCGCAAAGTTATTTGGTGGCGATCTCAATGCCGAGGTCACGCAAAACAAGAGCCGTTATCAGGTCAAAGCCAAATGGAATCAGTTCGACATGGCGCAGGTGACGCTGCTGAAAAAACTGATTCCGCTCCCCGTCGCGGGGCTCTTTGGAGGAGATGTCTCGTTAAGGATCCCGAAGTCGGGCAAATACAAGCCACAATGGGCGAATTTGCAGGGGAACCTGGGGCTGAAGCTGCAAAACCTGACGCTTGGTCCCGGAACGATTTCGCTCGACAGCGCAAAAGATCCGGGTAACGGACAGATGTTCCCTCTGACCAAGTTTACGGTTACGGAATTGGGCGGGCGTCTGAACTTCGATCAAAAAAGAGCGACGTTTGAAAACTTTGTCGCCAACGGTCCCGATCTGGAAGCGGAGCTTTTTGGCTACATTCAGCTGGCTGCTGAGTTAAAGCACTGGGGTCCGCGCGCCTTCGTTCGCTTTAAGGTGGATGAAGGCTACCTTGAGCGCAACGTCCTCAAGTTTGTGTACAACAACAGCAAATATGTGAAACAGGGCACAGACAAAGAGGGATTTACGGGGATCGCTTTCTCGGGGAACTTCACCGATATGTCGTTAAAACCGAGGAAAGACAACCCTTACAAGCAGGAAGAGCCTGCAAAAACCAAGGATAAGCCCGCAGACAAAGACAAGCCGAAGACGACGGTGTCGAATTCCAAGAACAGCCCGGCGGCGCCCGCGAAAACCCCGGTACCGCCTCCACCCGCAAAGGGGGCTGATCCCAAAGCCGCGCCGATTCCGGTTAAGCCCCCGGCACCCGTGCTCAAAAGCGCCGCAGCGCCCGCAGAAGCGCCCGCACCCGCGGAGCCAGTCGCAGGAGAGATCACCGAAGACGACATCACGATCGAGGAACCCGCGCGAGATGACAATCAGGGCGAGGGGAATGGAAACGACAACGCCGGCAATGGCGACGGCAACGACAACGACGGTAACGACAACAACGGCGATAACGACGGCAACGACAACGACGGCAACGATAACAACGACGGTAACGACAACAACGGCGACGACATCGCGCCCGAATAATGCCCTCTCGCCCGAATCGAATCCCCTCCCGTTCCAACGCTCACAACTTGCAGCCCAAAGGATAAAAATGAAGTCCCTTTCCCAAATGCTTTTTGCAGCCTCGCTTTGCTTTTGCTCCCCATTCGCGCAGGCCAGGCAACCTTCGCAGAGCAATCAGCTTTCATGCGAAAGTTTAGCATCCATCGTGTTACGGTTGCGGACCGAACATATGGCACCTCCGCAGGGAGAGGAAGAGCGCACGCGCCGGGCCGCAGATTTAATGATGCGACGCCTCGACTTCTCGCGGTCACTCATGACAGAAGCGGAAGCGAAGGATTTTGAAAAACAGCTGCAGAAAAGTTTTCAGACGCTGTTAAACAAGAATCAGTGCAGGGACTTCAATAAGCTTTACCAGAAGATCATCCAGTATCACGAACGCGCCGAAGCTTACACGCGAAAGCTGTTGTCGGATGATCAACTCCAAATCGATCGCACCGTAGAGCTTTTGAGCGATGCCGAAAAGCGGCCAAAGCCCAAGACCGATGCGGAGCGCGAGGAATTACTCCGCAAGTTGCTGCATTTTCAGCTGGCGAACTATCAGGTGATGGGCACCGATCTCGCGGAAGCCAAGAAGAAGCTGATCCATCGCTACGAGTTAAACACGAAGAGGGCGAAGGAGCTGTCGGAACAGGATCGGTATGCCATTTTCCTGGACTGCTATGCGTTGGGATTCGATCCGCACAGCGGCTACATGTCGGCCGACGATCTCATCGACTTCAACATTTCCATGAACCTCGCCCTCGAAGGGATCGGAGCCACTTTGTTTTGGCGCGACGGTTACACGAGTGTTGAGGAACTCTCTCCGGGTGGGCCCGCAGCCAGGCAGGGTCAGTTGCAGCCCAAAGATCGTATCCTCGCGGTCGCTCAGGGTGAAGACGGAGAACCGCAGGATGTGGTCGATATGGATTTGAAGGATGTGGTCAAACTGGTGCGTGGCCCCAAGGGCTCGAAGGTTCGGTTGACGGTCCTTCGGCAAGGCGCACAGACCGAGACCTTAAACATCGTGATCACGCGCGATAAGATCGATCTCACGGAGCAGGCTGCGCAATTAACCTGGCATACGGTCACACCCAAGAAGGATGCTGCGCAAAATGCGCAGAATGCCAAACCCGTTAAGGTGGCTGTGATCAAATTACCTTCGTTTTACGGCGGGAGCGGGTTCAATACGCGCAGGAGCGAGCGCGATATGCTGAACCTGTTAAAGGAGGTCGTGCGCCAAAAGGCGGACGCTCTGGTCTTGGATCTCTCGATCAATGGCGGAGGTCTTTTGAGTTCGGCCGTAGACATCAGCGGTCTGTTCTTAAAAGAGGGGGCTATCGTCGGGGTCGAAGGCTCTGGTTACCGGCAAATTCTGGAAGACGACGAAGAGCATATCCCTTATGCGGGACCCATGGTGCTTGTCACCTCGAAGGGCAGCGCGAGTGCGTCAGAAATTCTGGCCGGCGCCATGAAGGATTATCACCGCGCGGTGATCGTGGGCGATGAGCGCACCTTCGGCAAGGGCACCGTGCAAAACGTGATCCCTTTGCCCGCAGGTTACGGCGCATTAAAGGCCACAAGCTCGGTTTTCTTCAGGCCTTCGGGGGTTTCAACCCAGAGTGCGGGCGTTGCGAGCGACATCGTGCTGCCTTCCTATTACTCCGAAGAGGATGAGGGCGAATCGGAACTGCCTTACGCCTTAAAACCGGCGACCACCAAACCCTTCATGAGCGATAAGGTGCAGGGCACGCGGGATTCAGAACGCTTTAAGCCCATCGATGAGGCAACGGTTGCGCGTTTAAACGCCTGCGCCCAGAAGCGCGTCAAAGCGAGCTCGGCTTTTGCCGAAATCGAGACCGAGCTCAAGAAGCACCGCGACAATGCCGGCATGCTCAAGATCTCCGAGATCTTAGACAACAACAAATCCGACGAAGACGATCGCGCATCGCGCATGGAACGTCTGGAATCCTTAAGCCCTCAGGTGCTCGAAGCGATCAACATCGCGGCTGATCTCGTAAACGGCGGCTGTCTCGACGAAAGCTTCGCGGTTCCCGCCGAGAGCAAAGGCATTCTGGGCAAGATCATCCGCAAAATCCGCCATTACAAGAACCCGCCGATCACCGATCCCAAACCGTAACCGCACCCTCTCCTGCCTTCTTTTTTAAACTCCCCATGATGAACGCACAGGCAAAAAGGCTTCGCGAGCAACTGCGCGAAGTGCTCGCAAAAGAGATCGGCTTTCTGCAGGAAAGGGAAGACGATGCGATCCCGGACTCATGGAAAGCGCGCGAAGAAGCGGATTATCTGCAACGCCTGAGCGACGAAGAGGTTCAAACAGCGCAGCGTTCAGGCATCTGGGCGCTGCCTGATTTAAAAAAGGCGCCGGATTCATTCAGAGCCCTCGCAGCGCTCGCCAAAGAAGCGGCGGATTTTGGCAGGAGGCCCGATGTTTCAGCCCGGAGTCCCAACGATGCCGATCCCCTCTTTAAAGACTGCCTTCAAAGAGGCGTCTCCTGGCGCAAGGCCTGGGAGCTCTGGTGGTTTACCCGGCAGGTTTCGGATCTCATTGATCGCGAGACCCGGATCGTCGATTTGGGTTCGGGACACGGGCATCTGACGGCGCATTTAGCCCGCGCATTTGGCATCAGGGCCTGCGGCTACGAGAAGAACAGCGATTTTGTTTCGCGCGCAAACGATCTCCACGCGGTTTTCAATCCCTCGTTAAGCTTCAAAACCTGCGATCTTTTAAAAGAGGATCCCGAGTTATCGGCGCAGAGTCTCCTGATCGGCCTTCACGCCTGCGGGATATTGGGCGATCTGGCGGTGAAGCTCTGCGCGAAAGCCCGCTGCAGCCTCGCATTTGTGGCCTGCTGTCATCAGAAGATCCCCGGCGATTTTCGCGCATCCTTAAACGAAGAGGATCCGATCCGCCTCGATCGCCGCATCCTGGGCCTCGCCAACAGCCGGAATGCGGATCATCCCGTAGAGGGCGAATTTGAACAGAACCGCAATACGCGCATCAAGCGCCTGGCGCTTCGGCTTTTGCTTCGGAATCGCGGGATTTGGGTCACATATGGCGATGAGGCTCACGGAACCGGACGGCGTCACCTGCGCGATACCGATTTTAAAGCGCTTGCAGCGGAGATTTTTGCAAAGCGCGATCTCGATGCGCCAACGATTCCAGAATGTGAGCGCGCATGGTCAGAGGCTTGCGGGCGATACCCGAAGATCGAGCGCGCGGCTTTGAGCAGAGAGACGTTTTCACCATTGATCGAGCTCTATATCGCCCTCGACCGCGCAGCTTACCTGGAGCATCGCGGGTTTCAGACCGAGCTTGTAAGGCTGTTTCCGCCGGAGCTTTCGCCCAGGAATCTGATGCTTCGCGCCAAATGCGCAGAGCTTTAAACCGGGCCTTCGGGCTTAAAACAAAATCAAGGAGAGTCCCATGAAACGCTTAGCCCTTTTGATGTTGATTTCGGCCTGTCAGCCCCAGGCCACAGCGCAGGATGCCAAAAAAGCGGGCGATTCGGCCCCCGTCGCAAAGGTGCCTGCAGCGATTCAAAAAGAAGCTGGCCAGACGAAGGAAAAGGACATGCAAAATCTGAAGGTTCGGGCCCCTGTGGTCGCGGGGAGCTGGTATCCCGGAACGTTCGATGCGCTCTCGAAAGAGGTCGATCGCTTATTCGTTGAGGCTAGAGCCCTTTCAAAGGCGGATCCGATGAAAGCCGCGGCCGTTGTCGCACCGCATGCGGGCTATCGGTTTTCAGGTCCCACGGCTGCCCTCTCGGTCATGCAGATCGATGCGCAAAAGACGAAGAGAGTGATCGTGATGGGCCCTTCTCACCACGCGAGCTTCCGGGGTCTCTCCATTCTCGATGTGGACGCGTATCAGACGCCGCTCGGTCTGATCAGACTCGATCCGGCTGTGGCGGAGATGCGGAAGAGTCCCCTCGTTCAAAGCCTCGAGCGCGCGCATAACCGCGAGCATGCGATCGAGATCGAGCTGCCGCTGCTGCAAAAGCATTTGGGTTCCGGCTTTACGATCATCCCCATCATCGTGGGCCATCTCGATTTTGAAGAGTTCAAGCAGGCTTCCGATCTGATTCGGCCCTATCTCGACGAAGAGACCGTCATTCTGGTTTCAAGCGATTTTACTCACTACGGGGCCAACTACGGTTACATGCCCTTCCCCGTCAATGAGCAGACCAAGCAAAACCTTCACGATCTGGATTTTGGGGCTTACGACGCGCTCAAAAACCGCAATGCGGCAGCCCTCGCGCGTTACAAACAGAGGACCGGCATCACCGCCTGCGGCTACGGGCCTTTGATGATCATGTTAAACGCTCTGGGCGCAGGTGCTGAGCCTTCGATGCTCCATTACACGACGAGTGCGGAGATCATGGGGGATCGCGACTACAGCATGTCGGTCAGCTATTTTTCGATCGCCTATCCCCGCGAAGATGGCGTCAAATCAGCAAAGACAATGGAGGATGCACAGATGAACGTTCCTGAAAGCAACGGCAACCTGACGAAAGATGATCTGAAGGCGCTCCATGCGGTCGCCATGCGCGCCCTTACCCTCGCGGTCAAAGAAGGCCCTTCGGCCATCGAAAAGGCTAAAGTGCTTCCCTATCCAGAGCTTGCCAAAGAACCTGCGGGTGCCTTCGTGACCTTAAAGAAGCACGGGCAGCTTCGCGGCTGTATCGGATTCATCGAGCCCCACGGCGCGCTGATCGATGCGATTACGCAAAATGCGATGAACGCTGCACTGAAAGATCCGCGCTTTAACCCCGTGATGCCCGAAGAGCTTGCAGAATTAACGGTCGAAATCAGCGTGCTCTCGCCCCTGAAGCCCGCAACCCTCGATCAAATCAAACTGGGCCGTGACGGCATCGTGCTCACCAAGGGCTATCGCCGCTCGGTCTTCTTGCCCGAAGTCCCCATCGAGCAGGGCTGGACCCTGGATCAAACCCTTCAGCATCTCTCGCTCAAGGCTGGGCTCCCCAAGGACGCCTATCGCGAGGGCGCTTCTTTTGAAATCTTCACCTCCCAGATTTACGAAGCGCCATACGCTGAGCATTAAGCCCAGCTCTTAAATATCCGCGCGAGAATCCCGCCTGAAATCCCCACCCTTTCAAATCCGCATCCTTTAAATCTGAAGAATCCGTACAACATCGCCGACGAAGATGTGCGAATCCTTCAGGTTTTACACAATCTTTTTAAAGCTATTTTCCAAAGTCCACAGGATTACCGCAATCCTTCAAACGACCATTTGATAATTCCAAATATCTTCAAACCGCCCTCTTTCAGCCCAGCAAGAATTCTTCGCATTTCTGAAAACATCACCGGAAATCATGTCAGAGCTCTAAAGGATTCACACAACATCAGCATCCATTCTGCATCAATACTGCGAGTTGAATCAGACTTCATTTGAAATCAGGCAGTCATTCGGAAGGATTTTAAAGGCAGGCTTTTTGAGCGGGGGCGAAACTCAGTCGTTATCGACTGCAGGCGCGGCGGAGGGGGCTGAAGTCGCCGCTTTATCGTCGGCATCGTCTTCGCCCGCTTTCTTTTTGCTGGGCGATTTGCGCACAACCTTTGCGAGCTTGACGAAACGATCGGCGATCGGCGTCCTTCTGAAGAGCCATCGGCCCGCATCCACGATTTCTGAGTAATAGAAGCAGACGATGGCCCAGATCTTGTTGTATCTGACCGTCAGATCCTTTTTGGTGAAGTTCGAAGCGTTCAGATTTTGCATGATCTGCTCAGCCAGGCTGTTCGCTTCCTCGTCACATCCCGCAGTGTAATGGCGGCGATCGAAGTCAAGCTTCTCTCTGTTCTCGCGGACGAGTTTGGCCAGGCGCGCAAGATCGTGAGCGAGATCGACGTAACCGACGTTCGTGCGGATATTCGCGAGTCTGGCCGCAATCTTCTCGTCGTCGCCCAGGTAATAGTTGACCAGATTGTAAAGGCGCGTCCGCAAATCGTTGGCTTTTTTGGCCAGTTCGGGCGGAAGCTTGCCTCTGGTTTCAAAAACTTCCTGATCTTTGACCGCATTGCTAATCGCCCAGATCGAAAGCGCCAGGGGCTTCAGCCGGCTCAGCATGTTGCGATCGAAATATTCGGCGGGTAACTTCAAAAAGGCGACCGAGATCGCCTCTTCTTTGACCAGTCGATCCATGTCGAGGATCGCGCTGACCGCTTTCGCGCGATCTAACAGCGGAGGGTTCACCTCGGGCGTTTCAACGCTGTCGATCCATCCCTCAACCTCGCGCAATGCCGATAAAGCTGCGCTCTCTTCAAACCCTTCGGTCAACAATTCATCGGGCATCGTAAAAGCCTTTCGCAGTGTGAGTTGCCGAAAGATTTGTATCAAATCCTTTGAACCGCGCAAAATGAAAAAGCATGCGCCCGTTCTTTTTTTTAAAAAACAGAGTCTCGGCGGGCCTGAGCAAAGCCCCGGGAGTTTGAAACGATGCGTTTTTTTGAAGGTGAAAAAAGGCGGGAATGGCCCCCAAAGGGCTTTTTTAAGGGCGGGGATCTCAGCGCTTCTGGAATTCAGCGCGGCGGTTCCGGGCGTGAGCCGCTTCGGTATGGCCGTAATCGACCAGGGCTTCTTCGCCAAAGCTCTGAGTATAGAGCTGGTTTCCCGAGACCCCCATCGAAATCAGGTATTTTCGCACCATCTGCGCCCGGCGCTCGCCCAAAGCCATGTTGTATTCGGTCGAACCGCGCTCGTCGCAATGGCCGCCGATGACGACCCGCACATCGGGATGTTCCTCGAGCCAGGAAGCGTTCTGATTTAAAACATCCTTGGCCGAGTCTGAGATGTCGGAGGCGTTGAATCCAAAATAAACGGTCTGAAGCGAGAAGGTATCGCTCTGAGCTGCCGCAGCAGCCGCCGCAGCCTCGGCCTGACGCCGCGCTTCTTCCTCAGCTCTGCGCCGGGCTTCGGCCTCAGCCGCCGCTTTTGCGTCCTCGTCTTCTTTGGGCGCTTCGCAGGCCTCTTTATTTAACAACGCCTTGTTGCGGGCATGGATCGCTAACTTTTTAGCTGCCACAGCCTGCTCCTTGGCCTCGCTGTATTTCTCTTCATCCATCAGCTTCTGGGCCTTGATGTAGGCCGATTCCGCCGCAGCATATTCATCAGGCGCGCATTTCTTGGCGAATTCCGCATCTTTCAGCGCAACCTCAGCTTCGGTCATTTCCTGTTTCGGCGGACCTCCGCATGCAGCCATCGCGAGCCCGCAACAAGCGCTCAGGATTAAACGGCGCATGATTTACCTCCCCCAGTAAGGCGTCAGATATTCGCCTTTGCCGTGACTGATTTCGGTCTGAACCCGCCCGTCTGCGGTGGTGACGTAAAGCTTGCTCGCCCCATTGCGCGTGCTTGTAAACGCAATGTAATTGCCGTCGGGCGACCAGGTGGGTTCTTCGTTATTGCCCTGATTCTGTGTGAGGCGATCGATGTGACCATCCGCAACATTGACGGTGAAGATGTCGAAAACGTTGCGTTCATCGCGCGCAGTAAACGCGATCTTGTCGCCTTTCGGGCTCCATGCCGGCGTCTGATTGTAGTCGCCCTGGAAAGTCAGCCGTCTTTGGTTTCCACCCTGCACGTCCATGACCCAAATCTGCGGACTTCCGTGCCGGTCGGAAACGAAGGCGATCTGCTGTGAATCGGGTGACCAAGTAGGGCTCGCGTCGATGCCCCAGGCATTGGTGAGTCGCTTCACCGTCGCGCCCGTCTGCGGATCCAACAGGTAGATTTCTGGATTGCCGTCCTTCGAGAGCGTGGCCGCCACGTATTTTCCGTTCGGACTCAAAACCGCGCCCGTGTTTAACCCCTCGAATGACGAAAAGGGTTTGACGGTTCCGCCCTGCAATGTGAACAAATGGGGCCCGCCGTTCCGGAAGCTCGTGAAAAACACGCGACCTCCGCCCACAGAAGGCAGCATGTTGACGCCACCGCTCTTGGTCAGCGCGGACTCTTCCTGACCGTCGGCCGAAATCTGGTAGATTTCCTTGCCCTGATCGGTGCGCTTGACGAAAACGATGTGACTTCCAAAGAAGCCCGGCGTCTTCGTGTAGAAACGCATGATCTCGTTCACAAAGCCGTGAGCGTACGCGCGGAGTTTCGCGGGATCTTTGGCGATGACCTGCGCCTTGTCGTAGGGAGCCGGCAGAGTGACGCGCGCAGCCTGATCGACGCTGAACAAACGCATGTCGACTTTGAGCCCGTCGCCCGAAGGCTCGTAGCCAATCTTCACCAATCCCTGCGCACCGACGTTGAACCAGTGGTTAAAGCGCGGTTTCATCCCCTCGCTGTTCGACTCCGTGGCGAAAGCGTTGGCATCGAGCAAATGATAATGCCCGGCAATGCCCAAATCCCGCTGGACTGTCCCCGAAAGCGCTTCGATGACGGACTTGTCGCCCGCACCTTTTAACGCAATCGCATCGGGCACGGCCATTTGGTAGAGGACCACGTTTCCATATTCGACGGGTACCACCAATCCTTTGGGTTCATCTTCTTCCTGCGCATAAGCGTGCGACAAAAGCAGGCTTATGCAGCCCAAAGCGAGCAAAAAGCGCATCGATCTTCCCCTGTCTGTGATGAATCAAAAATGAATGTGAAGGTTATCTGGCCTTTACGATCGCGCGGATGCCCTCTTTGAGCACCCATTTTTTGAGTCCCGCCTGACTCGGCAACGCCATCTTTAAATCGCTGTCGGGTCCGAAACGGCGCACCGCGCTCAATGCGGCATCATCCAGGAACCGGTTCCCGCTCGATTTGGTGACCTTGGGATTCCCTTTGACTTTGCCCTCGCCGTCCAGAAAGAACTGCACTTCCACCTGGAGTTTCTTCCGCTCCTCGGGACTTAAAACCGCAGGTACTTTGAGTTGCCGCTGAAGCTGCAGGCTGACCAGACTGATATAGGCGGATTGGTTCGACATCGCGTTCGGATCCGTATTGGTCCCGTAGCGTGAACCATTGGGCACACCTATCGGTGCGTCTTCTGTATCGGCTCGCGGATCGAGCACCGAGTTCATTGCGGCTGCCATCCGGCGCTGGCGCTCGGCCTTCTCCGCTTCTTTCTTTTTCTTTGCGGCTTCCTTCCTGGCTGCGGCGTCGGCTGCGGCTTTCTTTTTTTGTTCCTCCGCCTTCCTCACCGCTTCCTCTTCTTCTGCCTGCTTTTTGGTCCGGGCCAGATTCACGCCTTCGTCCACCGCAGCGGATCCCGCATTGTCGCTGCCGTTATCGCCCGAATCGTCGGGATTTGCCGCGGAAGGATCGTCGGCCGTGATGTCACTCTCGGTTAACGGATCCTGCTCCTGCGGCATCTGGGCCTGACCCTGAATCCTCGGCAACATCTTCTCGTCGCGCGGTACGCCTAACTTGGGAATCCCCGCGAGGTTCCAGTCGATGTCGTCCAAATCCACGTCGATCATCTCGATCGTCTTCTCGACGGGTCTCAGACTCCCACCGCTCATGCCCACAGCGGCCATGCTCGAGAAGATAATACCGTTGACCAGCACCGTTGCGGCCAGCGAAATCCAGCGACTCCGGGCATCTTCGGCATTCATTCAGCCTTCTCCAACGGATTCGTCACCATTCCCAGATTGGTGATCCCCGCCGCTTTGATCCTCGCCATGACATCGACCACGAGCCCGTAAGGCAAATGGCGATCGGCCAGGAAATAAATCTTGCGTCCGTCCTTCAGGTATTCGATCGCTTCGAGTTTACCCTGCAAGGGGGCCAGGCATTGCGCATATTGATCGACAATCCCCGCACAACTGCAAAGCTCCATGCCCGAATCCTCCGCATTTTCGGATCCACCGCGATCGAGCTTGATCTTACCCTCAGCATCGACCGCAATGATCGTCTGGATGTCGTCCGAAAGCGGCGCTGCTGAATTTGTTTTGGGCAGATCGATGTCGACTTTCCCCGTATCTTTGCATTTGACGATCACGGGCACGGTCACCATAAAAACCACCAGCAACACCAGCATCACGTCCACGAGCGGAGTGATGTTGATGTTCGACATCGATTCGTGGCGACTGTTGCTACTCATGGGACTTTCACCACACTCGCCTTACTTGAAGAAATGACGCTTGATGATGTTCAAAAATTCGTTGCTGAAGTTTTCCATATCGGCTTCGAGCACGCGGCTTTTGGAAAGGAAGAAGTTGTAAGCCACGACAGCCGGGATCGCAGCCACGAGACCGATGGCCGTAGCGATGAGGGCTTCCGCAATACCGGGCGCGACCGTGATCAAAGTCGCATCACCGTGCTTCGCGATGTCGATGAAGGCCGACATGATCCCCCAGACTGTGCCAAACAACCCCACGAAGGGTGCGGCAGATGCGGTGGTTGCCAGAATGGGCAGCATCGAATCGAGCTTCACCTGCTCGGCTGTCTGACTGCGCCGCAACGCCCGCTCCACATTCTCGAACTCTCCCATCTGCCCGTGCATCGTATCGGAATCCGGTGCCGACTTTAACCGGCTGAGCTCCACGTATCCCTCGCGGAATAACTGGCATACGGGACTCCGTAAATGGCGTTCGCTCGCGTTATAAATCTCGTCGAGCTTCTTCGACTTCCAGAACAGGTTCAAAAACTGCGAAGTTTCGGCGCGGGCCTTTTTAAAGAAGATCCATTTGTACGCGATGATGTACCAGCAAAGGACCGACATGAGCACCAATACGACGAGTACCGCCTTGACCACCGGTGTTGCTGCTTTTAACAGTCCGGATATCGACATCTCCGCCTGGGTTGCGCTGGCGACTGCTTCGGGTGCCGCCGTGACGAGCTGAGCAAAAAGGGCTTCCATTTGGACCTCGAACCATCGCGCTTAAACGCGCGTCAAAAACCGCCGGATTTCACATCATGCCGGCCATAAAAAGGGCGTAGGCCTTGTAAATCATTGCGAAAGCGCCTTCAAGACCGCCGAAATCAAAACGCGCTCAAAGTCAACCTTTTGCCGCAGAAAAAAAATCCCACCGAAAACTGCAGTGTTACCGTTCAAAATTGGCTATACTCCCTGCGGTTCACAAACTTCAGGAGCTGCCATGCTTTCCATGCGATCCGTTTTCACTCTCCTCTCAGTTTGCGCTGCTTTCGTTGCAGGCTGTGCCGCAGACGACGGTGAGCCTTTCGAAGAAATCGATTCCGCCCCCAAAAAGGACGGCGGAACCCAGGATGCCGCTCAACAAGCCGACGTCAACCAGCAGGACGCAGCCAGCGAAAACCACGCGCCCAAATTCGACGACGCCACAAGACATATCCGGGTCATCTCGGGCTGCATCGGCAAGCCGCTCAGCGTCACCCTGCACGCCACCGATGCGGACGGCGATCGCATCGAATATGGCATGAGCGAAAATGCGCCTGACGGATCCGCTCTCGACAAAGATACAGGCGTATTCACCTGGACGCCCGCGCAAGAATTTGAGGGAAACGCCATCTTCGGCGTCACCGATGGTCAGGACCAGGACACGCTCACGGTTTCCGTCAATATTGCCGACTGCGGAGAAGAGACTGACGGCGGCATCCAGGTCATCAATACGCCGCCCAGCTTAACCAGCATCGGTGAAATCACCGTAGAACCCGGCAAAGAATATTCCCTGTCCGTCAGCGCAACCGATCGCGACGGCGATATCCTCGAATACAGCATCCAGGACTCCCCCGATTTTCCGGGCGAAGTGCAGACCTACTTTGCGGGCTACCGTTTTGAGGGCAACGTCTTCAAATGGACGCCTCAGGCCGCCCATGCAGACCGAACCGTCCATTGCCTCTTTGTAGTCAGCGATAAGCCCAGCAAACCCGACAACTACAAAGAAGTCAGCACCCTTGCGACCTTCAAGATTGCCAAGCTCGGTGAACCGGTCAACCATGCGCCCACCCTCGATGCCATCAATGCAGGCGAGAAGAAAGACCTGCGGGTAGAAGAGAGCTGGACCTTTACCGCTCAGGGCCATGACGAAGACGGCGACGCTCTCACCTACAGCATCACCAACGCCCCCGCGACCGCCCAGATGAACGCCACGACGGGCGTATTTTCTTACACTGCGGTCGAAAGCGATGTCGGACTCTATGAGATGACGGTCACCGTAAAGGACGCCAAAGGTCTCACGGCCACCCGGTTTGTCACCATGGAAGTCCTTCCGAAAAGCGTCGGTCCCGTCACCCAAAACCAGGCGCCGGTCTTAAACAGCATTGGCAACAAAGAAGTCACCGTGGGCCAGACCCTCAGCTTTACAGTGAGCGCCACCGATCCCGACAACGATACCCTCACCTATTCGTTCACCCCGCAATTTGCGAACGCGACCATCAACAGCCAGAGCGGCGCATTTTCATTTACACCTGCACAAAACCAGGTGGGTTCTCAGCGCGTAACCTTCTCCGTCAGCGACGGTCATAACCATGTGGACAGCGAACAGATCGACATCGCGATCAACGCCGCTGCCATCGAAAACAGGGCGCCCAGCCTCTCGGCCATCTCAAACCAAACCATCTCTCAGACAGGTTCTCTCAGCCTGCAGGTCAGCGCCAGCGATCCCGACGGCGATAACCTCACCTACAGCATTTCGGGCGACGCACCCGCGACGATCTCAACAAACGGCGGCCTGATCACCTGGACCACCAGCTGCAACACCAACCCCGGCACCTACGACCAAACGGTCACCGTCAGCGACGGCCACGGCCACACCGCCACCCAAAACTTCACGATCACCGTGACCTCCAACTCGAGCTGCAGCGGACCGGTCGGCTGCGGATACACTGGAACCACCGGGGACAGCCTGGATTTCGACGACTGCAACCACGATTCAGCGCACGCTTCTCCTGTCGCCGACGCGCTCCTCCTCACCTCGCTCAACCTGGTACCCGGCTACAGCGACTGGTTTAAGTTTGATGCGACCTCCGGCCACGCTTACACCATCGCGATCACGTTCCAACACGACAGAGGCGATCTCGAACTGGCGCTCTTTAAACCCGACGGCACCACACAGTCAGATGGCTGCAAGGCTTATACAGGCACATCAGGCACCTGCGGCTCAGCGAGAGCGTCCGATTTTGAAACCCTGAATTTCAAAGCCCCATCAACCGGGACTTATTACATCAAGGTTTACGGAAACGGCTCTACAGTCGGCAACGACAACTATCAGCTGTATTTCTCTGAACACATCGGCAGCAGCAGTTGTTATCCGGACCGTGCAGAAGACACCGGTGGTGACAGCAATCTCGCAGCCGGAACCAACGACTTTGTCGAAAAAGCCTATACGCTCAATGAATACAACCAGTGGTACACATGGCTTTCACTCTGCGGCGATGAAGACTGGTTTAAAGTCACAGTTCCTGCCAGCGCGGCGACCACTGCCAGCATCACCATCCCGCCCACTGCGGATGCTGTGATCACCGCATATAAGCAGGTCACCGTGGGCGGCAAGACCAGGTACCAGGCGGTCGGCTGGCCCTACACCCCAGCAGGAGGGACGACCATCTCTCAACGCTGCGCCGACAGTTCAAACACCACTGGGCCTTGCCGATGCGCAGGTAAGACCATCTGCGATCATATTTCCAATAAGCAGTCCAACCGCACCCAGGCGGTCGCCGTCGACATCCCTGCAAGCTCGTCGCAACAGGTCTATTACCTCTTCGTGCAGACCAATACGCCTAACGTCCTCTACGATCTCGCCGTCGATAAAACCAACTGATTCCCGCCCCTAAACCTCTCATTCCCCATTACCCAACCGTAGAAAACTGCCCTGGAGCTTCCGGGGTTACCCTTCTACCCCGTCGAAACCTACCCTGGAGCTTCCGGGGTTACCCTTCTACCCCAGCAAAACCGACCACGGACGCTCCAGC
>DBWM01000058.1:17193-31559 GCA_002309015.1 Myxococcales bacterium UBA1238 | reverse complement strand
CCCTGCAAAACCGACCACGGACGCTCAGGGTTCACATTGCTCCCATGCAGAAGCAGCGGCGGACGTTTCGGGGCGCCTTTGCAAAAAAGACGTAACGCCCGGGCGGTTTCTCGCGTAAGCTGCGGACCCATTTTGAGCGGATAAAAATATGGGCGTTTCATCGAACCCTTTGAAACAGTTGTTTGCCGTCACGGCGCCGGGGCTCTCGAAGGCGGCGGCTCAGGAATTGCAGCGGGCGGGCTTTCAGCTGCAGTCGATCGATGATGCGGGCGTGACCTTTGAGGGCGATCCCCGGGTTGCAAACCGCATGCTCGCGATCCCGACGCGCATTGTGATGCGGCTGGGCTCCTTTAAGGCCGCAAAGTTTGAGGATCTGGCGCAGGCCAAAGCCCTCGCGTTTCCCCAGAAGGCGCGCATTTCGAAGATCGAGGTGAGCTGTCACAAATCCCGGCTCTATCACAGCGGGGCGGTGGAGGAGCGGCTTTGGACACAGCTTGAGGCGCTGCGGGATCCGAGTGCGGGGAGCCTCCTTTTGGCGCGCATCGATCGCGACGTCTGCACGCTGAGCCTCGATACCTCGGGCGAGCTTCTGCATAAGCGCGGATGGCGCCTTCAAAACGGGCCGGCGCCTTTGCGCGAGACGCTGGCGGCGGGGATTCTGGAGATCGCCCTCGCCTTTGCCGAAGGGTTTGGACCGGTTCAGGCCATCGTCGATCCCATGTGCGGGAGCGGCACGTTTGCGATCGAGGCGGCGGCGCGCGCGCTGGGGTTACCGCCCGGAAGACTGCGCAGCTTCGATTGCGACCGCTGGAACCTTGGCCCCAAACCTCAAATGCCCGCATTCCCCCCGCATCCGATCCCCATCCTCGGCGGCGATCGCAGCCTGCCCGCCTTAAACGCCGCACAAAAAAACGCGGAGCGCGCCGGGGTGCAAATCGCCTTCTCGAGGCAGGATGCCGCTGCCTTCCCGATCCCCGAAGCCGAACGGGGCCTCATTTTATGCAATCCACCTTACGACCGGCGCGCCCAGGGCCAGGAGATCGCTTACGAACGCCTCGCGATGCTGCTCGATCGCTGCCCCAAATGGTCCGCTGCCATCCTCTGCCCCAGGCACCGGGGCGCCCCGCCCGCAGGATCCCATCACCATATCGAGGGCAGCGTCGCCCTTCAAAATGGCGGACTCCCCGTCACCCTCTGGCGCATCGCCCCCAACGCAACTGTCGGCCCCATCGCATAAAACGCCACATCGCCCGCAAGTTGCACCTCACGCAGATGACGCACAATTCGTGACGCTGCAAAGCTTGATTCCGCAAAGCTGCTGCCTACACTGCGCCGATTCTTAACTCAGGAGTTGACCGTGATTACCGATCTCGTAAATGTCCGAAACATCGGCATCAGTGCCCATATCGATTCCGGCAAGACCACCTTGACGGAACGACTTCTCTTCTACACCAACCGCATCCACGCCGTACACGAAGTGCGCGGCAAAGACGGCGTAGGCGCCACCATGGACTCCATGGAGCTCGAGCGCGAGCGCGGGATCACGATCCAGTCGGCTGCGACCCACTGCGAATGGAAGGGGCATCACATCAACGTGATCGACACCCCCGGACACGTCGACTTTACGGTCGAGGTCGAACGCGCCATGCGCGTGCTCGATGGTGCCGTGCTGGTGCTTTGCGGCGTGGCCGGTGTTCAGAGCCAGTCGATGACCGTCGATCGCCAGATGCGCCGCTATCACGTACCGCGCATCGCCTTCGTCAACAAATGCGACCGTACCGGCGCCGATCCTTACCGCGTCGCCGAACAGCTTCGCGAAAAGCTCAAGCTCGACGCCGTCATGGTGCAAATCCCCATCGGCCTCGAAGACGAGCACAAGGGCGTAGTCGACCTGGTCACCATGAAGGCCGTCTATTTTGAAGGCGACATGGGCCAGGAAATCCGCGAGGACGAAATCCCCGCCGATCTGATCGACAAGGCCAACGAGCGCCGCGAGATGCTGCTCGAAGCCGCTTCCATGTTCGACGACGACGTGGCCGAGCTCTTCCTCGGTGGCGAAGAAGTCCCCGAAGATCTCTTAAAGCAGGCGATCCGCAAGGGCACCCTGGCCCTCAAGATGGTCCCCGTGTTCATGGGCAGCGCCCACAAGAACCGCGGCGTCCAAAAGCTGCTCGACGGCATCGTCGATTACCTGCCCACACCTTACGACGTCGAAAACAAGGCGCTCGATCTCGACAACGAAGAAAAAGAAGTCGTCCTCGGCAACGATCCCGAAGATCCGCTGGTCATGCTCGCCTTCAAACTCGAAGACGGCCGCTACGGACAGCTCACCTACATCCGCATTTACCAGGGCACGCTGCGCAAGGGCGACATGATCGTCAACACGCATTCGGGCAAGAAGGTGAAGGTGGGCCGCCTGGTGCGCATGCACGCCGACGAGATGGAAGACATCGAAGACGCCTGCGCCGGCGATTTGGTCGCGCTCTTTGGCATCGACTGCGCTTCGGGCGACACGTTTACGGACGGCCGCCTGAACTACGCGATGACCTCGATGCACGTGCCCGAGCCCGTCATCCAGCTCATGATCGAGCCCGTCGACAACAAGGCGCAAATCAACATGTCGAAGGCGCTCCAGCGCTTCACCCGCGAGGATCCCACCTTCCGCGCGTTCGTCGATCCCGAAAGCGGCGAGACGGTCATCTGCGGCATGGGTGAGCTTCACCTCGATGTGTACGTCGAGCGCATGCGCCGCGAATACAAGGCCAACGTCCGCACCGGCGCGCCTCAGGTCGCCTACCGCGAGACGATCACCCAGCCTTCGCATTTCGATTACACCCACAAGAAGCAAACCGGTGGTTCGGGTCAGTTCGCGCGCATCATCGGCACCATGGAGCCCTACGCCGAAGAGGAATACGCCTTCGAATCGACCGTCATCGGCGGCACGATCCCCAAGGAATATATCCCCTCCTGCGACAAGGGTTTCCGCTCTCAGCTCGAAGAAGGTCTGCTCATCGGCTTCCCCGTCGTCAACATCAAGATGACCGTCGAAGACGGTGGCTGGCACCCGGTCGACTCCTCCGATATGGCGTTCCAGACCTGCGCCCGCGCCGCCTTCCGCGAAGCGTACCGCAAGGCCAAGCCCGTGATCATGGAGCCTGTGATGAAGGTGAGCGTCGAAGCCCCCACCGAATTCCAGGGCGCCGTCGTCCGTACCCTGATGCAGCGCCGCGGTCTGGTGCAGGCCACCAACGAAAACCAGGGCATGTGCACCGTCGAAGCCGAGGTCCCGCTGGCCGACATGTTCGGTTACTCGACCACCGTCCGCTCCTCCACCCAGGGCAAGGCCGAGTTCACGATGGAGTTCTCGCGCTACGCTCAGGTGCCCGAATCGATCGCCGAAGAGCTGCTGAAGAAGTTCGCCAACAAGCGCAAAGGCAAAGCAGAAGAATAAGTTCTCAGGCCGCAGGGCCGAGGTCGATTTAAAGAAGCCTGGAGGGGATCCTTCCGGGCTTTTTTGTTTTCTGAGAGGCTTTTTGGGGAAGGAGGGGCCGTGCAGGGTGCAGTTTACATGGAGCTTTGTGAGCTCTCCGCTTTGCAACCTTCCAACCTGCAAACAGTTGCCGACACTCCACGCTTCGCGTTAAAAATGCAGTGCAACAGTTCGCCCGAGGAGAAACCATGAAACATTTCGGCCTGTTTGGTTTATGGGCTTGCCTTTGCGCGTTTGCGTTTGCCTGTGCAGATGAAGAAGATGCCAAAGACGCCATTACGAGAGACAGCGAGCCCTCCAATCCCTACGGGGATTCCGCAACCCAGGACGCCGCTACATCCGACGCCGCTACCCAAGACGCCACCTCCGACGCCGCTACCCAGGACGCGACCACTGACGGCAGCTCATCCGACGCTTCCGAAGACAGCGGACCGAAGGAAGAATGTTCGGTTGCCAGCGAATGCAAGGGGGGTTCAGCCTGCCAGGAACCTTCTTGCGTCAAGGGCAAATGTGAATATTACACGCTGTCTGGTTGCTGCGAAAATGAGAACGATTGCGATCACCTGACCGCCAACGCCTGCAAGAAATATGTTTGCGAGTCATACGATGATTACAACCGCTGCGCCGAAAAGCCGGACAACGGTCCCGATTGCTGCTTAGACAGCAATGACTGCACCGACAAAGATAAACCCTATTGCAGTCAGAACGGGAACGAATGCGTTCAATGTCAAAAGACCTCGCAATGCACAGCACCCTCCTCCTGTCAAACCGTGGAATGCGTTGGAGGCGAATGCAAGGTGTCGGGCGAGCCTTGTCAATGCAATCAACCCAGCGATTGTACGGTAGAGGACGGTTGTTTCGAGCCCACCTGCGAGGGCAACAAATGCGGTTCTGAGCGCAAAACGGACTGCTGCAACGAGGCGTCGCCCTGTCCCGTCATCCTGGGAAAGACGGCAACCTGCTCAAGCAATGGCAAAGAGGCGGGTACATGCCATTATGAAACCACCGAAGGCTGGTGCACGGAAGACCGCGACTGCGCGATGAGCAGCATCGGAAAGGTTTGTCTGACCGACGAACACCGTTGTGTGGCCTGCAACAACAATGACGACTGCTATGGAAACAATGCCTGCGAATGGGGACATGGTCTCTGCAACGATCACACCTGCAGTTATCACACTGAGGGCTGCTGTATCACGCCCCAGGATTGCGTTGGAAACGTCGAATGCAAGCAGGGTCAATGCCAGTATCCGCCTAATACGGTCGACTGGTGCAGGTTGCAGTATCCACAAGAGACTTCGATCAAGAAGGGTGAAAGCCTGAACGCCTACGTGAGGCTCTATGAGGAAGGGGTCACCGGAGACAACGAGCCCGACAACAACATGAAAGTCGAGTTCTGCTGGTCGCCTTATCAGCCTCTGGATGCTACATCTTCGATGGATTGCGCGCCCATGACCTTCAATACGCGGTTTGATCGAACGAGTGAACCGAATCATGACGAATACATGGTCGTTCAACCCGAAGGGATCAAGAATCTGGGCATCGGTCAATATGCTTTCTTCGGCAAGGTGAGCGCTGATGGAGGTCAGCACTGGACCTTATGCGACTACGATGCAACGCAGGGGAACTGCAAGTCAGGGGTTTGTGACGACGGCGCCAACGTTTTCTCGCCCGAACATACCGGTACGCTCACCGTCTACAGTGCATGCGGACAATGTGCAACGCGCGAATCCAAATGTTCGGAAGACGATCGTTCCATCGTCACAACGCCTCGTTATACCTGCAACGAGCAGACAGGGAACTGCGAACCCGATGGAAGCGTCGTCGTCTTTGAGTGCGAGTCCAATCAAACCTGTAAGATCGAGTACGGACTGCCCACATGCAAGAACAATCCGACCGGATGCGACGGGGGATGCTCGGATCGGAACAGCTGCGAACCCTATATGAACGGCTATTACGAGGAGAAGGGCGTCTGTGGAAGCGATAATACCTGTGGGCATGAAGCGCCCGTCTACCGTTCCTGCGCCAAGAAACCGGTCTGCACAGGCGGTACCCTCACCTCCTACGACAATGCAGCCTGCACCACCAACATTGGGGTCGCTTGTGTAGACTCTTCGTCGGCCTTCTATTGCGGCTACGAACGGGGTCAGGACTGCGGAGAGATCGATGGGGTAGCCGCATGCACCAGCGGCTCATGCAATTCAAATGCAGACTGCGACGCGTCATCCGCCGCTAACATCTGTAGAGGCGGCCAATGTGTCAAGGCTGTAGACTGGTGCAGGTTCCAGTGGGCCGAGACGAAGGTACCTGGTTATGCCGTCGAAGGCGAAGAGATCACCGCCTACCTGAGGCTCGACATGAGTAACAGCGGTATGATGGTGGCAGGATCCAAGACCGCCGTCGTGAAATTTGCCTTCGCCCCCCAGGGCACACCGATCAGCGACCGCAGCAAATGGATTTGGACGACCCCTGCCAGAAGGAATGAGCAGTTTACCGACGCTTCGGCGCCCACCCATTCCGAGTACAGCCTCACCTTCCAGGCGCCTCGGGCGGGCAACTACGATCTGATCGGTATGGTTTCAACCGATTGCGAGTTCTCATACAGCGGATCGGTCTCCGATATCTGCGCCTACTGGACGCCCTGTGACACCAATGACGGCTATGGTGGAGACGGTTCTTCGAACGGTTACAGCAGCAACAACGCCTGGAAACTGGAAGTTCGCGCTGCTGAGTAGTCGCACCCTCCCCTCCTGAAACCTCTTCACCGACCTCACCCCTCCGCTTCACGCCTTTATCGAACGCCTTCCTACGTCCTTTGATGCCGTACCGTCACAGGTTCCAGGCGCGTGAACGGGGATCTGTTGCGAAGCCTGTGCAACGAAAAACCGCTTCGATGTCCCCCCATCTTCATCGCAATGATCGTTCAAACAGCTTCAACTCTGCTCCATCATCACCACCAACCCCGATCAAAGGCCTTCGACTCTGCTTCATCATCACCACCAACCCCGATCAAAGGCCTTCGATTCTGCCCCAACCCTGTAGCAATGATTTTTTCAAAGGCCTTCGATTCTGCTTTGACAACGCGTCATCAAATCAGCAAACGCATTTGAATCCGGTTTATGCTTTTATGGATGCTTTATCTAACTGCTTTTACAATCTCAGGTGAATGAGAATGGATTTATCGAAGGGGTTTAATTTTGCAGCCACACAGTGATGCAGGGTCAACAAATTGCTTTGAACATCTCACGACCTCATTGCAGGGATTCAACGAAGGCCTTCGACGAGCCATCAACCCTCTTCCATAACATCATCCAACGGCTTCGATCTGCGATCACCCTGTCCGATCCGATCAAAATCCGCAGGGCAATCCGGGCGGACATGGGCAAACGCATCCGACGCTGCGGGGAAAACGGCGTTTAAGGGGGCACAGGGCGCTTTCTCTCGCGGGCGATCGGCTGAAAGCCCCCTGTACAGGTTTTTATCTGCGTGGATGAGCGCCTCTTTATGAAGCGTTACAAGCAAATCCTTGAGTTTAAGAGGCCTCTGCATACAATCCGGCGCTTTACATCTTTGGAGACCGCCATGACTTACGAACTCTTTTTGCAAATCTTCGGATACGCCTCGTCCATCGTCGTCCTCATCTCGCTCAGCATGAAATCCGCTGTGCAGCTGCGCATCTGGAACGCTTTCGGCTCCGGACTCTTCGCCACCTTCGCTTTTCTCACCGAGTCTTATCCCACATCCGCCTTAAACGGCATCCTGGTCGCGGTCGATCTCTATTATTTGTATCAGCTAATGGGCAGGCACGACGCATTCGACATCGTGGAAGTGAGCAAAGAGGACGCGCTGGTCAAGCTGTTTTGCAAAAAGAATAAGAAGGAAATGGATGCGATCTTCGGTGAAAACGCCATCAAACCTGCGCAAGAACTGGCGGTCTATTTCAGAAACAACGACATCGCAGGACTCGTGGCCTTCACCCGCGACGACGCCGGCACCGCGCATATCTTTGTGGACTACGTGACGCCCACCTACCGCGACTGCGCCGTGGGCAAGCATTTCTTCGTAGACGATCTCTCCTTCTGGCGCGAGCGCAACATCAAGCAGTTCGAGATGATCACCACCACCGACAAGCACACCGCCTATCTGGCCAAGATCGGCTTCAAGCCGCGCAAGGTGCAGCTCGACTGGACGCGGCGCATCACGATCGGTCCGAACACCCTGCCGCCCGCCCAAAGCACCGAGCGCCCCGAAGAGATCACGAAAGAAGACTGAGCAAATCGGGGAATCCGCCGAGGGCCGCCTTCGCTGAAGCCGTAAATTCCTCCAATCCCGCCCCGCCGTACGCCTGCGCCTGAAGCCCCATATCGAGCTTATCGAGGGCGCGCACAAACTTCGCCTCCGCCGTCTCGCCCGCCTCGTATTCCATAAAGAGATCGAACAGCGCCTCCCCCTGCGGCAGCGATGCGACCATCTGACGCAGCGCCCCGCATTCGCGCTCGTGCTTTTCGCGAGGCGTGACCGGATCATGCGGCGTGATGTCGCCCACCCGCGCTTCGGCCCAGTCGTGAACCAGCGCCAGCTGCAACGCGCGCTCGCGGCTAAGCCCCGGCGGACAAAGCAACAACGCCAGACAAGCGACCCCAAAGCTGTGCGAAGCCACGGTCTCGGGATTGGAAACCTGCGCGCGCACCCATCCCGTGCGCGGCAATGCCTTGAGCTGATAGAGCTCCAGAAGAAAGTCTTTTGTGAAATTCATGGATTTGATGAAGGGAGGAGCGGCCGCCCCGAAGAGCGACCGCATGTGAGAAGGGATCAATGGCGACGGCGACGGAGACCTAAAGCCGCGAGAGGCAACAGGCACCACCAGGCAGCGCTGCCGGAATTCTGGAGCCTGCAGTTGCAGCCATCTTCACCGCTCTCGCCGTCATCCTCGATCGCCGCATCGCCGTCGAACACATCGCTGTCGGGCAAAGTGGGTACATAACCGCCGCCATTGCCAGCGGATCCGCCTTCGCCACCATTGCCACCATTGCCAGCCGCGCCGTCTTCACCGCTGCCGCCGTCGACATCGCCGTCGACATCGCCGTCGCTCACGCCGCCGTCGCTCACGCCGCCGTCTTCTTCACCAGCGTCGTTTTCAGTCTGCTGCTGATGCAATTCTTCGATGAACCAGTTGGCATAGCATTCTGCCCCGCCGGTTAACGAAGCTTCGCAGGACTGACCCACCGGGCAAACGATGCCGTTGCAGGGATCGTCCACGCAGTCGCCGTTCTGACAAATGCGGCCGGAGCCACAGATGACGCCGCTGCAAGCGGTGCGAAGCTCGCATTCCGCCTTGACGCCGCTTTCAGAATTTCTGACCACGCAGACGTTGCCATCGGGACAATCGTAGCCGAAGCAGGGATCCTTGATGCATTCGCCGCCGCTGCAGAACTCATCGAGCGCGCAGGAGATGTTGGCGCAGTTCTTGACGCATTCGCCCTCACGGCAGAAGTCGAGCACGCCACAAACGATCGCGATGCAGAGATGCGGATTGGGTTCACATTGACCCGCAGAGCAATATTCGCCCTCATCCTTGCAGCCCGCCTCGTAGCAGTTGTTCGCCACACAACGCGGTTCATAGCAGTCGCCTTCCGCGATCCTGCAGCCTTCCCTGGCCACCGAGATGCAAACTTCGTCGGAGTTGCAGGTCACGCCCTCGCAGGGATCGACGCATGTGACGTCTTTGCGATCTTCTTCGCAGTTGAACTTCTGATTGTCTTTGGTGCATTCGTCGGTCGCCTGGCAAGGCGTCATGCAGCCGCCGCCATTCTCACCCATCACGCAGGTCAAGCTGCCATCGCCGGGGCATTCGCCGTTGACGCAGGCGCTCACGCAAATGCCGTGGACGCAGACTTCACCCGCTGCGCAATCATCCACATCTTCATCGGTCTTGCCGTCGCAGTCGTTGTCGATGCCGTCGCAAACTTCTTTGGGCGCATCGCCGTAAGTACCGCAGGCGTTGAAGAAGCCGTCATCCACGATGCCGTTGCAGTCGTTGTCGAGGTGATCGGCGATCTCTTTCATGACGCAGAGGCCTTCGCAATCGTCCGCATCCACGCAGCTGTTCTCTTCTGCGCCCTCGCATTCTTCAGCAAAAGTATCGGCCGTCAGGCGGACTCGGAAGCAAACTTTGGAATCATCCCCTTTCCTGCAGTCGCTCCTCAGCATCGCAACGTTCGGGACGCAGGTCTTTTCGACATTGCGGCATTCCCAATGGCCATCCGCACAAATGCCCGGCAAACCGGTCGCGCAAATGTCTTCGCCAAAGCGCACGTTGTTGTCGATGAGGCCATCGCAGTCGTTATCGATGTTGTCGCAAAGCTCTTCCTGGCTGTAAGGCTCAATATTAGGATTGCAGATCAATCCGGCCTTGCATTCGTAAATGCCTTCTTTGCAGATGCCCGCCAAACCGGTATCGCATTCCTGGCCCGCCTTATCGTCGTCTTCATCCACAACACCGTCGCAGTCGTTATCGATGCCGTCGCATTCATCCTTGTCGGCCGGCTCGGGGCCATTGGTGCATTCGATGTGACCCTCTTGGCAAACCGTAGTACCGATCTTGCAGGCGCCGATCTTGCCCGTAATTTCGCAGGGGATGCCTTCACCGGGATGGCCTTCGTCGATTTCGCCATTGCAGTCGTCGTCTTTGCCATTGCAAACTTCGACCGAAATCTGACCCTGTTGCGGTTCACAACTCCAATCACCGCTCAGACAGACATAAACGCCGACTGCGCAATCGCCGTCCTTGTGCGTATCGCAGGAGCCTCCGTTTTCGATACCGTCGTCCACAATGCCGTTGCAGTCGTTATCTTCGCCATCGCATTCTTCAGCCTGTCGCGTATAGGGAGCGACGCATTCCCAGCCCGCAGTGCCCTGACATTTCATGTGAGCATCTTTGGCGCAAAGACCCAACGCGCCCTCAGGAATGCAATCCTTGCCCTCATCCTCCAGGTCTTCATCGGTCTCTCCATCGCAGTCGTTGTCGAGACCATCGCAAATTTCCACAGAAGGCTGAACCATCTGTACGCAAACCACCCCCTTACCGTCGCCCACCTGGCGGCAGCTCTCGATACCCTGCGCACAGACGCCCTTCTTCTTTACACGGTTTCCTTCTGCGTCCGGCTCCTCATACACATCGCAGGGAGAGCCACCTTCGGGATCGCCTTCATCGGTATTGCCATCGCAGTTGTTGTCGAGGCCATCGCATTTTTCCGCTTCAGGACTATGCAAAGCGAAGCATCCGGACTGACCCACCTGGCAAAGCCTGTGACCTTCTGCGCACATGCCCTTTAAGCCCGTATCGCAAGTCACATCAGGACCGTAACCATCGAGATCCTCATCGGTTGCACCATCGCAGTCATCATCATCACCGTTGCAGGTTTCAGGTACGGTGTTCGGCTGAATCTTAGGTACACAAACCTTTGTTTTGTTGCCCGTGACTTCGTCTTTGATGCATTTTGTATAGCCATCTGCGCAGATGCCGGGCGCATTCGATGTGCAGTCTTCAGTCACAAAATCTTCATCGGTCGCGCCATCGCAGTCATCATCGATGCCATCGCAGGTCGTGTCTTCAACTGCGGCGCCGGGCGTCTTGCAAACCCATTGCCCCCGCTCGCAGCTCACTTTGCCCTGACCGCAGGCCTCAGAAGTCGTACAGTCATTATTTATGGTGAGACCTCTCAGGCTTGCATTTTCGTAATCGGCAGGAACCTTCGCGGTCTCAGGCAAATCGTCGATCACGCCATTACAGTCGTTGTCGACGCCATCGCAGATTTCGTCAGAAGTAGGATCTGGATCCGGGGGATCGCAAACCAAATGCCCACTCGCATCACATCTCCATATACCCTGAGCGCAAAGCCCCAGCTTGCCGGGAACCTCGCAGTTTCGGCCGCCTCCAGGGTTGCCTTCGTCGCTCTCGCCGTCGCAGTCGTCATCTTCACCGTTGCAGGTTTCAGGCACCGGATAAAACTGCTGCTGACAGACCGCACCGTATAAGTCTTTGCCCGTATCGGGATCCACGCCCGTCTTGCCGCAAACCTTTACGCCCTGTTTGCAGCGCCCCAACAACTCGGGAACATCGCAGTTCGGCTCATCCCAGGTCACATCATCCACCACGCCGTTGCAGTCATCGTCTTCGCCGTTGCAGATGTCCTGGCTGGCAGGCAGACGATCGGGCATACATTTCACATGGCCATCGGTGCATTGGAACGTACCCGCTCTGCAGGGCCCCAGGTAATCGGTATTGCAGGATAAACCGCCACCGGGATTGCCTTCATCCACCTCGCCGTCGCAATCGTCGTCGAGCCCGTTACAGATTTCGGCCATGGGTGCAAGCTTGGATTCGCAAATCGGCTTCTTTTGCGCAAGATCGCAAACCGTCCGACCGGCGCGGCAGCGGTTTTCCTGAGCTAAGGGTTGTCCGTTTGCATCCGTAACGACGCAATCTTTATCGCCCTCCGGATTGCCTTCATCGGTGGCTCCGTTGCAGTCGTTATCGATGCCGTCGCAAAGTTCCACACCGCAGGAGGGATCGGTGCCATCGCACGGAACGCCGCCTCTCCCCTTCTTCTGGCAGTTCATGGGGTCGCAAAGATCGCCAATCCCGTCGTGATCTTCATCGGCTTGATCCGGGTTGTAAGTACCGGGGCAGTTATCGCAGGCATCACCGAATTCATCCGCATCGTTGTTGGTTTGATCGGGGTTCGGCGTATCGGGGCAGTTGTCCAACCGATCCGGCACACCGTCGTTGTCGCGATCGGGTTCTACGCCAACGAATCCGCCGTTCAGCGTAATACCTGCAAACGGCAGGTTGTTCTGAGAACAGCAGTCATCGATTTGCGTAACTACAACACGGTTCACACCATGCCGCGCATAAGCAGCGAGATTGTTCGAACCAACGCCCTGATAGAATACATAGCTGTCATCAATTACTTTACCTTCCGGATACGCATCATTGAAAATTGTGATTCGCGAACCATCATCCATGCTCGAACTACAGGCGGTCAGCGAACTATTAAAAGAGACGTCGAATTGTCTAATCTGAACATAAGAAGGAATAGTTACGAACGTTTGGAAATAGCTAAAGTCTGCATAATACTGGGGTGTTCCCTTGGGAACCCACACGCAATCGCATTTCGTCGTACTGCTATCAGCGCTGTCGCAAGACGATTGATTCCGTGCCCCATCATTAGAGCGACCATTCTTATACCGACAATAATCACTACAAGTAACGTTATTGGAGTAATTCTTCTTGGTTCCCTTTGCCCAGCATCGATCTGATGTAGTGCCACTCAACTTTGCATCATTTTTAATGCAATTCTTTGCCCATGGATGAGTATTCCCCATCGTACCCCAACTCTCACAAACATCACTATTATTCGAAGAGTTATCACTACTGATACAGCAAACGCGAGAGTTGTTCGCATCATTCCCAACCGTTACAGTATAATCAATATCTTCAC
The DNA here is from genome assembly GCA_002309015.1 of Myxococcales bacterium UBA1238. Taxonomy (GTDB): domain Bacteria; phylum Myxococcota_A; class Bradymonadia; order UBA7976; family UBA1532; genus UBA1238. Next base: position 18,569 of record DBWM01000058.1, on the reverse strand, counting down.
CTGACGAACATGTATACTGTGCAGTGTCTCGACTCGTCGTAAACCCATCTATCCCACACTGACGCCATCCAGGGTCATGTTCTAGAGGTATATAGGTTTCATACTCCCCTAAGTCACTCAAATTTTCAGGCGGAGTATTTCTCACATTATCATATTCGCATCGCGTACCGTGATACGTTTTAGTTTCGTTGCCTACACAGGTTCCTTGAGTTTGATCATAAGTCGCACGATGCGAAACATTGTTTACCGTCGTACAAGTCGTCGGTAACGCGACGAACCCGTAAGGGTTTGAAGCGGTTACCTCCATTCCGTCGTGCATTTCCCACGGCGTACGCGTTTGCGACCAAGCCGTTGTGACTCCGAAGGTCGCTACCGCTAATGTAAAGGGAAGAAGTATTTTTTTCATGTTTTGCACCTCCGAGCCCCAACGTTAAAATCGAGCACCCACATTTTGAAACAATATCGTCCAAATCGCGCCCAAGCTTAAAGCCAGAGCACAGGTATGCCGCTACTATATCAGAAAATTACGCCATCGCCACAGCAAGGCGCGCGCCCGATTCATCTTGAAAATTTACGACTTATGTGACCTCGCCCTCTTTGCCTGGGTGTTAAAAGACTCACTCTGGCGAGGGCAGGTATTCGGCCAGGCGCTGCAGGCAGACGCGGGTTGAAACCAGCGTGTCGCGGCGCTCGTGATCCGTAAAATGATACTGAAGGCGGTAATCGGCGGGCGCATCAAAACCCGACGCCGGATCGCTCACCAACGCGATGATCGCCTCGATGGGCATGGGGCTCTGCGGGTGAAATCCAAAGCCCACGAGCGGACCGCCCGCATCGACCGAGCGCAGGCCCAGCTTCTTTGCGAGCGTCCGAATCCTCATTAATTCCACAAGGTTACGCACCACACCGGGCATCGGGCCAAAGCGATCGACCATCTCGTCTGCACAGGCGATCACCGCCTCCTCGTCCTCGCAATTGGCCAGGCGCTTGTAGAACACCAGCCGCAAATGGGTGTCGGGCACGTAGTCTTCGGGCAAATGCGCGGCCACCTGCAGGTTGAGCTCGGGATCAAACTCGACTTTGGGCGCCTCACCGCGCAAACGATTGACCGCCTCCTCGATGAGCTGACTGTAAAGATCGAGGCCCACCGCCTGCACCTGACCCTTTTGGCGCGTCCCCAGCATCTCGCCCGCACCGCGAAGCTCCAAATCGTGACTCGCCACGTGAAAGCCCGATCCCAGCTCCGTAAACTGATTGATCACCGCAAGGCGCTTGCGCGCGTCGTCGGTCAGCACCATCTCGCTCGGCACCAGCAGGTAACAATAACCGCGCTCACGGCTGCGCCCCACACGGCCTCTCAGCTGGTAAAGCTGCGC
>DBWM01000058.1:17030-17168 GCA_002309015.1 Myxococcales bacterium UBA1238 | reverse complement strand
TCGATGCCCGACTCGATGATCGTGGTCGAAAGCAGCACATTATATTTGCCCGACGTAAAATCGATCATCACCTTTTCGAGCGCCTCAGCCTCCATCTGACCGTGACCCACCACGATGCGCGCCTCGGGCACCAGCGCC
>DBWM01000058.1:0-16971 GCA_002309015.1 Myxococcales bacterium UBA1238 | reverse complement strand
CTGCCCTCCGCGGCTGAGCTCGCGCATCACCGCATCGCGCACCAGCTCGTCGGTGGCCCGGCAAACAAACGTGCGCACGCTCAGACGATCGTTCGGCGGCGTCGTGATCACGCTCAAATCGCGAAGCCCGTTTAACGCCATCTGCAGCGTTCGCGGGATCGGCGTCGCCGTCATGGTGAGCACGTCGATATGGGTCCGAAGCTCCTTCAGGCGCTCCTTATGCCGCACGCCAAACCGATGCTCCTCATCCAGAATCAGCAGCCCCAAATCCGCAAACTGCACGTCATTTGAAAGCAATCGATGCGTGCCGATGAGGATGTCGACCTTGCCCGCCGCGCAGTCGGCCAGAATCTTTTTTTGTTTTTCTTTAGGAATCAGACGGCTCAAGAGCTCGATGCGGACGGGATATTGCGAAAACCGCGCCAAAAAATTCTTGTAATGCTGCAGCGCGAGCACCGTCGTGGGCACCAGAACCGCCACCTGCTTGGCATCGAGTACCGCCTTCATCGCCGCCCGCAACGCGACTTCCGTCTTACCAAACCCAACATCACCGCACAACAAGCGATCCATCGGGCGCTCGCGGCCCATATCGGCCAGCACCTCCTCGATCGCGCGCTCCTGATCCGGCGTCTCTTCAAAGGGAAACAGCGCCTCGAACGCGCGAAAATAGCTGTCGGGCGGACTGAACGCGTAACCCTGAGCGAGCTCGCGCCTGGCATAGAGATCCAAAAACGTGAGCGCATCCTCTTCTGCGCAGGCCTGCGCTTTTTGACGCGTTTTTTGCCAGGCCGAGCCCCCGAGCTTATCGATATGCGGCGGCGTGTTGCCGGGCCCCACAAATTTTTGCAAATAACCTAACTTATAGACCGGCAGATAGAGCTTGTCCTGCCCCGCAAAGGCGATCTCCAAAAAATCCATCTCGCCCTTGCCCAGAACCAGCTTTTTAAGACCCACATACTGCCCAATGCCGTGATCCAGATGCACCACATAATCGCCGGGCTCAAGATCGCGAAAATTCTGCAAAAACGGCGTGTGCGCGTCTTCTGTTTTGGCCTTCTTTCGCCTGGGCGCCTTGTGACCAAACAAGTCTTCTTCGGTCACCCATGCCATCCCGTGCGAAGTTAAATGAAAGCCACCGTATCCCCCCCCCTTTAAAAGGATAACTTTCGCTTCGCCCATGCGCGGCGGCTGCAAATAAACGCAAGCAGGCGCACTGCCAAACTCCATTTCGATGCCGTAGTTTTTAAGCAATCGCGCCACGCGCTCTTCGCCGGTCTGCTGACTCAGCGTCAGCACGGGACGCATCCCTAACTCCAGCCATTGTCTCAGTTTTTCGGCTAAAGGCTTAAGCGGTTCCCGATCCGCCCGCGCCGCCTGCAGAGCCTGACTCAAATCCCCGTTCCCCGGCAGAGCAAATCGCAGCGCATCCGAAGGCCCATCGACCGCCCCCAGCTCCTCCACCATCTGCACCCGATGCGCGCGCATCAGCGCCCGATTTTCAAGCGACGCCATCACTTCGCTCGGCGCCCAAAGGTGAGCTTCCGGTGCAAAAGCGACCTCACCCTTTAACGATTCATAACTATTTTGCAGAGAATTCAAACGATTACGCATTTGATCGCCGATCGCCATAGGATCGAACAGCGCGACGAAGCAATCTGAACTTAAATAATCAACAATTGAACCAAGCGAATCAAAAAAGCCGGGGCGAAAACCCTCAATCCCCATAAACGGGATCGAATTCTGCAGATCTTCAAGCATCGGCTGAAGTTTTCGGGTAGGTACCTGCGCCTCCCCTGCCCGCTTCAGCAAAGCCTGGCGCGCGCGCTCGCGAAACGCTTTTCCCAAAAACTCCTCGCGCACCGGCGGCAGCACCAGCTCATCGCCTGCAGACTCCAGACGGCGCTGGGTCTCGGGCTCAAAATAGCTTAAATTGTCGACTTCATCGCCCCAAAGCTCGATGCGCACCGGGCGGCGAAGGTGAGGCGGAAACACATCCACGATGCCCCCGCGCACCGCAAACGTGCCCGGATCCTCCACCGCACTCACCGCGCGATAACCGCTATCTGCCAATGATCTCAAGCATTTATCGCGCTCCAATAGCTGACCTGCGGCCACCAGAACGCTCTGCTCAATCAGCGCATCCCGAGGCACCGTCTTTCGCGCCAGCATCTCCGCCGAAAGCACCGTAAAAACCGCCCCGTCGTCCCAGCAAAGCCGTGCGAGCCCCGCCATCAAATCCATCACCGCCTGGCGATCGGGACTGAGCTGCCCATAAGGCGAAGCCTCCAGCTGCGGCAATAAAATCACCTGTGATTTTGAAGCGTTAGGCGCATCCACCAAGCAACGCAAATTCGCCGCAACCCGCCTTGCATCGGACGCATCGGGCACCACCACCAGACAATGCCGACTCAGCTTTGACTGCGCCTGCTGCACCACAAACGCGAACGCATCGATTTCGAGCCCGCTCACATCCACCACGCGCTGCCCGGCGCGCAGCCCTTCACAAAGTTCATTTAAAGGAAACTGCTCATTTTGCTCAATCATGCAAAAACTTTCCTTATAAAATCAAAAAGGCGGTTCAACGCCCGCCTTTCAATGCCTTCAAAACCGATCTCAATCAGCCAGATTTAACTCATTAAAAATAAACGCAAAAACGAAGAATCAGCGCTCATTGAAGATCACAAATACATGCCCAGAGAGAGCGCGAACACATGCAAAGAACCTTCAAACTGGCCGTTACCGTTGACCTTCCAGCCCGTTTGGCGTACGCCATTTCCATCATATTTATCACGTTCCGAGGTAATGTCGACCAGGCGCACATCGCTGTCGGTCACATCGCGCTCGATCAAGCCCGCATAAGAATACGCAAAATTCAACTCAAACATTCCCAAATGAACCCCCACACCTGCAGCAACCCCCCAGCGATCGTTGCTGATGAAATCCAGATGCGTATTCTCTTCAGGACTTTGAGAAGTTTCGTAGTTTCCGCCCAGGCGCAGAGTCAACAATTGAGGGATCACATTCCAATCCCCCCCCAAACGGAACGAATGGGTATTGCGATAATTCCGCTTATCGTTCATGCGCGGCAAATCCACTTCGATGTAACCATCCCCCTCATCCGCAGGCACCTGAGTCGTTTTGGCATCAAAGCTGACTTCGATGGAATCATGCATCTCCTGCATTTCCCACATATAATCGAACTCAATATCGAAACGTTCCGAACCATCTGCTCTGAAATTCACATAGCGCACCCCCGCTCGCAGCATCAGCGGATCGTGCAGCTTCATATGAACGCCATCATCCTTTTTTCCATTGGCATCATACAATACGAGATCATCGTTTAACTCCCACGGCCCCAATGGAATCTGCTCGTTTTCCCCATATTCGCGACCAGTGGGTGTATTGCCATAAAATCTTGTAATTTTAGCCGATCCCTGGGCATCCAGCTCGAAAGGAGGACGCAGCGAAAGGCCCAGCTGCACGCTCGGCAAAGGCTCGTAAGCCACACCGATCACCGCTGTTGGCGTAAACCAGTCCGACACATCCAAACTGACCACCCCTGGTACCGCCCCCCCTATGGCAATCGACATATCGCCCGTAAACATCGCCGCCTGCAACGAAACCCCAACGCTCAACTCAGGCAAAATCCGATAGGCAACCGACAACGTCGGAAACATCAACAACACATCTTCATCAACGATCATGCCATTGGGCACAAGTGAACGCTGCTGATCGCCACGGATCGAATCGGTCACATCCGACTCACCGCGCATCACCGACTTGACCTTAAACTGATTGCTGTAACGGCGATGCGGCACCGTCGCAGGACCATAAATCCCCGCCCCAAAATCCCAATCCTTCAGCGCATCAAAATCAAAATGCGCAAACACCATGGGAATAGCCTGCCAGCCCTCTTTTTGCTCCATGGACTCAAAGGAACGCGTCTCGCGACCCGCCGCGATTTTGTCGTCCGCCGGCTGAAATTTATAATTTAAATCCAACAGATGCACCCCAACCTCGATCCCCACGCCTTCCTGCTTCGACAACCCCGCCGGATTGTAATAAATCGCCGAAGGATCGTCCGCCTTGGCCACAAACGCCCCACCACGCCCCAACGCCTTAGCGCCATTGTCCGCATATTCGGGCTCAAAACCGCTCCCAAACGCCACCCCACTCGCACAGAGCACGCCCGCAGTCGCTGCCAAAACCTGCCGTAATTTCAAAAAGTCGCGCATCGCTACACCTCAAACCGATCAAACAGCGTCAACCTTACCGATCTCAAAAACAAAATCAACCGCCACCCATTTTACGCACCCAATGCGCGAAAATGGAGAATGATTTTAGCAGGTTAAGGAGGAGGAATTGGGAAGAAATGAGGGAGGGTGAAAGGAAGTTCGCGGAAGGTTACGAGTGGGTTGGATGAGGTCAAGGCTACTCCAGGAAGCAGGCGCAGCTTCCTTTTTGTTCCTGACAATTAGGAATTTCGTGAGTTCCATCACCCGTTACAGATCTTAGACACTGATCACCGCTATAACCACAATGGCTGATATTCCGCAAAACACCTTCGCTATTTGTGTACCTACAATCTGAGCAGGTGCCATAGCAAGTTGAGAAATACTGATTTCCATTCTTATTCTCACCTTCATTACAACTAAACTGAACCACATTCTTAGAGACAATTGTTTGTTTATTGTTTTCGATACTTATCTGAACAAAAGTTGGAGCTCCACCGCCATAAACTATAGAACTCGTCTTAGGTGCCGGTATAGCAAATTGCAAAGATGTATCTGTTCTTCCTTCAAATTGAGTAATCGTTTGCTCATCACAAGTTTTACCACTATAACCATCTTTTGTATTCCAATTATTCCAAGCATTGCATGCGATCCATTTCACATAATCTACCGAGTCAAAGTTTTCTCCAAACAAAGTAATCACGATATCAGTACCACACGCATTGGCATTACTATTGGAATCAGCGTTAGAATTTACACCTTTCTTATGCCTTCTAAATCCTTGTATTACAGGCTTACCAAAGTTTTGGGTTTCACACTGACCGACTTCTACTTCTTTTCCTTCCTTAGTTTCCTTAACTGTTTTGCAAACGCCGGTATACAATTTGCAACTCGTATCACTACATGTTTCAACAAGGTCACCACGCTTTTGCCAGCATTTATACTGGCCGGCGGCATCGTCAGTCTTAATCTGACCAGAAGCTGGCTTGCAATACGGAATCAAGCCATCGGAATCGCAAGTTGCTTCACCATAATGCATCACAGCACTGTTTGTGGGTATCCATGTTGTCGATGAATCCGGATACTCAAACGGCTCGCTATTACACACATCCTTCGCGGGAAGCAGGGTCGAACAATTCACATTCTCTTTTTCCGGCGTAATAGCAATACAGGCTGCTTTAGGTGTGCCGCTCTCACGTGAGGCACAAATCCCCTTCACTGTCGTCAGAGTCTTTGAGTCACTTCCGCAAGTAGTCCCAATCTCCAGTGAATCCGTACCACCAATGTCTGTAGGCAACTCCGACATCGTAGCGCAGTTGGTTACATTCACAACCGGAACACATTGCGCACCTGCTGCCGTATAGCTACAAGTACCACTGGTTTCAATTAACTTAGTCGGAGCACTATCTTCAGATTCTGTTTCGTTGCACATAACCTGTGTCGGATATGTTTCAGCACATCGTTCTATTGGTGTATTTGAATACGTCCCGTTATAGTGGCACACAGCATCCGAACCAGTTCCTTCACATGATCCCGCATTTGTCTCATATAAATCATTACCCATGCAGAACTTGAGTGTACAACTCTCTGGAACGCTCTCGCAAATTGCAACACCACCACTGGAAACGTTACACAGCCCTGTGAGGCGATTAAGAGATTTGGCATCATCTGTACAACCGTTCACCCCACTCTTACACCCTTCTCCACTTGCACAGAGGCTTTCAGTGAGAAGAGTCGCAGTTCCTTTAGCCACACAATCGTTCCAACTTGCGGGCAAAGCTCCATAACTGCCTTTCTTCCCATAACGGAAATGGTAATACAATTTCCCTGATCCCGCGTTATTATCCAGTCGATACTTCAAAACATCCTTCAATTTCGAGAAATTAATCGTTGCAGTGCATTGAACTTGATCAGTTGTATCTGCAACTAAACTACAAGGCTCATCTACATCTATAAACTGATCCGCAATCTGCAGTTGTACCTTAAGATCATCCTTAGAAATAGATCCCAACTTTACAGTCGTAGAAACAGCGGTCTTTTGATCCCAATAGAAATTAAATGAGCTTGCAGTTAGCGCTCCACAAACTACATCCGACGAGTTGGTTTGGCAACTATATGAACTACCATCAGAGGTTAAGCAACTCTCACCACTTTCGCATGCGCTTCCACCACAAACACAAGAGTGATCACTACTGCAATGATTGCCACGAGGATTACCACTACAATCTTCATCTATAATGCATTCAACGCATTCATTTGCATCTGAAGTTGCTCCATACAAACAGAACCAGTCATCACCATTAGCACCAGAGCATGAAGCGTTATTTGCACAACCAGATGTTGAAGTACAGAATCCATACTCACCACAATATGTACCTGCCGTAGTGCAATCGCTGTGTGTAATACATGGTGTATTAGTTGTCGCAGGCACACAGTACCCTGCATTCGCACCATTTAATTTTGTTCCATCCAGCTTGCATTGATACTTTGAAGTATCACCGCAACCAGCACTGCTTGTACATCCACAAGTATGATCGTTGCGACATTTGACTCCGTTTAGATTACTGTCGCAATCATTATCGTTATCAAAGCATTCAACACATTCATAACCACCGTTTATATTGTGGCAGACAGATAATGAGGATGTGATGCAAGGATCCAAATCACACTCATTGACATCCGAGGCCTTCACCAACGGAGCAGCAAGCGATTGATCGGCAATACCGACACTTTCACTTTCAATAGTTGTGTATGTACCACAGTCGTAATAATCTTGATTATTTTCATCTTTCTTAACAACACAAGTTATAGCGGTTGCCACACAACGTCCATTCTCAGCGCCACTTGCTTTCTTGCATTCATAACCAACCCCACAGTCAGCAACAGATTGGCATTGCTTATTGTTACTACTTGTCGGGAATTGGAACCCTTCATTGACTCTGCAAATGTAACCACCTGGTATATCTTCACAGGTTGTCGCACATCCATCATGTTCGAGACCTGTTTCACATTGGCAAGGATTGCTATTGCTGGCGCACTCATTCACATTCACACAGGTATGACCTGCCAATTTAAATCCAGCACTGCAACTACAGGAGTAACTGCCAGAAGGATGATTCGCACATGTCGCCTTGCAGTTTTCACCAGCTCCCTTTTCGCAGGCACAAGCGTGAGTATTTGTCGTGCATTCATCGATATCAACGCAAGTAGGCTTACCATTTTCTATCGACAGCTCAAAACCACTGCCACAACTGCATGTGTAGCTTCCGGATGTATTCACACACTTAGTCTCAGTCCCCACTCTCTGATCATGCTCTTTACAAAGAGTCGAACTTGCAGCGCATTCATCCACATCGGTGCAGTTCGCGCCGCCATAACCTTCTTTGCATGTACAGGCAGTTCCATCTGCATTACATACACTGTTAGCAGAGCATCCCGTATGGGTGAGCGGGTCGCAAACCTTGCAGGCGCCGTTCACGCATTGTTGATTTCCGGGGCAATGAGCATCCGTCACACATTCGGTGCATCGAGAAGTTGTGCCTAACGTGGCGTTGCAATGCCATTTCTTAGTGCCACCGGCATCGCAATCATCGTCGTTGTCACAAGTACGGCAATCAGATCCAGGAGCACATTCTGTACAGGTATGATTTGTCTTGTCCGTCATACCAAAAGCACAGAATTGACCCGCTCCACATTGACTATTGTTGTAGCAGGTTACGCAAGTCACGTCCGTGCAATGCGCCTCATCTGTACAGCAATGCGTATCTTGTGTGCAAGCAGCTCCGGTTGCACCACATACACATGAAGATTTCGCCTTAATGACGCCATTTTGGGTCTTATGCTCTGTGAAGCAGCGATTTGCTTTATCGGAAGCACAAGGAACACCGATCACCTCACAACTTGTAACAGGAGGTTCCACGCAAACATTGTTCTCACAACGCTTATTACCAGAGCAGTCACCATCCGCCAGGCATTGGTGGCATGCCCCTGCTTGACAGAACGGTGTAGGCGAAACGCAGGGTTTACCTGTATTACCGCAAACACATCGATGATTCACGCAGCTGTCATAGGTCTCTGTATTCTTAGATGCGATTGTTGATTCCGTTCCAGCGGGGCAAGCAACACCATCAGCACAGATATTACTATTTGTATTGATGCCACAAGAAGGCATTGTGCCAGCAGCACAACAACCAGTTCCCGTACCATTGCTGCATCCAGATCCCTGCATACAAGACTTCCCTAATTCAACAACACAATAATCAGTTGTAGCAGCCTTACAGGAATATGTCCCCGTCGAGCCTAAGCAAATCTGGTCGTTCGAGCATCCATCGTTGGGGCGGGTGCCCGCACCGTTGGGTACACAAGCTTCGCAAACGCCCTGATAGCAACGCTGACCTTCGGCGCATTCACCATCATTGTTGCATCCACGGCAGCTGCCCGTTGCCCAGTCACAGGTTAACCCGTTTGGACAAGACCCGATCACATTGGGATCGCAGCCATAGCAGGCGGGATAGGCCGCAATGCCAGCTATCGTCGTACAAATCTTGCCCTCCGGGCATTCCGAATTATCCTTGCAGTAGCGGCAGTTATAACCTTCCAATGGGTCGCATACAAACTTATCGGCTGCGCAACCAGCATTGTTCTTTGGATCACACCTCTCGCAAGTCTTCGTTTCAGCGATACAGAAGGGCGCTACAAATCGCTCGCCAACCTTAGTCCGCTCACATGCATCACCTGAACACTCAACACAATGATTATTGTCGTCAGAGCTACCTGCCTGACATACGGGCAACGGACCATCGATATCACAGCCGTCATTGTTTGTAGGATTACATGCCTTACACCCCCCACTCACACAGATCTGCCCACTCAGATTACCATCACAATCACTATTCGCTGTACAATCAACGCATTGATGATCAGCGTTGCAGACCTTGCCTCCAGAACAATCACTGCTTGAGATGCACGCCTCACAACTCCCAACCCCATTTGAAATCAAACATTTTGTCTTATTTGTGTTCGTTGAAGCACAATCTGCATCGGTAATGCAGCTATTATAGCAATACGTTCCATCCTCGCTGCAGAAAGGCTTCTGAGTGCCGCATCCTTGATGATTTGTTTTTCCGGTCTCAGCTACTCTCACGCATTTCGTGCAACGACCCTCATCCACCTGGCAATAAGGCGAATCTGAAGGACAATGATCTGATGCACTGCAGGCAGTACAAACATATTCATTTGCAACTTTCTTGCAAATCGGCGTATCTCCGCCACAGCCTAGGTGCTCATTATTATCAGGACTACAAGGCTGGCATTGAGCTGTCCCCAATTCACCGCTCACACAGTACAATCCAACCGGACAATCACCATTTTGGCATGTTCCACATTGATAACCCTCCGCCATCAAATGACAGAATGGTTTTTCATCAGAGCACCCATTCTTACCAATAGCATCCGACGGATCACACGATTCACATTTGCCTTGGTAGCATTGTGAGTGACCAGCAGCAGTACATTCCTCATCCGCAATACAGGCCCGGCAATGGGCGCTCGAAGGCGAATCTGCCGTCATCGCACAAATGGGAGCTGCTGTAGTACAGTCTTTATCGGTTGCACATTCCGCGCAATATCCACCCACACATTTTTTACCCAGAGCATCACACTCAGACCCAGACTCAGACTCAGCGCAAGCAACGCATGTATTCTTTGTACCTCCACTACTACTACAAATGGGCTTCCCGCTTAGCGGATCACAGCCAACATAAGCCTCTATCGCGTCCGATGTGCATTTCACTTCTGCCGAGTTATCGTTGGTATCGCATGAGGCTTTCTCACCTGCATAGCAAGTCAGTTCCTTTGAAATGGCATTCCCTTTCTTGCATATAGCTTTTTCACTACCCTGACAAGCAAAGACCTCTCCACTATCGCACTTCAAAATCCTTTGGCATTCCATAGGATTGTCAGATACCTTCGAAAATCCGCTCGGACAAATACTTACTGTCGATGTTTTACATTCAACACACTTTTTATCGACACATTGTTCCCCATTATAGTGACCTACACAATCGTCATTCGAGTCACAATCCTCACATGTATTCTTCTTACAAATACGACCATCACCGCAATCCTTATTATTGCGGCAAGCCTGACATTCACCAGCGATACAAATCTCTTTTGGTTCAGTATCTGAACTCAGCTTAAATCCTTTGCAATCACCATCGCTGCTACATTGTGCGCACCGTTTATTCTGAGCTTCAGTGTCCTTTCCAAGACAAACCGAACCCGCAGGATTATTCTTGCAGTCATCAGGTGTTACACAGGCAACACATTCCCCATTGCTGCAGATTTTTCCGGTACCGTTTGCAAATAGGCTGCAATCCTTCGCGTCCGAACAACCTTGGCAAGAGTATTCTTGCTGACAAATAGTAGAGCTTACTTCAGAGTCTGTACAATTTGGCGAATTTTCAGTTTCTCCTACACAAATGTAATTTGTTGTAATTACATCACAAACAGCAAGGCCCGCCACACAGGTAGGTGATTCTGCTCCATTGTTGCACTTGACTGCATTCTCACAAATGGCTTGCTCATTCTTACAAATAGGCGTGCTGCCGTCAGCGCAAGAGACCGCATTCCCATCGCTACAAGTCGGTATCTCATTATGGCAAGAAGGTCGCATCCCGTCCGTACTGCATTGAGCAGTCACCTCTCTACAAGTAACTTTACCATTAGCATCACAAACAGGCGTTCCGCTGATACTGCAAGTAGCTTCAACTCTGTTCATGCAGGTTACGCTATTACCATTACAAACAGGCGAACCTCCACCCATACAAGTCAGAACTCCACCGCCAGCACATTGTGGTATGACCTGGGTAACGCAAGTTTGCGAGTCTTGATTCTTACAAACTTCGGTTAGCTCGCAGCCCGTTCCGTCCTGGAGACACGCGCGGCATTGTCCAGAAGCTAGATCACAATAATTTTTACCGCCGATTCCACACTCACTATCACTCAGACATCTGCGGCAAGAATGAGATGACAAATCACAGTACGGTAACGCAGGATCCTTACAATCCCGTGAATCTATACATTCAACGCAAGTCTTGGTTTCATCCAAACAAAGCTTACCGCGTTGACAATCATTGTTATCCCGGCATCCCACGCAACGCGTTTGCGCAACACCTTGTTCGTTCTTATTCTCGGCAGCCTCTTGTACTGCAGCGTATACCTCGTCAACACATTCGTTATAAGCTAAATGGCAATGATTAGTCCATTCGCAGAAAGCATTTGCCACACGCTTAGGGAGAACACTACCTTTTGACGTCCCTTGCGCATCGGTTGCAACGTTTTCTCCGCTACATTCAATCGAATAAGGATTATATTTCACTTTAGACAGTACACCTTGTACCATCTTGTTATCGCTTTCAGAAACATAATCGTAACACTCTAAATCGCAAAACTCGTTGCAATAATTACCGCATTTTTGATTATCACCCAAACCGGTATACTTTTTATCTCCATTGCAATTGCATTCTCCGGCACACTCATCAATCTTTCCATCCTTATTCATAAGCTCGACGCCATGTGTAAAAGTAACATAAAGTGAATAAAAATTAATGTTTGAGTTCGCATGACAATCTTGATTTTCATTGTTTGTCTTACATGCGTTATCGTTCTCTTTATTCTTTGCACATGTCTCATAATCATAATAATTCATTGCACATGTCTCATAGTACCTATGATCATCAGAAGAATTAATGGTCCCGCTACCGCGACATTCCGAAAGATCAGGTGCCTGAAGTTCTGGTTTTTGTGGATATACAGTCCCACTCAAACAATAAGGTGTCTGCCCACTGCATGCAGATTCGCTGCCGCACATGCATTCACGCTTTCCACAAAAATTCGCTGTATCAGACGAGCAAGCAGAGGATGCTTGACTCGAAGATGATGCTTGACTCGAAGATGATGCTTGACTCGAAGATGATGATGTACATTGCTCAAAAGTATTCAACACGCAAACATATGCATCAGGATCTGTAATCGAAGGATCTTGTTTCGGATCTCCATCCAAAGTTGAATTTAATACACAAATCTCGTTAGATGCGCATCCATCGTTGGTGCTTGGATTACATCTCTGACACGAACCGGCCACACATTCAGCCGTATCTTCGGAACCTGACTTATATACTGCACGCTCCTTACATTGACGACCGCCGGCATAACATGCTTCGCAAATGAGAGTTCGCGCATTACAGATAGGCGTAGAGCCGGTACATGGGTAATGGGTTGTAGGATTACAGCCAACACAGAACCCATTCTGGCAAACCATTCCATATGAGCAATTGGAGTCGTCTTCGCAAAAGATGCATTTTCCATAGCCATACACTTTATTATCTTTATCTTCATATTTAGCAACCTCAGAGCAATAGGTATTATTATTATTACACGCATCTTTCTTCGGGGTTTCTCCTACATCTTTCCACGTGCCAGTGCCATCTAAGTTCTTCTCCGTATATTGATAATAGCAACCAACACATCGCCCTCCCAAGCATTTACTGTGATCGCCATCCTTGAACACCGCACAATCTTGATCGTTTGTACAAGCTACACATGTACCCAGCTCCGCGTCACCACATCCAGCCTCATTGGCGCAACAAATAGGTGCTTCCGATGACTCACCTTTATCCAATCGAGGAGCATTCTCTGGTTTGCCATCCGGTGAATTATTACATTGATTCGTTTCTACATAATGACCTTCGTCACCATCATACTTACAAGAAACACATACACCTTGCTGGCAATACGGCTTTAATTCGCCATTCGCTCTGATCTTACAATCTGCATCATTCACGCACTCAACACATTTCCCATCAATGCATTGTTTGTCAGTCGAACACTTATTATTACTAGTACCGCAAACACATTTATACTCATATGGACCTGGACAAGATCCATCTTCATTGGTTGCAGTTGAGCAAACCCTCGCACACTTATCATTGAAACTACCCTCTGTACAGTTTTCACGCTTCTCTTTACCGCAATACTCATCCTCCATAATGGATACAATGATTGGTTGATTCTTATCATTAAGAGCCGGTTCTCCTGTTTGAGGATCTAAGTCAAACGCATACCCTTCATCTGGCTCATAGATGCATTTTGGTGAGTCCTCGCTAATATCGTTATCCTTACATCCGAGCCAATACGTTACAGGCTCCGCGCCGCTGCCCTGACTTTCATCTCCATCGTCTGAATCGCCACCTTCTTCCGGAGGAACCCATTCCTTAAAGTTCATATCTTCTTCAACCAAAAGTACCCTGTTTTCAGCCTTATCACAATACAGGCACTCTCCCGAAGCATGCTTCACATCGGTACAATCGTCCAAATCTGCAACCAAGGTGCTGTCTGTCAGTGCGCCACATTTCTTAGGCGACACATACACCAACTTCTTCAAATCAGATGTCGCCAACGTACCCATCGGCACTTGTCTATCTGTTATACCATTATAGTTTAACTGTACATTTTTAGCAGTGCAAGGAGCCCAAACACTCTTCACCTTGCACATATACACATAGCCTTCATCGATCAAACCATCACAATCATCATCAATAGGTCTGCCATTTCTTTCAACTAACGATTCTCCGCTCTCATTCAGACCACTCCAACTGGCAGTTGGAGTGCAAGCATAAGAGCAAGGGTCTGCACTCTCATCAATGAGATAGTAGGTTTTACCATCAATCTCTACTTTGTTTTGTATCTTCTCTAAAGCCCTCTTGTTGTAAATGTTTTGATAACCATTTGCACAACCAACAGCCGCGCATTGGTAAGTACCCTCATTATCAATACAGGCCCAATCTATGTTTTTACCTGTACAATTTTGGTTACATGCACCACAATGCTCTATTGTGTTGATCTGAGTGATGGACTTCACCCCCGAATAAATAGCATTTCCTTCATTATCATTCTCCGCAAAGTCCTCATCAATCAGACCATCACAGTCATTATCGATGCCATCACAACTTTCAGAAGCCTGATCATTCATCAGTGCATATTCATAGCATTTATTTGTCACAGGATCTCTGTCGACAGCACAAACCCAACCGTTGCCATCAGGGTTGGCTTGCCGATCACACATCATCGTCCCTCTGCAGCGGCAGGACGGATTCACCACCCCTTCAACCCAATCGGCAGTACAGGATCTCCCTTCATAGTTTCCGGTACATGTATAATTTGCCTCACAGCCGGTATCAACGCGCTTGTCCTCATCCTTCCAGAGCGGATCACACTCGACGATCTGACATGTCCCCTTAAAGCATTCAACCTTGGCATGATCATATTCAATGCAAGGAATCGCATTTGAATAGCCAATACCACATCGTTCACTTGTATTATAAACCAAAGTTTCAATATCTTCAGGATCTTCCAGTTCCTTCCCATTAATGTCCACAGGAAGACCATTCGCATTCAATAAAATATATCCTTCGTCAATCAGATGGCGGTTATCACCCAATCTGCCATCACAGTTATCATCAAAACCGTTCAGCAACTCTGTTGAACCAGGATTAATGTTCGCAGCAAATCGCTGCCGCTCAACATCATTCTCCAACGGATCGTCAACACAGTCTCCCATCCAAGTTGTATAACCATCACCATCCTTATCGCAAATGAAGACATTCCCTTCCTTTTTATCATCAATCAGTCCATTGCAATCATTATCTAACCCATCGCAAATCTCGTCTGCTGCCGCTATCGTTATCGCAGAGTCTTTGAAGTCAACCCCGCTCGGATGAACATCAGGATTGTTGTCATCGCAATCCCCCATCGTTCTCAAAATACCATCACCATCTTTATCGCAAACATACACATCTCCATCTTTCTTATTATCGATAGTGCCATCACAATCGTTATCCCTTCCATTACAAATTTCCTCAGCACCCAGATACGTTGAAGGGTCATCGTCGTCGCAGTCATACAAAGGATTGGAAGAGTCAGAGCATCGTTGATACCCATCTCCATCTTTATCACAGCCTTCATCAGTAAAGCCGTTGCAATCATTGTCGATGCCATCACAGCAAACTTCGTCTTTTCTGCCCTCTGTAATATCACAGATCAGGCCTCGTTCTGATGACAATGGATCCGGATTGCATTTTGCAGTTGCATGCACATCTCCCTCACAAGCCCCCACGCCACAGGGTTCACCTTTTGCGCGTTCGCCCAAAAACAATGCTTTTCCACCATAATAAGCATTACCTTCCGGATCGCGAACGTAGGGCTCATCAGCAATACCATCGCAATTGTTGTCCACACCATCGCAAGGTTCGATCGCATAAATCTGTTCCAAAGTGAGCATTTTCAGCTCATCATCTGTCAATGTTGACAGATCCTTTACGCCCAATGTCGATCGCAACAGCTTGTTATTTGCGATGTAAGTATTTGAATTCCAAGTGAATTCTTTCTCATCATATACGACAACCTCCCCTTGGGCGTTTTCATAACCGACCGCACAGAACAATTCCCCATCCGCCCCGCAAACCACCTTGGGACCTGTTTGGCAGGCATCATTCCCAATGCCACAGTCGTCGTCTAAGAAAAGGCTCCTGTCTCCAAAGCGATTCAACGCATCCGCCAGAGGCTTTCTCTCACGCTTGTAATTCTTTGCGTATGCCTCATTGACATAAGGACCATCGGTCACACCGTCGCAATCATCATCAAAATAGTTGCAGGGATCGTCTGCAGTGGGGGTTCTGCCTCCCCGGCAGCCAGCGGATTTTTCGGTAAATCCAAAATATTCGCCTGTCAGCTGGCTTCGATTCCAACGCTGCGAAGTCGCAGTGTCATCATCCATCAGATAAGGCACCGAGGGCCCCCCTGCCGGTTCACAGCCCCAACGCACATAATCCCATGTCGCTTTAGGCGCTACGCTCATCGCCCCCGAAGAAGTCCCTGCAGAACCAAATCCGATGGTCGGCAACCAGCGCGGCATCGAAGCTTTTGCATCTTTGATGGCGTCCTTAAAGTCATCTGGCGCAAAAGATCTTTCCAGTTTTTCATCAATCCAGAGCTGGAACAGACCTTCTTCACCTTCCCCGCCTTCCTCTCCTTCAGCTGCATCCACAGGTTCCGGCGGTACATAAATTAAGCGATAGGAATGAAATGCAGTGGTCTCTACATTGAGCTGCAAATCTTCTTTAACGGTTCCCCCTGCAGACAGCTTTTTAGGAATCGAAATGGTCTTCGAGTTGATGCAAATCTCACCAAACGTCTCACTATTGACCCACAAGAACAAAAGCGCTGAACAAGGAAAATTAGCGCCCTCGTCCAAGCGCAAACTCGCCTCAACGAAAACCGGCTTTTTCGCTTCAGCCGCCTGCTGATCCTCTCCAGGAATCGCCGAATGACCGGTAGCCCAAAAGTCCGCCTGGATGCGCACAGGGCTGCTGGTATCGGTTTCAATCTGCAAGACATCGCCTACATTTTCGACCAGATCCTTGCGCACACCCGTTCGGCCTGTAGCGAAGTACAGCCTGACGTCGTCGCCCAAATCTGTGGTGGAAATGTTGAAACTGTCTCCACCGAAATTCTCAACGCCTGCGGCACAGGGATCGATGGGGATACATTTTCCTGTACCGGTGAGACATTGATAGTTCTCCTTGCAGTCATCGTCGCTCTTGCAAGGTGGTAACTCGGGTGCATCGTCGCATCCCATGGCAAACATGGCGCCTACAAGCGACAAGAACCCTAAAAACGCCAA
>DBWM01000052.1:54292-54695 GCA_002309015.1 Myxococcales bacterium UBA1238 | reverse complement strand
CCCTCCGGACCTCCCCCAAGTGGAAATAGACGGTGCGGCGAAGGGGCGCCGCACCTCGCTGATCATCTTCTTGGGATGAAGTTTGAAAATTGGGCTTTGGCTCCATCGCTACGCGATGAAACCAAAGCCCATTACATCTAAGTGCGGGGGAACTTTGGATAGTGAGCGGGTGATCAACTTGGGGTTTCGGTTTGCGGAGTAAGGTTTATCCTTTGATAACTTGCTGTTTCTGGTGACGGAACCAAGCTTTCCTTATGTAAAACCAGCTATTTCTTCATCAGAACTACGAATTTCAAAAGCTTAACCCCCAAGGCCCATCCCCGAAATGAAGGCTCCCCCAACTACTCACCCAGTCTCTCGGGGGCCCGACTGTGGGTTGAGCGGAGCTCACCCACCTCGGGCC
>DBWM01000052.1:0-54168 GCA_002309015.1 Myxococcales bacterium UBA1238 | reverse complement strand
CAAGCGGGTTTCCCTTAACCCCCTGCGTACAAGATCGATGAATAAGTTATGATGCCGCGAGAGAAAGATAAGCTTACCCAATCATCAACCCACGATTCCCTCAAAGAAACTCCATCTTATTTCAACCTAAACCCACAATTCCCCACCAGAAACCCCATCTTTATTCAGCATAAACCTTCAATTTCCGCCCAGAATCCCCAACTTCATTATCTACCAACCCACAATTCCTGTACCGCTCCGGTAAATTTATACATATAAACCCACTCTTCCAATCAAGAACCCCCATATCTCCAAGCAATCCCCCCACCTTTCCCATCAAGAAACTCCATCTTCACATTCAATCACCCCACAATTTCCGCCCTGGAACCCCCTGTTTCACCATCCATCAACTCATTCCCCCGCAACCGCAACACATACAAAAACGCCCGGAAGGCTACATTTTCATGACCCACCGGGCGGCTTTCTTTTTAACCAGGCTTCACGCCTGCAAGGGCGACCTCAGTTAAAATATTTTCTAAGCAACTCAGCAAGCAAGTCGAAGTCGATGGGCTTGGCTACATGATCGTTCATCCCGGCGTCGAGGACAGCTTGTCGATCTTCCGCAAAGGCGTTGGCGGTGATGGCGATGATGGGGATCTGCGATAAAGATGGATTTTCCAATGCGCGGATGCGCCTTGTCGCTTCGTAACCATCCATAATCGGCATCTGGATGTCCATCAGGATCGCGTCATACGTGCCTGGCTTCGAAGCTTTGACCTTTTCCACCGCTTCAGCCCCGTCTTCCGCCGTGTCGACGATAAGTCCGTGATCGCTCAACATCTCCTCGGCGATCTCGCGGTTTAACTCGTTGTCTTCGACAAGGAGGATGCGCTTGCCGGTAAAGTCGATCTCATCACCGGAAGCCTCCTGCTGCTCGACCGCAAGCCCGGATTCCCGAGCGAGAGCTGTATATATCTCAGAGTAGAAGAAAGGTTTCGACAGGAAAGCCGTCACGCCGATCTCGCGGGCCTCCTTTTCGATCACCTCCTTATCGTATGCCGAAGCCGTCCAGAGAAGGGTCTCGGGTTTGAGATGGAGTTTCAGCTGCCGCAGAGCAGCCAGCACGTCTCCCGAGCTCAAATGCCAGACGAGCACCACTATCCTGTAAGGATTCTCATCCCCTTGCGCAGCACAGAGATCCAAGGCCTGCTCCAGGGATTCTGCCGTTTCGGTGCGTAAACCCAAGCCTGCGAACAGGGTGATCGCGCTCCGCCGCCCCGGAGCGTCGCTGTCAATCAGGAGGACCCGCGCTCCGTCGAAGGCATCGATGGGTTCCACCTGGAGCTTGTCGGGCTGCAGCTTCATCTTCAGTCGGATCGTAAACTCCGAACCCTGTCCCTGCGCGCTCTTCACATCGATCGTGCCGCCCATCATGTCGATGATGCTCTTCGTGATCGACATTCCGAGCCCCGTACCCTGCGTCTTCGAGATGGTGGACGTTCTCTCGCGCTCGAAAGGCTCGAAGATGTGCTTCACGAAGCTGTCGCTCATCCCGATACCGCTGTCGCGCACCTGGAATTCATAGAGTCCAATCCCCAAAGCGCGATCCGGCGTGTGCAACTGACGGATGTTCAACCGAACATCGCCGCCGACGGGCGTAAACTTGACGGAGTTGGAGAGCAGATTGATGAGCACCTGGTGTAAACGGAGCTTGTCGCAAAGCACGAACTCGTCCCGCACGTTGAAACTGTCGAGGTAGAGGTTCTGATGCTTGGCCTGCGCCTGCCCCAGGATGATGACGCTGACGTCATGCATGATCTCGCCCAGGCTGCAATCCATCTCTTCGAGCTGAATCTTGCCCGATTCGATGCGGCTCATGTCGAGGATGTCGTTGATGAGCGACAACAGATGCTGACTTGAGGTGGCCGTCTTTTCGAGATAGCCCAGCGTCTTTTCGCTGTCGGCGACGTTGGCGATGGCCAGGTTCGTAAACCCGATGATCGCGTTCATCGGCGTGCGGATATCGTGCGACATATTGGAGAGGAACGTCGTCTTCGCCCTGGAAGCCGCCTCCGCGCGGGAGAGCGCCTTCTCCAGCAACTGCTGCTGCTCTTCGAGCGCCTTCTTCTGGGTCGCAATCTTGGCGTCGAGATCCAATTTCTCAGCCCGATCGGCATCGATCGCCATGAAGGAGACGATCATCATCGTGGGCACCCCTTCTTTGCGCGACACCACCTGGAATACGCAGCGCCGCCAGGGTTGCTCGGCCTTGGGCATGTTGTAAATGAATTCGCGGCGATCGGCCTCACCGAGGAAGGTTCTGATGCATTCCGGCCTGCAGAGTTTCGACCATTCTTCCTTGAAATCCGGCCCCACCAGCTGCGCATAGACCGACAGATCGCGACTGTAACAGCCGCGCTTGTAACCCTCGAATCCCTTTAAAACAGAGGTCTGAATGTTGCGATAACTGTCGTTTTCGAGATCCACCAGATAGATGGACGCATATTCGGTGCGCAGTTTCTCGAACACGAAGCGGCCGCAAATCTCCTGATCCCTGTCTGCAAAGGCGATCACCATCGCGGTCGGCGGCTGATCCACATCTTCCAGTTTGATGAACTTCATCTCGCAGAAATGCGGCTCGTCGTTTTCGATGGAACGGTAAGTCGCGACGAAGTTCTTTGCATGCGCCAGCTGACGCAGCAGGTTGGTGGTCGAGACCGAATCCAGAATCTGACTGCGGTCGGACTCAAACACCACGTGATCCACGTAAGATTTCAGGGCTTCAGAATAAGTCTGACCGCCCTGGAAGAAGCGATCCTCCTCTTTGAAGGCCACCTTACTCATGGAGTAAGGCGTGATTTGCTCGGTCTTTAAGTCCACAAAATAGACGGAAGCGTATTCCGAAGAGAGCGTCTCGATGATCTGCCGGTTCTGGCGCATCTTGACCTGGAGCTCCATGTTCTCGGCCGCAGCATCGTCGAGCTCTGTAAAGGTCGCGATCACCATTTGCGGCAATCCGGCCAGGAGCTTGTTCTCCGTATTCTCGCGCTCGATGACCTGCAACACCACACGCTGCCAGGGACGCACGCCCGTCTGTTTGCGGTAAATGTATTCGCGGCGATCGTTTTGCGTCAGTTCGCGCTGGAGGAACTCGATGGAGGCGAGATCCCAAAGCACCGGGCGCGTGATCTCGGTGCATCGCTGGGCAAAGAGCTCGATCACCTTGCTCCAGCAGTTGCCGTAAACGCTGACTTCGCCCTTGGTGAGCGGGCTCTTGTAGGATCGGAAGCTGTCGTGCACCAGATCCACCATGTAGATGCCCACATATTCGTCTTCGAGCTTGTCGAGGATAAAGCGGCGGATGATCTCCTCATCCTTATCGGCAAAGCCCAGCGCCACCGCCTTTGGTTCCACTTCCTCGTCGTTAAACTTGACGAAAGTCATCTCGCAGAAATGGGGCTGACCCTCTTCGATGCCGCGATAGGTGGTCACGAAGCTGCGCTGATGCAAAAGCTGCATCCTGATGTTGGAGACGGAACCCGAACGCAGCATCATGTCGCGATCGGCGGCGTAAATGAGATCGTTGACGTAAAGCTTGAACGCCTCGGAATAAGTGATGCCGCTCTTGAAGATCGCGCCGAACTTGGACTCCGCCTGCCCTGTCATGGTGTAAGGAATGAGTTCTTCCGTTTCGAGATCGATGTAGTAGACCGAGGAATATTCCGACGCGAGCGCTTCGATGATCTTGGCGTTCTGTTCGAGCTGATCCCGCGCCCGAAGCTGCATGGTCAGCGCCTGCGAAAGCTTGGCCTGCTTTTCGAGCTCCTCTTTCATCTGGGCGTTCACATCGCGGTACGCCAAAACGAAGCTGTTGCCTTCCTGCGATCCCTGTGCCCGCGCAAACGCCATCTGGTGGTAATCGAACCCGCCTTCTTCCAGACTGCGCTTGTAAGACACCGTGTAAATGCCGTCGTCGGGCGTCTTTTGTTCGAGGGCCAAAAGCTGCACATCGTCCCGCACGCGCTCGCGATCTTCCTCTTCCACAAAGCGCTCGATGTATTGCTCCATCGCATCGCTGTAATGCGGGTTTTCTTCGAAGAGCTGCACCGCTGCGCTGATGGTGGATCCGCCTTCGGAGGTGCGGTGCATATGCATCTCGCCCGTAGCGGCGTTGATCAGCCAAACCGAGTGATATTCGCGACTTAAACCGTCCAGCAACAGAAGCTGGCGCTTGCGCTCCTCATCGGCCTGAAGCCTTGCGCGCACTTCCGAATCGACGGGCAGGAAGGCGACGGCGACGTTGACGGGCTCCTCATCCACCGGCTCGGCCTTCGCCACCTTCATCTGAATGTAGAAATATTCGCCATCAAAATTGCGCCGGAAGATCGCCGTCCAATTCTTTTGATGCGCCAGGCGCTCGCGGATCACGTCGTCGTCGATGGCATCAGCGATCTTTTCGCGATCCTCGGGATGCACCAGATGTTGCACAAATTGCGCGTAAAGCTCTTTGAGCGTCTGCCCGTTCCTGATGTCTTTGCCGGTCTCCTGCTCGAGCTTGGTGGTGAGCGCGTAGTTCTCGTATCGCTTCTCGACCAGGTTCATGTAGTAGAGCGCAAAATAGTCGCTGCCCAAAATATCGAGCAGCTCGTTGCGCATCTTGTCTTGCTGCTCGCGTTCTTTCTGCGCGCTCACCTCGTCGTCGACCAAAAGGTAACCGACGGCCACCTTGGTCACCGGATCATCGACTTCGCCCATCTTGGCGATGACCTGATCAAAATATAAATAGCGCTCGTTGGCCAGCGCTCTCAGGGTGATGCGGAAGTTGCGGGAATGCGCGAGTCGATGGCGGATATAATCGATGGAGCAGGCTTCCCGTACGGTGGCGCGATCATCGGGATGCACGTAGTTATCGATGAAATACGCAAAGGATTTGGAGCCAGAACCCTGAGCAAAGACGCCTTCATTGATCTCCAGAAATGCCTTGTCGCAGGTCCTTAAATCAAATTCATCCTTCTCCAGATCGTAGGCGTAGAGCACCGTGTAGTTTTCGGTAAACACGTCGATGAGCGCTTCGGAGCGCTGCTTTTCTTCCGCGATCTTCAGCCTCAGTTCCCTGCGCGATTCGCGCCAGAGCCAGAACAGATAGAGCCCCAGTCCCAGGAACTCGATGATGAAGAAGAACGTGAAAATCCTTCGGATTTGGTGGACTTCCTTAAACGCCTGCGCGCCGTCGACCACGATTTCGAGCGTCCAGTCGGGCACCTGCGAGGGCCGGGCGATCATGAACTGCGTGTTCGGGCTGTAGCCTGCAGTAAAGGCCAGCGTGAGCGATTCCCCATTGAGCAGCTTCTTCTTCCAGCCCGAAAAATCGACGCCATCGCGCGACATGGGGGTTTCGAGTTCGCTCAGGGTGCGGATAGGAAACATATCGAAAGCCGTATAATAGACGATTTGCTCGTCACGGCGGTCGAGCAGCAGCGACTGGGTGGCGCCTTCGTAAGCGGTCACCTGAAAAGCGTTTTTGAGCTGCGCGATATCGATGATCGCCACCAGCATGCCCAAAATGTGGCTGCCCTGCTTGATGGGTCTGAAGAGTTCGAAAGCGCGTTCCCCCTTCTTTTGGGGATGGTCGATCACCTGCGAGATGTAAGGCTGGGCTTTCACCTTATCGATGTAGGCTTTACGCGTTTTCTCGCTGGGCGCTGCGTTGTAAGGCGGTTCAGCGATCACGAGACCGTCAGGAAACCAAAGCTGCACCGGCGCGCTCAGATCACCCACCTTGGCGCTCTGAATCATCGAAAACACCTTCGGATCGCGCAGGTTCGGCTGCCCGTCGAGCATCTTGCCCAGGCCTTCGAGCGCATTTTGCGAAGACTGCATCCAGGAGTTGAGCTGTGAGTCGATGTTGGCTGCAGTCTCGTGCAGCGTGCGCCAGCAATCCTCCTCTGCCGCCAGATCCACCCTCCAAAAGACGACAGAGGTCAGCATCACCAAAAACGCGACCAGCAACCCTGACACCCAGAGTTTGGAATGATTTAAGAGCTTCATGCCGTGCAAACCCCTTGGGTCCTCCGCATTACACGCCGAATCCGCACCTGCATCCGGAACAGATTCCCAATGTCCTCGCGATCACCAGAACGTCAACCCGCCCTTCCCTGCAATCGCCGCACCAAGTTTTAAAAGCCTTTGCCCGTTTGCGGTAGCAACTTTTCAGCAAAAATAGGGCCCGGAGCGATTTTTGCAGGCGCAGATTTTAAGAATCAACTTTTCGAGGCAGTGTCTGCCCCATCCTTCGCTCGAAGGTGATCTTCCAGAATCATACCTGGCTGAAAATCTCATCCTTTTGACCATCCATTGCTTATATTTTCGGGATGTTACTCCGCTCTCCGCCCCACCATCGATGTCTAGTCACGGAGATTCACAAACGAAAGATCCTTCACGATTGATGATAAGCTTCCATAGTCTTTGTTTTTTCACTCATGCATTGTTTCAAAATACCAAATTTTGCTTCATTACATATCTGCAAACAGGCTTCATCCCGTATTTTTTAAGATTTCATTTCACATTTTTCATAAAGATCCATATTTGTCCCCTTTACTGTTACGTAATCATACAATATTCGGAAGATTCTGGCTTTTCATCTGTGAGAGATGAACATCTTTGATATTCGTTCTCTTTTCAGTTGAACAAAGCTTCAGCGTTCACTATATTGATGATCTTCTTTGATGCAGAGGAGCTCTCTATGAAAGATCACGATGTGATTCAGGATTTGATCGCAAGGCTGGGGGATTACAGTAAAGAATTCTTTGCGAATTTAAAGCGATTACATACTACTCCTCTCGGTGCAGAGCGGATCAGGCGGAATCTTTCGCTGGAAATCGATGATGTGGTCGCCTGGTGCAGGCATCTTTTTAAATCTAAGAAGATCTATGTCCTTAAGAACGGAAAAAACTGGTATGTGGAAACGGATGACTATCGGTTTACCATCAACGCTTCAACCTATACGATCATCACCGCCCATCCCTACATCTGATTCAGACACAATGCACCCCAAACCAAAGATGAAGGCAGCGATCCCCGGAAATGGGGGCAAAGCTCAGATGTAACCGGAGAAAACAGAAGGCGGGAGCGTATGGGAAGGGCGGCTTTTAAGCTTCGGTGAGGGCTTTCATGGCGCCGTGGCGGAGTCCCAGGACCGTGACCCGTAAGTGATCGAGTCCGATGCGCTGCAAAAGGGCCAGGGCGATGCGCGCGGCGTTTTGTTCGGGCGGCTGGGTTTCGATCGAGGCCGCCTTCAAATCTTCGAGCGAAAGTTTCGTGGCCTGCACAAGCTGCGGATCGAACTTCTCCAACCCCAACTTCTGCGCCGCAAGGGTACAGAGGGTGCCTCCCGCCGCCCAAAGGCCCGGGAATGGGGGCAGATTCAGGCCTTGCAGCATCGCATCGAGACTTTCGGGCAGATGCCAGCCGCCCATCTCCAGGCTCATGCGACCCTCAGGCCAGCAGAGCTCCGTCGATCCGCCCCCCAAATCGATGTAGAGCCCGTTGCCCGCAAGCGCGCGGTTCGCCGCATAAGAGAGCGCCGCCTCCTCCTTGCCCGCGATCACCTGCACCGCAATGCCCCGCTCCTGCGCCGCCTGCAAATAAGCCCCGCGATTGGGGGCTTTACGGAGCGCCGCCGTCGCGAGCACCCTGCGATTCAGCAACGGCACCGAGAGCGCATCTGCCCGCGCCCAAAGCTGAAAGAGCGAATCCAGACTCCGCGCCATCGCCTCGCTGCAGAGGCTCCCGTCCGGGCGCGCGCCCTTCTTTAAATCGGTCACCTGCCGCAGATCGCAGAGCGCAAGCTCCCCTTCGCAAACCAAAAGGGCGTTGGTATGCGACCCTATATCAAAAACTGCATGTCGGGACATGAATGTATGAAAGTTAACGGATGTTGAATTCGACTTCCATCGGCTTGCCGCGACGCTCGATGGTGATCGTGATGTCTTTGGCAGAAGAGAGGCCTTCGATGAGCTTGAGCGCTTTGGTGGGGCTGTCGAGATCCTCGCCGTTGACGCCCGTCAGGATGTCGTTGCGCTTGAGTCCGAGCACGTCGTAGAGGCTGCCCTGGTTGACACGGGTGACTTTGAAGCCGGCCTGCTTGCCGTCTTTGTAATAGGCGGTCACGCGCGCATCTTTCGAGAGTTTGTTTAAGTCGGCGAGCTGTTCGTCGAGCATCGCGCGGTCGACTTCTTTGCGGTTTTCACTGATTTCGCGAATGCCTGCGCGGATGACCGCTTCGCTGTTGCTCGGCGTCTTTTCTGCAGGCTTTCCGTCGGATGCGGGCTTCGATGCGGGCTTCGGTGCGCTTCCGCCCTTTTGGGCGACGCCCAGAGTGACGCATTCGTAAGACTGCCCGTTTAAAAACACCGCGCGCTCGCGATAGATGGCCGCAACCTTGGCGCCGTCGAGCGTTTCGCCCCAGCGCACGAGCTGGCCGTAGTTGTTGATGCGGAAAATCGCGACGGATTCCTCGGCAGGCGAAGCGATCCAGGTGGCCACCAGCGTATAGGGCAGGCGGGAATCGGCGCATTCATCGTAAGGGCCGGGTATGGCGCCCTTGGGCCCCTTGTCCTCATCGCCCGCGTTCGATTTGACGGCGTCTTCGTTCGGCGGATCGGAGTTAAAGAGGTTGCGATCGACGATCGACTGCTGGAGTTTTTGCGCGACATTGCTCGCGCTTTGGGCTTTTTTCGGTTCCTCTTTGGATTCCCTGGGATGGGTCTTCAGGGCGGCGATCTCGGCTGCGACGACGTTGTTGGCAATCTTTGCAGCCAAAAAGGCCAGCACCGCGAGCACGACGAGGTTGATGACCCACCAGTAACGTTTCAAAACTCCACCCATGCTCAAGTCTCCAGCATTCTTCAGACGCCAACAGGGCGCCTTACTAGCCCTAGGCGCATCAAAAGATCAAGGATAGCCCGCTCAAAATCCTCACTGCGCACTTGTCGACCGGGCGCTCAAGTGAGAAAGTGGCGCGCAACCCTGGCGAGGCCCCCATTTTTAGAGGCGGAATGTGAATATTCAACCGCGCCCATTTGGAAAATATTTACTGCTCGATCGCATCGGCGCAGGCGGCATGGCCGAAATCTGGCGCGCAAAGCAGTTTGGCGCAGCCGGCTTTCAAAAGCAGCTGGTCATCAAGAAGATCCTGCAGCATCTGGCCGACAACGATGAATTCATCCGCATGTTCATCGACGAGGCGAAGATAGCCGTTCAGCTGCAGCACGCCAACATCGTGCAAATCTTCGATTTGGGCGCCGTCGAACGCGAATATTTCATCGCCATGGAATATGTGGCGGGCCGCGATCTCTTAAATCTGCTCATCCGCTGCACCCATCTCCGCCGCCGCATTCCCGTAGAGTACGCTATATATATTGTCACCGAGGCGCTCAAAGGACTCGAAGCCGCCCACACCGCCACCGACAAGGGCACGCCGCTCAACATCATCCACCGCGACGTCTCGCCCTCGAACGTGCTCATCAGCTTTGAAGGCGAAGTCAAAATCGGCGATTTCGGCGTCGCCCGGGCGAGGCAGCGCGAATCGACCACAAAGAGCGGCACCTTAAAGGGCAAACTCGGCTACATGAGCCCCGAGCAGGTCAACGGCGAGGCGATCGATCAGCGCGCCGATCTCTTCAGCGCCGGCATCCTCCTCTACGAGATGCTCGCCATGAACCGCCTGTTTCACGGCAAGACCGACATCGAAACGCTGATGATGGTGCGCGACTGCAAGGTCGACGAAAAAGTGGCCCGCCTGCCCGACAGCGTGGACAGCTCGCTCCGCGCCATCCTGCTCCGCGCCCTGGCCCCCGATCCCAACGCGCGCTACCAGACCGCCACCGAATTCATCGAAGCGCTCCTCGATTACATGTTCAACCACAAGATCCGGCTCACGCAGGCCAACATGGGCCGCTTCATGAAGTCGGTCTTCCAAAAGGAAATTGACGAGGAGATCGCCTACCAGCGCGAGATCGACGCGATCACCGCCGACATGGCTTCGATGCCCCTCGAAGACAGCGCTCAGCCCAAACGAACGCCCGTCTTCAGGCCCTCCGCACAGCAGCCGATCCTCTGGGGCCCCGCCTCGCGCTTCCGCACCAAATGCCAGGACGGCCTCATCATGGGGCCCATGAGCTTCAACAGCCTGCTCGATCTCTATCAGCATTCGCCGAACGACGCGCAGCAGGTCTCCATCGATCAGGGTCCCTGGGTCCCCTCCGACACGCTCGCCCTCAAAGACAGCCAGATGCAGGCGCCGCTGCAGCCGCCGAATTTCTCAGGCAAGTTCGACCGCTACGATCTGCCGCGCCTCATTTACCGCTACGCCGTCTGCAAGGCGACGGGCCGCATGCATCTGGAGATGCCCGGCAAGCGCAAAGACATCTTCTGGCGCCGCGGCCGTCCCGAATTTGTGCAGAGCAACCTGCGCTCGGAGCATCTGGGCGAGTTTTTGATCGAGCGGCATCTGATCTCGCGCGCTTACTTAAACGAAGCCCTCGCGCATCTGAGCGCCTTTGGCGATCAGCTCGACGACGCCCTCATCCATTTAAACCTGATCGCGCCCCACGAGCTGTTAAACGCGATGACCGCCCAGGTCAAAGCGATGCTCATCGAGCTCTTCTCCTGGTCGGGCGGGCAATATGCGTTCTACAGCGGCGAATTCACGAGCGCCCAGATCGTGCCTCTCGAAACCAGCGCCTACGCCCTCATCAACGAAGGCATCTGCGGCCGCTTCGCCCTCGACGACTTCAAAACCTTCTTTTTGGCCAAAGACGACCGCCCCATCCAGCTCTTAAACCACCAGAAGCTCCACACCGGCATGCTCCAGCTGACCACAAAGCAGATGCGCATCTGGAACGCGGTCGAACATAACGTACCCATCGAAGAGCAGATGCCCCGCCGCCTCCAAATCCCCGGCGTGAGCCCCCTCGACGTCTACCAGGTGCTCTTTTTGATGGAGCGCCTCGAGTTTGCAAGCTTCGGGTGAAGGCGGCGCCGGGCGCGCAGGGGTTTCGGGCGCGTCGGGAAGGGCTGGCGCCGGGCGCGCAAAGAATTCGGGAGCCTCGGGAAGGGCATGGAATTGCTGCCCAAAGAAATCCCGAGCGTCGGGAGAAGGCATCTTTTTGCAGCGGGAGTCAATCCCGAGCGTCACGAACGGGCGGCGCAGGGCGGCGGGAGCGCTTCCTGAATCTCAGAACTCATTTGGAATTGCGGTCCAAAGAAATCCCGAAGGTCGGGATGGGGCAGATTTTTGCGGCGGGAGTCGATTTTGAAGCCCGGGATGCGGGATGCGGGGATCAGAGCACGATGTCTCCACCGTCGTCATCGGCGGTNNCGGCGGCCAGACGGCGGCGGCGTTCGGTGAGCTCGGCGATTTTCTTTTGTTCGGCTTCCACATCCCGCGTAAAGGTCGCGCGCAGATGCCAGCCGTCGCTGACGCCTTCGGGCAGGAGGCTTACGGGCAAATCGAATCCGTGCTCGCCGTCTTCGGTAAAGAGCACCGCAAAATCGCCTTCGATGCGATCGACGATAAAGAGCGCCTCAGAGTTTGCCGCTTGCGCCTTCATCTCACTCTCCGCATCCGCCGCAGCCACCGCATCCGCCGCAGCCTTCATCTTCGTGAGAATGGCAGGCNNCGGCAGCCCGCGCCGCCGTGAACATGGCCGTGAGCGATCTCTTCGGCGGTCGCTTCGCGGATTTCGGTGACCTCGATGTCGAAGTTCAGCACGGTGCCGGCCAAAGGATGGTTGAAATCGATGGTGATGCCGGTGTCGGTGACGTTGGTGACCCAGAACGGGAGGATTTCGCCGTTGGGACCGCGGGTCGCCAGCTGCATGCCGGGCATCGGTTTAAAATCGCCAAAGGCGCTCGGAGGCAAAACCTTGACCGCCTCTTCGTCGCGCACGCCGTATCCGTCCTGAGGCGGCACCGAAACCTGGAATTTTTCGCCCACCGCGTGACCCACCATCGCCTTTTCGAGTCCCGGCACGATGTTGCCGGCACCCTGGATGTAGGTCAGAGGCGCCTTGCCCACCGAGCTATCGAGCTCCTGACCATCGCCGTCGACGAGGGTGTAATGAAACGAAACGACTGTATTCTGAGCGATCTTATCGGGGCTCGACATCAAATTTCTCCATTCAGATGGGGGGTAAAGAAGCGCGGTTTTATGCTGCAACGATCGCGGCGTCAATGCTCTTGGCGCCGGACGCGCGCATTGCGGGCCATGAAGGCCGGTCAGGGCATGGGTAAGTTGGCGTTATTGCTCGCGCCGCTAAAGTTTCCAAAATCCTGAACGTTCTTTTCGAGCCCTGGACAGTCGATGAAGGGGTTGCGATTGCCCTGAATCTCGGCGACCGCGTCCTGATAGAGGCGCTCCTCGTCGTCCACGGGATCCAAATCCGCCCATGCGCGGAGCACGGGCTCCTCCATCGCCGAAAGATCGAGGGCCCAGCGGGTGGCGAAGTAAAACATGATGCGCGCCACATCACCCTTCACCTCGTCGCGAGGCTCAAAAACGATCATCTGCTGCGCGTTCTTGCCGTACAAAGCCGGCTCAAACTCGTCTTTTAAGACGGTCACCACCTCGCCAAAGGGATTGTTGCTGCGGCAATTGTTCACCCGCGTCCCCACAGGCCGGATCATCAGCAAATCCGCCTCCTGATGCTTGCGCAGCGCCGACCGTTCGTTGGGATTCATGCCGGATTTGGGCCAGACATGCTCGCAGTTCATGGCTTCGGAAGAGGGTTTGCTGCCCTGTTCGTAGTTGTAAAAATCGCCGGTATAGATGCATTCCGCACCGCCCCGGTCATCGTAGTCGGGATTGGTGACCCAGCTTAACTGGTACATGAGGAATCGCGCCGCGTCATAGCGATTCCGATCGCCGCTCGGATCTTCATCCAGATCGATGGGGAGATAGTCGTCGTGTAACCTGCGGTTTAACGTCGAAAGCAAAGCCTGATCGTTCAGTAACCGCCATTCCGCGCAAGGCGCCCGGGGATCATCGTCTTCAGATCCGTCCACATCTGTAATGGATCCGTCTTCAGCATCCAAAGAACCGTCCTCAATCACGATTTCTGCGTCTTCCCAGACTTCTGAATCTTCCTCTATTACGATTTCTGCGTCTTCTGCATCTGCGGATCCGTCCTCAATCACGATTTCCGAGTCTTCCCAGACTTCTGAATCTTCCTCTATTACAATTTCTGCGTCTTCCGCATCTGCAGCCCCGTCCTCAATCACGATTTCTGCGTCTTCCGCATCTGCAGATCCGTCCTCGATTGCGATGGCTGCATCTTCTGCATCTGCAGATGCGTCCTCGACTGCGATAGCTGCGTCTTCCGCATCTGCGGATCCATCCTCGACTGCGATTTCCGCGTCTTCTGCATCTGCAGATCCATCCTTTATTGCGATGACTGCGTCTTCCGCATCTGCGGAAGCGTCGTTTAGAGGAATCACGCTGACGTCATCCGCTTCACCACAAGCCACAAGCGCTCCGCTGAGCAGCCATAAACGCCAAATCTTCATCGCCATCCCCGATCATGGAAGTTCGTTTGCCAGCAACCTGCCATCCCCTTCAACCATCGTAACTCCTTCTAGCAAAAACAAATCCGCAACGCCACGCCCCGATTGTCCCGACAACGGCATGAGGATGTGGTAGATTGTGGCGCGAGAAGCTTTTTTGCTGAAACACGGCCATTGGTCCGTGACAGTTGAGAAGATTCATGAAACAATGTGGAGCTTTTGTAACCAGAGGAGCTTTCAACCATGAGGCCGATAACCCAAAAAAGGTTATTCCTCCCTGCGATGCTTGCATGCTTCGTTTTAGGCTGCGAAGAACAGCCATCGCCCGATGATGCTCAGCTTGAACCTGTGCAATCCAAAGAAGAGCTGCGTTCAAACGAGTCGACGATCCCCAAAGCGGACCAATCCGACTCCACCCAGGCCGAAAACTGCCGCCTGACGTTCGATCCGGACACCATTTATTTCGAACATTTGTGGCAAGGCATGGGCAGCATCCGCACGACGCACTTAAAGCACGACAGCGACAGCAGCTGCACGATCGCCAAACTGGACTTTTCGAGCGGTGATCGCGCCCAGTTCCGCCTCACTGGCTATCAATTCCCCATTGTTTTGGAAGCCAACGAAATCCTGCCCATCGATGTCGCCTTCGATCCTCAAGCCCCCGGCGTCTTCGAAGCGACCATCGTCGCCCAAACCTCTGGCTCCAAGACCGCAACGCTGAACCTCCGGGCTTCAGCCGGCGCCTCCATCGATTTAACCGACCACCCCATCCCTGGCTGTACCACCGGAAACGATATTGATGGCGACGGCATCTGCGACGAAGACGATTTCTGCCCCTGCGATCCCTTCAACGACAAGGATGAAGACGGCTGGTGCGATCGCGTAAGCGGCACCGATGAAGACGGAAACCCCATCGAATGCCCCTTTACTTACCGGGCCGACAACTGCCCCGAGATTTCAAACTACTATCAGATCGACCGAGACCGCGACGGCCTGGGCGACGAATGCGATCCCTGCCCCTTCGACAAAGACAACGACAGCGACGACGACGGCGTTTGCTGCGGCAGCGTTTTTAACGCGGCCATGGGCACAGGAAGAAGCAACGATACCTGCTGCCACGTTTCCAACAAAAACCAGAATGCGCCTGAAATCGACTGTCCGCCCATGCAGTCTTCCTGCGAAGAACTCGACAGCGACAACGACGGCGTCAACGATTGTGAAGACAACTGCATCAATCAGGCCAACCCTGATCAAAACGACATCGACGGCGATGGTTACGGCGACGTCTGCGATCCCTGCCCCTGCACCCGCGGTTTCGGCGACTTCGATAAAGACGGCATCTGCGCCCGCGATGAAAAACTGGTGCCCTTCGGCCGCACCCTCGATGAAGCGATCGCCGGGGGAACCATCGATTTGCCCGATGATTTTGATCCCAGGCAATGCTACGGCATTCAGTCCCGCGAAGGCGACTATACGCAGTATTACAGTAACTTCGATAACTGCGAATTCATCAAAGTCAGCGAAAACCCTGAGACTCCCGAATGCAACGGGTATTGCGTCTACCCCCAGGTCGGCGATTGCGTGCTCTGGAGGATCGAACGCTGCAATCCCGAACAGGCATCTCTCGTTTACAACCCCGATCAGAAAGACAGCGACAAAGACGGCTACGGCGACAAATGCGACTGCGAACCGCTCAACGCTGATGTGCCCGTCCATGCGAACTGCGGCGAAGACAACTGCCCCTATAAGGCCAACCCCGATCAGGCCGACCGCGACCAGGATGGCAAAGGCGACGCCTGCGATGACTGCCCCTGCGAAATGGTCCGTAAAGAGGAAGGCCAGATCATCTACAGCGACCAGGATCGCGACGGTTACTGCGCCATCAACGCGGATATCGTTCGCGGCGCAGATGAGAGCGAAGAAGCGTTCATCGAACTCTGCTCCGGCAATCGCCATCCCGGCAAAATCGACAACTGCCCCACCGACAAAAACATCGACCAGCTCGATACCGACGGCGACGGCATCGGCGACGCCTGCGATCCCTGTCCCTGCAACGCCGGTACCGCCGAAGATCACTACGGCGACGCCGACAACGACGGTCTCTGCGGCCCGCCCGACGAAGGCCTCAATACCGAAGGCGTAGATTGCTACAACGGAAAGGAGCGCGATCTTTGCCTCACCATCAGCGCCATCGTATCCAGCAACTCACAGGAAGATGCGGACGAAGACGGCATCAGCGATCACTGCGGCGATCCCTGCGTCTTTACAGGCAAAATCGCAGGAAATGACTGCAAAACGGCCATTGCCTGCATCAATGGCTGCAATTTTAAAGATCTGGAAGATCCCACCACCGCTTACAAATGCAGCGATCCCTGCCCCGGCGATCCGCGAAACGACCAGGATCGCGACGGCATTTGCGGCAACGGCGACAACTGCCCCATGGTCTGCAACCCGGGTCAGGAAAACACCAATCCTGAAGGCGTAGACGACGGCATCGGCGATGCCTGCACCTGCCCCGCAGGCCAGGATCCCGACAAAGACACCATCTGCTCCATCGACGACAACTGCCCCGACGTCTACAACCCGCATCAGGAAGACCGCGATGGCGACGGCCGGGGCGATGTCTGCGACTTCAACATCGTCGACAGCTGCGCGCCTGCGAGCAACCCCTCATGCAGCCACGCGCCCGTACAAGCCCGAAATGATGTCGGAGAGCTTCTTTTTGATAGCAACAACAAGCCGCTCTACGAAACCGATAACGGAACCCCCAGCAGCACCATCAACGACCACACCCGCTATCAGCATCGCATCGATGTTTCCTGCGACAGCAACAACGACATCGACCATGATTTGATCCCCGATCGGATCGCCCTGAACGCCAGTCTGAACGCAGCGCTCATCCAATACGACGCCTGCAAGCAATACCAGCCCGACAACTGCCCCGGCAGCGCCAGCTTTGACGAAGAAACCAACAACAAGCAATACAACCCCGATCAGCTGGATACCGATAGCGACGGCAAAGGCGATATTTGCGACTTCTGCCCCCTCTTTGCGGATCCCAATGAACTCACCATCGCTGCAGGCGGTGGCGATCAGGACGGCGACGGCTATTGCGGCAACGAGGATAACTGCCCCGAAGACGCCAACCGCGATCAAAGCGACATCGATGGTGACGGCATCGGAGATGTCTGCGACCACAAGACGATCGAAAGCTGCGATCCAGAGCAGAACAAATTCTGCCAACTTGTTGAAATTAAAGACGAAAACGAGACCGTCATTCAAACCGAATACCACATCGAGCTCGCCTGCGACAGCAACAACGACATCGATGAAGACAACGTCCCCGATTTGATCGCGGTCAACGAAGATCTCAACCAAGCCCTGGCAGGCAACGCGCGCTGCCATTACCAGGCCGACAACTGCCCCGGCAGCCTGAATGCCGTTTTGACCCAGAACGGCAAGACATACAGCGATTTTGACGAGAACGCCCTCGAACGCCACGACTACCTCACAAGCCAGTACAACCCCGATCAGCTCGACAGCGACGGTGACGGCAAAGGCGATGTTTGCGACTATTGCCCCAACTACGCCGATGCCCGAATCGCTCGCTTCGTGGATGTGGGCCTTTCCGGACGCGACGACCCTCACTACGTCGAACTCTACGATGAAGACAAAGACGGTTACTGCGGCGATCGCGACAACTGCCCCGAAATCGCAAACTCCAACCAGAACGACAGCGATTTTGATGGTCGCGGCGATGCCTGCGATCCCTGCCCCTGCGAAAAAGGCACCGAAGATCAAAACTACGGCGATCTGGACGGCGACAGCATTTGCGCCAGGGATGAAAACATCGAAATCCCCAGCAACTTAAACTGCCATCCCAACAGCGATGCCCCCGACAACTGCCCCCAAAAATTTAACCGCGATCAGAGTGACATCGATCACGACGGACGCGGCGATGTTTGCGATCCCTGCCCCTGCGAAAAGGGCGACGACTCGCATCCTTACGGCGATCTGGACGGCGACGGCTGGTGCAACAAAGATGAAAACCTCAACGTCCCTGCTGGCGTTCAATGCAAAGGCGACAAGGAACATCTGGACAACTGCCCCGACATTGCAAACGCGGGTCAGGAAAACCGCGACGGCGACAGTTTTGGCGATGCCTGCGATCCCTGCCCCTGCGAAAAAGGCGACGCCAACCATCCTTACGGCGATGTGGACGAAGATGACTATTGCGCTCAGGATGGCTACCCCTTCAGCGATCACCGAGCCGGCGATCTGACCTGCAACAAGGGCCGCGATCCCGACAACTGCCCCGACGTCTACAATCCCAATCAAGCCAGCGAACACGGCCCCGGTTACCCAGGCGATAAATGCGTAGGCATCGAGGTTTGCGACGGCAAAGACAACGACGACGACGGATTCATCGATGAAGGCATGCCCGATATCGACGGCGACGGACTCTGCGACAAGATCGATCCCTGCCCCTGCTGCAAACAGGAAGACTGCGATGCGGATGGCGACAAGGTTTGCGACAAGATCACCGTGACAGGAGACGATCTGGCGTCCTGCGAGCCCAAAGACAACTGTCTTGATCTTCCGAACCCCATCCCAGAAGGCGCAACCTCACAGCCCGACTCCGATAACGACGGCATCGGCGATGCCTGCGACGTTGAAGAATGCGACGGTCTCGACAACGACGGCGATGGAAAAACCGACGAAATCTATGACGACGATGGAACCCCCAGCGGCCTCATCGACAGCGATGGCGATGGCAAATGCGATAAGCGGGATCCCTGCCCCGATGACCCGGATGACGACGCCGATAAGGATGGTTACTGCTGCGGCGAGCGCTACGATGAAACCCTAAAGAGAGGCGGAAAAGACAACTGCTGCGATAAAGCCAACGCCAACCAGGAAGACATCGATGGCGACGGAATCGGCGATGCCTGCGATTACGAAAGAGTCGACAGCTGCGATCCCGCAACCAACAAAGCCTGCTCCAAGCTCACATCCAGCAGCGAAGGCACCGAATACCGCATCAACCTCGCCTGCGACAGCCGTAACGACGTCGACAAAGATGGCGTTCCCGAACTGATCGCCACCACCTTCGATCTCGGCGAAAGGCTCTCCGACTACGCCAAATGCAACTACGACCCCGACAACTGCCCCGACACGCCAAACCCGGGTCAGGAAGACAGCGATCACGACGGGCGCGGCGATGTCTGCGATCCCTGCCCCTGCGAATTCGGAACCGAAGCACAAAACTACGGCGATGTGGACCGCGACGGCTGGTGCGCAAAGACCATCGAGAACATCCCCAGCAACTTGGTTTGCAACAAGGGTGAAAACGGTACGCCCAAAGATCCCGACAACTGCCCCACGACCGCAAACCCGGGACAAGAAGATACGGATAAAGATGGCGTGGGCGATGCCTGCACCTTCGGCGATCCCTGCGACGGCAAGGATAACGACGGCGATGGACAAACCGACGAAGACGCCGTTGACACCGATGGCGATGGCTTCTGCGATGAGATCGATGTCTGCCCCTGCGACAGCAAGAACAACACAGACCAGGATTTTTATGACAGCGCAAAGACGCGTCCCATCTGCGATCGCGACAGCAATCTGTCCGCTTCACCCAAATGCCAATATGTACCCGACAACTGCCCCGAAAACGCGAATCAGGATCAGACCAACACAGATCTCGCGTTGGACCAGAAACTGTACGATGACTGCATCCGCAGGGGCGAGACCGAATATCAATGCAGAATCACATACATGCGGGGAGATGCATGCGAAGTTGAAGTCTGCGATGGCGTGGACAACAACGGCAAAAATGGCATCGATGAAGGGATGACCGACCGCGATGGCGATGGCAAATGCGATGAGATCGATCCCTGCCCCGACGACGACGATAACGACAGCGACAACGACGGTTACTGCAACGGCACAACCTTTAATTCAGAAGCAGGCAAGAAGGGCGCCAACGATAACTGCCCCGGCCACAAAGATGATCCGCATAACAACCTGAATGCCAACCCCGATCAAAACGACCTCGACAACGATGGTCTGGGCGATCAATGCGACCCCTGCATCCAATCCGCAGAAAACGACAGCGACAACGACGGTTACTGCTGCGGCGATGGTGGTGCCAACAAGACCAACACGGCCTTAGGCATGAAGGGCGACAACGATAACTGCTGCGAAGTAGCGAATGACCAGGAAGATCCCGACGGCGACGGCAAAGGTTTAGGCTGCGATCCCTGCCCCTGCGAAAAGAAGGACGACGAAGATCACGACGGCCTCTGCGCCCGCGACGCAAACATCAACAAAGACGAAGCCTATTGCAAACAGTCGGACTGCACAGCCAGCACAGCGAACCATAACAGCTGCATCGATAGCTGCCCGCAATTCCCGGACTCCACCAACAATCCCGACAAATGCAAAGAAGAGATCTGCGACGGCAAAGATAACAACGACGACGGCAACATCGATGAAGGCATGCCCGACAGCGATGGCGACGGCGTTTGCGACGCGATCGATCCCTGCCCCAACGATCCCGATAACGATGCTGACGGCGATAAATACTGCAACGGTTCAGACTTTAAGACCGAACTGGGCATGCTGGGAGGCAACGACAACTGCCCGAGCGACAAGTCCAAAGACAGCACGTACAACGCCCAGCAAAAGAACCCGAACCAGGAAGACACCGACCACGACGGTCGCGGTGATAAATGCGATCCCTGCCCCTGCGAATCTGGCACCGCTTCGCAAAACTACGGCGATCTCGATCACGACGGTCTTTGCGCCATCGATAATGGCCTCAACGTCACCGATGGTGAAAACACCTGCAAGAAGAGCGACTGCCAAGCCGGTACCAGCAACCACAACAGCTGCATCGACAGCTGTCCTCAATACACCGATGCCACCAATAACCCCGCTTACTGCGCCGAAGAAGAATGCAACGGCATCGATGACAATCTGAACGGCCGAACCGACGAAGGCTTCGACGACACCGACGGCGACGGCCGGGCCGACTGCGTCGATCCCTGCCCATGCGAAGCCGGAACTGCGGATAACGGCTACGGTGACAACGACCAAGACGGCATCTGCGCCATCGATAACGGCATCACCAAAGACGGCTCATTCTGCAAGAAGAAGGAATGCACGGCCGATTCATCCGTCACCAATTACAACACCTGCATCGATCAATGCCCCACCATCCAGGATTCCTCCAACGATCCCGCAAAATGCCAGAACGAGATCTGCGACGGTATCGACAACAACCACAACGGCCAAACCGATGAAGGGATGACAGACAGCGACAGCGATGGTTTGTGCGACGATATCGATCCCTGCCCCAATGACGCCGATAACGACAGCGATGGAGATGGCTACTGCTGCGGAAATACCTACACCGCGTCTAAAGGTAAGGTCGGAATCAATGACACCTGCTGTAATGCTTACAACCCGAACCAGACTCAGGACATTGATGGCGATGGTCAGCCTGATGCCTGCGATCCCTGCCCCTGTGAAAAGGGAACTGCGGCACAGAATTACGGCGACACCGACGGCGACGGACTCTGCGCCCGCGATACCAACATCAGCGCCGCAAGCTATAACGACGCCTACTGCCGAAAGACCGGATGCACTGCCAGCAGCGCCAACCATAACAGCTGCATCGATAACTGCCCGTCTTACAAAGATTCCACCAACAATCCCGCCTACTGCGCGAATGAAGAATGTAACGGCATCGACGACAACCTCAACGGTCAAACCGATGAAGGCTTCATCGACACCGATGGCGACGGCATCAAAGACTGCGTCGATAAATGCCCCTGCGACAGCAACAATGACCAGGATGGCGATGGCAAATGCAGCATCGATGACAAATTCATCACGCAGCGTTACCCCTCCGTTGCATACAAAGAAGGCGCACCGGCGATCTGCAGGCGCTACACGCCCGATAACTGCCCCACAAAATCCAATGCGAATCAAAACGATGCGGATTCCGACGGCTACGGCGATGTTTGCGATAAATGCATCAACGATGCTGCAAACGACGCTGACGGCGACGGATACTGCTGTGAAAGCGGTGGTTACAACACATCATTAGGCGCCAAGGGCAACAACGATAACTGCTGCAACGATAGCAACGCCGACCAAAAAGACATCGACGGAGATGGCAAAGGCGATGTTTGCGATCTTTGCCCCTGTGAAAAGAACGACGATGCCGATCATGACGGCCTCTGTGCCCGAGATTCCAACATCAGCGCCTCAAGCTATAAAGATCCCTACTGCCAGAAGAAAGACTGCACCGCCAGCAACAGCAACCACAACCGCTGCGTCGATAACTGCCCTCAATACACCGATGCCACCAACGACCCCGCTTACTGCGCGGAAGAAGTCTGCAACGGCAAGGACGACAACCGCAACAATCAAATCGATGAAGGCTTCCCCGACACCGATGGCGACGGCAAGGCCGACTGCGTCGATACATGCCCTTGCGACAGCAAGAATGATGAAGATGGGGATACAGTTTGCAGCATCGATGACAAATTCATCACGCAGCGCTATCCCTCTGTCGTATACGCGAGCAACACACCGGCCATCTGTAAGAGCGTCAAGCCCGATAATTGTCCAGACAAACCCAATAAGCCCCAAACCGATACAGATAGAGATGGTTTGGGTGATGCCTGTGATAACTGTCCGAATGACAAGAATACAAACCAAGCGAACTATGATGGCGACAAATGGGGCGATGTTTGCGATAACTGCAAAGAAGTAAAGAATGATAGTCAGCAGAACAGCGATCAGGCCATAGACCCAACCAAAGGCCAATCCGGTTTCAATTACTCAGGCGATGCCTGCGAAGAAGAAGTCTGCGATGGCTATGATAACGATGGTGATGGCCAAACCGACGAAGGCTTCGATGCCGACGAAGATGGTGTTGCTGACTGCCTTGATAACTGTCCAAACACTCCGAATGCCCCATCTTGTTATTATGTAAATGGCAAGAAATCACGTGCGTCTGCAACCTCTGGATTCACACGTGTCAATACAGCGGTTCAATGTGATTACGACGGAGATGGTTACGGTGATGCCTGCGATAACTGCCCCTATGATGACAATGAAGATCAACAGAACCACGATCATGACACCAAGGGAGATGCCTGCGATAACTGCCCCTATGATGACAATGAAGATCAACATGATACAGATCAAGACGGCACAGGTGATGCCTGCGACTCTGAAGAATGCGACTGCATGGATCACGATGGCAACGGTTTCACAGATAACAATTTAGGCCGCGATAACGACGGTGACGGTTATTCTTCCTGCTGCGATCACTGCGATGACAACCCCAGGTTCTACGAGACAGATAAATGCGACATCTGCAAAGACACCGTGAAATCTTACATGCTCACAAGCAAAGGCATCACTTGCAGCAGCAAGAAGGACGTGGGTGTCGAAATCCTGGGTCTCTGTAATCAGCTTTGCACCTCGGCCAAAGCCATCATCGAACTCAAGAACTATGGCAACCAGACGATCCCGGCAAACAGCCTCTCGATCGCAATCGACGGCATCACCGCTGACGGAGTCGTCCATTCACTCAAGTCGATCACCAGTCACAGCCAGATCACGTCTATGAAGACTTTGCCTCTCACGGTGAACCTCTCCAATACAGAACCAGAACCGAGGGTTTTCCGGGAGATCAAGGCTTCTGTAACCTTAGCTTCGGACTGCGATACGACAGACAACAGCCATGTCTTCAACGAAGGCTTCCGCTGCCCATACAACGATCCATGCGACGAGCAGATGCTCGGTTACAGCACGTCCATCCTTGCAGAATGCAACGGCCCCCAAACCGAGCTCGACAATGGTACGGACATTCCTTCAACACCCATCGTCAAATGGCGCTGGGGTTACTGTGGCATCACCACATCCGGAGGAGGAACCAAGACCATCAC
Organism: Myxococcales bacterium UBA1238; assembly: GCA_002309015.1. Taxonomy (GTDB): domain Bacteria; phylum Myxococcota_A; class Bradymonadia; order UBA7976; family UBA1532; genus UBA1238. The sequence continues at coordinate 30,652 of DBWM01000052.1, read as the reverse complement.
GGAAGGCAACAATACCTATACCTGCATCCAGCCGAAGCATAAGTCTTACGATGTTATCACAACGCCGGTTGTCGCAAACATGACCGACGATAACGGAGACGGAAAGGTAAACGAAAACGACATCCCCGATGTCATCTTTGTCTCCTTTGATTCCACATTGGCCGCAGCGGATGGGTTAGACTTCAATTACAAAGGCTGCCTCACTGTCCTCTCCGGCGATACAGGTAAAGAGCTGGCCAGCTTGTGTGACATCAGCTTCAGCAAACCCAGTGGCACCCATGGAACCACAGCTGATTCCGGATTCTTTGCTGCCAGCGGTATTGCAGTGGGCGATCTCGATGGCGACGGACGTCCCGAAATCGTCACCCGCTCAAATGCCAATTACCGCATGAATTACGTCAAGCTGATTCAGACCGTGGGTTCTGATGGCAAAGACAGTTTCTCATTGCAAGGCATGGCCAACTGCTGGATGAGCACATCCTCCAACAACACCAACATCTATAGCTATCCGGTCATCGGAGACATGGATGGAGATGGCTATCCTGAAGTCCTGAACGGCCCGGTCATTTGTGATCGTACAGGTGAAACCCTCATCACCCATGCTGTTGCAATCAACAATAAACAGATGAGCCTGGGTCACTCAAGGAACAGTTTCTTTGTCGACTGGAACCCCGGCCCTGCCTGCAAGTCCGATACAGACTGCACCACTGCCGGATTCAAATGCTGGCATACAGACGACGGTCATCCGTACTGTTCAGATGGTCTTGAAATCGCGTCTTACGATGGTGTGAGCAGATACAACGGCACCACAGTCTTCACGACAGGCGCCGCCAATACCGGTTATGCTGCGGTGGCCGACTTTGATAACGACAACCGGCCCGATCTGGTGATCGTGAATCAAATGGCCAACCTGGTAACCGTCTATAAGAATAACTCCGACGCCAATGGCAACATTGCGACTTCCAGCAAGACGATTCTGTGGCAGCAATATCTCACTAAGACCAATGGTCAAAGCGCGCCAGAACAAGAGACGCCAGAAACAGACATCACCAAGTTCCGTGTCTCCAGTGTCTACTCGCAAAACGCGAAAGGTGGTGGCCCGCCGACGATCTCTGACTTCGACAACGACGGCATTCCGGATGTTGGTATTGCGACCATGTATTATTACAACGTGGTCAACGGTAATCCTGATCTTGTTGGTGCGGCGAACACCAATACAAAGCGCATGCTCTGGGCCACCAAGTCTAAGGACGAATCATCCTTTACAACGGGATCTTCAGTCTTTGACTTTAACGGCGACGGCCAGGGCGAAGCGGTCTTTGCGGATGAATACACGCTCTACATGGCCGATGGCCAAACAGGCAAAAAATACTACCTTGCCAAGAACCATCAGTCGCCCACATTGCGCGAATATCCCATCGTGGTTGATGTGGACAACGACAACCACGCCGAGATCATCGTCGCATCGGCTCGCTACGCCCAATCCAATAACTGGCGTGGTATCACCACTCTGAAGTCCGTTACCAATGACTGGGCATCCGCTGGACCCATTTGGAACCAGCACGCTTACTTCCAAACCAACGTGTTGCCCAATGGTAGCATTCCGCAATACATGAGCCGCCATTACTATGTGGATGCAGAATGCAGCAACAGCAACTCGGCCAAATTCACCAGCACCCCATGCCGCATTCAGCGTTCGCGCAACAGCTTCAGGCAGGCTGCATTTAAAGCCCTCAACGGCACCAATGTTGCGCCCGATCTCGAACCCAGCATCGAGCTCGCCTGCACAAGCGATGTTTGCGGCTCTGTCACGAGCAAGGATGTCTACGTGCATATCGAAAACCACGGCAGCGCCTCGCTCACGATGGATGTTCAATACACATTGGCCAAACCTTCAGGCAGCGCGATCTCGGCTGCCAGCGGAATCTGGACAGACATGGAATTGCCCGTGGGACAAGCCTCCAATGCTGAAACGCTGACTCTGCCCAATTACTCAGGCAACTCGTCAACCGATTACTTCGTCTTCTCGATTCGGGGGAAGAACGGCCAGTCGCTGATCGAGGAATGCCGCGAAGGGGATGCGCTGCAAAACAACTCCGTGATTTTGCCCAACTGCCCGAGCTGCATTGCGGGCACGCTCGTCGGTCAGGGCACGATCAACGGCAGTACGGCCAGCAGCAGCAATTACAACACCAACAGCTGCAACGGCATCTCGCTCCAGTCCCTCACCAGCAAATCACCCGATGCGGTCGTCCTGTTCCAGGCCGATAAGACCGGCCCCTGGAAGTTTGAGGTCACATCGGCCAAGACGGCATCCGACACCAAAGTGGATACCGTGCTCTACCTGCGCAGCAACTGTGGCAGCAGCAGCTCGCAGCTCGCATGCAACGACGATGCCCCGACCAGCACCGGCCTCGGCTTCCGCAGCTCTCTCACCAGAAACCTCACCGAGGGCGAAGTCGTTTACGTGATCATCGACGGCAAGAACAACACCACCGCCTTCAACTTCACCTTAAACGCCATCCGCCCGTAAGCTTTCCCTCAAAATCTCGCCCTTTCCCTCGCCAGATGGCGTATATGGAGCGCTTCACAAAGGAGCGCTCCTTGTCTACGCATCTCGAATCCCCCGAAGCCGAACTCGCAATCTTAGGCGGTATCCTGCTCGATAACTCTGCACTCGATCGGGTCTCGGCCCTCGTCTCGCCCGAAGATTTTCACGATCTGCGCCATCAGCTGCTCTTTAAACATATGATGGCGTTAGGAAATGATCGCGCCCCGCTGGATCCGGTCACTCTCGCCAACCGATGTGAGCAGCAAGGCGATCTGGAAGCCGTTGGCGGCGTTGAATACATCGGTCAGCTCACCAATATCGCCACAACCGCCGTCAACATCGAGCATCACGCCCGATTGGTGCATGAACGCGCCGAAATCAGACGTTTAATTCAGACATGCGAAGGTTTGGCGGATCGAGCCAAAAAGGGTGAGTACGACAACGCCAACGATTTATTTGATGAGGCGCAGCAGTCGGTTTTTGAAATCGGTCAGTCGCGGCAAGCCAAAACCTTTACCGACATGTCAACCGCTTTAAACGAGGTCATCGATCGCGTTCAAACGGCATACGAATTAAAGTCGACGGTTACGGGCGTTACTACGGGCTTTGCGCAATTAGATAACTACACAGCAGGCTTTCAACCCGGCGATTTGATCATTCTTGCGGCGCGACCTTCCATGGGTAAGACCGCATTAGCTTTAAACTTGGCCTGCAATGCCGCATCGAGCGAAAAGGACAGCGTAGCGATCTTCAGCCTCGAAATGCCTACCATCCAGTTAGCTACGCGTATGCTCGCATGCGAAGCGAGGGTTGAATCCGAGCGCATGAGGACTGGCCAGTTAATCGACGGCGATATCGAGAAACTGCTCGAGAGTACGCGCCGAATGGTCAATTGGAACATCTTTATCGACGATACGCCCGGTATTACCGTCATGGAATGCCGTTCCAAATGCCGAAGGCTCGCAATTACCCAACAGGCATCCGCGCCGTTAAAACTGGTCATTATCGACTACCTTCAGTTGATGAAGGGTCCACCGCAGCTTCGGAGTCACCGAGAGCAGGAGATTTCAGACATCAGCCGAAGCTTAAAAGCGCTGGCCAAAGAACTCGGTGTGCCCATTATCGCGCTCTCTCAGCTGAACCGTTCGCTCGAATCGCGTCCCAACAAGCGTCCTATGATGAGCGATCTCCGTGAATCCGGCGCAATCGAGCAGGATGCAGATATGATCCTGTTTGTGTATCGCGATGAAGTCTACAACGAAAACACCGAAGACAAAGGCGTTGCCGAGTTAATCATCGGCAAACAGCGTAACGGCCCCATCGGTACCTGCCGATTAAAATTCTTTAAGCAATGGACGCGCTTCGATAATCTTGTAGAAGAGCCCGCCGGCTACTAATCCCGTCTTTATCCCGCCCAAACAACTTTCCTTCACCCGCCTGCCCGTTTCGATCGCCCGGACCAAAGCTTCGGTCCATCAGAGCCGATTTTCGATTCCACCCAAACAAATTCTCACCAGGCGCAGGATACACCCATCCCTCCAGAGGAAAACTCCGTTTACGGCCATCAAAATGAATTTAAAGGGAAAACGAAGGAGGAGGGAGGGGGTAAAAAGCGCGCTATCAGGCTTCTTCAGTGGTCTCGGCGACGACGTGAAGCTTGATGTTGGCGATCACGTCGCGGTGCAACTTGATGCCAATGTCGTAATCGCCCAACGCTTTGATGTGATCGGGCAACTGCAGAACGCGGCGCTCGATGGAAAAGCCCTTGTCGCTCAACAAGGATTCGATTTCCATGGCGGTCACGGAACCGAAGAGCTTTTCGTTTTCGCCGGCGGCCTTGGCGATGGTCAGTTCGACGGCATCGAGCTTGGCCTTTTCGACTTCGGCGCTCGCCTTGAGCTTGGCGACGCGGGCAGCGATCACGCGCTTTTCGTGCTCGACCAGCTTGATCTGACGAGCGTTGGCCACCACAGCCAGATTGCGGGGCAAGAGGTAGTTGCGCGCGTAACCAGGCTTGACATTGACGACATCGCCGATTTCACCCAGGTGATCGACATTTTCTTTGAGGATAATCTGCATGGCGTTCTCCTCAATGGGCCTTCACGGTGGTGAAAGGCATCAGAGCGATCATACGGGCGCGCTTGACGGCGACGGTGATCTTGCGTTGGTTCTTGGCGCAGAGGCCGGACATGCGGCGGGGCAGAATCTTGCCGCGCTCGGTGATGAAATACTTGAGGATGGAGGGATCCTTGTAATCGATCACCATGGTTTTGTCGGCCAAAAAGCGGTCCACCTTGCGGCGGCCACTGGAACGGCGGCTAAAAGATTGCTTAGGCATCGTCGTCCATCTCCTCGTCAAAGTCCAAAGCCTTGTGCTCGCGAACAGCGGGGCTGTCGTCGATCACGATTTCGGCATCGGGGTCGATTCCATCTTCAAGCTTGATGGTGATAAAGCGAATGACGCTGTCGATCATGCGGAGCACGCGCTCGATTTCCTGGGTCAATCCAGGACGGCCGAGCAGCACGGCATAGGAATAAAAGCCTTTGTTGAACTTGCGGATTTCATAAGCGAGCTTGCGCTTGCCCCAGTCTTCGCGCTTGAGGACGCGGGCTTCAAACTGCTCGACGACCGCATCGATACGAGAAGAAACGCGCTCGCGCTCTTCTTCGGTGGCTTCGGGCTGAACGATGTAAATCAGCTCGTACTTGCGGAGTTTTTGCTTAACCATTGAATCTCCCTACGGATTCTGAAAATGAGCCCGCGACTCAACGGCCGCGAGCAGGGAGTGAGCGCTTAACTGCGCCCAGGCACCACGAAAGGCGGGCATAAATACGCGCCATTTGCAGCAAAATCAAGGTAAAAGCCCGGAGTCCTTCTTTTTTTCGTCGGTTGCGGGCTTTGTGTTGACCTGGTTCATCGCTTTCTGAAGGCCCAGCGTGATCCATTTTTCGATCGCCAGCACCGCGTCGTCGATGAGACCCGGCAGCCATTCCTGCTCTTCGGGCGTAAAACGTCCCAAAACATAGTCGGCGGTATCGGGACAAGTGGGTCTGCCGATGCCGAAGCGCAGGCGCACAAACTGCCCCTTAAACCCTTCGGTCATCAGCGATCGCAGGCCGTTATGGCCGCCGTGACCGCCGCCGAACTTCAGTTTCAGGGTGCCGAACGGCAAATCGAGATCGTCGTGAACCACGAGCATCTGCTCTTCGGGGATCTGGAAGAAATCCGCCGCCGGTCGCACCGCCCGCCCGCTCAGGTTCATGAAGGTTTGCGGCTGCATCACGAGCAGGCTGCGCCCGAAGGCGTTACCGGAGCCGTAGCGCGCGTTGAACTTGCAGCGATTCAAATCGAGCCTTTGCTGATCCGCCAGGCGGTCGGTCACCATAAACCCAATGTTATGGCGCGTTTTGGCATATTGCGGTCCGGGATTGCCCAAACCCACGATGAAGTGATCCATGTCGTTCCGGGATGCGGATAAAAAAAATCTCCCCGGAGCATCGGCTCTCGGAGAGATCTTTTGTTTGAAGATGCGCGGGCAGAATTACTTCTGCGGAGCTTCGGATCCGTGAGGTCCGAGGACCTTGACCACCACGTAGTCGTGATCGAAGACGGGCTTGACGCCTTCGGGCAGAGGCAAACCGCTGGCCATCACGGACTGGTTGTGGTTGAGGTTGGTGACGTCGATGTCGACGACCGCCGGGATATCGGCGGGACGGCAGGCGACCTTCACGGTACGGAAGTTCTGAATCAGCTTACCGCCGCTCAAAACGCCCACAGCACGACCGCTGGTGGTGACGGGCACGTCCGCGACCATTGCGTTGTCGGGATCGGGAACGACGACGTCGACATGCTGAATCTGACGGGTGCTCGGCTTGCGCTGAACCTGACGGATCAGGCCCTGAACCGTCTTGCCGTTCACATCGAGGGCGAACAGCGTGTTGTAACCCTTGGGGTTTTCGAGGCCCTTCGCGAGTTCGCGAGGATTCAGCGTGACCGCAACAGAGTTGTCCAGGCCGTGGCCATAAACCACTGCGGGGAGTTGTTCGTCCATGCGGAGACGGCGGTTGGGACCCTTGCCGCGACCTTCGCGCAGCGAGCAGGAAAGTTTAATCGGTTCCATGGTGAGATCCTTTGGAATCAACCGGTGTAATTCAGCCCTGCGCAGCCAAGCGCAGGTTGATGCGCCGGTGATCAAAGGCGCATCGTGAACGCATCCGGGAAAAATGCAGAGGCGGTAGGATTCGAACCTACGATTACAGGAACCAAAATCCTGGGGCTTGCCACTAGCCGACGCCTCTATAGGTTGCCCATGGGGGAACGGGAGATCCGTTGAAGCAACGCGCACGGCTTTTACGCTCAAAGATCGGAGCTGTCAACAAAAGTTTTAAAGGCGAAGCATTTTTTCTCTATTCGCACAATCAAAGCTTCAGGCTCGAAACGACCTCAGATACGACGACGCTGCAAGGGATTCTGCGCGATGCGCCGAAGGTTGATCCGGCGCCTTCCGACCTGAACGCCCATTTTTTAACCGCGCCTGCAATGCCTTTTTGCAAAACTGGTGCGAGTCGTACGACCGATGCGCCAGAACAGGGTGCAATTTGCGCGGTCAGCCGTACGCGTTCATTGGAGCGTCTCCAGCCGGGAAAGTACGTTCCGTACTGTACGGCGCGTGTTTTCCTGGCTGGAAAGTACGTTTCGTACGCTACGGAGCCTCTTCGCTTTGCAAGATCCGTGCCAATGAACGCTACGAAACGTGTTTTCCTGGCTGGAAAGTACGTTTTGAACAGTACGGCGCGCAATGTTTTTCCAAGAAAGTACACGCCGTACTGTACGACGCGCATTGGTTGACCAGGAAAGTACACGCCGTACTGTACGACGCCTCATTTCCCGACGAGCGCAGTTTTGCCGACCCATCCGCCGCCCAAAGGCGCGGCTGTCTTTTCAGCATCGATCGGGTAAAAGCCTCTTTTCCCGAAAAGACCGCGAGCAAAAAACCCTCGCGCGCCCGGACGCCATGAACGCCTTGCTCAAAAAACTGCTCACCTTTGCCCCGTTCGCCTTCATCGCAGCCTGGAGCGCCTTTCAGAGCGCCCCGGAGCTGACGGGACTCGACGCGGGCGAGCTCGGATCGGCGGCCTTCGAACTCGGCATCGCGCATCCACCCGGTTATCCGCTGTTTGCGATGTTTCACAAGGCGGCGAGCCTCATCCCTCTGGGCCAAATCGCGCAGCGCATGAACTTCGCCTCGGCTTTTGCGGGCTTTTTGTCGCTCGCGCTGGCCTTCAGACTCTGCCAGGTCTTAAAGATCAACTTTTTCATCAGCGCCTGCAGCCTGATCTTGCTCTCGCAGACACCGCTCTGGACGCTCCATTCGGCCAGCATCGAGGTTTACAGCGGGACGCTCGCCTTTGTTGCGAGCTTTTTGATCCTGCTCCACCGGCTTTTTGAGGGCGACCGGCGCTACGCCTTTGGGATCGCGTTTTTATCGGGCCTCTGCCTCGGCCATCACGCGGAGATCCGGCTCTTTGCCGCTGTTTCCTGCGCGATCGCGCTCTTCCGTTTAAAACCCCGGCAATGGATCCCGTTTTTATTGATGGGCATCGCGGGGGGACTGGTCACGCTCTATCTGCCGCTGCGATCCGCCCAGGATCTCATGCGCGACTGGGGTCATCCGGCCTCGTTCCAGGGGTTTTATGAGCATCTGGCCGGAAAGCGCATCCTCTCCGCCTACGCCTCGCAGCTCGGGCTCCGCTGGAACAACATCGCAACCTTTGCGCAACAGATTTTTCATCAAAACGAAGCCCTCGCCCTCTTTGGCCTTGGCGGCTGCCTGGTTTTCGCCCTTCAAAAAAACCGGCGCTTCGGTTTCGTCCTGCTCGCGTTTGCAGCGATCGATGCGATCTATTCGAGCGCCATCAACCCGATGGGCCTTCGCGATTACCAAAACGGCCTGCCGCTGCTCTTCTGCCTCGCTCTCGGCCTCGCGCTTTTGGGGCAACAGGTTTTCGAGCGATTTCAAACCAAAAGATGGCCCGTCCTCCTCGCCGCCGTCTGCTTTTTGCCGCTCACATGGAGCGCCCAGCCCCGCTTTACGGCTCACCTGCCCCAGGTTCTCGATGCGATTTCGGCGGAAGCCCCGGGCGAAGCGGCCCTTTTGGTGACGAGCGATCATTTGGCCTCGGCCTTTGCCTTCGCGCAGACCGCCGAGCATGCGCGCCCCGATCTCGCGGTCCTCGTGCGGCAGCATGACTGGGATTCTTCTTCTTACGGTCCCGTGCAGCGCCGACTGCCCGAACCCCTGCGCGGCTGGAATCCGAAGCTTGGGCTCCGATCGCTCCGCTGCCTGAACGCCCGCTGGCCCCTGCTTTGGGAATGGTCCGACGGCAGCGATGCCGCCCTGCGCCCTGCTCTCGACTGGAATCAGCCCCTGCCCTCAAAAAACCTTCCGCAAAATCCGGTGGATGCGCTCCAGGTTTTTGACGGCGAAGCGCCCGACGAGATGAGCGGCAGCGATCTTTTGGCCGATCTTCTGGACGGGCAGGCGCGATCCGCGATCGCCCTGAATCAAAATGAGCTCGCGTTCCAAAAAATGAAGCTCGCCCTCGAACGCGATCCTGCGCATGCCCCCCGCTGGATCAACGCCGCCTCCGCCGCAAGCGGAGCGGGACAGCTCAGACTCGCACGCCAGCTGAACGCACAGGCCCTCGAAATGGAGCCCCAAAATCCCGTGGCCCTCCACAACAGCGCGCGCTATGCCCTGCTCGATTACGACGACGAAGCGTTCTTTTACGCCCTGTCGCAGCTGCCCGAAGACGCCGAACTTTTGGAATTGCAGGGGTTTTATTTTGCGGAACGCGGGGATTACCCCAAAGCGAAGGATCTCTTTTTGCGCGCCCTCGAACGCGATCCGCACCGCCCGGATACAAAAACAGCGCTCCAAAAACTTGGAGCGCTGCCTTAAACCTCAAAACCGCTGCGGATTACTTGGCTGCGGCTTCATCCTTGCCGTTCAAAGCGTCTTTCAGCGCGCTCGAAGGCTTAAACTGGATGGTCTTCGATGCGGCGATCTCGATCGCTTCGTGCGTACGCGGATTGTGGCCCTGACGTGCGGGGCGTTCCTTGATCGAAAAGGTGCCAAAGCTGGGCATCATGAATTTGCCTTCTTCACGAATGCACTTGATCACCTCGCGGATCGTATCGTCCACCACTTCTCCCAGAAGCTTGATGGTCAGATTCTTGTCGTCAAACTTCTTGTGAAGCTGCTCAATCAATTCCTTCTTGGTCATCGTAAACCTCTCAGTTGATCGAATTCTTCAGTTCGGGAGCCGGCTTAAAGGTCACATTGCGGGACTCGGGAATCTCGATCTCTTCCTTCGTCTTGGGGTTGTGACCCTTGCGCGCCGCGCGGGTTTTAACGGTGAAGGTGCCGAAACCCATATGGGCATATTTGGCATCCGCCTTAATCCCATCGGCCATCGTGTCAAAAAGCGCATCGACGATCTCGCCGACCTGCTTTTTGGTGAGGGTTTCAAAGTGAGACTGAACGGCTGCGATCAGTTCTTTCTTGGTCATGGAGCCCATCCTTTGCTGTAACAGCGGGTTGGAAATGTAAAAAGACCGCAAAAACGACCGCACAATATTCACCGATTATTTCCAGTGTCAACGAAATTACAGTGATTTTTGAAAAGAAAATCTGGTCATTGAAACAAAAAATCTTCTATACCGGCGCAGATTCCATTTTTGAGAGGGATTTTGATGCGCATCCTGGTCACCGGCGGAGCTGGATTCATCGGCTCAAGCCTCTGCGAAAGGCTCGCCTCTTTGGGCCATGCCGTTGAAATCATTGACAATTTTAACGACTACTATTCGCCGCTCGTCAAACGACAAAATCTTTTCGACCTGATCCAGAAAAAAAACGTCCATCTCACCGAAGGCGACATCTGCGATCCTCAAATCCTTAACGAATGCTTCGCCCGATCGAAGCCCGATCGCGTCGTCCATCTGGCCGCATGGGCCGGCGTCCGCCCTTCCATCGAAAAACCGCTGCTTTACCAGAGGGTCAACGTCGAAGGCACCGCCGCGATCCTCGAAGCCTGCAGAACCCACGGCGTCCGTCACGTGATTTTCGCCTCCTCCTCCTCGGTTTACGGCGATCGCGAGCAGGTTCCCTTCTGCGAGGACGACAACGTCGATTTTCCGATCTCGCCCTATGCCGCAAGCAAAAAAGCCGGCGAGCTGCTCTGCCACGTCTGGCATCACCTCTACGGCTTAAACATTTATGCCCTCAGGTTTTTTACGGTCTACGGACCGCGCCAGCGACCGGATCTGGCGATCCATCATTTTGCAAAGCAGATGATGGCGGGCCTGCCCTGCGTGCTCTACGGCGACGGCAGCACGAGCCGCGACTACACCTATATCGACGACATCACCGACGGCATTCTCTCAGCCATCGATCGCGTAAACGGCTTTGAAATCGTCAACTTGGGAAACTCAACGCCCACGCGGCTGGATCAGCTGGTGCTGATGCTGGGTGAGGCGATGGGCATCACGCCCGAAATCCGCTTTGAGCCCACAAAGCCGGGCGACGTAACGCGCACCTTCGCGAGTACGGCCAAGGCTTCAAGATTATTGGATTATCACCCGAAGGTGAGCATGCAGGAGGGGCTTTCGCGCTTTGCAGAATGGTTTAAGGCGGGGCAAGGCCTGGCGGATCACACGGGCAAGGCCTGACCGCGACCGATCGCGTAATAGGTAAACCCGCGATTTTTCATGCGTTCCGGATCGTAGAGGTTGCGGCCGTCGAAAACCAGAGGCGCCTTTAACTTCGATTGGATCACCTCAAAATCGGGTCGGCGGAACTGGTTCCATTCGGTCACCACGCAGAGCGCGTCCGCACCCTCGAGGCAAGCGTAGGGATCGTCGCAAAGCTTCACCGCAGAGCCCAGATGCGCAAAGATCCGCGCCGCATTTTCCATCGCTTCGGGATCGTTGGCGTAAATTTCGGCCCCTGCCGCGCATAAACCTTCGATCAAATCGATGGCGGGCGCATAGCGCATATCGTCGGTGCGCGGCTTAAAGGCCAGTCCCCACACCGCAAACCGCTTGCCTTTCACGTCGTTTCCAAAATGAGCGAGCACTTTCTTCAGCAAAATCTGCTTCTGATCGGCGTTGACCGCTTCCACCGCTTCCAGAATCCGCAACGGATGCTGCATTTGGTTCGCCGTAAACGTGAGCGCGCGCACATCCTTCGGGAAACAGGACCCGCCGTAGCCGGTGCCGGGGAACAAAAACGAGTAGCCGATGCGCGGATCCGCGCCGATGCCCTGACGCACGCATTCGATGTCGGCCCCTACGCGCTCCGCCAAGCACGCGAGATCGTTCATAAACGAGATCTTCGTTGCGAGGAGGGCGTTGGCTGCATATTTGGTCATCTCGCTCGAATAGACGTCCATGAACAGCATGCGGTCGTGGGTGCGGCAGAAGGGTTCGTACAATTCGCGCAGCACCGCCCGTGCTTTCTGGCCCGCATCGCCTGCAGGCGTCCCGATCACCACGCGATCGGGCTTGACAAAATCGTTGACCGCGTCTCCTTCTTTCAAAAACTCGGGATTCGAGCAGCAAACATAGGGGATTTGCGCGTTTTGCCCAATGATCTTCGAAATCTGTTCCGTGGTGCCGACGGGAACCGTCGATTTGGTCAGGATGATCTTTTGTCCATCGACCAGCACGTTTTCGCCGCTCTTCAGGCATTCGCCGATCGTCTCTGCAACCGCCTTCACGTAACGGAGTTCAGCGGAGCCGTCGTCGCCCTGAGGCGTGCCCACCGCAATAAAAATCACCGCCCCCGCGCGACAGGCTTCGTTCACATCGCTCGTAAACTGCAATCGCCGCGCGTCCAGGTTGCGTCGCACAATGTCGGAGAGGCCGGGTTCAAAAAAAGGCACCTCCGCGCGCTTCAGGCGTTGCACCTTTTGCTCGTCAATATCGGCACAAACGACCTGATTGCCCACGTCGGAGAGGCAAGCTCCCACAACCAGGCCCACGTAACCGCTACCAATGACCGTGATGCGCATCTTTATCCCTCATGGATGAAAAGGGCGCTCTTGTAAAACAGAATCCCCCATGAACGCAACCCGCGCGCCCAACGTAACCCCAGGCTTCAAAAGGATGCAAACCGCAGGTTCCGGCGGAAGGGTTTCAGGCACAGCAAGTCAAAGCGTCGATGGCGACAGGATCGAGAGGGATCTTTTTTATAAAAACGAAGCTTCACCAGAGGAGAGGCCCGATCTTTTGAAAGAAAAGTCGCAGGCATGGCCGGTTGAGGCCGATTCATCTTCAGAAGTTCGACCCATCACCGCAGAAGAGGCGAGAACTTTTCTGTTAAAGCGGAGCGATCCTGCGATGGCCGGCAGAAGATTTTCATCAAATCAGGCCATCTCATGAGGATCCGATCGTTCCAACGCAGCAGAATAGACCATGACAGGCGGTTAAGGTCACTTCTTTTGGGGAAGAGCGCTTCGATCTTAAGAACCATGAAGGAATTTTTAAAAGATTCACGACCATCACCGCTCAGGCGGAGCGATCGCGCAGAAACGGAACAGGCCTTTTCTTCGGATCACGCTGCAACGCATCGAATTTTTTTAACCATAACCGAGGGTCAACAACCGATCTTTTAGAGAACAAACGACCGCATTGGGAGAAACAGAAGGATGATCATCGTTCAAAAATACGGGGGCAGCTCGTTATCTACGCCCGATCACATTCGGCATGTGGCCAAACGGGTAGTTGAGACCTTTAAGGAAGGCCACAAAGTGGTGGTCGTCGTCTCAGCCATGGGGAAAACCACCGATCAGTTGCTCGCTCTCGCCGCAAGCGTCAGCAACAATCCCGAGACACGCGAGCTCGACATGCTGTTAACGGTGGGTGAGCGCATTTCGATGTCGCTGCTTTCGATGGCGATCCATGATTTGGGCTGCCCGTCTGTCTCCTTCACCGGATCACAAAGCGGGATCATCACCACCAATAACCATACCGACGCGCGGATCATCCGCGTTACCCCGCTCCGGATTCAGAAGGCATTGGACGAAGGACAGATCGTGATCGTGGCGGGATTCCAGGGTGTCTCCGAAGAACTGGAGATCACGAGCTTAGGGAGAGGGGGATCCGATACGACAGCGGTCGCTTTGGCGGCGGCGTTAAATGCCGATTACGCAGAGATCTGTTCCGATGTGGACGGCGTGTACAGCGCTGATCCGCGCGTTGTGCCCGAAGCGCACCGCATCGATGAGATGGATTACAGCGATATGCAGCGCCTCGCAGATGCGGGAGCCAAGGTCTTAAATGCCGAGGCCGTCGAATGGGCACGGCGGGAAAACATCGAGATCCGCTGTTCTGCCACCAAGGAACGCCGTCCAGGTACCTCGATCCGTCAGACAGGGGGACTCTGCTGCCCGAGGGTTCTGGCCGTAACCGCCCATCCGGGGCTTTGGATCCTGCAGGGAGAGGGCATCAACTTCGATGCACTCGACGATCTTTTGGTGGCACACGGGGCAGGCGATGCGCAGGTCTTCACCCTCGGCCAAAAATTCTTTGCCCTCATCCCGTCACTGAACGTTCACGACCCCAAATTGAAGCAGCAACTGCTCGCTCTCGGGACTTTGCGCGAAGATCTGAAGCTCGTCACAGTCGTTGGCCGCTCGCTCCGATCGACGCCACCTATGGCCAACAAGGCGAGGGCCTGCCTTCAGAGCCTTGGGATCGAACCCTATCTTCAGATTCACGAGCAAAGCCGGCTCGCATGGCTGGTCCCCTCCAACCGTGCAGATGCGCTCGTGCTTGCGCTTCACAATGTCCTTTGCCCAAAGCAGGCCGATTGAACCCAAAAGATGTTGCAGGATCCAAAGATATGGGGCTTTATCCCCGCAAGACTTGAGTCAAAGCGACTGCCGAACAAGCCGCTTTTACCGATCGGAGATGCCCCCCTCATCTGGCAGACCTATCTTGCGGCGCAAAATACGGGGCTGCTTTCTTCGGTGATGGTGGTTTCAGATTCCGAAGAAATCTGCGATGCGCTCTGGAGTCGCAGAGGGCAGGCGCTCATCATGAAGGGGAACTTTCAGTCGGGCACGGAGCGGGTGGCGGCAGCCGCAGCGCTCTTTAAAAAAAGAGGTGAACTCTGCGATGAAGATCTCGTGCTCAACATCCAGGGCGACGAGCCTTTTCTGGATGAGGCGGCCCTTTCTTCGGTGATCGCCCTTTTAAAGCAGGGCGCATCGATCGCTACGCTCAGTACGCCCATTTCTGAGCAGGATCTTTTAAACCCATCGGCCGTGAAGGTGGTCTGCGATCGCCATCAGAACGCCCTCTATTTTTCGAGAGCCCCGATCCCCGGTCAGCTTCACATCGGGATCTACGGGTTCAGGCTACAAACCTTGCTTCAGCTGGCGCATTGTCCAAAGGGTCCCCTGGCTTTGCGCGAAAATCTGGAACAGCTCTCCTGGCTTTATGCCGGCTACAAAATCGCGGTTGCAGAGGTGAACGGCTCGTATATGAGCGTCAATACGCCTGAGGACCTGCAGCTTGCGCAGATCAGGTGGGATCAAATGCACGAAAGGCATCCATCATGAGACAAAAACGTACGACCAAACATATTTTTGTCACCGGTGGCGTCGTGTCATCGGTCGGTAAGGGCATCGTGGCCGCCTCTGTCGGCGCGTTACTCGAGGCTCGCGGGCTTACGGTCACCCATTTAAAGCTCGATCCTTACGTCAACGTCGATCCGGGCACCATGAATCCGCTGCAACATGGCGAAGTCTTCGTCACCGATGATGGCACTGAGACCGATTTGGACCTGGGCCATTACGAAAGATTTACCCATGCCGCCATGTCGAGGATGAATAACATCACCACAGGCCGGGTATACGCGACGGTGATCGAGAAGGAACGCCGGGGAGATTATCTGGGTGCGACGGTACAGGTCATTCCCCACGTCACCGATGAGATCAAATCCTTCATCAGGCGTGGATCCCAGCAATGCGATGTGGTGATCACCGAAATTGGCGGTACCATCGGCGACATCGAATCCCTCCCCTTCCTTGAAGCATTGCGACAACTGAAGGTTGAGGAAGGCATAGGAAACGCGATCAACATCCACGTCACGCTCGTGCCCTACATCCCCACCTCCGGTGAACTGAAGACCAAACCCACGCAACATTCCGTCCGCAGCCTGAGAGAGATCGGCATTCAGCCCGATATCATCGTCGCCCGCTGTGATCGCCCGATCTCCAACGAGATGAAGGCCAAGATCGGTCTGTTCTGCAACCTTCGCCCCGAATCGGTCGTCACCTGTCAGGATGCACAGAGCATTTACGCCGTTCCGCTCATGCTCCATCGGGAAGGTCTCGATGCTTTGATCATCGATCAACTCGATATGTGGACCGGTGAACCCCATTTGGAATCGTGGAAGAAGATCGTTGACGCGCTGGATCACACGACCAAACGCGTGACAGTGGCCATTGTCGGCAAGTATGTAGACCTTGTGGACGCGTACAAGTCCCTGCATGAAGCGTTAAAGCACGGTGGATTCTCGAACAACGCCAAGGTTGATCTGAGATACATCGACAGCGAAGAAATAGAAGCCAAGGGTGCCGCCCCTCTACTCGACGGCGCAGACGCGATATTGGTCCCCGGCGGCTTTGGGCAGCGCGGTATCGAGGGCAAGATCGCGGCTGTACGGTATGCAAGGGAGCATCGCCTGCCGTTTTTTGGCATCTGTCTCGGCCTTCAGGTGGCGGTCATCGAGTTTGCACGCAACGTCTGCGGCATATCAGATGCCAATTCCGTGGAATTTACCGAGACCCCAAACCCCGTGATCCACCTGATGGAAGAGCAGAAAGACATCCATCGCAAGGGAGGATCCATGCGTCTCGGCGCTTACCCCTGCAAGCTTCTGCCGGGTAGCCTGGCTTCGCAGATTTACGAACAGGAGCAGATCAGCGAACGCCATCGCCACCGCTACGAATTTAATAACGCCTACCGCCAGATCTTTGCCGATCAGGGCCTCGTGTTCTCAGGCTGTTCCCCCGATGGACAGCTGGTGGAAATGATCGAATTGCCCAGCCACCCCTGGTTCATCGGCTGTCAGTTCCATCCGGAGTTCAAGTCCAAGCCCTTTGCCCCCCATCCCCTCTTCTCTTCTTTCATCGCTGCCGCCATTCGCTGCAAGCAGTCATGACGATCATCTACCCCCCACCGGCGGATCAGCTCTTCTTTGTTGCAGGTCCATGCGGCATGGAAAGCCTGCAGATGATGCTTGAAACGGCGCATTTCCTGGCTGAAGAAGCCAGGATCCTGCAACGCACCGTGATCTTTAAGGCCAGTTTCGACAAAGCGAACCGAACCCGCGGCGATGCCTGGAGGGGTCCCGGCCTTCAACAGGGCCTGGAATGGCTGGCAGAGGTGCGCCAACAAACGGGGCTGTGGGTTCTGACCGACGTGCACGAGCCTTCACAATGCGCAGAGGCCGCAACCGTTGCAGATGTTCTGCAGATCCCCGCCTTTTTATGCCGCCAGACCAACTTAATTCAGAGCGCTTCCGCCACAGGACGCATCGTCAACATCAAAAGAGGCCAGTTCCTCGACCCGAAGCGCGCCCTTTACCTGCTTCAGAAGTCGGGTTCACAAACCTGGCTGACCGAACGCGGCAGTTGTTTTGGCTATGGAGATCTGGTGTTCGACCCTCGAAGCCTGATCTGGATGAAGGCCACCGGCGCTCCAGTGCTCTTCGACTGCACGCATTCCCTCCAGACCCCCACAGGAGGCGAGACCGGCGGCACGCGATCCTTCTGTGCTCCCCTTGCAAGGGCCGCTGCCGCCGTCGGGATCGATGGTCTCTATGCCGAACTGCACCCTTCCCCCCAAAATGCCAAAAGCGACTCCGCCACGCAGCTCTCGTTCCAGGAATTTGATCGCATCGCCCACCAGGTGATCGCCATCGATGAAAAACGCCGCGAGCTTGCCCCATGACCCTGCGCCAAAGGACGAGACGCCTGCGACATGGCCTGCTCTGGCTGTGCCTGCGCCTTCTTTTTGCGGTGATCGCCTGTCTGCCGCTCAAAGCGACGCAACTTCTCGGTCGGATCCTCGGTCGCTCGATCGCGCTCTTCGCTTTCAGGCTGCGAAAGCAGGTTCAACGGCAGATCGACTACGCCGGACTTCAAAAAGATCTCTCGTCTTTTGCGTATATGGCCGATATGGGCCAGCGCGTTCTGGAGCTCGTGCAAAGTCATAAGGCCTTGCCACTCGTGCAATTGAGCCCTCAGGTTCTGGAGATGCTCCGATCTCCCCGTCCGCGCCTGGCTGCCTGCCTGCATCTGGGACATTGGGAGCTCATGGGCGCAGCGATCGCCCGGATCACAGCCGTTCACGCCATTGCGGCCCATGCCCAAACAGGCCCCATCTTTCGATTTCTTCAAAAAAAACGGAAGGATTCGGGGATACAGATCCATTATCCCCAGGGTGGAGCCCGATCCTCACTGCGCGCCCTTCAACAAAATCAGCTGCTTCTGATGTTCATCGACCAATCCACCGATGAGCGCAGCCGCAAACTGCCCTTTTTCGGCCATGATGCCCCCGTCTCGCTCAGCTTTGAACGCATGATCCGGCTGTCGGGGGCCGATCCCTGCCTGCTCTGGAACCAGCGACAGCCCGACGGTCGATATCTTGTGCAATGCGAACCGCTTTGCCCCCAAAATGCCCTCGAGCAGGCGACGCGCCGAGCCGAAGCGCTCATCCGGCAGACGCCCGAACAATGGGTCTGGAACCACGACCGCTGGAAGGAAAGAAAACATCCATGATTTCAATTCTTTGGGCCCTCATCGCTTTCTTTTCCCCGCCTCCGCCGGTCTTCCATATCGAGGCTCAGGAACTCGAGCTCTCGCAATCCCGGAAGAGCGCACAATTCAGCGGACAAGTCACCGCCACGCAAGGAGATTTGGCGATCCGCTGCGATCGGCTCACGGCGCATTACGACGAACAAAAAGGCATCACCGATCTCGAGCTTCAGGGCCAGGTGGAGCTGAACAAGGGCGATCTCCGCATCACCGCAGGGCGCGCTCAATACCAGGCCAGCGAGGATCTGCTCACCCTGCTCGAATCGCCGAAGGTTTCGCAGGGACAAAATCTGATTCAGGGCGAGCAGATTCGCTTCTGGCCCAAAAGCGGCAAAATCCAGATTCGCAAGGCGCGCGGGCAGTTCTACGCGCCGGGGATCGATGCGCTCCAAAAATCGCTGCCCCAAATCATGCCGAGCGGAGCCCCCCGATGACCGCCTGCCTCGAAGCGCTGGGGCTCTGCTACCGATACGGATCGCGCATTGCGGTCGATGACGTCTCGATCCAAGTGGAACCCGGCGAAATTGTTGGGCTTTTAGGTCCAAATGGCGCGGGCAAAACCACCTTTTTCAAGATGATCTCGGGCCTCCTCAAGCCCGATTCCGGGCGCATTTTACTGAACGGCCAGGACTTAAATCACCTGCCCCTCTGGAAGCGCGCGAGGCTCGGTCTGGGTTATCTGCCCCAGGGCCCCACGCTGTTTCGCAGGCTCACCGTTCAGGAAAACCTCGAGATCGCCCGGAACTCCGTCAGCAAAGAGGCGCTGAGCGATTCACAACTAGGCGAGATCGTACAGCTTTTAGGCCTCGTCCCGTTGCTTCAGTCCAAAGGTCAGAGCCTCAGCGGCGGGGAACGCAGGCGCGCCGAAATCGCCCGGGCGCTCGCTTTAAAACCCCAGGTTCTGCTCATCGACGAACCTTTTGCGGGCCTCGATCCCCTCAGCACCGAAGCGCTCACCGATCATCTTAAGGCCTTGTCGCAAAAGGGCATTTCCATCCTGATGACCGATCACGACGTGCCCCAGACCCTGCATCTTTGCCAGCGCATCGCCATCCTCATCGAAGGCCGGATCTTCACCCAGGGCCCGAGCGCCGCCGTCGCCGAATCCCCCGAAGTCGCTCAACTTTATCTGGGTCGCCTCGCCCGCCCATATTAAATGCCCAAAATTTGCGCCGATGCTTGGAAGCTGGCCCCGCGCTCAATATACTGACCCGCGATTTTGCGCCTTTCTGGCATGGGAGAAACGATGTCTCTGGATTTGGGGCTTGAGTTTAAGCAATCGCAACAGCTGGTCCTCACCCCGCAACTTCAGCAAGCGATTCGACTTCTGCAACTTTCGCGCAGCGAGCTGATCGAGGCCGTGCGCGAGGAGTTGATGAGCAATCCCCTGCTCGAAGAGACCTCGGAGCTCACGTCGACCGAGGCGCATACGGAATCTCTCGAAGAAGTCAGGGCGAGGGAAGCGCGCGAAGCCTCTCCCGAGGTGGAAGGCGACGGCGAGATCACGGCGCAAACCCAGGATCAAATCGACTGGGAATCCTATTTTGAAAACTACAACTCGCCCATGCCTCAGACGCCGCGCCTGAACGACGACGAGCTCCCCAACGTGGAGGCGACCCTCTCGCGCGGGCAAACCCTGTTCGATCACCTGCTCTGGCAGATTCAGGTTTCAGGCTACTCGCCCCAGGAACAGCGCGTAGCCCTCGAAATCATCGGAAACCTGAATGAAGACGGCTATTTAGCTGACGTATCGCTGAAAGAGATCGCCCAGGAGCTCGACCAGGACGAGGAATATGTAGAAGAGGTTCTGGAGCTGGTGCAGCATCTCGATCCCGTGGGGGTGGGTGCGCGCAACCTGCAGGAATGCTTACT
Organism: Myxococcales bacterium UBA1238; assembly: GCA_002309015.1. Classification (GTDB taxonomy): domain Bacteria; phylum Myxococcota_A; class Bradymonadia; order UBA7976; family UBA1532; genus UBA1238. Next base: position 10,338 of record DBWM01000052.1, on the reverse strand, counting down.
GATTCAGGCGCAGTTTTGCGAACTGGGCGCTATCGTCTGCGATATTCTGAGCCAGCATTTTAACCATTGGATCAAAAAGAATTACGCCCAGATCGCGCGCAGCATGGGCATCGAACTCGACGAAGTCCTCGAAGCCTCCAGACTCATCAGCCAGCTCGACCCCAAACCCGGTCGCATTTTCAGCGGCGAAGAACCGCATTACATCACGCCCGACATCTACATTCGCAAAATCGACGGCGAATACCGCGCGGTTTTTAACGACGACGGCATGCCCCATTTGAAGATCAGCAACTTTTACCGCGCCACGCTGTCGAACCAGGGCCAGAGCGACGTCAAAAAATACGTGCAGGAAAAACTCAACGCCGCCTCCTTCATGATCCGAAGCCTGCAGCAGCGGCAGCAGACCATCGTGCGCGTGGCGGAATGCATCATCGAGCTTCAGCGCGACTTTCTCGATCACGGTGTGGAAGCCCTGAAACCCATGATCTTACGCGATGTTGCAGAGCGCACCCATACCCACGAATCGACCATCAGCCGGGTGACCACCAACAAATATGTCCATACCCCGCAAGGCATTTTTGAGCTCAAATTTTTCTTTAACTCCGGCGTCGTCGGCGAATCCGGAGAAGATATGGCCAGCCGTGCGGTTCAAAATAAAATCAAGCAGCTCATCGACCACGAGCAGCCCTCCCACCCGTTGAGCGATCAAAAGCTCACAGAAATTTTAGAAACAGAAGGCATCCATATCGCGCGGCGGACCGTTGCAAAATATCGCGAAGCGCTCAAAATTCCGTCCAGTTCCCAGCGAAAGCGGATGTTTTAACCGGGTTTCTTCACAGGAGCATCATGTTGATTTCAGAAATGCTGCAACCCGCAGCGATCGATGCCGATCTTCACGCATCCAATAAAGCAGGCGTATTGCGCGAATTGGTGGGGTTGCTCCTCAAGCAGCAGCCGGATCTGGACCCCAATGAGCTCGTCGAAACCCTCCAGCGGCGCGAAAAACTGCAGAGCACGGGCATCGGTGACGGCCTCGCCATCCCCCACGGCAAAACCGCCGCCGTTCAGGACATCGTCGCCTGCTTTGGCCGCAGCGTCCAAGGGGTTGATTTTCAAAGCTTAGACGGCCTTCCAAGCCATCTCTTTTTTACGATCATCGTCAACGAGCATCAGCACGGCACCCATTTGAAGGCCCTCGCGCGCATCTCGCGGCTCTTTAAGGAACCCACGATCAAACAGCGCCTGATGGAAGCCGAAGACGCCGATGCGCTCTACAACATCCTCATCGAAGCCGACAAAAATCTCTAATTATTTCAATTAGTTATGTTTAATCCACCCGGTCCGAATCCGTCCTTGTCCCAGCCGCCCCAGCCCTCGGCTCCTCTGCCCGTGGTGCAAACCATGGAAACGACGGTGGAGCAGGTCCTCGAAGATCTGAACGATCCCGAATTCGTTGTGGTGGCGGGCAAGCGGGCCCTCAAGCGGGTCGTCCGGCAATGCACGGTCCAGCGGGTGGGCGTGGCACTCACGGGTTCCATTTCGCATATGGAGCACGATCGCATTCAGCTTCTGGGGCAGTCGGAAGACAGCTATTTGAGCGAGCAATCCCCGGAACAGCGCCTTCGGCTGCTGACCCAGATGACGCGCGCGGGTTTTCCGGCGCTCGTGGTTTCCGCCGGACGGCCGGTCGATCCGGATCTCATCGAGCTCGCGCAGGCCAACGATTTTGTGCTCATCCGCACCGAATTGAAGTCCAAAGAAACCGAAACGCGGCTGAACGACGTGTTGGCCAACCTGCTTGCGCCCTGCGAAAACCGCCACGGCGTCTTTGTGGATGTGCACGGCATCGGCGTTTTGTTGTTGGGGCCCAGCGGTATCGGCAAGAGCGAGCTCGGCCTGGAACTGATCGCTTCCGGGCATCGCCTCGTGGCCGACGATCAGGTTTTGTTGAAACAGCTCGACAGCCGCACCGTGGTGGGATTCGCCCCCGATTTATTGCGACATTTCATTGAAATCAGAGGATTAGGGATTTTAAACATCAAAGATCTCTTTGGCGAAGCATCGGTGCGCGACCGCAAACGCGTCGAACTGGTGGTCCATTTGGTGGAATGGACGCCCGACACCGATTACGATCGTCTGGGCCTCGATACCCAATATACCTATCTCGCAGGCGTCAAAATTCCGCTGCTCACGCTGCCCGTGCGCCCCGGACGCTCGATGGCGCTTTTGATTGAAGTGGCCGCGCGCAACCATCTGATGCAGATTCGCGGCATCAACTCGGCCCAGGATTTTGCCAATCGCCTGCATCAGCAAATGCATCAACCCACCGTCCCCACCACCTGCGAGCTCACGAGATCGCTCAAAGGCAAAGGCGGCATCGAGTAAAGGCGCTTCAGGTGAACGATCAAGCGTTCCACTTTAAGGTGATCGCCGGTTTAAGCGGATCCGGCATCTCGACCGCCCTCGAAGCGCTCGAAGATCTCGAGTATTTTTGCGTAGATAACCTGCCGCCCGAGCTGCTTCCCAAACTCGTGGAACTCGCCCAGGGTGCGGAACGCCTGCATCACCTGGCAATCGGTCTCGATACGCGCAACGTGCGCGACGCGGTGGCGGTGGTCCAGCTGTTGCAGCAGCTCAAAAACGACGGTCATCCCTGGGACTTACTCTATATCGAGGCTTCGGATGAAGCGCTGCTGCGGCGCTTTTCGATCACGCGGCGACCTCACCCTGCGGGGCGCCAGCTGCCCCTTCTGGAGGCCATCCACAAAGAGCGCCTGGCGATGCAGCCCCTGCGCGAGATCGCTTCCGAAATCCTCGACACATCGCCGCTCAACGTCCATGCCTGCAAGGCTGCGGTGCTCGGATTCGCCCATATTTCCAAACCGCAGATGGGCATCACGGTGATGAGCTTCGGTTTCCGCCACGGCATTCCCAGCGAAGCCGACCTGGTCTGGGACGTCCGGTTCATTAAAAACCCCTATTTTATTGCGGAGTTACGTCAACTTTCGGGGCTTGACGAACCGGTCCGGGAATTTGTGCTCGCGCGCCCCGAAACCCAGGATTTTTTGCAACGCTTTTTGCCGCTGCTCGAATTTGCTCTGCCCGAATACGCCCGCGAAGGAAAAAGCTACCTGACCCTGGCCATCGGCTGCACCGGCGGGCGACATCGCTCGGTGGTCATCGCGGAACAAATTGCTGCGACTTTGAGTTTAAGTCATTTTGAATTAAAAACGCGTCATCGCGACATGGAAAAGGAATTCTGATGATCGGCGCCGTCATTTGCACCCATAAACAACTCGCCTCAGCCCTGCTCGAAACCGCACAGATGATTGTGGGCGATTTCCCTCAAGTTGCGACGGTTTCAGTGGATTTGGGCGATGGTACCAAAGAAATTTGTGACCGCATCACCCAGGCCATCGAAGAAGTCGATACCGGCGAAGGCGTGCTCATCTTCTGCGACATGTTTGGCGGCACGCCCTCGAACGTGAGCCTCTCATTTTTGCGCCCGGCAACGCCCACCCAAACCCCCATCGACATCGTCACGGGCCTCAATCTGCCCATGCTGCTCAAGTTTTACAGCGACCGCGAAGGCGATATGGACGCGGTCTGCAAAGGCGTTCAAAGCCACGGCCGCGACAACATTTTTGTGGCCGGTGAACTGCTCGGGAGGAAGTGATGTCGCATTTCATCCGCATCGACAATCGCCTCATCCACGGCCAAATCATCGCGACCTGGACCCCTCATCTGAAGGTGCGCCGCTTCGTGATCGCCAACGACCTGCTCACCCAGAACGAGCTGCGCATGCGCATGCTCCGCATGGTGGTCCCGCAGGAGATCGCCCTCGACATGCTCGGCATCGAGGCGGCCGGCAAATGGCTGTCGGCCCATCAGAACGACGGGCAGAGCGTGATGGTGCTGCTTGAAAATTGCGCAGATGCCATTCAATTATATAAATCATACCATTTTACACAGCTCAATCTGGGCAACATCCACCACGTCAACGGCAGCACCAAATTCACGCAGGCGGTCTATCTGACCGACGACGACTGCCGAAAGCTGCGCCAGCTCGCCCACCGCGACGTGCAAATCGAAATCCGCACTCTCCCCACAGACACCCCCATGGCGCTGAACGGAGTCTGTTAAATGGAGTTTTCCGCCTGGTTGAAGGATCTCGGCCTCATCGCAACCCTGGGGGGCGCTTTTTGCCTCGATCGCCGGGGTGCGTTTCAGCTGATGATCTCTCAGCCGATCGTGGCGGTTCCCCTGCTCGCCTGGTATTTTGGAGAGCCTCAGCTGGGCCTGCATCTCGGGGCTTTACTGCAGCTGATCTGGATGGGATCGATTCACCTGGGCGTGAGCAATCCGCCGCACGAGACTCTGGCGTCGCTGACCACGGCGGCCATCGTTTTGCTCTACAAGCGCTATTTTCAGGATGCGGACGACGAGGCGGTCTGGAGTTTGGCCACCCTTTACGGACTGCCCGTGGCCATCCTCGGTAAAAGCCTCGACGGTCTGCTCGAAAAACGCAATATTTCCCTTAGTTTACTGGCGCAACAGGCGGCATTGGACGGGGATTTGCGCACCATCGATCACCTGCCCGTCATCGGCCTGTTTCGCAGCTTTTGGGGCGGATTCCTGATCGCCGGCGTCGCGTCCGCATTCGGCGTTCTGGTGATCGCGATCCTCCGGCCGCTCTTTTGGGGATCGGCCAAAATCGCCCTTCAGCTGCTCGCCCTCTATATTTTGCCCGCCCTCGGTATCGGTATCAGCCTTTCGATTTTCAGACAGCGCCGCACGATCGCGATCGCCTGCGCGGCCTGCCTCTGCACTGCGGTCTGCCTGCTTCGGTTCCTGGGAGGCAAAGCGTGAATGCCCCATCCGCCAGCGTGCAACCCACATCTCCCATCAGCCTTTTCGTGCTCTGGCGCGTGCTTTGGCGCAGCTTTTTTATTCAGGCGACTTTTAACCACGAACGCCTTCAGAATCTGGGGTTTGCCTATTGCATGATGCCGGCCCTCCGCAAGCTCTATCAGGGCGAAGAGCTCCGGCATGCGGTCACGCGCCATCTGCTGCCTTTTAACTCACATCCCTACTTAGACAGCATTCTGCTCGGCGTCTCGATCCATCTCGAAGAGCAGGCAGCCGCCAGGCAACTGACCAGTCCCGAGATCATCAGCCGCTTTAAATCCGGCATGAGCACCACCATGGCCGCCATCGGGGATCCGCTCTTCTGGCACAGCCTCAAGCCCATGTGCGCCGCCATCGGTATCACCGCAGCCGTAGCCCACGCGCCCTGGGCCCCCATCGTTTTTTTGGTGCTCTACAACCTGGTCCATCTCATCGTGCGCATTTACGGCCTGTTTCTGGGCTATTTCGACGGAACCAAAGCCTGCGAGAGATTAGAGCGCCTGCATCCCACCCATCTTGCCGACCGGATGCAGCAGATCGCCGCGTTTTTCTTAGGGATTTCTTCCGCGCTCATGGCCGTCTATGCCCGCAAAACCGCGCTCGCTCTGGGTGAAGGTCTCGAAGAAATCCTGATCGGCACCCTCGCGATCATGGCGCTCTTATGCATGAAACGAAAGATACTGGTCACCAAACTTCTCTTTATATTCTCGGTCAGTACAACGATTTTGGTGATCGTCCTCAACCATCTTTTCCCGCTCATTTAGGCACGCAAAGGAACGCATATGAGTGAAGCGACCCAAACATTCACCATTCAGAACGCCCTCGGACTCCACGCGCGCGCGGCTGCAAAGTTAGTCAAGATCACCGGCAAGTTTCAGTCCGAGGTTTTGATTGCGCGAGAAGGCTACAGCGTCAACGGCAAATCGATTTTAGGCCTGCTCACCCTCGCCGCCGCCTGCGGAACGCAAATCACGGTCACCTGCAAAGGCGACGATGCAGAAGAGGCTCTCAAAGCTATCATGGAATGCATCGAATCGCGCTTTGGCGAGAACTGATTGATCATGAACAACCGCCGTCTCAAGTCGACGTCTTATCACTTAAAAGGCATCGCAGTTTCACCAGGTTACGCCATCGGCAGCGTCCAGCTGGTTGCGCCGCGCAACGAACAGATCGCCAAGCACCGCTTAAAAGAGAGCGACATCGAAGGCGAGCTCGAGCGATTTAACGCCGCGCTCCAGGCCTCGGACGAGCAGCTGCAAAGCATCAAAGAGCGCCTCGAAACCGAAAATCAGGCGCACGCGGCCATCATCGAGATGCACCAGCTGATGCTCCACGACGACCTCATGTGTAACCAGACGGCCCGGTTGATTCGCGAAGAAAAACTCAATGCGGAATGGGCATTTACGCAGGTTGTCAGCGATCTTCGAAGCCAGTTTGAAGCGATCGACGACGAATATTTCCGCGACCGCAGCTCCGATTTAAACCAGGTCAGCGACCGCATTTTGCGCAACCTTCAGGGAGACACCGCGCCCCTCATGCCCCAAAGCGCGAACGACGCGCCGCATATTTTGGTGGGCCGCGATCTTTCGCCCGCCGACACCGCTCAAATCCACAACAGCAAAACCATCGGTTTCATCACCGAATACGGCGGCNNGGAGCACGAGCCATACCGCCATCACCGCCCGCGCCCTGGGCCTGCCCGCCATCGTCGGCATTCAAAACGCCACTTCACTCATTTCAGGCGATCAGAAGCTCATCCTCGACGGCATCAGCGGCGAGGTCATCGTCAACCCCAGCCGCGAAGAGATCGAATATTACCTCACATTGAGTCAGAATTACGATGTTCGCCAGCACCGCCTGCAAGAAAACATATCGCAGCAGGCCATCACGCAAGATGGCGAGATCGTTCACATTTTAGGCAATATTGTCTTACCCCGGGAAGCCGGGGAAGCCTTCAAACAGGGCGCCGAAGGCATCGGTCTCTTTCGATCAGAATTTTTATATATGGGCCGCCCGACGCTGCCGAGCGAGGAAGAGCAAACGCGTCAATATCGCAGCGTTTTAGAGGTCTCAGGTCCGGAAGGCGCCGTCATCCGCACCCTCGATGTGGGCGGAGACAAGATTGCAAAATCGATCGAGCAAAGCGAAGAAGCCAATCCGATCATGGGGTTACGCGCCATTCGCTTTTGCCTGCAGCATCCCCAGATCCTGCGCTCGCAGCTCAAAGCGCTCCTTCGGGCCAGCCCATACGGCCAGCTCAAAATTCTGGTGCCCATGATCTCGTGCCTCGAGGAACTGCGCGCTTTTAAAGCGATCTTCGAGGATTGCCGCCGCGAAGTTCTGACCGAAGGCGTAGATCTCCCTCCAAAGATTCCGCTGGGCATCATGATCGAGCTGCCGAGCGCCGCATTGATCGCCGATCTCCTCGCGCGCGAAGTCGATTTTTTCTCCATCGGCACCAACGATCTCATCCAGTACACCATCGGCGTCGATCGCACCAACGAGCAGGTTTCGCAGCTTTATCGCCCGCTTCATCCCGCCATTTTGCGGCTGATCGATCGCGTATGCCGCGCGGCGCAGGAAGCTCAGATCCCCGTCTCGATTTGTGGTGAAATGGCGGGGGATTTGTTTTATATGCCCCTGCTTTTAGGGCTTGGACTGCGAACGCTTTCGATGTCGACGGGCAATATGGCCAAAATTAAGGCGGCCATCCGACTGCTCAAAATGACCGATTGCCAGGCGCTCGCTGAGCAGGCGCTCACCATGCCCACAGCGTCCGATTGCGCGGAATTCTTGTCGCGAGAATTAAAAATCCGCCTCCAGGATCTCGGTTATCCCGAAGATCTTGAAGTCAGCAATCACTAATTCTTGACAGGCGAGGCGTTTTCGGTTAGCGTCCCGCCGATTCTTTTCCCAGGAGAGAGCATATGGGTACTCGTCCCGCCAAGTTGGCTATTCGTACCGACCGTGACGCCGGTAAAGCAAAGTCCTGCCCCAATTGCGATAACCCCAAGATGACGGTGGTTAAGTTCGTGCGCCAAAGCCGTCCCAGCGGCATTTATTGGTACTGCGAAAAATGCGGGCATGAAATCCCGACCAAGTGATCGTTCCTTCGACGATTGCGATCGGTTTTCAATCGCACATCAAGCCAGACGGAAGCCCCTTTTAAAGCGGCTCTGTCTGGCTTTTTCATTTTTAAAGGCAGCAGAGCTTCCTTTTTGTTGCGCGCATAAAAGCGTTTAAAATCGAGTTGTTGCTCATTTTGTAGCGCCGACCGATTTTTTTGCTTGCTAAAATTCAAATTTGGGTTATAAACACCCTCGCCTTGACGGGCAATTGCCGGCATAGCTCAGTCGGTAGAGCGGCTCACTCGTAATGAGCAGGTCAGCGGTTCGATTCCGCTTGCCGGCTCTCCCCGTCAAGGCTTTTTTTTGCCCAAAATCCGACACCATCCTCTTTGATCCTCTAAACGCTCCCCAAGTATTGTCGTCCATCGGTCATTCGGTAAAAACAACCAAGGGGAACGGCATAAAAATCCAAACGGATTTGTCATGAGTACTTCAGCTTTCATTCGCGCCAACCAACGGCTTGCAAACCAATTACGCCCCATTCAAATCGAGCTTGGCATTCAATCGCACGCAGCGGGCAGCGCACTCATTCGCTGGGGTAATACGCATGTTCTCTGCTCAGCAAGCATTGAGAACGCGGTACCACAGCATCAGCTCGGCAAGGGCGGATGGATCTCGGCCGAATATGCCTTGCTTCCAAACTCCACATTAACCCGTTCCAAGCGCGAGAGACCACACGTCTCAGGCCGCACTGCAGAGATTCAACGCCTGATTGGAAGATCTTTGCGCTCAGTGGTCGACTTGAAAGCTCTCGGAGACCGAACCCTTTGGGTCGACTGCGACGTCATTCAGGCCGACGGAGGAACGCGCTGTGCCGCCATTACCGGAAGCTACATCGCCGTCTGTCAGGCCCTTCGTAAAATCCAATGCCCCGAACCCAGCCCCATTTGCGCCGTAAGCGTAGGCCTCATGGGATCGGAGATATTGCTCGATTTGGACTATGTGGAAGACAGCCACGCCGACGTCGATCTCACCTATGTGCAGAGTCAGTCCGGATTATCGGAAGTGCATGCCGGCGCCGAAGGCCATTTATTCAGCCGAAGCGATCTCAACCGTATGCTCGACCTGGCCGAGGAAGGCTGCAAATCCCTGTTTATGATCCAAAAGACCGCCTTGGAGAATCTGCCGTGACCATTTGCATCGCTACAGGAAACGCCCATAAGTTTGGCGAGTTTCAATGCCTTTTTCCCGATCTGCCGCTCTGTTCGCTCGCCGATTTAAAAACGAGCATTCAAATCGATGAAAACGGCAGCAGCTACATTGAAAACGCCTGTATCAAGGCGAAGGCTGCATTTGATGCGACCCATATGCCCTGTCTGGGCGACGACAGCGGATTTGAAGTGGCCGCATTAAACTGGGGGCCTGGCATTTACAGCGCGCGCTACGCCCAGGGCAGCGACGCCGATCGCCGAAACAAACTCTGGAATGCGGTTCAGGAAGCCTGGCAGTCTCAGGGTACAAACGATCGACGGGTCCGATTTCAATGTGCGCTCGCTCTGGCTGCCTATCCCGATCTTTTAAATCAGATCGTTCGGTCTCCATTACCGGATGGCTTTGTGTTTCAAAATGATTGCCTCGTCGCCCTCGGTTGCCTCGAAGGCCAAATCTGTGCCCCCAGAGGATCCGGCGGTTTTGGATATGATCCCCTCTGCGAATTGCCCGATCGCGGCCTCACCGTCGCCGAATTGCCCGAAGGCGAAAAACACGCGATCAGCCACCGCGGACGCGCTGCTGCCCGTATACGGCCGTTTTTAAAGCAACTTCTGGCACTGTCCCGATAAAAAGCGATTGCCCGCAAAAATTTTATTGACAGCCTTAATGGCATCGACTATCCTTCGCGTCGCGCGTTAAGCAAAAGAATTGCTGACAGCACCTAACGGGGTGTAGCGCAGTCTGGTAGCGCACCAGTTTTGGGTACTGGTGGTCGGAGGTTCGAATCCTCTCACCCCGACCATAACGTGCAGCTCTTTGAAAGAATGGTCTAGGGTAAGCCGCTGTTTGTGAGCGCCTGTAGCTCAGTTGGATAGAGCAGCGGCCTTCTAAGCCGCTGGCCGGTGGTTCGAGTCCACCCAGGCGCGTATGTGGTGGGAATAGTTCAGTTGGCAGAGCACCGGATTGTGGTTCCGGGGGTCGAGGGTTCAAATCCCTCTTCCCACCCCAAATTCTTTTGCGCCCGTAGCTCAGGTGGATAGAGCGTCGGACTTCGAATCCGCAGGTCGCAGGTTCGAATCCTGCCGGGCGCGCGCACAGCGACTTAAAATTGCAGTCAAAGTTATGGGCTATTAGCTCAATTGGCAGAGCA
>DBWM01000003.1 GCA_002309015.1 Myxococcales bacterium UBA1238 | reverse complement strand
TGCACAGCATGCTCGATGCGGACAAAGCGATCCTGAAATTCATCCCCAACTACAAATTGAACCTGCTCGCCCCCGCCCGCATCGCGGAGGACGAGTTAGAAAAGTTCCATACCGATCTGCTCGCCGCGTTCACGTACATGAAATTCGCCAAAGATAAAGCCCGGCTGCGACAGCTTGTGGCCGAACGGAGCAAGGCTTTTCAGTTGGTTTCGAGAGAGACAGTCGATATGCTGAATACGGTCATGAACGCTCAACTGCCCTACGAGCAGGGAAAGGAGAACATCAACATGTGCGAAGCGATGGAAGGCATGCTCGAAGACGCCCGCCAGGAAGGCTGGACCGGCGGCTGGGCTGAAGGCGTCGGCATCGGACGTGAGGAAGGCAAGCTCGATACCCTCTTCGCCCTCGTACGCAAGGGGTATTTAACGCTGGAGCAGGCAGCCGAAGAAGCCCACATGTCGCCTGAAGCCTTTGCCGCCAAAGTCGGATTCAAACAGTAAGCCCCTCCCAACAATCGACCCCCTCTTACATCCCTCAAAACCTGCTCGCCCCCACGCCTGCCCGGGAAGCAGGCCGCATCAACGCGCTGCCCGCTTTCGCCCAAACGAAAGGGTGAGCAAGAAGCCCGCCGGGTAAACCCCGCCTCCATGTTTCACGTGAAACATCAGTGGTTCTCAGGCCGCGAACGTTGTAGCATCGCGCGACTTTGAAGAGGCGGAGATTTGCGAATGAAGGCGCATGAAATCAATGCGGCGGCTTTGGGCGTCGAGTTTGTGCCCCTGGCGGGCGGGACGTTTCGCATGGGTTCGGAGGTGGACGATCCGGAAGCGACCGATTTTGAAAAGCCGGCGCATGCCGTAACGGTGCCCGCGTTTGAGTTGGCGAAAACACCGGTCACCCTGGGGCAATATCAGGCGGCGTACGTCACTTACAAGGCGCTCTCGCTGCTCGAAAAGGCGGTGGAAGCCTGGAAGCAGGCGAGCGATAACCCCAAAACCCTCGCGACCCGGGCGAAGGCGGCGGCCAAACAGGCGCAGGCGGCCCTGGAACTGCCGATCCCAGAGATCGCGCAAACGGCGGCCCGCCTGGTGATCAAAGCGGGCAACAACGCGCAACCGGTTTCCAGCGAGATCACCGAAGCCCTCGCGGAGGCGTCAAAAGCCCTTCGCCCGCTGGCGTTCACTCTGCCCACTGCGGCCTGCGCCTATTGGCCCAACGAGCCCAAGATGCCCGGCGAACCGAGCCTGCCCAAATTCTACGATCCCGAAAAGCTGACCGCGCTCACCCCCGCCGAGCTCGAACGCAACGTCGAGAAAGCCAAGACCCTCTTCAAGCTGCCCCCCGATTTAAAGCGCCCCGAGAAGGATGCGAAGCCGATTTCACCCTACGCCCTCGAAGTCCCGGACGACGCCTCACGGATCGAATCGCAGATTGCGGAGCGCGCTCAACGCCTGAAGGAATGGCAAACCGACGCCGAAGACTGGCGCCAACGCCTCGAATCGCGCTGGCCGTCGCTCGTGGAACGGGAACAAACGCGCATCCGCGCATTGCTGGAGCGCTGGAGCGCAGAGGAAAGCCCCTGGAAGCAAACCCATTGGCCCTCGATTCTGGAACAGGAACCGCTTCGCATCGAGAGCGCTTTAAACCGCTGGAAGCGCGATTGGGACGAATGGAAACCGAAATACATCGCCTGGTTTGAAGCCTGGTCCGCCTGGAGGCGAAGCTGGATCGAGATGCAGTTTGTCCCCGTCACCGGCATCTCGTGGCATGAAGCCTCGCGATTTGCGCAATTTTTGGGAGCCCGGCTGCCCACGGAATCGGAATGGGAATTTGCAGCCCGAGGCCCGGAAAGCCGCCGCTACCCATGGGGCAACGAAGCCCCCGACGCAAAGCGCGCAAACTTTGGTCTCGTCCCCCTCGCCCCCGTGGACGCCCACCCCCAGGGCGAAACCCCCGAAGGCCTGAAAGACATGGCCGGCAACGTTTGGGAATGGGTGGAAGATCGCCGCGCCGATCACTACAGCGGGCATCCCTCCGACGGCCGTCCATTCACCGCCTCCCAAACCAGCTTCCGCGTCTGCAAAGGCGGCAGCATCGGATTCACCGACGTCCGCGCCGCCAACCGCTCCTTCAACTTCGCCTCCGACCGCTCCCCCGCTCTCGGCTTTCGGCTCGCAAGGGATCCCGGGTGATGTTTCACGTGAAACATCCGCGATGACGCCCAATCCGGCTGCATGCCCCTCACTGCCCCGACAGCCTTGCTTTTTGCGCCTCAAATCCGCAGTCTTGCAAAAAAATCGCAACCCCGAAGCCAGGGAATCCCCATGATAAACTCAAAAATCTCATCTCTCCTGCTCATCACCGCTGCAAGCTTCACGAGTTCATGCAACGACGACGCTCCTCTCTCCCCATCAACGGCCCCTGCAGACCACAGCGCATACGCGCTCAGGGGAGGAAACGCGGCATCAGAGGCATCCGCCACGCTCAAACAACCTGGTCAGGCCTGCGCCTGCGACAGCGACTGTGCCGATACCGGTCCCCAATACAAAGGTTACTGCGAGCAGGGCATCTGTCTTTTAAGCATCATCGGTGTCGAAGAATGTCCCGAGGAAGGCACATCGGAAGGTTGCCCCGAAGGAACGCAATGCTGGAATGGTGCAACCCAGGCTTTTTGCTATCTGGACTGCGTCGCGTCTGACCAATGCGATGGTGAATGCGATGAAGACAACGCTTGCGTAGAGAGCGACGCATCCTCCGAATGGTGTGATCGCACATGCGCGTCGTCCTGCAGCCATTGGTTGATCAACAGTTGCGCCAAGCTCGACGCCTGCACAAAAGATTGCGAAGGCTTTTACAGCAATCCCGAGAGCGCTCAGGCATGCATCGAAGAACATTGCGTCGCATTGAGCGAGCAGATCACCGCTGATTATGAGGCCTATACGAGCTGCCGCGACGCGCATTGCAGCAACATCGAAGGTGATGAAGTCGCTCTGCTCAGCTGTATCAATACCCACTGCCGTACGGTGATCGATACCTGCATGCCCAGCGTTGCGGGTGATCAATATTGCGGACCCTTCGAGTCTGCCCTCACGAGCCCTGCAGACTGCCATCTATGCGGCGACGGCGTCTGCAACGAAGGTTATGAGACCGCTGAAAGCTGCAGGTTTGACTGCGGACTGACCGAGATCACCGCCAACAGCTGTGGCGCTTACTACGCATGCGACATCCGGCATGATTTAGGGGTTGACCAGTCGTACTGCCTCAACTGTCAGGACCAATATGATCGCATGTCCTTTGCAAGCATCGAAGCCTGTGAAGCTTATTTCTGCGTCACCTGCAGGGCCAGCGATGAGATCGTACAAAATTCCGGCGCCGTCGACGCCTGCATCGAACAGAACTGCGCCTATGCACTCGAACGCGAAGAGCTGAGCGCATGCACCAATGAAAAATGTGCAGATGCGGTGAGCGCCTGCTTTACCTGCGGAGATGGATATTGCGCATTCACCGAGAATGTATCCAGCTGCGCAGAAGACTGTCACGCATGCGGCGATGGTTTATGCACCGAAGCTTATGAGAACGATGCATCCTGCCCGATCGATTGCAGCAAGACTGCGCCCGTCAACGCAACCTGCGAGGGCGCCATCGATGTTTCGGCAGAGGGCGTATTCGCCGCGCATAACCTGAATGCAGGCAACAACTATGTGGGCGGGCCCGGAAGCGACGTTTTCTTTAAGTTCACCCTTGTCCGCAATGCAACCGTCACGCTCACCACGGGTCCCGATAGCTCCATCGATGCAGGCAACGCGCTCACCGACACCAAGCTTTACCTGCTGGATGGCAGCTGCGACGCGTTAAACAAGCTCGCAGAGCATGATGACATCGACTTCCCGAACGCTTATTCGCGCATCAGGAAGGCCCTTTCTGCAGGCAGCTATTACGTCGTGGTCGAAAGCGAATTCAGTTCGAGCTCGCCCCGGGAAGGAACCTTTGCCTTAACCGTCGATTTAGGGGGCGCCGGACAGGTGATCGAAACCGATGCAGGTGAATCCGATGCAGGCGATGCGGGTGAAATCGATAGCGAAGTGAGCGATGCCGGCAACAGTGACGCCGAAACCGATCCCACAGATGCCGCAGAGACCGACGCCGACGCCTCTGGTGAAGCCGATGCCTCAGAGGAAGATGGCAGCACGAGCGACGCCTCAATGAACGACGCGAGTGCAGATGCATCCTCCAATGAAGATGGCAGCTCTGACAGCCATGTCACCCCTGCCGCCGACGCCGAAATCGATGCAGGTGATGAGGATTCCGGCAGCGACGACGGTTGCAGCGCCATCCCCGGTCAATCTTCAGGCAGCTTCCTCGCCCTCCTTACCCTCCCCCTGATCGCGATCCGCCGCCGTTTACGCAAGTGATCATCCCTCCAAATACCCCTCACCGCATCGCTCACGCGAAAGATCGCAGCCTCCATATGCAGGCGAGCTGAATCAAACGCTTGCATATTGCAACTGACTGTATCATTTTCTCTCCACGCTGCTTCAGATTTGAACCACCGAGCATGAAAAATCGCGTCAGCGACGCTCAAATAGAAGAGAGAAGCATCATCAAACTCAATCGCGACGCGCAGATCGGGGTCTGAATGTATCGTAAACGCATCCCGCACGCGTTGATGTACATTTTCATCATCTATTAACTCATATGGGATGCACAAATGAAGCCTTCTTTGTATCAGAAACGCATCGCCTACGCGCTGATGGATGATGACATCACACTGGACAGCATCCGGCACGCCTGTTTTGAAGACTTCAATGCGGATTTGATCGTCGGCCGAGGCGATACACCATTCAGGATCCATCCATCTGTGCATCGACGACGTTTTTCACGGAATACATCCGGAAGCTGCTCACCATGGGCAACATCGCCTGAAAGCATCCGGGCATTCCGGATGGACGTAATCCCGCGAAATCATACGCCAAAAGGCGTAAGAAAAATGGTCATGGCCTGATAATGCGTTAAACTGATTTCGGTGTTGTGTTTCATGTCTGAAGCGCAAGGCCGTGATTATGAACGGAGTTTATGATGAACAAAATCCTCGTATGGGTTCTCGCAGCAGCAAGCTTGACGCTTTCTTGTAATCAAAACGCAACTCCCTCTCCCGCAATGGCTCAGGGAGAACAGAGTTTGCTGAAAGATACGATAGCTGGAAGCGTCGCCTTAGGTGGCACCTGCGACTGCGACGCCGACTGCGCTGGAGATGTCATCGGTGACACCACACTCTCGGGCGTCTGTTATTACGGCGTTTGCCTGCAGGCCTTTGAAGGCTCATGTCAGTGGGATAGCAGCGACCAATCCCTTAGAGCCACCGACAGCACCCATTGCCCTGCGAATGCCCAATGCAGGGGGTTTGAAGGCGACACCAGCCACCGCTCGTACTGTTTGCTCGACTGCACCACTCCTGAGGGAGAAGCCGCATGCGGGGGTGCATGTGATCGCAAAGGCGTCTGCCTTGCCACTCAGGCTCAAAGCAATGACTTTACCGCCTCCTGCGATGCCAACTGCGCCTCTTTCTGCAACAAGCAAAACAGTTGTTTGGATTACTACCTTTGCGTCAACTATTATGACAGCATTGCCGAGACTTATTGCATCCCCAATGATGAACAGATCGCTTCGCTCTACGATGCGATGACCGGCTGTATCAAAGAGCATTGCAGCGACGCTGAAAGCCACGACGCCTACCTCGACTGCATCGATCAACATTGCCGCAATGAGGTGGATACCTGCGTCCCAAGCATACCTGAAGACGGTTACTGCGGCCCCTTTGAGACTCTGGAAAACAGTGCCCGTGACTGCCATATTTGCGGCGACAGCCTCTGCACGGACTCCGTAGAGACTCCGGAAAACTGCGCTTACGACTGCGCCCCTCAAATCGCTGCAACCTGCGGCTTGTACTACGAATGCAATAAGAGGAACGATCGCTGCTTAAGCACCTGTGAATACATCACATATTATGCATCAACCGCAGCTTATTACGAATGCATTTCAAGATACTGCGTTGCCTGCGGTGCCAATGCTGAAGAGCAGGCAAAATACCAGGCCATGCTGACCTGCGGGGAAGACGCAACCAACAATTGCGTCAGCTCCGACCACGCTATCGACTGGAGCTGCATCGCCACCCACTGTGAGCCTGAGCTGACAGAGTGCATTCCAACGGCTGAAGACGGAGATCACGTTTGCAGCCCAAACGAAACGCTGGAAACCAGTCCCGCAGATTGCCATGTTTGTGGTGACAGCATCTGCACCACCCCTCATGAGACCGTAGCCAACTGTGCGCTGGATTGCGCGGAAGACGGACCTGCCCATTCGACCTGTAATGGCGCGATCGATGTCTCTGCAGGCGGCGACTACCCCTCTTATAACTTTGCATCAGGCGACCATTACACGGGTCTCCCCGGCAACGACGTCTTCTTTACGTTTGAGCTCACAGAACCGACCATCGTCACGCTGACCACAGGCCCGGACAGCAACCAGATGTCAGGCAGACTCACCGATACCATGCTTTGGGTGATCTCCGGAGATTGTGAGCATCTCACAGATTCAACCGTTATCGCTTCCAATGACGATTTTGGTACCGGCACTTATTCTCAGCTCCAGCTGTATCTCGAAGCGGGCGTCTATTACGTGGTCGTTGAAAGCCATTATGCATCCTCTGAAGGCACCTTTACATTGAACGTCCGCTTTGGTTGTCCGGCAGGTCAATATCAGCTCAACCGGGGTTGCGCCGCCTGTACGACCATCGCGAACTGCATTGAGGATCAGATCATCTGCAGCACCGGCAGCGACTCCGTTTGCCGTGCCTGCGAAGAGGGCTATACCCCAAACGATGACGGCTCCGCCTGCGAACCCATCCCCTGCGACCCCATCGAACATTGCGCTGCAAACGGCCTCACCTGCGATAAGGACGGCCATCACTCCCAATGCTCCGCCTGCGATGAGGGCTACAACCCAAACGATGACGGCTCCGCCTGCTCCGCCGGCGACGACATCCCCCGCGACGGCGGCACCGGGACCGATGGCAGCATCAGTGACTCCGGAGCCAGAGATTCCGGCTCCGGCCGCAGCGACAGCGGGAGGGTAAGGTACGACGCAACCACCGATGATGAGGACGCAGACATGCCCAATTACAGGGTCGGTGGAGAGAGCGCTTGCAGCGCCATCCCCGGCAGATCCTCCAGCTCCTTCCTCGCTCTCCTCGCCCTCCCCCTGCTGGCGATCCGCCGCCGCCGCAAGTAATCCCCCATCCCCTCCCGCCTCATAAAAAGCCTTTAAAAATCCACGAGTTACAGATCAATATCGCGTAATGGATGCTCGACCGATTCTCGATCCAGAGGAGCATGCAAGCCATCCCGCTTGATGACCGCTTTCTTCAATCCATCCCGATTTTTTTGCACCGCATGAAGCTTTCGTCGCCTTCACGCCCCATGCCCGCAATGATCCGGCGCGCCCGTTCAACGCCTGTCACTGCAGGCAAAAACGCTGGATGAGTAAAAAATCGTCACCGCACATTCAAAAAGATTGCAAAACGCGAAGTTTATTTGATATATCCTCAAAATGTGCCTTTTGTTGAGCTCTTTGGCCCCAAAGAGCACGATGCGCGAATCTTTTAAAGGAGTTTCCGATGCGCAAATCCCACGTTTCGATCCTAGCGCTCGCCGCTGCGAGCCTGATGATGTCCTGTGACGAAGACACCCAATCCCCTTCTCCCGCAGTAGAAAAGGGCGAACAGGCGATCTTCAAAGACGTGCTTTCCGGCCTGGGCGGCACCTGCTCCTGCGACGCAGACTGCGCAGGAGACAATACTCTGGGCACCCACGGTGTGTGTTATTCCGGCGTCTGCTTGCAGGTGTTTGAAGGCGCATGTGAGTGGGATGACGGTCTACCAGAGAGTTCTACGAGTGCTATTGACACTACGCATTGTCCCGCAAATGCCCAATGTTGGAAATTTAAAGACGATGATAGTGGGCTCGCCTATTGCTGGCTCGATTGCAACAATGACGAAGGAGCAGCTGCTTGCGGAGGAGAGTGCGACAGTTACAACACTTGTAGCTTCACTACGGAACAATACACGAACTTCCGGGAGTCATGCGATGCGCTTTGCGCTGATTTCTGTAACAAACAAACCAGTTGCTTAAAGTATTATAGTTGTCTCACAAGTGGAAGTACGTCTTGCACCCCCAACGATGACACCATCGCTTCAACGTTTAATACCCTGTACGAATGTCTCGACACCAACGAATGTCTCAACACCGAGACGAATGACGAATATTTCGAATGCATTGATCAAAATTGTCGCGCCGTGTTCGACGCTTGCATTCCAAGTACAATCGGAGACGGTTTCTGCGGACCTTTTGAAGATCCCAGCAGCAGTCCTGCAGATTGCCATGTTTGCGGTGATGGTATCTGCACCTCGGAATCCAACTTGGAGACTGCTGAAAACTGTGCTTTTGACTGCGCACCCCAACAAGCCAGCAGCTGCGGTTTATATTACCAATGCAGTAAGCCTTTGTCTGATTGCTCATTGACCTGCGAACTTTACGCATCTTATGGGTTAGATTATTATAAATGCATGTCTCAAACCTGCATCAACTGCGATGCAGATGGCACCATTAAAGAAACTTATGATGCTATTATAACATGCGCCCACGATACAGAAAACGATTGTGTGAAGCATGATGGTTTTTTGGATTTGTTGGACTGGGATTGCATCGCTGAAAAATGTGACTCCCAGGTTTCAGCCTGCATGCCCAGCGCAGAAGACGGCGATGGCATCTGCAGTCCAAGCGAAGATCTTGAAAGCAGCCCCGCAGATTGCCATGTTTGCGGTGATGGTACCTGCACCTCTGTTTCCCACATTGAAACCGCAGCAAATTGCCTCATCGATTGTGCAGAAGCTCCAAGTAACTCCACTTGTAATGCCGCCATTGACATCTCAGCCGGGGGCGTATTTGCCACGTATAATGTCAATGCGAGCAACGATTATGGCTACTCTGGCGGAGACGTCTTCTTTAAGTTTACGCTTTCAGGCCCAGCAACCGTCACCCTGACCACCGGCCCCGACAGCGGGAGCGATGAAGAAAGCGCGCTCGATGATACTTTCCTTTGGCTGCTTTCGGGTGATTGCAACAGCCTAACAGGAATCACTTACAACGACGACATCTCTTACGAAAATGATAATTTTTATTCTCAAATCGAGCAGACTCTCGCTGCGGGCACCTATTATGTTGTTGCCGAAAGCTTCTACTCAAGCGATATGGGCGCCTTTGCGCTGACGGCAGCCTTTGAACCTATCATCTGCGATGCCATCGCCAACTGCGCTTCGGACAAGCTCAGCTGCGAAATCGACGGCCATAACTCCACCTGCTCCGAATGCGTGACCGGCTACAAGCCTGCCGACGATGGTAAGTCCTGCGTCGAAGACACCACTCCGCTCGATGGCGGCACCACCGACGCCGGAATCGACGGCAGCACCACCGACGAAGACGGCAGCACCACCGATTCTGATGGCAGCACTACCGACGAAGACGGCAGCACCACCGATTCTGA
>DBWM01000047.1:86871-106306 GCA_002309015.1 Myxococcales bacterium UBA1238 | reverse complement strand
GTCCTCTTCTCGCCCAGTTACTGGCGCCGCTAGCGCGTCGCTTTCACTCACAACCGGCGTCTCCCAGCTTTCGAGGGCGCGATCATTTTGCGCTTCGAGGGCGCGATTCACCTGCCACAGGCGGAGTTCCACCTCGTTTAACAGGCTGCGCATCGAACGGCGGTCGCGGGCTTCCACGCCAAAGGCCCGGGAGAGGGCGCAAATGTTTTGTGCAATCTGAGGCTCGAGCAGATCCACCTTGTTGAACACGCGGATGCGGGGGCGATCACCCAGATCGAGCTCGTTTAAGATGCGCTCCACCGAGGCAATTTGTTCGTCGCGGCGCGGATCGGCGATGTCGACCACGTGAAGGAGCAAATCGGCGTCGCAGAGCTCTTCGAGGGTGGCCTTAAAGGCGGCGTGCAGATCTTTGGGCAGATCGCGGATGAAGCCCACGGTATCGATCAGCACGAGCTCGCGATCCTTGGGGAAGCGGAGGCGGCGCGTGGTGATGTCGAGGGTGGCGAAAAGCTTGTCTTCCACCAGCACGTCGCTTTGGGTAAGTGCGTTAAACAGCGTGCTTTTTCCGGCGTTGGTATAGCCCACGAGGGCGACCACCGGCACGTTTCGGCCCTGGCGCTTGTTTCGCCGGTTTTGCCTTTGCACGCCTACGGTCGAGAGCGCCTGTTCGAGCTGATAAATCCGTTCGCGCGCGCGGCGGCGGTCGATTTCGAGCTTGGTTTCGCCGGGGCCGCGTCCGCCCACATCGCCCATCTGCCGCGTGTAATTGGAACGCCGGTGCACGAGGCGCGGCAGGCGGTATTTGAGTTGCGCGAGTTCAACGGCGAGTTTGCCTTCGCGGGACTGGGCGCGATCGGCAAAGATATCGAGGATGAGGAGGCTGCGGTCGATCACGTTGAGCGAGGTCGCTTCGCAGATCGAGCGCACCTGGTTCGGGCTCAGCTCCTGATCGAAGATGATCAGTTCGCAGTCGAGGGCGAGGGCGAGGCCGATGATCTCTTCGAGCTTGCCGCGGCCCACCACATATTTGGGATCGAACTGCTTTCGCCGCTGCAGCACCGCATCGACGATCACGATGCCCGCCGTGCGCGCGAGTTCCGCAAGTTCCCGCAGCGCCGCATTGGGATCCACCGAGTTGTCGACGGAGACGTGAACCGCGATGGCCCGCTGCTGCTTTGTGTTGTCGATGGCGCCGCCCATGGCGCGGTTGAACTCGTCCTCGAGCTCCAGAATGAAATGCGAGAAGTCGAACTCCTCGTCGTAAATCGTCGTAATAACGGGATCTTTGGCCGCATAACCGAGGCCTTTGGGCTCCACGTAGGAATACGAGAGTTTGGTGGGCCGCCCGTTGGAGCCGATGCCGATCACCGCGATCAAATCGAGGCGCAGTTTCACCAGATCGGTCATGTCCTCGGCGCTTAAGGGTTCGTCCGCAAGATGGGTGTGCACCAGCCGGATGCCGCGCAGACGCCCACGCCCTGCCCTCGCGCGGCCTAATTCCGGAATCCACAAGCGTTCTGCATCGCCCACGATCACATGCTCGATGCGCCCGTTGCGATCGAGGGTCACCCCGATTTGTCGCCCGAGTTCGACCGCAAGCTCGCTCATGGAGATCGCGAGCGGAGAAGAAATGATGAGCGATCGGGGCACTTTACGCTGAGCCAGCAGATCCAGACGGTGGCGTTGGCTCGGTTTTAAGCCTTCTAAATGACCAAAAACCTTCACGGTGTTTCTCAATCCTTCAAAACTCGATATAAAGGCCGCTTCTTTGCGCCAGGTGAATCGATGAATCAAGCATATTCCCCTTTGCGAGCGCGCCTTTGCGCCCTTTTGCCCTTTTTTTGTGCCTCCGCATTGCTCGTGGCCCACGCGCTCGTCTTCAACTTTTTGAACGACGACGCCTTCATCTCCTTTCGATATGCGCAAAACCTCGTCAAACATGGGGAACTGGTCTTCAACCTGGGCGAGCGCGTGGAGGGATACACCAATTTCTTATGGACCCTCCTCATGGCGGGCATCCTGAAACTCGGGCTTTCGATCGAAATCTGGTCGCGGATCTTAGGGGTCGCATGCTCGATCGGCAGTCTCTGGGCGATTTACGACTATGCGCGAAAGAGTGAACTCGACCTTCGGACCACAACTGCAGCCCTGGTTTTGCTCGCGCTGATGCCTTCTTTTGCCTGCTGGAGTACGGGCGGGCTCGAATCTTCCCTTTTTACCTGCACCGTAACCTTTGCGGGCACCCATTATCTGATGGGGCACGGCGCAAGGAGTGGTCTTTTCTTTGGACTTGCGGCGCTCACGCGACCCGAGGGACTCCTGTTCTTTGGGCTTGCGGGGCTTCACCGGCTGCTGACACTGCTGTTCGTTGAACGTCATCGCCCCACCAGGAACGACTGGATCTGGGGCTGCTGCTTTGCGGCACTCTTTTTGCCTTACCAGATCTGGCGTTATCGCTATTACGGCTGGATTTTCCCGAACACCTACTACATTAAAACCGGCGCCTCGGGGTTCTGGAAGGCGGGATTCCGTTATTTTGGCTTCTGGCTGCTCGAAGAAGCGGTCTGTTTACTGCCGATCCTCGCCTTTTTTGTGCCTCGCCGCATACATGGACGCCTGCTCACCCTCTCGGGGCTCTTTTTTGCGGGGCTCTCATGGCATGTGATTCGCGTGGGAGGGGATTTTATGGCGTTGCATCGCTTTTTGATGCCCTTGCTGCCGTTTTTTGCGCTGATCGCGATCCTCGGTGCGCAGAACATTTTAAGTCGCTTCTCGAAGGCTGTTGCCCGGACAGCCGCCATCGTTTGCATCTGCGGGCTCTGCACCCTTTATGCATGCGTCGATCGGCAGTCGCTCAAGGTGGGATCGAGCCATGGCGTCGATTCGATCGGGTGGCTCTCGATGTTTCACCATCAATGCACCGCTATCGGGCGGTATCTGAAGGCGAACTTCGATCCGAAGACGCGCATCGCCACGTCGGCGGCGGGGATCATCCCTTATTATTCGGAACTCTACACCCTCGATCAGCTGGGGTTAAACGACGCATGGATCGCGCATAACGTTCAGCCGCAGGGGAAAAGGCCCGGTCATACCAAGCATGCCCCATGGGATTACATCCAAAAGCAGCGCATCGACCTGATGGTGGGGCATCCTCAGATCACCGATGGTCCCGTTCGCCAGTCGGGGGCGATTTCGGTCAAGATTGAAGATTTGACGAGCGACAACGGCAAGCGTCCAGCCTACTGGACATACCGGAAACTGCGGTAAAGCGGACGTCTACCCCATCATCGAAGCCGGAATCGCGCGCAATTTTCCGGGTGTTCTGCCCGGACAAGAGTCAAACAGCGAATCGATCGGCTGTAAATCGCGCGTGAACCTGAAAACCATCGGATGAATTTTTGTAAAACCGTGATCACCCCCATCAACCATCCGATGGATCGCGTATTCAGACGGGTGATCACTCAAATTCAGCGGAGCGTTTCAGCATTCAACCAGTATACGACCATCAGCCATCGGATGGGCGGCGCTTATCTTGAAGATCGATCCTGAAATCATCTGAAGGATTCAGGTCTTCGACTCTGAAAAAGCGTCATCAGGCCTCAAACAAGGAGCTTTTATGCGCAGCGCAATCATCGCCATCGCCCTGACCCTGCCTTTATTAGGGTTTAAGCCGCCAGAGAAGCCGAAAAATGATGAGCTGAGCAACAGGGAATGGTTCTTATTTTTAAAACCTGTGGGTGTCGGTCTGGCGCTCGCTACGTGGGGAGATCGCCGATCGGGGTATGCAGGCGATCTCTCTCATTATCGAGGCGGCTATTTCAACTTTGCTCTGGGTGCGCAATATCACAATCTGCGGATGTATTTGAATCAGCAGGTCATCTGTACCCATTTTCGGCTCAAAGAAAGGGATGACAATTCGAATATGATCGGTCTTGAGCCACAGAATACCCCTCAGGATATCAGGGAAACCACCAGGACATCGGATCGCAACCGGTTATCGGTTTCAAGGAACCGCAATTTAGGCGCAACCACGATCCGTACCGAAGGATTCCTGCCCCATATCATCACCGATCAGATCACGCTCTTTGGATTCGTGGGCCTGGGATTCGCTTATCACTACGATCAGCTGGCGCATCCGGGCTTTGCATTCGAATGGGGGCTCGGGGCCGAGTTCATCGACCATATCCGATTGGGTACCGAGTTCATTTATCACCATTACAACGATCAAGATCCCAACAGCTACAACGCGATCTGGGGCTTTCAACCGCTGTTCATCGAATTCATCTTCTGAGTTTTACATCAACAACCAAAGGAGATCCCATGCGCAAGCTTTTCATCACCGTCGCAACCCTGATCCCTCTTCTGGCCGTATCTTCCGTTCTGGCTTACGACATCTCGCAATTGCCTCCTGAGGTGACCTCTCCACAGGAGGAACAGCCCAAAAACCACTGGTCGCTGCTTTTAGCATTGCAGGCATCGGTGGCCATGCCGGTCTGTGGACAGGAGCGCTCCGGACAAAGGGGGGATTTGGCGAATTACCGGGGGATTCCGATTTCGATCTCAGCAGGGGCACAATGGAAGAATCTGCGTCTCTATGCGGAGCAAAAGATCCTGATACAGACGAGATTGGAGTCGGATCCCGATCCTGAACCCTCAAACGACCACAATCCCATCGATAACTGGAACGACACAACCCGCGAAGAGCGCGAAGGCTACGACTTCAAGGCCTTAAAACCCATCAACGCGGCCAAAGACGAGGCCCTCGGCGCCGATCGAAACCTGGGGATCACGGGTGTCAGAGTCGAAGGCGTCCTGCCCACCTCCCTTATGGACGGCGATTTTCGCCTCTTCGCCTTCGCAGGACCCAGCGTAGCCTACCATTTTGACTACACGCACCCGAGCCTCTGGCTCGAGGCCGGAATCGGCATCGAAATTGACGTCATCCGCCTGAGCTTCAACATGGCCTACCTTTACTTAAACGACGACGATCCCAACGACTACGACCATCTCCTCTATATCGCCCCAACGCTCGGCTTCATCGGTGTCTTTTAAGCGCTCACCGCTCCAACCGCATGCGATCAACCGCAAAGCATTGAGAATACAATCTCGAGAGAGAGAACCGCATGCGGAGCCTAAGATGCGCTGCCCACCATCGTAAGGCTCATCATCGCAACCTGCACTGGGTTTCAGCATCCAACCTTAGGCAGTTGAGCACCCCAACCTTAGAAGGATCCTGTCTCCAACCTTATCAGGTTTTGCTCCCCACCCTTACGCGGTAGCGGCGATCGCATACGATGGCGCAGAAGAGCCAGCCCACTCCGCAGCATGCGGCGATCCACATCGAATATCCTGCAAATCCTGCCCAGATGAGGGCCTGCAGTACTAAAGCGGTCAACCCCTTGGCGAGTCTGTAGCCCAGCATGTCACAGAGCGCCTTTCCCTGCGTCTTCTCTTCGTAGGAGAGCGGCAAATACAGGATCTCCTTGGTGGAGCGCGCCAGCGAATAATCGAGAATCTTCCCTACCGCCTTTGAGACCGCCCCCACCATAAAGATCGGCCAGATCGCCATGGCAACGGCGCCCCCGATCGCCACCAGAGGAAGCGAGAGCAGACAGGAAGTGAGTCCGAGAACCTTCAACAGGAGGCCGCTCAGCAATTGCATCGCAAGAGCGCCGTACGAGATCCACTCGTAGACCGAAGAGATCGCTGCCGTTCGCGCCGCCCCCTCGTACTGGGCAGAGACCAGATCATTAAAACGGTAGTCCACCAGACTCGATAAGAGTTGCATGGCGAGCACCATCCCCACGATCCACATCAGGTAGGGACTGTGAAGGAGCGCCCTTAACCCGGTTCGATCGGCCTTCGCTTCTGGGGTTGAAGGCTTAGGCTCTGGCGGGTCGCAATCGTTTTCTGCAGGCTGAGGCTTGGGCGCCATCGAGAGATGAAGCATCTCGTTTGCTCTGCGGGCGGCATCGCTCTTTGCAAGGAGAAGAAGCGACAGCAGGCTTAAGGAAAGCAGCGGCAACACGAGCCAGAGGCCGTCCGTCGTCGCGTCGTAGGTGGGCGTGCTGTACGTGCTGACAAACCACCTCAATCCCCGCGTAGAGAGCCCCGATCCCACAGAGCCCGAGGCACAAAACAGCCCGTAAAGCCAGCGCGCATCCTTTAAAGGATAGATCATGTTGGCAAAGCTCCAGAAGATCTCGACCAACAAGACGATGTAGACATCCTTCCAGAGGTAGAGGGCAAAGGGAGCAAAAGGGATCCCTGACCGCAAGGCGAACTGCAGCGCGCAAAGCAGCCCCATGGTGACCGCAATACAGACCGCAAACAGCCTCAGCAACCGCATACGGGCCGCGTAGCGATTATAAAGAAAGACGACACCGCCAGCCGTTAAGGCCACACCGAGCCACGCCATGGGGAGCGCGTCCTTGCCATACGCCTGTAAGAACAGCGACTCCGCTGCAGGTCGCGCGACTTCGTAACTGCCCAGCACCGAAGAAGTCAGCAAGGTCAGCCCCAGGATCTCGGGCCACCGTTTGAATGTAAACTGCATAAGGGAAGAAGGCGGGATCAGCAGTAGGGATGCTCACCGGATGCGTGATCGGTCTCGTCGCGCACTTCGGCGACTTCGGGGTAAACCTGTCGAATCATGCGCTCCACACCATGCTTGAGTGTGTCGGCCGATGAGGCACAGCCCTGGCAGCCGCCGTTCATCTTCACGTACGCGATGTGATTGGCATAATCGACGATCTCGATCGATCCCCCGTGCGACTCGATGGCGGGGTTCAGCTTGACATCCATCAACTCTTGTAGCTTTTCGCGCATAATGCACCTCGAAGGCTCTCGTTTGGACGCAAAGAACGAGCTTTAGGGGCGATTGTCAACCCCATTGAAGAGCGGCCCCCGACAGCAGAGCGGGTAAAGATGACGTGACGGACCCGAAAAGGCGGGCGTTACGAGGCTGGATGCGAAAGCCGTTCGGCGTAGTAGGCGCGCTGATCAGGAGGAATTTTAAGGGCCGACATCGCCTGCTCTGCAGACAGCGACATCGACTCCATCAGATTCGAGATCGAGCAGAGTCGCTCTTCAGCCTTGCCGCGCGCCTCGCCACGCGCTTCACCACGCGCTTCGCCTTCGGCCCGGGCTTTTTGCCGCTCTTCCTCCAGATACTCTTTGTCGAGTGCTTCCTGATTGTAGAGCCAGTCCATGATGTCCATGAGCTCTTCCTTTCGTTTTTCAAGGTATTCTTTAAGGATGTTGCGATCCTGACAGATGCGGATCGCCTCTTCAAAGGCTTTTTGCGTGCGCCCGTGAATGCGAATCTGGCGATCCAACTCGTGGCAGAAGGCGATGTATTCGGAGAGAATGCCTTTGGATGTGGTGTCATAAATGACATGAATCTTTGCATCGACGTCGCATTCCTGCGATTCGACATCGCATTTCGCTGAGTCAAAAAAGAGCGATTTCAGTGAAATGACATCGGGACGCGAGCCCTTGGGCCCGGTGTAGACGACGTAAAGTTCCGGCTTTGGCAGGCGGAGGGGCGCGGCCTGATAGATGCGCTGCCGATTGGGAATCAAGTTTTCCCAGTAAGTCTGAATCAGATAGCTCAGGGCACGGAACACAATATTGACGGACCATGTCGACTGTTCCTCCACCAGAATGATCGCGCGATCGCCCACGATGAAGCCGAGATCGTTATACATGCGCCGGGCCACAACCATGGCCTGCAGAGTCACAGTTTTCAGATCTCTTTCGGTCGTCGACGTGTCTTCGGGATGCAGGCATTGATAGAGCTGCAACTAATACTCGGGCTCCGAGAAGAGATGCGTGAACACGTTATCTTTGGTGCAGCGCTTGATTTCAGTTTCCACTTCTGCCTCCGTCCTTTTCATTGTAGCCATCCGCGCCACAGGCATTCAAAAAAGATTTGTCCCTCACAGCGTAAAAACCCATCCGGCAACCCCTTGCATTTGCAAAAGCCGTTTCTATGGTTGCGCCGCTTTATGGATAAGGAACGCACCATGTCGAACGAAACTTTTCAGTTTAAGACCGAAGCCAAACAGCTCCTCGATCTGATGATCCACTCGATCTACTCCACCAAGGAAATCTTCCTCCGCGAGTTGATCTCCAACGCCTCCGATGCCCTCGATAAGCTGCGCTTTGAAACCCTCACGCATCCTGAGCTCAAGGAAGGGGACGAACCGCTGCGCATCCGCCTGTCGCAGAATAAGGAAGCGCGCACGCTCACCATCGACGACAACGGCATCGGCATGAGCCGCCAGGAAGCGATCGAGAACCTGGGCACCATCGCGCATTCGGGCACCAAGGAGTTCCTGCAAAAACTCACCGAGGCGAAGGCTGAGGGCAAACCGGACGCGCTGATCGGGCAATTCGGCGTCGGCTTCTATTCCTGCTTCATGGCTGCGGACGACATCACCGTCATCACGCGCCGCGCGGGCGAAACGGCTGCGACCCGCTGGCATTCCAAGGGCAACGGCGAATTCGACATCGAGGACGCCACCCGCGAAACCCAGGGCACCACGATCACGCTCCACCTGCTGCCCGCCGACAGCGAAAACGGCCTCGAAGACTTCACCGAGGAATGGGTGGTCCGCCGCACCGTCAAAAAGTACTCCGACTTCGTGACCTACCCCATCGAGCTCTTTGTGGTGCGCAAAGAAATGCCGCGCGACGAAGAGGGCAAGGAGATCGAGGGCGCCGAGGAGAAGGTGACCGAAAAATGGGAAACCTTAAACTCGATGAAGGCGATCTGGACCCGCGCCCAGTCCGAAGTGACCAAGGAAGAATACGCCGAGTTCTACAAGCACATCGCCCACGACTGGGAGCCGCCCTTCGACACGCTCACCCTCAAGGCCGAAGGCTCGTTTGAATACAACGCGCTGCTCTTCATCCCCGATCGCCCGCCGTATGATCTGTTCTACCGCGATCTCAAATACGGCCTGCAGCTTTACGTGAACCGCGTCCTCATCAAGGAGAGCTGCGACGAACTGCTCCCCGACTGGCTGCGCTTCATCAAAGGTGTGGTCGATTCGCCCGATCTCTCGCTCAACGTCTCCCGCGAAATCCTTCAGCAGGATCGCCGCGTGGCCAAGATCAAGGAGCGCATCATCAAGAAGGTGCTCGACCATCTGGCGGAGCTGCAAAAGAACGACCGCGATCGCTACCAAAAGTTCTGGGAGCGCTACGGCCGCGTGATCAAGGAAGGCACCGTCGATTTCAGCCAGGGCAAGAAGCTCCACGATCTGCTGTGGTTTAAGAGCACCAACGGCGACGGCTTCACCTCGCTTGCGGAATACGTCTCGCGCATGAAAGAGGATCAAAAGGAGATCTTCTACATCACGGGCGAGTCGCTGGCTGCAGTCGAGCGTTCGCCTCACCTCGAAGCGTTCCGCGACAAGGGCATCGAGGTCCTCTACCTCACCGACGCCGTCGACGAGATCATGGTCAACCATCTCACGGAGTACGACGACAAGCCGCTGCGCTCGGTGGGCAAGGGCCAGGTGGAGCTCGGCACCGAAGAGGAAAAGAAGGCCGCAGAAGAGAACCTGAAGGCGCAGACCGAGGCGCACAGCTCGCTGCTCGAGCTCATCAAGTCTTCCCTCGACGAATATGTGAAGGAAGTGCGCATCTCGAACCGTTTGACCACTTCGGCCTGCTGCCTGGTGGGCGACAACAACGACATGAGCCCGGGCCTCGAGCGCATGCTCTCGCAAAACCCCGACGCCCAAATCGCGCACCAGAAGCGGATCCTCGAACTGAACCCCGATCACCCGATCCTCTCGAAGATGCAGCAGATGTTCGACGTGGATCAAAAAGACATCACCCTGGCCGACTACGCCCATCTGCTCTACGGTCAGGCCTGTCTGGCCGAAGGCTCCCCGCTGCCCGATCCCGCCAAGTTCACCAAGCTCGTCGCCGATCTGATGAGCAAGTAATCCCCCGCCTGCCCTTCCAAAGATTTCCCGCCGTTTTCGTTTAAAAAAACCATAGTTACAGAGCCCACCCGCTTTCGTTTCGTCGAAGCCGTTTGCGGATGAAAAACGCCCCAACTTTGCGGCGGCCAGCAATTTTCAATTTGAAAACGAGCCCGCTTTGTATACCAGACGGCAATTTTTCGGAGAGTCGTCTGCTCCCCCTAGTTAACTTACCCAATCCAACGGAAGCCGGGCAGCAAATGTCCCTCGATGAACGCATGCAGGCTTTTCACATTGATGCAATTACAAGAAAGACTTAAGTTTCCAGAGCACATTTCCATTGAACAGTTTTGTTACATACAAACGGATGCATCCTCATCAATAAAGCAGCCACCAAGCTCAGAAACATCTACCTCGTTTACTTCACCTCCGGCAATCTTTATTTTTGTGATTACATCATCATCTGGATCAAGCATCCAATCGCAAACAGGTTGGAATAAATAATAATCATTCGGCACCCCTTTTTTTTCACCGCAGCCCGTGAGAAAATATTTTTCATTTATTTTGTGTTTCTGACCAGAAACATATATCTCGGCTTTACAAGTTAAATGGGCTCCATCTTTGAAATAATCTATTGACGCCAAACCATAATTCATGAGCAAATGACCAATTTCATGCGCCAATACATTCCGTGGCTTATGAAAATAATCCTGACTTATAAACATTCCTCCGTACTGAGGTTTTGTAAAACCAGCTGCACCCTCATTATTAGAATCTGAATCCTCGTAATAATAAGATTCATCAATATATTTTATCACCATTACATTTGCATAAGCAGCATACTTTTGCCTCTCTCGCCTCCAACGCAACAATTCGTCAGCAACTCGCTTATCAACTATACCGTCAAATCCTCGCTTATCTACCGTTGCCGGCAAAAGCTCAACAATACTTTTACGACTTACTGTAATTGGACAAGTTACATCGTCACTGCATTTAGTCCGACTATCTTCCTCTAGTTGATTGCAAAAGAGCTTATTTGTATTCAAAAACGCTCTATCAGCATCATCTTCCAAAGTCGGAGAGTAATTACCCGTGTTCGAAGTACTTGGGTTATATCGTGGCCAAACGGCAACGGTGAGTTTAACCTCCAGCCCTTTATCACCTTCTTCACAAGCAAACCACAATGGAATAAGCAATATAAAGATGTTGCGTCGCATAAAATCAAACATCATCACTCTTTCAAATCCTTTTCAGACAATACTGGCCTTAGCTTCGCGCGGATTTCATCGCCGCGTTTTTCGATCTTCTCCATCTCTTCTTGATCATAGCGCCCTTCTGTAAGAAAGAGATCAGGTTCCGGTAGCGATGTATAGGTCTTAATCCGTTCTTTAGCACGTTCGCTGCAACTATAACTAAGTGCGTTCAATGCATAGCGCCTCAAACTGTCATCACCATTATCGTAATCAGGATACGGCCAGCAAGAAGGCGTGCCAATGATGGTGCAACTTAAGAGATAATCTTCTATCTCAACCATCAATGATCGCTCTTTTTGAGGCATAAAGTGATCGCGCATCAAGTAAAAACCGAGCGAACGCAACATCTGCCAATGTCTTACAATATTACTTGCTGGTTCTTCATATAAACCGCCCTGATGTACAATCTCCTTTACTGCATTGAAATGCCTTTCGGCATCCTCAAGCGAACCGTAGAGTCCAAGCAGCTGGTAAGCATAGCCCTGCAACTGACCAATGAAACCATCCACTACATCCCGGGCAATCGGAGAGAGATCGCTCGCCAAGGTTTTATGAGCTAAATCGACAATATCTTCGCGATTGTGAAAACCTAATGTTTCCCAGGGCTTAAGTTCCAACTTTAAGTGATTTCTCCTCAAAAGTCTTATTTCATCAACAGAGAGAGGCCAATCATCCGGAGTGGAGTCAGGTAAAGCGATGCCTTTTTCCATAGGAGCATCCGTTGATTGGGAAGTCTCCTCAGGGTCTACAGGTTTAGACTTGCATCCAAAGCAAAAGATGGATGTCATTAGAGAGATAAATATTAGCTTATAAATTATCATTGCATGCTCTCCTGATAAAACCTTTTCCTAAGCATATAATTAAATCAAAAAAAAAAAATTTCAGCAACAATCGATCTTATCTTTCACATGTTTTATAATTCGACAAAAGTTTATAAAATCAAACAAAGCATACGGAAGCAATACATAACATTGCAAAATCGCAAATCCGCTTAAGAATTTTTGATTTCATGCGGACAGAGTCAAAACGGTCATCACCGCAGCTCTGCAAAGACATAAACTCAAATCTTTTGATGGCGGCGCTTACGAACGCGCCCCGCTTGGGGGCCTGAGGCGGGCTTGAAGAGAAAAGGCGGGAGATTACTTGGCTTCGAAGACGAAGGGGTAATCGATGGAGATTTTGTCGCTGGTTTCAAAGGTGGGGAACTGCCACGCGGCGACCTGGTTGCTCACGCATTGCTCCACCTTTTCGTTATTCATGGTCGATTCCAGGATCTTGGTGCTGATCACTTTGCCATCGTTGCCCACCACAAAGTTGATCACGATTTTGCCGGCGAGCGCAGGGTTTTGAGCCAACTCATCGCTGTAGCATTTGCGGGTGTCGTCGGAATGCTGCTGAACGACGTTCTTGATTTGTTCGGGGCTGACCGCGTTTTCGGCCTTATCCTGCGACATCGCAGATCCTGCCAAAAGAAACGCGCCAGCGAAACAGGCAAAAAGGACAGAGCTGAGTCGTAACATTTGAAACTCCTTTCAAAAGAT
The DNA here is from genome assembly GCA_002309015.1 of Myxococcales bacterium UBA1238. Taxonomy (GTDB): domain Bacteria; phylum Myxococcota_A; class Bradymonadia; order UBA7976; family UBA1532; genus UBA1238. The sequence goes on along the minus strand of DBWM01000047.1, from coordinate 93,571 downwards.
ACCGTTTCATCGACAAAGGCGGTTTTGAAAAAATCCCTCACCGCTTCGCCCAACTCACAGAGGATCGCAATCCCCACCGCCTTTTTACGATAGTTGTTTTTATTTTGCAAGAGCTATCACAACTGATTGTTGTTTTTTTGCTGCAGCATAAGCTCAAAAATCCTTATACTACGCTATGTTAGAGGTTTTAATTTTTCTTCATTCAGCCTCAAAAAAATGCTTTTTGTGCAACAAAAAACTACCTTCAAAGGGCACCCGGTTGTAAAACGGCGCCATGGAAACTTACGTCGATTTGGGCATCGCCAAGCTCGATTTGAGCCGCAGGCAGCGCACGGGCGCAGGCGAGGCGATTTTTTGTAAAAGCAAAACCTGCGAGCAGCTGTTGCGGATCCTTCAAGCCTTTGACGAGCGGGGCTGTTCGGTGCTGGGCACCAAAGCTTCACCCGAGCAGGCGGCATTCGTTCAGGCGCAGGGGCTCCCCGTTCGATACGATGCGGTCTCGCAGATCCTCACGCTTCTTCACGGGCCTTTGCCCAAGCTCGATGCCGCATGCGGTCCCCTTGCGGTTTGCTGCGCGGGGACGTCGGATTTGCCCATCGCAGAGGAAGCAGCACAGACGGCGGAGTTCCTTGGAGTAGCGGTCGAGCGCCATTACGACGTGGGGGTTGCAGGCTTGCACCGTTTGCTCTCGAAGCTGGATGAGATTCGCAGGGCGAAGGTGGTGATTGCGGTTGCGGGTATGGAGGGAGCGCTTGCGAGCGTGCTTTCTGGTCTCCTGAGCATGCCCGTAATAGCGGTGCCCACATCCGTCGGTTACGGGGCGTCGTTTCAGGGGCTGAGCAGCCTGCTTTCCATGTTAAACAGCTGCGCCGAGGGCCTTACGGTGGTCAATATCGACAACGGGTTCGGCGCCGCCACCGCCGCCTACAGGATGCTTCGCCTCGCCTGCCCGGAAGAGGCATCCTCCCTTCCCTAATGGCATTCACTTCCCTTCTCACCCCAAGCCCCATCAGAGGGTGCATTCACAGAAACAAAGGTTCCCATGAAGCAGCTTTACATCGACGGTGCCTGCGGTATCAGCGGCGATATGTTTGCAGCCGCATTGCTTGAGTTGGGGGCTTCGCGATCCAGGCTGGATTCGGCCATCCGGGCCTTAGGGCTCGAAGGCGTTCACATCCATACAGAGCGCGGGCAGTCCTACAGCATTTCGGGGCTCCGGTTTCAGGTGCATGACCACGATCACAGCGCCGATCTCATCGAGCCACACGAGGAAGGTTACCACGAGCACCATCACCACGATGCGCACAGCCACCCCCATCACCATCACGAGCACAGGCACCTGAGCGAAGTCTGCGCGATCCTCGATCGTGCAGCTGACGTCGTCTCTCCCGAAGCCCTGGCGCTCTCGAAGCGGATCTTCGCCATCATCGCAGAGGCTGAAGCGCGCGCACATGGCGTAGACAAGAGCGAAGTCCATTTCCACGAGGTGGGGGCCATCGACTCGATCGTCGACATCCTCGCCGCAGCGGTGCTCTACGACGATCTCTCTGTAAAGGAAGGCCTCTCGGGGCTGGTGTTGCCGTCGCTGACCGAAGGGAGTGGGTTCGTTCAAACGCAGCATGGGTTGCTGCCCGTCCCCGTGCCTGCGGTCGTCCATATCGCAGAAGCGCACGGCATCGTACTAACGCAGGCTGCTGTGCCAAACCTTGGGGAGCAGGTGACGCCAACCGGCATTGCGATTGCGGCCGCATTGCGGAGCAGTGAGGCGCTTCCCAGGCGCTACAGGATCCTGCGATCAGGGGTGGGACTCGGGACGCGCGACCCGGGTCACGCGAACTTCCTTCGGGCAGCGATCATCGATGACCTTCAGGAGCAGGCGGCGTCTACCTCAGGGGCTACGGGTGACAGCCCTATGGATCGCGAGGTCTTCTTGCTGGAATGCAACATCGACGACGCTACACCGGAAGCGATGGGTTACGCCGTAAGGAAGATCGCTGAAGCAGGGGCGCGAGACGTCCATATGCTTCCCTGCATGATGAAGAAACAGCGGCCGGGCGTGCTCCTGAGGGTCTTGACCGATGCAGAGCAAGCTTCTCAGGTAGAGGACGCGATCCTTCGGTACACGCCCACGTTAGGCTTACTGAAGATCCCCGTCGATCGCCTTTGTATGGCGCGCAGCCTTTATCAGGTAGAGACGTCCTACGGTCCGGTGACGGTCAAGCGCGCAACGTTTGAAGGCGCAAACGGCCCCATCGTAAAGGAGAAGCCGGAGTACGAAGATCTGGTTGCCCTGGCTGAGAAGGTTGGCGTGCCCCTCAGCGTAATCCTGGCCGCCGTTACCAGGAGTGGTTCGTGAATGGAACGCCTGAAGGATCTCGTCTCCTACCTTAGGGGGTTGGGCGCCGTAACCATAGCCTATTCGGCCGGCATCGATTCTACGGTCCTGCTCAAGGCATCCCTTGAGGCGCTCGGGCCGAGCAACCTGCTTGCGGCCACCTTCAGCCACCCGGGTTTACCCGCATGCGATCTCAAGGAAGCGGAGGCCTTCTGCAAAAGGGAGGGCATCGAATGGTTACCGGTAGAGGTCAATCCCCTGGAGCAGGAGGTGATCCGATCCAACCCGAAAGATCGCTGCTACCACTGTAAGCGGTACCTGTTTCAGACCCTGATCGAAGAGGCGCACAAGCGAGGGTTTACGACCCTGTGCGACGGGACGAACTTCGACGATCTGCAGCAGTTCAGGCCCGGTCTCAGGGCTTTGCAGGCGCTTGGAGTCCTGAGCCCTCTGGCGCGCTTCCACTTCACCAAAGCGGAGGTTCGAGCCCTTGCCGTGCAGATGAACCTTCCCAATGCACAAAAGCCTTCCGCCGCATGCCTGATGACCCGCTTTCCGTATGGAACGACGATTACCCCCGAAGGTTTGTCGCGCGTCGGGCAGGGCGAAGCGTTCCTGAGAACCCTGGTTGACGGCCCCCTCCGCCTGAGGGATCACTGCCCGATTGCAAGGATCGAGGTTGCCCCACCCTATATGGAAGCGGTGTTCAAAAAGCGCGATGAGATCGCAGCGGCCCTTAAGGCTCTGGGCTACAACTACGTAACCCTCGATCTCGAAGGCTTTAGATCCGGGAGCATGGATGAGCCCACCATCGTCCAATCTCCCCTGACCGAAAAGCCCGGCGCTCAAGAGGCAGTGAATGGGACAATGAGCCTCATCAAAGAGGAACGATGAGCCTGCTCATTGCCAGCTCAAAAGTAGAATCAAAGCCACTCCAAGAGCCGCTGATCTGCCCAAAATGAGTAGGCTCATGAGACATCCATGAGCCTCCTGAAATCCAGACAACCAAGCCTTCACGAATGGGCGCACAGCTCCAGGCGGCCTCCCTCAGAGGGATTTCCCAAGCTCGTAGGCCTTCTTCTCGTAGCCTGATCCCTTGATGCTTCCCGCAGTCCAGATGCCCGGAGCGATGATCGTGCCCACATTCTCCCAGCCCATGTAGTCGGCAATGGTTCGGTAATGGGCCGTCATCGCCTCGGCGTCCTTCTTTGATGTGTTTGCGTAAGCCATCAGGAAGGCGCATTTCTTCTTGACGTGAAGGGCACCGTTTAAGGCGTAGAAGCGGTCGATGGTCGCCTTCAGCTGAGCGGAGAAGCCGAAGTAATACATGGGTGAGCAGAACACGATGAGGTCAGCCTCGGTGAGCTTTGGACGAAGCTTCACGGTGAAGTCATCGTTGAATACGCAGGGGCCGTTCATTCCGCAGTGATTGCAACCGGTACAGGGATGAACGTCGCTCTTTGCGGTATCAAATCGAAAGACCTCGTGCCCGGCCTCGGTGGCCCCTCGGGTAAACTCATCGGCCATCAGGTTGGTGTTGCCGTTCGCCCTGGGACTGCCTGTCAGAACGACGATCTTCATCTTATTCTCCTTCTTCGGTTCGGCTGCGATTGCGGATGTGAGGGGTGAGGCGAGCAAAAGCGATCCCGCTGCGACGATGCCCGCAGTTTTAATGAATTCGCGTCTGTTCATCGAATCCACGTCACTTCTTGAGCCATTCGTCGACCAGCTGCTGCGCTTTCTCGGGCTCTTTTTGAGCGACGTGACCGTAGATCGCGAGGCCCTCGGCCATCACACCGCCAGTTGCCTTCTCGAGGCGCTTTAAGCCCGTAAGCCCGCTGCCCTCATGGGTTACGAAGGGGTGAATCTTTTTCCCTTTGAAGCTGTACTGATCGAAGAAGGTAAACATCGGCATCGGCATTTCGCCCCACCAAATGGGGTAGCCCACGTAGATCTCGTCATAGTCTGCAGGGTTCAGTTTGACGGGCTTGAACGCCGGGCGCGCATCGGCTGCAAGTTCCTTTTTGGACTCCTCGATGCAGGTCTTGTAGTCCTTGGCGTATTCTTTCACAGGCTCCACCTTGACGAGATCGGCACCGGTTTTCTTTGCGATCATCTCGGCTACGATCTCGGTGTTGCCTTTGGTGATGTTCCCCACGCTGTAGTTTTCATCGACGCGCGAGTAATAGACGACGAGCGGCTTTGCGTTGGCCATGGTGGCTCCTAATGCGACGGTTGCAAGAGAGAGAAGCAAGGGTTTCATCCCGATCCTCCAGCAGTTCTGCGCCCTTCATTGAGCGCTTCACAAGCCTGCAATCTAGAGCTCACTCGAAGTCAAGCGTTGATTTTCAATCTTCATCCTCAACCAGCTGATCGAAGTCGTCGGGCTTTTGAAAGAGCATCTCCTTTAGGGCCTGCATCTCGGGCTTTTGCATCGCTGCATCGAGGGATCCGAGCGCTACGGCCTCGCGGTACAAGGCTTCTTTATAGGTGAGCTTGTCGAGAATCTTGTGGAGCTTCATGACCTCCTGTTCGACCACCGCCCTGCGCTTCTGAAAGAGCTGCAGACGCTGCTTCAGGGTGCTGTCGCCTTCCTTAAACCATCCGATATATTGCGCTATCTCCTTTAACTGTAAGCCCGACGCCTTCAGGCATTCGATCATCGACAGCCAGGCCAGATCCTGCCTGCTGTACTCGCGCATGCCCGAACGGTTCTTGCTCACGAAGGGCAATAAGCCCTCCTTTTCGTAATAGCGCAGCGTGTGCGCCGTAAGCCCTGTGCGCGCCGCAACTTCCCCAATCGAATAGCCCATCGCAGACTCCTGAAAAAAAAGGCTTGCCTTAAAGCGAACTCTAAGCTTTAGCATGCACCCGTAGTCCAACACATGCAACCGGGAGTCTTCACATGGCCTGTTTCATCGTCCCCGCAGCCGAAGCTGCCATCGTCACCCTCACCGCTTACGCCCTGGATCGCAAGGCGGCCCGCGATCCGTCAAAGACGCCTTCACACCGACCGCTCCACAGCCTGGCTAAGCTCCTTTGGGGAGGCTCTGCGCTGCTCGCCTTCGAGCATCTCTGGCATGGCGAAATCCAACCGTTCTACCCCTTCCTGACCGCTGCAGGCGATCCCGCAGCGACTGAAGAGATGCTGCACGAAATGTCGACGGTGGGCGTCTCGATGGCTGTCTGCGTCACCATGGCCTGGGGCATCGTCACACTGGTCCGGCGCCATCTCTCCAAAGCCGAGCCCCTGCCCGCCAGAGAGAACGCCTGATGACCCTCCTCATCGCAGTCCTTGCCGCCGTCATCAGCACCCTGCTCTGGTACCGATCCGCACCAGACGATCACCTGAAGCTCTCCACCCTGTGCTACTTATATTGGGGTGCCTCACTCATGTGGTTCGTCGATGCTGTCTTTGAGTACGCCGAGAAGAAGGCGGCCTATTTTACACCCGCTCCCGCCGAGATGCTGAACGACGCCTTCCTCGGCGTCTCAGCCGTAACCCTGGGCCTCGTCATCTGGCTTGCAGTCCTGCTCCTTAAGGATCCGAAAGGCCTCTTTAAGCGCAGGGCGACCGAACCACACCCGTAAGGAGCCCTCATGGATCGCCGGGAATTCATCAAAACCGCAGGGGCTGCGCTGGTCTCCGGCGCTCTCCTCACAGCCTGCAACAACGCCTCAAAGGAGTTCACCTTGGATCCCGCTCAGACCTCGACCGTCTACTTCACCCGCGATCTCTCCGCAGCCGGCTTGCTGAAGATGTACCAGCAGGTCAATCAGAACATCTCCGGCAGAGTCGCGATCAAAGTCCATACCGGCGAGAAGAACGGCCCCAATATCCTTCCCCGCGAATGGGTCAGGGCCGTGCAGGAGACGATCCCCAACTCTAACATCGTAGAGACCAACACCTGGTACGTGGGCGACCGATACACCACCGAGCTGCACCGCGAAACGCTCAAGGTCAACGGATGGACCTTTTGCGACGTCGACATCATGGACGAAGACGGCGAAGTGATGCTCCCTGTGAAAGACGGCCTCATCTTCAAGGAGATGTCGATGGGTGCCCATATCAAGAACTACGACTCCATGGTTGTGCTCACCCATTTCAAGGGGCACCCGATGGGCNNTGAAGAACATCGCCATCGGCTGCGCCGGCGGAAGACTCGGCAAGAAGATGATCCATGAATACGTTAAAGGCGGCCCCACCACCATGGATCCCGGAGGCACCGCAGGCTGGAAGACCACAGGCAGCCTCTTTATGGAGACGATGGCCGACAGCGCCAAGGCGACCTGCGACTTCTTTAAAGGGAAGATGTGCTTCATCAACGTGATGCGGAGAATGTCGGTGGACTGCGACTGCATGGG
>DBWM01000047.1:86574-86799 GCA_002309015.1 Myxococcales bacterium UBA1238 | reverse complement strand
ATCGACCTGCTCTACAAGCTGCTGCCGGAGCACGAACTCCACGATTTAAAGGAACGCATCGAAACGAGGGAGGGGTTACATCAGCTCCCCGCGATGGAGAAGCTTGGGATGGGAAACAGGAGGTATCAGCTGGTGGAGGTCTGAGGCTTACTTGCCCAGGCCGACCGCACCGCCTTCATCGCCGCCGCCAGTGCTGCTGCCGCCAGAGCCGCTGCCGGAACCGCC
>DBWM01000047.1:0-86568 GCA_002309015.1 Myxococcales bacterium UBA1238 | reverse complement strand
CCGCCGTTTCCGCCGCTGCTGCAGCTTGTGGTGTATTTGGAGCAGATGCCTTTGCATTGCTTGATGTATTGGCTGGCGCCATCGAAATATTCGCTGCAGGCGCCATCGCAATCATCCTTGCTCAGCTCAGCGGTCTCGCCATCTCCGATATATTGGTCGCAGTAGCCTTTGCACGCGCTGTAGACGTCCGTATCCCCCTCCGAGATGCTTTCGCATTCAGAGACGCAGTTGCTGTACGAAAGTTTGACGCAGCTGCCCTTACCGCCATTGTCGTCGTCATCGTCGCAGGCGCTCAAAAACAAAGGCAAAAGACAAAACAGAAACAACTTTTTCATCCGAAATCTCCTTACTTCCTCTGAACAGGCAACGCTTCATAGCAAATTTGCATTTTGGATGTCAATTACGCTTTGCAATGATAGTTTTAATCACAAAACCGTTGTTTTGCGGGCGCAGTGAAGGCCAGAACGCCATCAGATGTCAAAAAGATGGTTACAAAAGCGTTCGATGGCTGAACTGATGACAGGTAGTCGCAGGGATGACATTCGGGATCTCATCCCCATTGCGCGAAGCCTTCAATTCCCCCATCCTCTGTTGTAAATTTTTCCTATGAATCTCGCAGATCACCTCGAACGATTGTTGCAGACGCAGTTCCGGAAGAAGATTTGGCGGCCCTTTACGGAAGCGCTCGATCGCTATGCGCTGCTTTCCCCCAACGACAAGATTGCGGTCGGCATCTCGGGCGGCAAGGACTCGATGCTGCTCTATCTGCTTTTGCGCGTCCTGCAAAAACACAGCCGGTTTCCCTTCGATCTCTGCGCCATCGCGATGGATCCGGGATACAGCCCCGAGAACCGGGATCAGCTGCTTCAAAACTGCAAAGCGCTCCAGATCCCCGTCGATTACTTTGAAAAACCGGTGTTTCGCGCATCGGAGCGGCTTTCAAAAGCGCGTTCTGAACATGAGTCGCCCTGCTTTTTATGTGCCCGCATGAGGCGCGGCGCCCTCTATGAGCGCGCAAAGAGCCAGAACGCCAACAAGCTCGCCCTCGGCCATCACCTCGACGACGCGATCGAGACGATCCTCCTAAACGTCCTCTATGCGGGCAATTACATGGCGATGATGCCCAAGCTGCCCGCCGATCACTTCGAGGATCTGACGCTCGTCCGCCCCCTCTATCTCATCGAAGAGGCGCATATTTTGGAGTTCGTCGAGGCTTCGGGGCTCAGGTTTTTGAATTGCGCCTGCACGGTGGCGGCGCAGAAGACCGCAAGCAAGCGGCGCGAGATCAAGCAGCTGATCGCCGCGCTCGAGGCCGCCCATCCGGGGATTCGGCAATCGATCTTTCGCTCGGCGCAAAATGTGCATTTTGATGCGGTGTTAGGCGGGCTGTCGGGCGGGGATCGCGTTTCCTTCGAGGCGATCTTTCAAAGGAATGCGGATCGTCAGCGGTTACCGAAGTTGTCGTCGTCGAATTCGCCGTCAAACCGCACGCCGTTTGCAAATCCCACGTAACCGTTCCCCCCTGTCAGCCCCTGCGGTTCGCCCTCGAGATCCGACTCGATGCGCGCCCATTGCTCCTGTAAGTCCGAGAGCGCATCCTGCCAGTAACGGAGCGTGCCAAAATGCGAGAAGACCCGCTGGAAGGCTTCCTCGTTCAGGCGTCCGGCCACCCATGCGGAGTAATGCATGTATCGGAGGGCTCTCAGGGGCTCCACCAGCTGTAATTGACGCCGATCGAACGCGAGCTCCTGATTGTAACCTTCGAGCAGCCGTTCGCGCTGAGCCTTCCCCATCGCATCGGCGCTCGGGCAGGCCATAAAGAGATCCTGCACCGCAGGCCCCATCCCAAAGTCGTCGAAATCCAAAAAGATGATCCGATCGCCCTGCCAGAGGAGGTTCCCCCGGTGGCAGTCCCCGTGGATGCGCTGCATCGCAACGCCTTCAAACAAGGGCTCGATCTTTGCGATCAGCTGCTCGGCAAACCGCATGTAAAAGGGCTCGATCTGAGGGGGCAGCGCATGCATGCGCTTCAATTCATCGAGGGCCCGTCGCCCTAAATAGGAGACATCGATGCGATGCCGGTGCGAGGCCGCCTTTCTTTGCCCCACGCGGTGCATGCGCCCGATCGCCCGTCCGAGCTGGATCAGTTTTTCGTCGTCCCATTCGTCGGTCTGGCGCCCCGTGCAGTAAGGCATCACCGAAAACCAGAGGCCTTCGGGCATTTCGCCCAAAATCTGACCATTTTTGAGCTTCAGAGGCTTTGCGACCGCGACGCCGGCTTCCGAGAGCTCGTCTACAAATGCAAACTCGTCCATCAGCGCATCGCGGCTCCAGCGATCGGGCCTGTAGAACTTGCCCACAACCCGCTCTCCCGACTCCAGGCAGAGCAGATAGACGCGATTTTCGTAACTGTTGAGCGCGAGGATCTCGCCCGTGCAATGCACATCGAGCGCCTGCTCCACCGCCTCGCAAACCCGCTCGGGGCTCAAAGTTGAAAACGCAAACGCGCGCTCAGAAGAATTCGACATCTGTAGTCTCCAAATTCCTGCATCGCAGCGATCTTCGTCCAATCGATCCCAAATGTCGAGCCCCATGTTCAAAGAAATCGCCTCCCTCCGCGATCGCCTTCGATCTCACTGCTGCAGCCCCAATCGCTGATGAATTCTCATTTTTCTTCATGATATTTTCAAAGCTGCCACCATGCGTTCTTACTCCTCTGATTAAACCAGATACAAATCAGTCCAGTTCTTTTCACTCCGCATCCAGCATCCATAAAATTGGCACAAAGCTTTTCAACCAGATGCCCACATCTCGAGAATTTACACAAATCTTTTCACTCCGCATCACACAGTCTCAAATCATGGCCCGATCGTTTCAGCGCCATGCAGGCACAGGCATCAAAATTTTCACCCCGTTTCACTGCGGTGCGAGCGGTCACAGTTTGTAACATGCAGGCATCGGCATGAGATGAATCTTCGGAAAGGCGCAAGGGGGCTACGACGCCGGACGGCGCTTTTAAAGCAAAATGGAGAGAAAACGCGAAAGGATGGCTCTGAAATGGACATCAAATGTTCGAACGGTTTCGGATGGAGAGCGTGACCCTCTTTTGGGGTGCAAGCAGATAATCGGAATCACATGGCTGCTCATTGATGGGCAGGAATGCTCGATCTCTGGATGAGATCATCCGGGGCGGGATCACCCTCAAAGAGAGGGCATGGCAGGGATTTGGGGAGGGCGTTTCAGGTGAGTCAGAGGGCTCAGTCTTCGGTGTGCTCGGCCTTGTAGGCGGCGATGATCTTCTCGGCGATCATGTTGGGGACGATCTCGTAGCCGTAGAAGGCGCGGGTGTGCTGGCCGAGGCCGCGGGTCATGGCGCGGATCGAAGCGGCGTAACGGTAAAGTTCGGCTTCGGGGATGATCGCGTGGATGATCGTGCGGTTGCCCTTGGTGTCCATACCGCTGATGCGGCCGCGACGGTTCGAGATATCGCCGCTGATGTCGCCCAATGCATCGCTGGGGATCGTAATTTCGACCGACATGACGGGCTCGAGGAGGCAGGGGTCAGCCTTCATGACGGCATTCTGGAAGCCGAGGGAGCCTGCGATCTTGAACGCCATTTCGGAGGAGTCGACGGGGTGATAGCTGCCGAAGAAGCATTCGCAGGAGAAATCGACCATCGGGAAGCCGGCCAGAACGCCGCGCGCTGCGGATTCCTGAACGCCCTTGTCGACGGCGGGGATGAACTTGCCGGGGATCACGCCGCCCACGATCGAGTCGATGAATTCGTAGCCTTCGCCACGGGCGCGGGGCTTTAAGCGGAGGTGGCAATCGCCGAACTGACCCTTGCCGCCGGTCTGCTTCTTGTGACGGCCCTGGGCCTCGGCCTCTTTGCGGATGGTCTCGCGGTAAGCGATCTTGGGCTCGCTGGTGACCACGGTGACGCCGTAGCGATCCTTCAGCTTCTCGAACTGCACCTGGAGGTGGGTCTCACCCAGACCGCGCGCGATGGTCTGCTTGACCGAATCGTCGAAGGCGGCGACGAAGGTGGGATCTTCCTTGCGGAGCTTTTCGAGGGCGAGACCGATCTTGTCGTCGTCGGCCTGGGTTTCGCCCTTGATCGCGCAGCGCATGTCGGGGTGCGGGAAGTTGACGGGCGCGAGCTTGATCGGGTTTTCGCGGGTCGTCATCGTGTCGTTGGTGGCGGTGACGCGGAGCTTGGTCAGAACGCCGATGTCGCCGGCATAGACGTGATCGATCTCGTTGCGGTTGCGGCCCTGGGGCACTGCGAGGTGACCGACGCGCTCGACGGCATCTTTCTGGACGTTGTAGAAATCGCTGCCTTCAGCGACGGTGCCCGAGAAGACGCGGAAGAAGGTGAGCTCGCCCACGTGCTGCTCGATGCTGGTCTTGAAGACCAATGCGGCGAGAGGACCGTCGGAGTTGCAGGGCAGGGGCTCGGTGGCGCCTTCGGGGATCTCGGTGAAATGGGTGGGATCGGGCACGAAGTCGACGATGCCCTGCATGAACTCGGCCATACCGTTCAGGTTCTCGGCGGAGCCCAGCCACACGGGAACGATGGCGCCGGAAACGATCGCCTTGGTGAGGCCCGTCAGCATCTGCTCCTGAGAGATCGCGCCTTCGCCGAAGTAAATGTCGAGGAGCTCTTCGTCGGTCTCGGCCACCGATTCCATCAGCTGCGTGCGCCATTGCTCGACGTCGTCGGCCATGTTCGCGGGCACATCGACCACATCCGATTCGCCCTTCTGGCCCTTAAACATATGCGCCTTGTTCGCGATCAGATCGACCACGCCCTTAAACGCCGGGCCTTCGCCCACGGGCAGCTGCACGGGCAGGATCTTGACCTTGTCGCCCGCCATTTCCTGAAGGCTGCTCACCGAATTCTCAAAGCTCGCGCCTTCCTTATCCATCTTTGAAACGAACGCAATGCGCGGCAGATGGCGAACATCCAAACGATCCCACGCCATCTGGGTTCCGATTTCAGCGCCCGCGATAGCGCTCACCACGACCATGCCGCAGTCCGCCGCCCGAATCCCCGAAGCCACCTCGCCTGCAAAATCCATATATCCGGGGGTGTCGATCGTATTGATCTTGTTCTTTCCCCAAATGGCGTATGCCGGCGTGCAATAAATCGACATCCCGTGCTCTTTTTCTTCGGAGCGATACTGGGTGAGCGCGGAGTTGTCGTCCACTTTGCCGTGGCGAGCGGTTTGACCCGAGACGAAGGCCATGGCGTCGATGAGGCTGGTTTTTCCACATCCACCGTGGCCCACAACGACAAGATTGCGGATTTGGGCCGTATTAAATTCTTTTGACGAAGCCATCGCAGATCCTCAGAGCGTTCTTCTATGTATGAGGTTGAGCTGGCGCAACACGCGCCCCCTGAGCTCAACGCGCGGGAACTTACCTAGCAAAGCCCCTTGCGCGCTACCTATTTTTTTCATTTTTACAAAAAAATTTTTCAGATGGAGTCCTTACCCCAAAGGCAGAAGCGCGTTTTGCATCCATTTTGAAAGCGCCAGAATGGCCCGATCGCCGTCCCGGAACGTAGGAATTCCGGCCAGTTGCAGCCCTTCCGCGAGCTCGTCGTAGCGATGTCCCGAATCGATCACCGCCACAAAGGGCTTCTTCGTTTGCAAAAAGAGCGCGCGGTAGTGAGCCGCAAATCCATCGGGCGCATCCCAGCAATCTTCGGGATTCATCCCCCGGGGCAGACTCTGCACCGCCGCCGTAAAGGGCACGTTCCCCAAAACCGCGCAGGCCACCCCCGGATCCGCCAGGATCGCCTCCGCGCAGCCTGCATGCACCCTGTCGCCCGCCATCGGCGTCACATCGAGGGGATTGCGCGCCGAGACCAGCGTCCCGAGCTTCGCAGTTTTGAGGATCTCTTCGATCTTCTGCACGGTTTCGGGCGCAAACTTTGCAGGCTTGAGCTCGCCGTGATGATCCGCCAGGCAGACGGTCTCGTAACCCGCATTGCTCAAAAACGCGACGCCGCCCTCTCCCGGAACCTTGTCCCAAAGGCAGGCGCAAACCCGCACCAAATCCTGAAACTCGCCCAGGCTTTCGGCCATCAGCGCGCCCGCATCTTCAAGCAACGTGCGATAAATGCGGTAATCCCCCGCCACCGACGCCGTATGCCCCGCCGTAGCCTGCGCCCCCAGCCCCGAACGCCCGCCTTTGTAGATCACCACGCGCTTCTTCTGCGCCCGAAGCCGGGCGATCTGCGCCACCAGCCGCTCGCCGTCTCCCGGTTGTAACCCCTCAAGATATAAGGCAAAGCAGTTAACATGCGGATCGTCCGAAAGGGCCTCCAAAACGTCGCTCACCCGCGCATCGATCTGATTGCCGAGCGAGATTTGGTAATCGAAGGTCAAAAAATCGAGCTTTCCGCCCTGCGTGAGCATGAAAGCCCCGCTCTGGCTCAAAAGCGCCACGCCCGAAAGCCCATCGCGATGGCGCGGCAGCTTTTGCTCGGGAATGAACAGCGAATCGAAATGCGCCGGCTGCGACACCATCCCCACGCTGTTATTGCCCAGAAGCACCGGCCGCGTCTTTGGATCCTGGGCCGCCACAAGCACCTGAATTTGCTCAGCAATCGCCTTTCCGGACTCGGTCTCGCCCATGCCGCCCGGAATGAGCAGCACCGTCCCAATCTGCGCCGTCCGGAACGCCTCTTCGAGCAGCGCGGGCACGGCCGCAGCCCCGATCGCCACTACCAGCAAATCCACAGGCTCGGGGATCGCCTCCAGGCTGGGCATACAGCGCACGCCGTCGATCTCTTCGAGCCCAGGCTTCACCACGTAAAGATGAGCCGCATCAAAACCGCCCGCCAAGATCGCCTGCAGCATGATGCGCCCCATGTTCATCCGCTGCGACACGCCCACGAGCGCCACCGATTTGGGCCTGAGCCCCGCCCGAAGCTGCATCAGCGGAACCTCCGCAGCCCTGCCCTGCAGCGGCTTCATTTTCAGCAGCGCGTCCACCGGCATAAACCGCTGATTTTCTTTGCAAAAGACGAGGGGATTGAGCTCAAACTCCTCGATTTGAAGCCCCTCTTTTTGCAGCGCCGCACCGATCGCTGAAAACGCGTCGCGCCAGTCCCAAATCTCTTTCAAAAACGCATCCTTAGAGCAAAGCGCCTTCACGCCGCGCGTCTGGCCCGTCACCCATTTCAAAAACAGCGCATCCGAAAGCCGCCGCTCCAGCTGCGCCTGCGGCGTGAGCGTGGGCGAAAACAAGACCGTGCTCTGCCCCTCCAAAAACGCCTTCGAGAGCGCCTCCACCGACGTGCCGCCAAACCCCACCGTCATCACAGGCCCAAATTCCGAAGAATGCCGCAACCCTAAAAGCAGCTCGTGCCCCAGATGCGGCTCAAAATCGAGGGTCTCCTCCAGCACAAAGCCCGCCACAGACGCCCGCAGATCCTCCGAAAGCCCCGCAAGCATGCGCTGCATGGCCTCCGCGATCGACGCAACCGCAGGCTGCTTCAAAAACTGCACGCAGCCCAAATCGCTCTTGTGCAAAATGCGCGGCGACACGATCTTTAATACCGCAGAATCCGCAATAAAATCGCATTGTTGCACCCGCTTTTGCAAATCATCCGGCGCACTCAGCAACGCCACCGGCAAATACAAATGGCGCGGCACCGGACGCCCCAACTGCGCCAAAAGATCGAGCAACTCGTGCTCAAACAAAATCGAACGTCCCTCCGCCCGGGCCTGCGCGATCACATTTTTCATTGTTTGCCTCTCAACATCGCCTGGCTCTTTTTCACCGATTCCGAAATCTCGCGTTCCGCCTTCACCGACATTCGCAGCTCATCGAGCAAAGATTGCGTCTTTTGCACCGCCGAATCGCCCAGCTCGCTCTCCACATCTGAAGGCATCGTAAACGCGAGCAGCTCGCCATAAATGTCTCGCAAATTCTCTGTAATTCTCGCAACTTGAGATTCAATCTCAGCCTGCTTCTGAGCCACCATCTGGTTCACTTCCGCACTGCATACCGCGCTTTTTGTGGTCATCAGCGACTCGTACCCCTGCGCCAGGCGCGCCACCGCCCACATGCATTCGGGCAATTCCTGATCGAACTGCGCCGTCAGACTCTCAGAAAACGCATCGGTCATCTCGGGCAATTCCTCGTAAAGCCGTTCAATCTGACGGCAAAGCGTCACCGACTCGCTGAACAACGGCCATTTTTCTGCCCTCTTCAACCCGTCCCCCAGGTTTGGCCGTGCCCTTTTCTTCTTTTCCAACTTCAACAAAAGAAACCCCAACGCCACCATCAACGCAAAAAAGATCAATCTTCTCAACATATTCTCTCGTCCTCACCTCTATATGCTCACACAATCTCTATACGAAGCGAGCAATCGACATAAAAGATGGCTTTCATCACACATCCGCTCGCTCCACCGCTGCAAAGCTGCAGATGGGGCAAGTCGAAGGATCGTGGCGCAGCGCGGGGCAATATTCGCGACCAAAGGTGATCAGCTGCAGATGCAGGCGGTGCCATTGTTCCTGGGGAAACAGACGTTTGATGTCCGCCTCGGTTTGCTTCACGTTTTTGCCCGAAGTGAGCCCCCATCGCGTCGCCAGGCGATGAATATGGGTGTCGACGGGCATCGCGGGCTTATGAAACGCCTGCACCATCAAAACGGACGCGGTCTTATGGCCTACGCCGGGCAAAGATTCCAATTCTTCAAAAGTCTGCGGCACCTGCCCGTTAAACCGATCCACCAACATTTGAGAAAGTGCTTTTAAATTGCGGGCTTTGGTGGGTGCGAGGCCGATTTGCCGGATCAGCCCTTCGATCTCCTTCACATCCATCGCCGCCATCAACTCGGGCGTAGGCGCGCGCGCAAACAGCGCCGGCGTCACCTGATTCACCTTTTTATCTGTGGTCTGCGCCGAAAGCACCACCGCCACCAGAAACGTAAACGGATCCTGGTGATCGAGCGGGATTTGCGGATTCGGATAAATCGAATCGAGAGTCTCTGTAATTTTCTTTACTTTTTCTTCCAAGTCCACGATTTTCACGCCTCTTTTGGCTCGCTTGCGCCGCATACTCTCGCGCAGGGCTCAACTCTGTACTAAACTGCGCGAGCTTTAAATCGCAAAGGATGAACAAACATCATCTATAAGCGTCCAGGCCCCCTTTCGCAATCGCTCGCGTCGAGGAATGCCCGTTGAAACCAGGCCCCACATGCGCATCTTTCGCCCGCTTTTCGAACGCCTTCTGCCTGCCCGGGGGATGCGCTCCGTTTAAACGCCATCAGAGATTTTAACCTGCTTATTTTTAAAGAGAATCGCTATCAATGAAGAGACGCCCCGCCGTCAACATTGCGTCTAAACTCTATCAGCGCGTGGCCGCTTTTTTGATCCTCTGCGCCTCGACTCTGGGCTTATTTGTATTTTTACTCTATTTCTTTTTGAACTCCAGCTATACCGGCCAAATCCTCGAAACCAGCATGGGCATGCTGTTTCGGGGCAAAATCGGCTTTTCGCGCATCACCTTTGGGCCCTGGCCTTCGCAAATCCGCGTCCACAATTTTTTCATCGCCGATCCCGAAGGCGGTCACCCCATCTCGGCTGAAGAAGTCCATATCGAAAACTACGATCTGTTGGGACTCAAGGACTTACATATCGGCGCCCAGGATATCCGCATGGTGGGCGTCACCATCCATCTGAAGAGCCGCCCCGATCCCGAAGCGTTCGACGAGCTCGGCCATCCCCGCGAGGCCTTCAACATCGAGCGCGCCTTCTGGATGCACCAGTTTTCGCCCGACAGCGGCGATCCGACCGGCACCGTCCCCACCCTCGATTTTGCGGAAGCCTCGCTCGAACGCGCGACGCTCATCCTCGACATGGATCCCATCTCGGTCGAGGTCAACAACATCAACGCATCCGGCGTCCATTTTGGCTTAAATCCCGTAGAGATATCCACCATGGCCATCGACGCGACCGATCTCAGCGCCGATCAGGTCCGCATTCGCCTCAAAACCGGCGATACCCCCGACAGCGCCTACGAAGCGAGCGACGATCAGGTCATGACCCTGCCCTTTGAAAACCTGGCGGTGCGCGAATTCCACTGGCGCGGCATGCAGTTCAACATCCTCTCCATCGCCCTCACCGCACGCCAGGATCCCATCTCGATCCGCAACTTTGCGATGTCGCTCGAAGGCGCGGGGCTCCCCCATATGGCCGCCGATCTCAGCCTTCAAATCGCCGATTTGAACAACCATATCGAGCCGCTCAACCTGGGGCTCGGGCCCATCAACGGCGCGGTCACGCTGTCGTTTCAGGGGCAGGGCGAACTCGACGCCATGGAAGGCGATTTTTCGTTACAGGGCGCTGGGTTGGATGCCCTCGGATACCAGCTCGACAGCCTTTCTTTGATGGGTCATAAATCGCCCCTCAACCGCATCGATCTCTCACATCTCACACTCGAAGGCTTCGGGGGCCTCATCGCGGGCGCAGCCTCGTTCGACGTTCCAAGCGGCAACGCGTTCGCCGATCTCACCTTCAAGCGCCTCGATCTGATCAACCTGCCCATCGAATTACCCAAAGAAGTTCAGGCATTAGCCAAAGGCCCCCTGACGGGCAGCGTCCGCGTCCGGGGCACAGACACGCTCACATCCAACCGCAGCCTCTCCGTCGAAACCTGGGGCGATCTGCAGCGGCGCGGTCCACTCGGCCTTTACGGCATCGGTCCGAGCGCCCAGTTCGAGCTGCTCGCGAGCGCTCACGGCGACGAATTCAAACTGAACCAATTCTCTTTTCAAACGGGACCTTACCAGGCCCAGACCGACGCCAGCATCAGCCTCGAAAACGGCCTCGAAGGCCTCGACTTAAACAGCAGCAAACTCCGCGCTCAGGGCTCCATGCTCACCCTCGATTTGGGATCCGCGCTCCGATCCTTTGGCGTCACCGATGCCGACGGCCAGATCCACATCAACTTTAAAACCCAGGGCGCCCTCACGAGCCCCAACGTAGACGTCACGCTGACCGGAAAATCCTTACGTTACGCGGAGTTCAAAGACATTCGGCTGAACAGTAAAGTCAGCATGAACACCCAGTCGGGGCGCACAAAGCTTAAAAGCCTGAAGCTGCAAACCCCCGCCGGGCAAATCGAGGTTTCGGGCCAGGCCGATGTTTTTAAAAAGAATCTGCCCTTCAGCGCGACCCTGCAAATCCGCGATCTCGATCTCGCCAAGCTGCCGCTGGGCCTCAGTCTGCACGGCATTCTGAACGCCGATCTCAAACTTTCGGGCAACTCCGTCAAACCGAAGGTCGAAATCGAGCGCTTTGAAATCACCGGCCCCGGTTACGACCAGCTGGTCTTCGACTCGCTCAGCCTTAAGGGCAGTTTTGCCAACAATCAGGCGGAGTTGGAGTCCTTTGCGCTGCGGTATCAGGATCGCGATCTGATCACCCTCGAAGGCCTGTTTAACCTGAAGAACCAGCATTTTAAGGGCGATTTTGCGCTCATCGAACTGCCGCTCACCCTCGCCAACGCCTTTGTGGATCCGCCGCTGCCTCTGCAGGGCGCGCTCAGCATGCATTACAGCGCGGAAGGCAATCTGAAGGGCCATGAAGGCGAGGGCTCGATCCTCTTTGAAGACATCGCTTACGACAAATTTACGCTGGGAACCACGGAGTTAGCGCTCAAGGCCGATGGAAGGCGCGTCCATTTGAAGGGCAATCTGTTCAATCTGCTCGATCTGATCGTGCAGGCGCCGCTCTCGCACCGCGACGAAAAGGCGGCGGTCGCATTGAGCTTTAACGAGCTCCACGTGGAAGATCACCTCCCCGAGCTCAAAGAGAGCGGGATTTCAACCACCATCACGGGCAAAATTGCAGCCAGCGCCGATATTTACAACTTCGATCCCAAGCAGCTGATCGCGCGCGTCGAGATCCCCCAGTTTGAAGCCCAGATGCCCAACCTGGCCCTGCACGCGCAAACGCCCTTAAAGCTCGAATTCAAGCATCAGGCGATCACCCTGGATGAGTTCATCCTCGCCCAGACGGACGGCAAAACCGAGGAGACGAGCGAGATCCACATCAGCGCAAAAGTCGATAGAAATCAACAGGTTGATGCCAAAATACAGGGTGAATTGAACCTCGCCACGGTGCAGGGATTTGTCAACTCCGTCTTCTCGCGCATGGACGGCAAAGCGGATTTCGACATCGCGATCACAGGCTCCCTCACCGATCCCCATCCGAACGGCGAACTCCGGCTGCTCGCCTTCGATGCCCGCCCGCGCACCTCGATCATCGGCCGCGAACTGCGCCTCATGTATCCGGCCGCCCTGCAAATCTCATCGCCGCTCAACAGCAACAAGCCCGGCGTCATCCATGTGGGCCTCACCTCGCCCAGCAATCAAAGCAACGCACCCAGCCCAGGCCGCAGGCGATCCCGTCTGAGCCTCCGCCGCGATGAAGGGCAAATCGACATCAAGGAGATCACGGTCGATCTCGAAAACTTTGCACCCAAGAGTATCGTCCTCGCCCTCGACGCCTCGGAGCAATCGATCAACGTGCCTCAAATGGTGCGCGCCACCGCCAACGCCACCGATCTCAAAGTCGAAATGCTTGCGCGACCGGGCAGCAAAGGCCAGGACGAGCTGATGCTTAAAGTCTCTGGCGACATCGATATTCTGCGCGGCGCATATACCGGAGATCTCATGAGTTCTTCGGATATCAACCAGGGCGTGCGCAACACATTGGGCGGCCGCAGCAAGTCGAGCTCGGTCTCGGCTCTCGAATCCAACCCGGCCTTAAAGCAACTTTTGCAGCGTCTGATGCTCGACATGCATGTGCACGGCGAAAACGACTTCTTCGTTCAAAACAACGTCGCCGTCCTCACCTTAAACCTCGAAGTGCGCCACGACATCCGCGTCAAAGGCTACCTGCAGTCGATGCCCGGCGACAGCGACGATGACAAGCTCCAAATCGATGGATCCGTCGATATTTTGTCTGATTCCACCATCACTTACGCACGCCGCGCCTTTGAAGTCACCGAGGGCTCCATCCTGCTTGGCGGCGGCAATTTTCTTTCGGCCTCCGTTGAAGCCAACCACACCTTCCAGCTGCGCAGCGACCAGGGCCCGAGCAGCGGCACCTTCGACAAGGGCGCAAGCGACGTCAAACTCGAGGAAGTGGTGCTCAACGCCAACGTCACCATGTCGAGTCCCGTCTCCAAACCCGAAATCGACTTCACCCTCACATCCTCGAGCGGTGCAAGCCAAATCGAAGTGATCACGCTGGTTTTGACCGGAAGCTACCCCGCCGGATTAAACGGCGCCCAAAGCGCCCAGCCCGCCACCGAGCTGATCCTCGCCCCGCTGCTCGAGCTGATCGAACGCCCCCTCGAAGAGACCCTCGATCTTGATTTGACGCTGACGCCTGCAACCTCGGGCACCCTTTACATCGCCGCCGACAAAACTTTGTCGCGCCGTATGAGGGTTTACGCCCGCACGCCCATCGGCGAGGAAGACGACAACAATCCGCCCACGTTTGGCCTCGAATATCGCATCAACAACTTGTTTTACAGCGAACTCACCAGCCAGCAGGTGGGCAGCGTAAACACCACCAGCGGGCGGTTGCGCCTGAGGCTCATGATGGACTGATGCGCCTGCTTTTACTTTTATATTCAATCAGTTGCGTCATTTTTATCCCCATGTTTGCGCGCGCGGAAGCGGGGCAGACCGAGGCCGGGATCATCCAGAAATTTGAGCCTCACCGGGGGCAGACCATCGGCGGCATCCCGATCCTTTGCGATTCCGCCATGTGCAGCGATCTGACCACCCTCAACCTGCTGCTCAAAGTGGCGCGCCTGAGCGACAAAAAAGGCCAGCCGCTGGAGCCCGAAGCGATCGCCAAGGCCTGGTCGCGTTTAAGCCGCACGGGCTATTTTCGCAGCCTCGACGTGGAACCCCAGGTGCACGGCAACCGCGTCTTCGTTCAGTTTACGGGCGAAGCGCACGTGATCATCACCGATCTCAAAATCGAATACGCAACGTGGGCCAGCAAGATTTATCCCAAGCAATTCGAGTCCGAAGTCAAAAAGCGCCTCATCCTGCGCAAGGGTGGCGAATTCCCTCCGCAACAGCCCGACGGCAGCTTTGACCCCGCCGATCGCGAACTCTTAATGAAGCAAAAGCTTCAGATTATGCGCCTTTACGAGCAACAGGGTTTCATCGGCACCCAGATCGACATCCTCCCGGAATATTACGGACACAACAAAAAGCAAGTAAAGGTCACCATCCTCATCCACGAGGGCACCCAGCCCCATCTGGGCGAAGCGCTGGTGGAAGGCAACGAAGCGCTCCCCTACTGGAAGGTGGTCTCGCCGCTCTCGACCAACGAGCGCGTCGATTTCATCCCCGATTTTTTCGACATCTTTGGTGTAGGCAGCTACGAGCGACGCCAGCTGAAGGAAGAAATCTCTGAAATCGAGGATATTTACCTCGATGAAGGCTATTACGGCGCTCGCGTGCGGCTCGACCGCATGGAAGGTGCACAGGAAGGCGTCATCGAGCTCGGCGACACCGTGCGACCGCTGATCCGCATCAACGAAGGCCCCAAAATCGACATCATCTTTGAAGGCAACGAGAGCTTAAGCGAAGAAGATCTGCTCGAAGTGATCACCTTCCGCAAATCAGGCAACTTTGACGAAGCTGAGGTCAGCGACAGCGTAGCCGCCATCATCGAGCTCTACCAAACCACCGCCCGCTACCGCACCACCGTCGAAAGCCAGGTCGACTATCTCGACAACAAGCATGTCAGGGTCACCTTTACCATTCACGAAAGCGACACGATGTATGTTCGCCGCGTCGAGATTTACGGCCCCAAACAAGTCAGCGTCGAGCAGGTGGCCGACGTGATGGAAACCAAAGGCGTGGCCGAACACCGATCTCTCGGCCCCATGGTTTCTGCCGGCGTCATTCAGGATGCGCGCCTCATCAACGATCTGGTCGCCATCCGCGATCTCTACAAGGGACTCGGATTCAGCGGCGTCCGATTCCGCTGTTCTCCTGCGGACTTATCCCCCGATGAATGGGCGGCGTTGCGCGCCCCCACCGAGTCCAACGACAGCTGGGCCAGGCTCGAGCGCACCAAGCCGTACCGCCTGGATCGCCCCTTCGACATCTGGTCCGCCGATCCCGTCAACAACCGCTGCTTTATGCTGTTCCCCGACGATGAAGATCCGAACCTGATGATCCTGCGCATCGAGCTCGACGAAGGCCTGCAGACGACCACCGATGGCTTCGAAGTCAAAAAGATCATCAAATCGATGGACGAGCGCTTCCAGGACGAAGCCTATTCCATTTTGCAAGGCCAGGGCATCACCGACGAATTCCGCCAATACCAAAAAGACATTCCCCTGACGGAAGAAAAAATCGATGCCGTACGCAGCTTTATTTTGCGCCATTACCAGCGGCAGGGTTACCTGCAGGCTCAGGTGACGCCCGTTTGCTCGCTTGAAGACGGCACGGTGCTCGATTGCACAGCGAGCGCGCTCTACGGCCTGCATCTGCCCGAAGTGAAATTCGACATCACCCCGGGCCCCCAAACCTTCGTCGACGGCATCCTCGTTCGCGGCAACCTGCGCACCAAGCACCATATCATCGAACGCGAGCTGCAATTAAAGGATCAGCACCCACTGGGCTCAGACGAATTATTCCTGAGCCAGGCCAACTTACGCTCACTCGGCATCTTTGAATCCGTCAGCATCGAAACCATCGGCACCGAAGAAACCGACGTTGCAACCAAAAACGCGGCGCTCCTGGTCACCCTCGAAGAGGGACGCTACCAGCAGCTCG
Source organism: Myxococcales bacterium UBA1238 (assembly GCA_002309015.1). Taxonomy (GTDB): domain Bacteria; phylum Myxococcota_A; class Bradymonadia; order UBA7976; family UBA1532; genus UBA1238. The sequence continues at coordinate 70,727 of DBWM01000047.1, read as the reverse complement.
ACGCCTATCTCGGTCTTCAGCTCGATTCCAACGTCTCCTCCGATTTGCCGCTGCAGTATCTGGTGGGTGCAACCATTCGCGATCGCAATTTTCTGGGGCGCGCCGTCGAGCTCGGTCTCGGTGCCAATCACGCCAACCGCTGGGATACGCCTCAGGATGTGGGCGGCGACGACGCCATTTTTGAAATCGGTCCCTTCTTCAAGGATCCCCGTTTTCTTGCGACGCGTCTGGATTTATCGATGGAAGCCACCTATTCGCGCAGCATGACGCCCGAGCATGATCGCTACGCCGAGGTCTATTCCACTGCGGCCACCATCGGTTACGACTTTTTAAACCTGTCTTATCCCAGCGACTGGGGCCGGGGCCTGCGCGCCACCTTTACCCTCGAATGGCGTCGCGAACGCAGGCGAGCGCTCACCAGCAAAGGCGAACGCCCCGCATTCAGCGATCCCACGCATTCCGTAGGCTTAACCCCCGGTTTCAGCTGGGACAAACGCGACAGTCCCCTGCACCCCACGCGCGGCTGGCTCGTCATGGGCACCGCCGAGATCATCACCGCCGACATGAGCCTCGACAACATGTTCCAAACGCCGTCGTTTAAAGAGACTCTGACGGGCGAATATATTTTGCCGCTCTTTAAGCGACGCCTGCTGATCGTGCCCATGCTGCGGCTGGGTGCCGTGCAAACCGATGAAAAAGAAGAGAATTTGAAATCTTCCTTCCTGTTTAAGGCGGGCGGAGACGGCGTCACTTATCCCGTTCGGGGCTACGCGGCAGCCGGCATCGACGCTTGTCACGGCAACGAAAACGGCGGCCGATGCAGCGAGGTGTTTGCCAAGAACGACGACGACAAGCAAAACCCGCTCACCGTGGGCGGAACCGCGCTGGCGCTCAGCACCCTCGAGCTCCGCATGCCCACCTTTGTGGTCGAAAACCTGTGGCTCGCCTTCTTCTCAGATACCGCTTTTATTTCGCATAGTTGGGGAGATTTTGGTTCAGATCAGCTCTACCCCTCTGTCGGCTTTGGCGTGCGCTATCTGGTCACGGGCCAGATCCCCCTGCGCCTCGATATCGGTTACCCCTTGCGGGAAACCGTCTTTAGCCCGCAAACCGCGCGACTGCATTTCAATCTCTTCTACTCGTTGTGATTTTTGCATTTGTTGTCGCGCTGCAGTTGAAAACCCGTCCTAAGGTGTTAGGATAGCTCAATTGCTTGGACCGTTGAGGAAGCTTATGCGTCTCTTTGCCCATCTTGCATCCGCTCTGATCGCTTTTGGCAGTCTCGCACCGTACGCAGTGCAGGCCGCGCCCAACCTTCACATTTCAGCTGCCCCACAGGCGCAAGCCGACGTCGACGATTCCGATTTGCTGGGCGAGGAAACCCTCAACGAATTGATGCAAATCGAATATGACAAGGAAGCCTGGTCGATGGGGGCCGCCATCGGTTTAAGCCTTCTGCCCGGCGGTGGTTACGGCTTGCTTTACGCCGAAAAACCCGCACAGTCTGCCATTCCCTTCACCATCTTTGCGGTGGGTGCAGGCGTCGGTTTGGCTTATATTTTAGGGGCTTTCGACTCCAGCAAGCAGACCAGCTGCTACCATGTGCGCGACGGTAAAGTCTCCCGCGGCGAATGCGACATCGCAAAAGACAAGACCCAAAACCACCAAAAGGATCCCCGCGCTGATGAAAGCCTGAAATCGCCCAAAAACCAATATTGGAACACCGCAGGCGATTACCAGCTCAGAACAACCGGTGAGAATTTCGATGGTACCAAAACCGGCATCATCATTGTAGCCAGCGCTTACGTCGCATCCACCCTGGTGGGCGCCATCTGGGCGGGAAGCACCGTCAGCGATCACAACGAACAGCTGCGCAAAGACATCGAATCCACGACATTCCTCGCGCCTCTCCGCAACGTGCGCCCCGTCGCTTATTACAACGGCGACGAAGCGCATTTTGGATTCGCTTTTGAGTTTTAATCCTTATTCCTGCGGAGGCACCACTTTGCAGGAAGTAATCAATAAACTCAACTGCTCCAGTTTTCCTTCCCTCTTCTTTCCTTCCTTCTTCATGACTTCTGTATATTTCGCAGGGATACTTTCTAAAAGCTCGGCTTCCATCTGAGCCGCAACGGCTGATTTCTCATCATCGCTTTCGAACTGCTCGCAGCTTTCATATCGTGATGAATAATATTTCTTAGCCGCCTGCGCAATGGTTGTCGTCGTCCAATAAGAACCATTGCTTCCTCCTTCGCCCGTCATCCAATCCTTAAATTCCTGATCGTATGTCGTCAGCAAAACGGCATAGCTGATAAACTCCCAGGTTTCAGCATTAATATTACAATCATAATGTAAATCTTTACCCGGTAATTGCAGTTCAAACAGCTCCGGCTTCGCCTCCCCATCTGCGGCATCCTGCTGAACAGCGGCATCCTGCTGAGCAGTCGCATCCTGCTGAGCAGTCGCATCCTGCTGAACGGTCGCTGCATCGCTTGTGCTGCCATCCAACTGATCATCGTCATCGTCGTCAGAGCCACAAGCCCAGCACAAACAAACAAGCCCCAATCCCCAAAGCATCGATCTCATCGTATTATAACCCTTCAATTTAATTACATTTTTCATTCATCCAGCGAAGGCGGATTCCTTCACTCGTTGCCGGGCTCATCCTCACCTTCGTCTCCGGAACGAGCAGCGGCGTCATCATCTTCGGCTCCATCGACAGAAGAAATCGATGCATCCTCATCAACCTCTCCATCGGGCTCTGCGTCAGAATCCCCTCCATCTTCAGGCGTTCCATCCGTCACGGGCCCGGAATCAGATGCATCCGCATCGATTTCGGCATCATCTTCGCCCGCATCCGCATCAACGTCCGCATCTGCGCTCGCATCCGCATCGATTTCGGCATCATCTTCGCCCGCATCCGCATCTGCGCTCGCATCAACGCTTGCATCTGCGCTCGCATCAGTGCCATCCACCGAAGCATCGGCGACGGGCGCTCCCTGAGCGTCGGGCAAATCGATGTCGCCCACCAGCAACTCGCAACCTGCCCCCAAAGAAGACACAGCGCCCAACCCAAGCCAGAGCACGAGATTTTGCAATTCCCGTTTATTTTGCATTTTCAATCCTACTCGCGCTTTGAAAGCCACCCCAGCAACCGAGCATCCCATCAACGCCCTTTGCGTGCCTCAACAAAAATCAGCGAAAAGGGCGTTGCTCATCTGTTTCAAACAACAGGAGGTATGCTCACTTTCACGGCTCAAAAATGAAGGTGAACTTGAGAACTGGCGCGTTTAAAAAGCAGTGAAGACCTGCCAGCCATCAGGCATGCGTCAGCATGCAACCCCAAGAATGGCAAGCGTTTTCAGTTACGCGGAATCAGAAGTCCTGCATGGATCGCATCGCGCAATTTGCGCTCACCAAACATCACATAGCCGGCTTCTCCGGTCACGCGCTGCGCATACAACTGACGGCTCAAATCGCCATCCTGCCCGGGATCGATGCGGATCACCTTCCAGCGGCCCACCACCTCGGGGCTGCAATGCTGCAGATCGAACTGATCCCCCACGCAAAAACCGCACATTTGAACGGGTCCCGAAGGCCGGCTTTCGGCAATGCGCCATAAATCCTGCTCCACAGGTTTGCTGGCCGCTGCCGCACGAGCGCGATCCAGACTGCGCGCCAATCGCATCTCTTTTGCGCTCACCGGCCGCTGCTCATCCCGCGTTGAAGGGGCTTCCACATGCGCTTCCAACATTTCTTCAAACAAAGATTTTTCGCCCATCGCGATCTCCTTCTCAAAATGGGTGCAATACCATAAACCAAACTCAGCGCGGCTGAAAACCTCATTCGTTCCTGAAGAAACGGCTGCGCGGAGAACGATTGTATGCTGCTTCTAAAAGAAATCGTTAAAAAATACGGGCAGTTAACTGCGGTCGACCATCTCAGTCTTCATCTGCATCAAGGCGAAATTTTTGGCTTTTTAGGCCCCAACGGCGCCGGAAAAACCACCACCATGAAGATGATCGCCGGTCTTTTAAGCCCCGACGAGGGCGAAATCTGGATCGACGGCCGGGACATCGCCCAAAACCCGCTTCAGGCCAAATCGATCCTCGGTTACGTCCCCGATCGCCCGCATCTCTACGAGCGCCTGACCGCCGGCGAATATCTCGATTTTGTAGGCGCCCTCTACCGCATGCCCATGGGCCGGATTCGTGAGCGCGGACAAGCACTTCTGGATCTTTTTGAAATCGGCGATCGCCGCGACAGCCTTTGCGAAAGCTTCAGCCACGGCATGAAACAGCGCCTCATCTTAGCCTCGGTGCTCCTACACAACCCCAAATTGCTGATCGTAGACGAACCGATGGTCGGCCTCGATCCCAGAGGGGCCAAGCTGCTCAAGGACACCCTGCGAAAAGAAGCGCAAGAGCGCAAAATGACAGTCCTTTTTTCGACCCACACCTTAAGTGTGGCCGAGGAACTCTGCGACGCGATGGCGGTCATCGATCACGGGCGCATCGTCGCTCAGGGCAGCCCCGAAGAACTGCGCGCCCTGGGAGAAGCGGGCCAAAGCCTGGAAGCGGTCTTTTTAAAGCTGACAAGCGCTCCGCACGAAGAGTCCTAACGCCAGCAATATCAATCACTTTTTACAAAAAACGAAGCGCGAGCGCAGTCAGACCGCCCACCATTGCCCCCAATCCCCCCCAAAGATATAAATTGGGCCCTCTTTTAGACAGCTTTTCTTCATTTTTTTCGTTCTGAGGCTGCGGCTTTAATCCCGAATTATCGGTATCGACGAACGAAATATCGGTAATCATTGAACTTTCGATCAGATCCGAAACCGACAATCGCGGAAACTGCGCCTCGGATTGCAGCGCATTGAGGGCATCCAAAAAGCCGCAGGCATCCAAAAAGCGATCCCCTGCGCCCTTGGCCATCGAACGCTCGATCAAAGCCTCCAGCTGAGGCAAAAACTCCGCCTCCTGCGCGATCGGCACCAGTTTGGGCGGCTCCGCATTGAGATGCAGCCAGCAGATGCGCGCAGCCGGATCGCTCCCCGCCAGACTCGCTCGCGTATCTTCAGGCAAGAACGGCAATTGCCCCGAAAAAAGCAAATAAGTCAGCACACCGAGCGCGTAGACATCCGAAGCGATGGTCGCCGCCATGCCGTTCAGTCGCTCAGGTGCCCAAAAGGCGATCGGTCCCTTCAGGTTGCGCGGTAAAGCCGTTTGAAGTCGCGAGGTTATGCCCGCATTGGTCAACACCGCGCGCTCAATCGAGGCGTGCCCCATCAACAAAATATGCTGCGGCAGCACATCGCCGTGCACCAATCCCGCCTCGTGCATCTTGGCCAGTCCCTGCGCCACCTGCCGCAAAATCATCATCGCCTGCGCCGCCGACAACGTGCCGTGCTCCTGCAAATATTGATCGAGCGTCACGCCCGGCAGCCATTCCGTCAGCAAAAACGGCGTCTCATCCGCCAGATAGCCGAGCTCAAACACCTGCTCCAGATGCGGATGCTTCAATTCCGAAAAGCGGCGAATGAACCACTCAAGGCGCTCCATCGCCTGCGGTTCGCGCGTCTCCAGCGGGCGCAACACCTTGAGGGCCCTGCGCGCATGCCCTACCCCCGGCGGTTCAACCTCATAAACTGCACAAGTCGTTCCCATCGCATGCAAATCGATCACGCGAAACCGGCTCGCCACCACCCGCTGCACCAGCTCAAAAGGATCCGATTTGACATCGGGTTCAGACATCGCAACCTCGGCCTAAAATGCCTTATAAAGCAAAAGGTTACATAATTACGCCATCAACAGACAAGAGCCAATCAGCGTGGGCAGTTTATTCCACATCAGCTCGCCGATCACCTGGCGATCTTCGATGGCCACCCCATTTTGCGAAATTTGAACGCGACCGGCATGCAAATCTTCCACGATCCCGCTCAAAATCTGCTCGTGCGTATGCTCCCCGTCCATGCGGCGCAGCATGCAGGCGTCAAAGCGATCGATGGGCACCATATCATTTTCGAGATTGGTCACCCAGGTTTGCCCGCGATCTGCCTGAAGCCGCACCAGCGGCGAGGTGAGGGGCTTTGGACCCGGCTGATCCGTAAACGGCCTGCGCCAAATCCCGAGCTGCACGTGATCGAGCCCGTAAAGCCTTAAAATCGCGCTTCCCAAATGCGCCTCAGAGCGCTCGTCGGGTTCATCCGAAAACAGCGACAAAAACCGCAACCCCGCAACCGGACGCGACGCCAGGCGGAACAAAGCCAGCTTGAGCAGCGGATCGGTGACCGCGATGGGATCGCCGTGAGTGCCTTTAAACATCTCACGCGCATGGGAGGCCACATCCGGCGCCGAAGACTCCGGTCGCAGACGGGAACGCACCCACATCTCGTGCAGACGACGCCCCGAAAGGCTGCGCTGCAACTCCACCTCTTTATGACAGAGCAGCGTTCGCCTGAAAAAGCGCGTGCAAAGACAGTCCATGTATTGCTCAAACTCGATCAGATCATGCGAGATGGACTCCAATGCCTGAGCCGCCTCCGGACCAAAGCGATCGGGCATCATCATGTAAAAGTCGGACTCCCCCAGATACTGCAGATCCTCCTCGCTGGCGCGGCGCGTAAACTCCTTAAAATAAAGGGCTTCATTGTGATCGACCAGATGCTCGTGATAGAGATACAGATCGCTTAAGCCATTCACCAAATCGAGCTCGCGCTTCAGATAAGCCCCCGCTGTATTCTTGCCCGTCAACACATAGTTCGACAAAAAAGACAGCAACCTTCGCGCAGAGGCGATCCTTTCCAATGCGGGCGCATCCTTTGGGACATGTTCGAGCAACAGTTCGCGCAGCATTCCCCGCGCATGCCATCCCGGCAAAGCGTTATAGCTGACGTAGCCTATCCCCTGTGGTGCCAGATGTTTTCTCAGGATCTTAAAGATCGCCTGCTGCACCTCTCTGGGCACCCATGAATACACACCATGCACCAGAATGTAATCGAACAGACCGACGTCTTCGGGCAAATCCAGAATATTGCAGGCGCGGAGCTCGATGTTTTGAAGCCCCAGCGTGGCCACATCAGCCTGTCCCAACGCGATGGCTTTTTCAGAAAGATCGATGCCCAAAAACTGCGATTCCGGCAAAACCATGGCCAGAGAAGTCAGATTGCCGCCCTGCCCGCAGCCCAGTTCCAGCACGCGGCAAGCGGTCGCAGGCGCCGGCGTCATGCCAAAAAGCGTGCCGATGGTGCAAAGGCGATCCGGATGCAATTCAGGAAACGGGAAGTTATCGTAAAGCAGATTGGGATCGTCAGACATCTTCTTTCACATCCAGCTTGTATTGACGGTGTAACCGCGAGGCGAGCGCCTGGGCCATTTGCAGAAAAATAGGTTCAAAATCAACAGGTTTCCCCGTTTCTTTGGCGATACTCGTCACTTCAATCTCTTTTAATCCGCAGGGGAGCATCAGATCGAATGAAGAGAGATCGGGGCAAACGTTCAGAGACAGTCCGTGGCGGGTAATAAAATGGCTGATGGCTACGCCCACGAAACCGATTTTCCTGTTTAAAAATCCACAGTTTCGAATCCAGACGCCGGGTCTTTGAGGATCTGTTTCACCCCGAACCCCATAGAACGCCAGGACATCGATCATCGCATTTTCCAGCGCAGCGATGTATTCGGGCACCTTAAAGCGATCGGTCCTCAAATCATAGATCGGATAAGCGACCAGCTGCCCCGGGCCATGCCATGTGATATCGCCGCCGCGATCGCTCTCCACCCATTCGATGCCCATCTGTTGCAGGCGCTCTCTCTCTATCAACAGATTCCGGGGATCCGCGTGTTTTCCCAATGAAACAACGGGCTCATGCTCCACCAGAAGCAGCGTATCGCCGATCTCGCCCCGCTTTCTCGCCTCCGCCAGAGCGCGCTGCAAAGCCCAGGTCACCTCATAACGCTGACGTCCTAAGATCTGAACAGAGAGCGTCTGCATCTCATTGCTGTTCCTGCACCGAGAGCGTGTAACGCCCGTAAAAACCGGGGTAAACGTCCTGATGATAGCCGCTCACGAACAAATAGATGTCTTGATTCAGGCGGACGTCCAGCTCCAGCGAACTCGAATTCTTTGTTCCGTTCGCAGTGAGATCGCAGTCAATGAGAGAGGATTCCAATACACAGGTCGAGCGGGCCATGAGCAGAGGATTACCGACGCTTGAGTCATCGCCCTGGACTGTAAACAAATAACTGCCCGCCTTGTCTGCTTTCCAATGCCAGACTTCCGCAGGACCGCCCGCATGGCAAGTCTCGCTCGGTATGGCGATGTCGGAATATTCTGTATTTCCAGCAAATTGCACTGCATTGAAATCGGCATTGGTCGCATTGAATGCCAAATCCTTTACATTCCAAATGGGACAGCTCGCGCCTTGCCCCACCGCCGATTCCTGGGTGCAAATCCACCAATTTTCGGCAGAAATGAGATTCTCCGCAGCCCAATTCTGCACACATGACAGACCTTCAGCGCAACGTCCTTTCGCTCCCAATGGATCACATCCTTCATTCTCACCTTTCACTGTTCCGGATGTAACCGTTCTGAACGTCAGACCGAGCTCTGGCTGAACCGCCAGTCCTTCCGCATCCACCAAACGATAACGCACATTTTGGCGGGAACTGGGATCACTCCAAAAATCAGAAGTAAACCAGGTTGCAGCCTGCCATTGATAACAAGCATTCGTTGTTGTCGTCCAGTTAGAACAATTCGTCGTATCCGAAGTCAGAACTTCCCGACGGAACTTTAACGGAACAGAAATGACCTGCTCAGGCGTGCCATCCGAATTGCCCGGAATCGTCAATTCCAGCGAAGACACATCGCATTGCTCATCGTAACCTTCCAAGTAAATATAAGCTGCATGATTTTCTTCGTTATAATACGCGTCTCTCCTGCTGATACTGGGCGCTGTCGTCTTTAAACAATAATAGTCGTTGTAATCAGCATCTCCACCGCAGGCCCCTCTCCCCGTGCGGCATTGATAATCATTGTTCAGCATACGTGCGCATGTATTAAAGACGACGTAGCGATCGCAAGGTAAGAACTTCTCTGCCACAGTTTCCTGTGATTGGCAGAATTGAGTTGCGGCCTCATTCGTTCCGGAAGCAGCATATTCCTGACCTTCCTGTAATGTGTAATAATGGAGCTCTCGTTTATTCAATTCAACAACAGACGATTTCTCCATTTCAGAGTCAAACGCCTGCACCTTCACCTTCGCAATCCGGGATACAGGAAGCCGTGACTTATCAAAATACAAGCCACCTTTAACCCATAACTTATGCTCACCCTCGCAATAGCCATACTCTTCCACTTCCGCCAAAGTCAGCGTTAATTTATTGCCAATACCGGGCATCGTGAGCACAGCCCCATCCTGGTTAAAGACCTGAAGGTAAAAACCTTCCACATTCAACTGCTCATCAACCACAGAGAATTCATAACCCAGATTGTTTAACGATGCGAAAACACTTACATTTTCAGGAGTCGTTGCAAAATAGCCCTGCTTGGCAATTTTATTTTTATGCCTATCCTCAGAAAAAAGAATAGCAGGAGGATCATTTTTCACACATTGCCCCGAACCGCTTGCCTGCTTGAGGCAGGTATCCCCATCCTGACAAAGGCTGAAGATTTTGGCTGGATCGCAACGATTTCCGGAGATGATCGAATCCGGCGACTGGCGATAGAACAGCAATCTCGAAGCATTTGTACTCTGAGCATTCTGGGTTGGCTTTAAAACCAAAAAGTTCTGACCAGAAGTCGCCTGACCCAGAGATGCATAGTGACCAGCCGCATCATATACGCGAACTTCTGTAATCTGATACTCGCTCTCTAAAACCAAGGGCGCTAAAAGCGCCGTAAAATTTCTTTCATCCCATGTCACCGAAGTAAAAGGCGTTCTATACCAATGAGTCCATTCCAAATGACTTACGGCTGCTTCAGTTAAGCAACGAGTTGTATTCGCGCCTGCACAGGCCGTCAGATCTTCCTCTGTAAAGCATTGAGAAAAGCGGTCATCGGTGGTGCATTGAGTCGGATTTTCGCCAGCTAAACATTGAGATAAGGCTTGTAAATTACAAGAGGAATTCGCCAGACGATACTCAATTCCAATCACATCCTGATCTGCATCAGTTCCGACCATCTTAAAGCCAAAGATCTTATTTGCTGTATCCAGAGCATCAGGATTAACAGTTTGAACAAAGGCGGAACTGTTCGGCAAAAGTGAAGGCACCATCTGGAACTGGCATGTCATTGAATCTGCACAATCAGCGGAACTGCATGGCAAACAGGCAGAAGACTCGCCACAGATGTGGAAAAGAGGATCCGAGCCGCATGGCTTACCATCACTCAACGGCGATATGGTTTGAAAGACAAACGGAGAAGTCATGTCGCTTTCGTTACCCAAACGATCGCGCACGGCAATCCGAATTTTCTTTACTTTATCGCTATTGGTATACATCGCCCATTGAGCTTTAAACTGATTATTGAGCGTGTTTTCATTCACCGTCAAAAAAGGAACATACAAATAGCCATCTTCAAGCACCTCCGGCAAAACATAATTGGACGCAAGCGCCTGATTGTTCATCTGATGGGCATCGAGCGGATTGTCTACATCCGGAAGAATCGCTTTGTCATTCGCATCTTCAAGCCTAAAATGCATCCCCACGATATCATGAACAAACGTTCCGCCTACATTCACAGCCACATAACCGTGACGGCTGAGCATCGCCTGCGCATAGGTCTGGTTGGTATCGATGGTGGGCGCACGGCTGGATTCCAGTTGAGCGGTCAGAACCAAATCGAGTTTGATCTCAGTCTGGGAGCCTTCCTGCAAATCAGACATCACATGTCCGGACTGAGAACCATTGGCGATATAGATATAAATCAACTCCCCTGCCGACAATGCTTTTTGGCTTCCGACCTCGCTATGCAATGAGAAAGCATCATCGTTGCATGCCATCACTTCCTGGCAATCATTCTTTACAAGGACGACGACAGAATCCCATTCCACATCGCCTCCCGGCAAATGCAATTTCGAGTTTTCTGTCGAAAACGTCCAAAATCCGGTTGCCGGTACCGTAAACGAAAACAACAGGCCGGACTTTAAGGCATCGCTTACACAATGTGAGATCACTGCATTGGAGTCAGCCTGCTTCAAAACAGTTTTAAACTCACCCAGCCCCGTGAAAGTTTTCTCCAGCTTCCAGTGATTTTCGTCGGAGGCCCGCACATCAAACGGGATCGCCTGACAAACCTCTCCCTGCCCGGAATCTTCATCCCCGGAATCTTCATCCCCGGAATCTTCATCCCCGGAATCCGCATCCCCAGAATCCGCATCCCCAGAATCCGCCGCATCGATTTCGCCGTCTAACTCCTGAGCATCTTCATCTATTTCAGAATCGATGTATCCCACAGAAGTATCTTTTTCTTCAGCATCGAGCGTTTCACCAGAATCATCGTCGCAACCTGTTGAAACGAAAAGAGAAGCGCCAATCACCAAGGCATTCAAAATGCGAAAAGCGGTCGTCGGCGAGTTCGACATGTTCCATCCTCAGCAAAAGCAAGAGCGCAAGTTTACGAGCCCTTTACAACAGGAGCAACGCGATCGCGCAAAAATCACCCTGCAAACCTATGGCCTCCCCGCAGATGCAGGAAGGGTTAAAAGCACCCATTTAAGACCGAGATTCAGCCCCCAACACACGCGCGCAGGCGGCCATCACCTCCTTGGCGCAGTATCCGGGCAACCGTCGTCATCCAGGTAGTGATTATAGGTTTCAGGTTCATCCGGGCATTTATCATCCTGATCGGGAATGCCGTCGTTGTCGTGATCGGGCAAGCTGTCGGGGCAACCATCCTCATCCTGATAGCCGTTGATCACCTCGGGCTGGTTCGGGCAGCGGTCGTAAATATCGAGGATGCCGTCCTGATCGTTGTCGGGATCGGGGCAGCCATCTTCATCCTCAAAGCCGTCGCGATCTTCAGGCTCGTTGGGGCATTTATCGAACACATCGGGGATGCCGTCCTGGTCGTTGTCGGGATCTGGGCAACCATCCTCATCCTCGTAACCATCGATATCTTCAGGCTCATCCGGGCAAAGATCCAATTCATCAACCACACCATCACCATCCAGATCGTACCTCTGCGCGTGCCACGTAAAGCCGAACATCAGGCGCCATTGCGCAGCCCCGTAATCCGAAATCACCGAGGTTCCAGCCGCAGCCGTCAGCACCGGTCCCTTGCCCGAAATCCAGCGAAAACCGCCCATCATTTCAAGGGGATTCGACGCACTGTCCTCGAAAACATCCTGCGCGGGAATGACCCCAAAGAGATCTGCGATGAAGGCAAAATGCTGATCAAACAAGTTGACCGCACCGGCAAGGCCGTACGTATATTCGTTGCCTAACTCCAAAGATTCATATTTTTGCATCTGGGTGCGCAGCTTAAAGCCCAGATTGAGCGCCATACTTCCCAAACGCCATTTGCGCTCACCGATCAGGCGAATCTGCGACGAAAACGCCTCGCCCACCATATGCGCGTTGTCGCCCGTGGGGAAATTCATCATCAGCGCGGCAGCTGCGCCCCAACCGGTGCTGTTTTTATAATCCTCAAGCCCATACAGGTTGACCTTGGCGTGTAACCGCAGGTCTCCCAAGGCAAAACTGTCATCATTATATTGGTCGATCACTTCGCCGCTGACCCAGGCAAAGGGCATATCGACCGCAAAAGACAAAAAGTCTTCCACCCCCAAGCTCAGCATCAGATGCGCCATATGCAAATCTTCGATGACGTTCTTATGCAGATCGTCCACCGTGATATTTGCGGGCAGCCGCTTGTCCTGAGGGTTGTACTCCATTTCAAGCGGGCGATGCGCATAGCTGTAAACGAGGCTCGGCACAAACTCAAAGTGATGCTGTACCCGGGCGCTGTCTACGGTCAGATAATCCCACGCCCCGGTCGCGGGCCTAAAGTTTTGAATATCCTGAGCTTTTACAGATGAAAGCCCGGCAAAGCACCCCGCAAAGAGGGCGATTGAAGCGCAAAGAGTGCGGAACACAGTTCCTCCTGAACTCGGCAACACGCACGCAAAGTAACCCCAATTTTGCCCTCAGTGCAAAGCGAACTGCAATAAATGCGACCATTAAAGTGTAAAGCCCACAAAAGCTCGGCCGCCTTCACGCTGAACCAGGATGCGAACGGCGGTTCCCTTGCGGTGATCTTTCAGGATTTTCTTAATATCTTCAGGGGTTTCAACATCTTTGCCATTAAAGCGCACGATCACATCGCCCACGCGCAATCCGCGAGCGGGGCTGTCTTCGTTCATCGCCGTGATCAGCACGCCCTGCTCGATGCCCAGCTGCCTCGCCTTCGCAGCGCTCAACGGCGCCAGTTTTAAGCCCAGAGCATCGAGCGAGACCGCCTTCTGTTGCTCCTCTAATCCTTTGGTTCTTGAAGCTTTCTTAGATTTTCCGGGCATTCTTTCCAGAGTGAGGTCGACGGTCTTTTTCTTTCCGTCCCGCACATATTCCACCTCGGCGCGATGCCCTACGCCCGCAGTGCTCGCCAGAAGCGGTAAATCGTTGTGGCGCTGAATCTTTTTGCCATCGAACTTTAAAATGATGTCGCCTTCCTTCAGGCCGGCCTGGGCTGCAGGACTGCCGTCCACCACCGAGACGATCAGCGCGCCCTGAGCCTGATCCAGTCCGAAAGCCTGGGCCAAATCCTTTGTAACCTCTTGAATTTGAACGCCAATCCAGGATCTCTCGACTGAGCCCGATTCGATCAGCTGGGGCAAAATGGATTTCGCCATATTGATGGGCACCGCAAACCCGATACCCTGCCCCTGGGCGCTGATGGCGGTATTGATGCCGACCACTTCACCGCGCAGGTTGAAGAGAGGCCCGCCGCTGTTACCGGGGTTGATGCTCGCATCGGTCTGGATGAAGTCGGGGTATTGGATGCGACCGTCCGGATGCACCTCTCTGCGCCCTTTTGCGCTCACAATGCCAACGGTCAGCGTGTGACTGAGCCCCAGCGGATTGCCGATGGCCGCCACAAAATCGCCGATGGCCAGCGCATCGCTGTCGCCCAATGGCACCACCGGCAACTCTTCAGAACCCAAATCCAGTTTGATGACCGCCACATCTGTCGCCGGATCCGTCCCCACCAGTTTGGCCTCAAAAGAGCGGCCATCCTGCAGATGCACATCGATGCGCCCTGCGCCTTCAACTACGTGATTATTCGACAGAATATAGCCATCTTTGCGGATGATAAATCCGGAGCCTGCGCCCTTTTGCATCAAGTCGGGTGCGTCCATGCCCCAGAAATAAAAGAACGGATCCATCTGCTGATGGCGCACCGTCTCGGTCTCGATGGTCACCACCGCAGGCGCAGCGGCCGCAGCGAGACGCGAAAAAGCGTTTGCCGTCAGGGGCGTATTGGCCCCAATGCCCGTATCCAGCGGCGATTCCGTCCAAAAAGGCGCCTCGGCCAAAGCGGGCGTCGCCGCGAGCAAACAACCCCAAAAAGCCCAATGCTTCAGCATAGTTACCTCCGTGCGAAAGCTCTATCAATGCCCCCTAGAACCGAGCTGCCCGGACATTTATTTCGAAACTTCGCACAGAGAGGCTTAAAGGCTCATCGCGGCGTCGAACCGCCGTTTAATTGCTGCATTTTATATTCGATCAGCTTGTCGATCGACTCGCCGAGGCCCGTGGTGCGCCAGATTTTTTGCACGCCGGCGGCCAGCATCACCTTGTATCCGCCGTCGCAAGGCTCGATGGCGCTGCCCATATAAAAAATGGTGGAACGCTCGTAGCCCCAGAAGCGCACTTCCAGCGCCTCACCCAAAGACCAGACATGCTCGATCAGCATCGACTGGTTTTGCAGTTTTTCCTGAATCATTTTGGGCAAATGCAACGCGAGCGCTTCACCATGCGTCGCCATAAAAAGCTTAGTGGCTGCTACGGCTTGTGGACGATTCATAACCCCTCGATTTCATTAAATGATTACTCATTCGCCTGCAAAATCAGGCCTCATGCGAGCGAACTTTCTGTACACAACTTTCGCTCAAAGGAACAAGAGAAAAGACCTCATTGCATTTGAAGCGCACACATCGTTTGCCCATGATTCCGCAAGCCGTTAAACTAGGCGCCCTTTGCAGCATCAAGGAAATGCAATGCCGGATCCGATTAGCGCCTTGGAACAAGAACTCGAAGCCTTAAGAAAGGCGTTTGAATTCAGCTTTGCGGGCATCGAAAAGCGCCTCCCTCTGCAGCAACGCGATGAATTGGCGCGCCGCATTCGCCGCATGCCTTTTCCTAAAGACGCGGTCAGCAATTTTCGCTACCAAAACCTGCTCCAGCGCCTGCTCAGTTACGAACAATATTGGGATCGAACCATAAAGGCGATCGAAAACGGCACCTACGAACGCGACATCCGCCGGGCCGATCGACGCGATCGCGAAGCCGGGCGCACAGTTCCAGAACCCAATGCGACGGGGAATCCCGAAGTTCGCCAGGCGATCAGCGACGAAGCGGAGCGCTATCTCTCACAGATGCTCGGTCAGCAGCCTGCATCGGCCACCAAAGAAACGCCGCCCACCGAAGGGCAGGGCCAGGATTTCAAAATTCCGATGCGAGGCCATGCCTTACGGCATTTACATTTACCGCAGCGCGATCTTCCCGGCTCGCAGGAGGCTGCTCAGCCCCCATCAACGCCAGGCACAGCGCCCGCAACCCACCCTCTGCGCCCCACCTTGCCGAGCGGCATGCCGATCATTCGGCCCATCCAGGATCAAGCGCATCCAGACGCACCGCATGCGGAACCAGGCTCCAACAAGCCCAAAACAGGGGCCATCCCGGTCTTTCCACCGCTCGTTAAAGGCGCTCCGTCGACCGCACCGCATACAGCTCAGGCCCCATTGCCCACCGCCGCAACGCCTCTGCCCATGTCGTCTACGCCAAGACCCTTGCATACCCCGGGCGCTTCGCGGCCTTCGCGACCTATCCCATTGTATTTACAGCAAAATCAAGGCAGCACAAGCGCGGAGCCTAACCTTCAGCCGGGCTCACAGCCTGCCCAACCCCCGCATCCGCTGCCTCACCCGGCTGCGCAAAAACATCTTACGCCAGCGCCCTTTATGCCCCTCACGCCGCCTGCACAAAATCCGACGCCCAGGCCGCAGGCAGCGCGCACATCGCAACAGATGCCGCAATCAGGCCCGATTCCATCGAGCTCGACCTCTCAACGGCCTTCGCATGCGATGCCCATCGTCAGCCCTCAATGGATCGCAAACCAGACGCAGCAGCGACCTTCCCAACCGATGCCTCAGGTCACCCCGCAAACGCCTGCAGCGCCGCAGAGACCTTCCCGCGCGATGCCCATCGTCAGTCCTCAAATGCTGGCCGGTCAGACGACGCCCCGACCTTCGCAACTGATGCCTCAGGTCACCCCGCGTCCGGCGAATCCGGTGCCTCAGCGACCTTCGCATTCGATGCCCATCGTCAGCCCTCAATGGATCGCAAACCAGGCACAACAGAGGCCTTCGCAGCCCATGCAACAGATGCCGCAGGCGACCCCAAATCCAGCGAGGCCTTCACAATCGATGCCGCAACGTCCGCTCTCACCTCAACCCGCGCAACCCCATGAAAGCGACGCGTCGAAGGCAACCCCTAAACCGCTCCCCCAATCGCTGCCACAATTGCCGATGCGCGGATCTTCCAAAGCACATCAGGGCGAACCGTGAATCAAAAAATCCTTTTATTTTTAATTGGTTGCATCTCTGTTTTCTTCTGGGGATGCGCGAGCTCCGATCCCGACAGCAGCCTCGTAGAAGCCGCTCAATCCCTCGACGGCATCCTGGGCCGACCGCTTTGTCGCTCCGAAGTGGAAGCCCAGGCGGAACAGCGCATCGTCGCCCATGTGCTTTGCAAAACGACCGACGCCCTCGACCAGCCGTTGCCTCTGACGCAGACGCAGGCCTGGATCATTTTGGTGGGCAATCTCGATATTTTAGATCCAGCAGTCCTGTTCGAAGAGCTCCCCAAACTCAAAGAACTGATTCTGCAAATTCGCCTTGAACCCGAAACGCCCACTCTGGAGCGACAGCCCTGGGTCGTTCTCCGATTGCAGCGCTCCGTCGTCCCCCATATTTACGAAGTCCGTCAGCTGCTGATGCGCTATCTCCTGGGCCGCCAGCAGACCGCCCCCGACCGCATGACCGATCTGGCGCGCACATTCATCGAACTCGTTGAACATAAAGTAAAAAAATCGGTCATCGTCTCGGTCAAATGGACCGATTCAGATCTCCATCAAACGGTCTTGACGTCTCAGGATGTGCTTGAGCCCCTCGAACCCATGACTCCGCTCACCCCCAAACCCCGTCCGGAAGATCTCACGCAAAAAACCCAACAAAAAAACACAGATACCGAATTACAAGCGGCACAGCAAAAGCCTGCACCCATACCGCAGAATCCGCCGCAATGGTTCGCCCAGGAGCCCCAAAAGCCCGATCCCGCCGAAGCGACTCGCTGGCCCCAAAATGCGCAATGGCCCAAAAAGGATCCCGAAGCCCCCAAGATAGAGCTGCAATGGCCTCAAAACGCGCAGCTGCCCTCTACAAAAGAGACACCGGCACCAGACCCCGTCACGCCCGTTTTACCGTTGCCGCCTGAACCAGCAGCTCCAGACGCATCCATCCAGGATCCAGTCATGCCTCCATTTCCCGAACCGTACCAACCGCCCGAAGACCCTGCCGAACCGGATCCCGTCGAAGTCATCGATACGCCGCCAGAAATCTCGCCACAGGATCAAAAAGACGTTCAGGATCAGGCAGATAGCGATGTTCAGCCGCCTCAGCCGCCCGAAAATGCGGATCCCGCATTGCCCGAGGTTCTACCCATCAAACGCATCGTCGCCTCTTCCACCCAGGGAAGCTTTACAGGCAAAACAGGCCTCAAATATAACTTTGATCCTCAAAATCTTGCAGACGGCGATCTGAAGAGCTCCTGGCAAACCAAAGGCAGCGGCCCGGCCTGGCTCGACATCGAGTTTGAATCCCCCGTCCAAATCGTCGCCTTTGAAATCGCCAACGGATTTCAATGGAACAACGCCGAATATGGCGATCTTTTTACACAAAACGCCCGCGTCAAACAGCTGACCATCACGGCCGAAAACGCCCCAAAGCAAGTCTTTAACATTGAAGACAGCCGAGGCTGGCAAACTTTTGATCTCAGCCTCAATACAAGCAAACTGCGGATCACTGTCAGCCAATCCACCGCAGGCAGCCGCTGGAAAGACATTGCCTTAAGCGAAATTCGCTTCATCGGTCGCTCCATCCCATAACCAATGGATAATCAGCATTAAAAATCCATCATCTCTTGTTTTAAAAGCAGAGCGAAGCAGGAATGGCAAAATCCAAAAATGGTCAAGATTACGCTTGCTTAGAGCAACAAATAGGCGCTGTTCTCACTTGTATGGCTGCATTGATCGGTCTATCTGCAGCCATCATTTCAGGCACTCCTGTGGCTTGGCTCACTTTTATTACAGCAGGCATCAGCGCTTTTCTGCTGCTCAAGCAGGTTCTCACACAACAGACACATCAGTTTCATCAAGACATTTTTAAAGATCTCTCGATCGGTGACTGGTCTTATCGGGAAGGTCAGCTCTCTATCGATCCAGCCTGGTCCAAAGCGCATGATTTTGAACTGAACAATACACAACTCGCACTTGTAAAGGAACAAATTGATCCTCAAAACTGGGATTGCCTGTTACAGCAAATAGAGGGCCAAAATCACTTTTCGCTGTGTTTGAAAATGACGAGCGATGCGTTCAATCACAATTGGCGGTGGTTCCAGATTTCGGGCATCGTCCTCGCCCGAACGGACTCTCAAGTCCTTGTCGCCAAAGGCATTTTAGAAGAAGTCACCAATTTGCAGCAGACGCAGGAGCAAAAAAACCTCGACATCAAGCAACAGGAAATCGGTCACCTGGTTTCACAGATCGCCCAGCGTTATCGCAACATCGCTGACGATATTGAACCTCAGCTCGAAATTCTTCAGCATCCCATCAATCCGTCAGAGCAGCGTTCTGCGTTATTATATATCAAAAACCACATCCAGAAGATTCAGCAATTCACCGAGCGCTTGCAGCGAATCAACGGCGATCTCCCGATTGAAAAGACGGAATTTCAGCTTTCAGATCTTCTCATGCGCATTCAGCGCATTTCGCCTCTCATTCTGCCTTCACAGATCTCTTTTTCGGTCTTATCGCTCGACCATGACCTGCTGCTGGAAGGCAATGAGACGCTTTTCCTGCTGATGCTTTGTCATCTGATCATCAATGCGCGCAATGCCTTGGTCAACGAAGGTTCTATCACGCTCGAAATCAATGAAATCCCGAATACCGAGCTGGAACTCACCATTCGGGACACAGGCCCGGGCCTGCCATCGCCCCTTCGGGACTGCGCATTTCTGCCCTATCAGACCGACGAAAACGGCAATAAAATCACAAAGTTGGGTCTCGCCATTGCCAAAGGGATCGCGCGCGCCCACCAGGGCCGACTCGAGTTAAAATCTCTGTCCAGCGGCGCCGAAATCACATTGCTGCTGCCCATTCAGCCACAAGTCTCGACAGAGCCAGAAGAGACCCTCTTCCTCCCCACCATCGCACCGCAAACAGATTCCGAAGAAGTCATCATCCTGGGACAAGACACCGATTACAATTGTCTGTTAGGTTCCATCCTCTCGGTTCAGGGTTACAGCCTCGTCGCTTTTGAGTCGCTTGAAACCCTAAGCAACTACCTTCTGATGCAAAACCGAGTCATCTCCCATCTCTTTATCGATGCTGCGCACAGGCCTCAGTCGGTTCTGGGTCAATATCTTGAAATCAAAAGGCTTTTACCCGCTACATCGATCATCGTACTGAGCGACTCACCGCGGGAACAGCTGGACACGTCTCATTCCAACCTGCTTCTGCTCTCGCGTCAGACGGCCACAACACAACCCGAAAAGCTGTCTTCTGCCATGAAAGCTGCGCAGGATTTCAATGCGCTGGGTCTCATTGACGAACCCCTTTTGGACTCTGATTCCGATGAGGCAAGCCGCGCATCATGAAAAAAGCGCCCTCACTCTCGTTCATTTTCCTCTTTGTTTTCGGAGCGTTATCGCTCCCTGCCTGTCACGATCCCATCCAGGAAGAAATCGATCTGGGACGAGAGGCGGTGACACAGAATCAGCTCGAAGAAGCGCACCAGCATTTCGATCAGGTCTTACAGCAGGAACCCCAAAACTATCATGCAAAATGGGGAAAGGCGGATGTTTACCGGCGGCAGGAATTGTATGACAAGGAAGCGCAGATTTTAGAAGCCATTTTGCTCGAAAAAGAATACCAGCCTTACTTTGAGGTCGTCCGGCCAGCGCTCGATCGCAATTACCGGAAGCGCGCCGAATTGGAAAAAAACGAGAATCAAATCGCGCAGTTAGAGCGAAAAGCCATTGAACAGGAGCCGCTCAGCGTAGCCAACGGAAGTTTGGCCGATCGCCTCTTTGCGCAGGGGCTCCAGGCCAAAAACGACGGCCAGCCACGCATCGCTCTCGAACGCTTTCGCGAAGCCCAGTCGCTGCGCATATCAGACAGACTTCAAAAAGAGATCGAGCAACAAAAAGGCTCGATTGAGCTCATTCTCTTCAAAGAGGACTACCTTTCTAACCATTCGAATTTATTAAAAAATCGTTTCGCTTCATATGACAGCAAGCAATCTCTTTTCACATTGTCGATCAGTTTTCCCATCGACCATCCTTGCAACAGCAGCTGCAAGCTTACAGCCGATAAGAATGCGCTCGCGAAAATCGATCAGAAACTGGCGCAACTGACCCACGAGCTGACGCCCTCAAATCAGGAAAAAGATCAATCGATTCAATATGATCCAGCGACACTTCAGATCATCAAAAAGACGATGAAGGCACCGAAGAAAGCTTCGCAAAAAGGGGAATACAGCCTCACAGTCACGGTGCCTTTGGATGAAGTACTCCGCCAGATCTATCGCGATCGACCTTAGACTACACCCGAGGCACTGAACCTTCGGTTGGAGGCCAGCGAAGTCCCACTTTGCCAGGCCCCGTTCCGGGTAACTGCGAATGCTTCTCCTGAGGACGGCTTTCCTCCTCTTTCTTGAATAAATTCGACAAGTTACCCACCTGATGAATGGCTTTTAAGGCCACCGACGCCACTTGATTGCCCAGACGATCCGCCCAATGCGGCACAGAGGTGCGATCGGGAGTCTCCATCACAGCGATGCGATGGGCTCTCTTGTGTGAATCATGCTGCGAATGGAACTGACGCTTGACTTCAAAGGCAAACGCATCCAGCGCCTCGCGGTTCAGACCATCGCCCGTCAATGGCACATGCAATACAGGTAACTCATCGGTTACATGGCAGAATTGCGCTTCGGCCACCTTGCTCGGCATGCATTCGTGCGGCCCCACCGAACAGACCCCATGTATCACACCATGTGCAAACTCAAACAGAGGTCCGCCCACCGTCAGCACCGCTTCACCCACCAGATCTTCACTCAAATAAGGCTCAGAGGCAGCGATCGCATCCTTTACGGTCATACGCACAGGCCATTTCAGAGCCCGTGAGAAAATGCTGTAAACATCGTCCATTACGCTGCTCATAATCGCAGATGTCACATGGATGGTCGCAGCAGCATCACCTTCACGGGGCTGACCGATCGCAACGCGCATCTTTTGAAGGTGATTGGTGTATTCAAGCCACTCACTGAATGGCGCCATATGCACCTTCAGACCGCGCGATTCCAGCTTGTCGACCACAAAATCGTTTGCAAAGGGATCCAGTCGGCAATAGATCTCTCCCACCAAAGAGACAGTGGGCAAAAGCTTTGTAAAATCCTTTACTTTGGCGAATTCAGCAGCCGCATCCAGAAGGATCTGGCGAATACCAAACAGGCTTCCGCCCAGCTCGCCCAGCGCGTGAATCAGGCTGCCTCCGGGGGTAGACTCAAACTTCTGAATCAACTGCGCGTAATAGCGATCAAAGATTCTTTGCGCCTCTCCCGGAATGAGCTCCACAGGGCGAGTGTCGTGCAAGGCAGCCAACAGATAATCACAGGCCACAAAAGCCACCCACAGACGCAACTCCAAATCCGCAGGCATGCCCGCAAAATAATCGGTATCCATGGGCGCGATGATTTGGATGCGATCCTTTAACCCCAGTTGTTCAAAGACAATTTTATGCAGCAGGTTGTAAACCCCAAAGCGGCAGGGACCATCGGCCGTCGGCATATAGAAGGCAAACCGCTCGTCGGGATTGGGCTCATTCTGAATCCGCTGTAGCATCGCACCCATCGTCAATGTGAGCGGAATACATTCTTTACCCGATGTATATTTGCGACCCAAATAGAGTGTTTCTCTGTCGGGCAGGGGCAGCACTTCCGCGCGCACGCCATCCGCACGCAACACAGCCGCCGCTGCAGGCGATCCCACACCCATCGGTGGAATCTCCACCACCTCATCCCGAATGCGCGCATCCAGCAAATCGATCTTTTGAGCCTCAATCGCTTTAAAATTCGTACGATAGCGTGCTTGCCGTTCCGCCTGGGTGAGGCGCTGATCCTCGGCTACACAATACAAAAAGGCTTCAAGCCGCGTCTTGGTGCCCGCATCGCCCGCATGCCCGTCGGTCTCAATGATCCCAAACGGCTTCCCTTTCATCATGTAACTGAAGAAATGCAGGTTAAAGCTGTCGGGGCCGCAGGAGTAATTCGAAGCAAAAATGGCATATTCACCTTCTCTTCGGCGGATCTGATGCGCGGCTCTGAGGTTTATCTGGCTGTATCCCCAATAGATGTCTCTGAAGACCGGCATGTCATCGCTTACAGGATAGCAATCGACGGGGATGGCCAAAGCGCCCTGTTCTCTCAATAAATTCGGGATATTAGAATTCAGAATCGGGTTATAGATGGTGTAAGCGCGACCTAATACGATGACAGCAAACTTGTGATGTTCCCGCGCGTAATCCAGCGCATTCTGACCGATCTCAAGGCAGCGGGATGTAAACTGAAGATAGGCCGCCAATGCTTTTTCATAGGCGGTCTGCCATTCTGATACCCCCAGTTGCGCCGCAAGATCCCCGCAAGATTTCTTAAAGATCTCCGAAGACAGATCTTCTGCACCCATATCGATTCTGGGTGACAGCAGCGTCGTTTTGGGATCCCATGCAAATTGAGAAGCCACCAGATCCGGGCTCGCCTGAACCATGGGACAGGTCGTCGAAGAGGTCTCATCTTTGCAGCGCGGCAATGAACGCAGCATGGGTAAAAAGACATAATCCGGCGCAGCCTGAGCGATTTCAGTCAACACCCCGTGATAAAGCTGCAAGGGCGCACAGAACGGAATACTGGCTACCTCGATGCCTTTCTTTAATACATCATGTGTTCTCCCCTCAAAGAGGGACAAATCGAATCCCAACTCATAGAAAAAGACTGAGAAGAAGGGTAAGAGCGCTTTGGTGCCGAATTCATTACACAAAGCGATCTTTTTCGCTCCGCGCTCGGTCAGACAAGGCTGCAATAAAGACTGAAGTAAATCTTCACGTTCCCTGAATGGATTGGGTGCATCGTGCTCGAGCTTGCGGCTCTTAACCCCTTGATCGTAAAGGGAACAACTGCCTCCCCATAAAAAGACTTTTTGCTGATCGCCCACAGCAGTCTTTAAGCGCTCGATGCGACAATGATTGCCCGATCCGCCACACCCCTTGTTGGCCTGGCAGATAAAGCAATCCTTTTGGATCACCTTCGCCTTCAAAAATTGTGTTAAATCAAGGAGTTCTGCATTCAGATCCAGGTTTTTAATGGTCAGAAGGGCAATTCCCAAAGCACCGATCGTGCCCGGATTGGGCGGCACCACGACCGCACTGCCGGTCTGACGAATCACAGCCGCAGCCAGGGCATCAGACGAAAAAGGCATTCCCTGACAGAAGATACGCTTACCAACGGAGCGATTGCCTTTTACACGATTGAGATAGTTCTGAATGATCGAGTCATAAATTCCTGCGATGATCGTCTCTGTTTTGAGCCCCGCAGCGACCGCGTCATCGATGATTTCAGCCATAAAAACAGAGCAATGCTGGCCCAAAGAGATGCCTTCTTCGGCCTTCATTGCAATCTGTCCCATTTGAATCACATCGCTGACACCTTCAAATTTCTGTCCCTGCTCGGCAATAAACGATCCAGTGCCCGCGCTGCACGCTTCGTTCATGGCAGCATCGCAAATGCGTCCATCCTCCAAGCGGATGTATTTGGCATCCTGGCCGCCGATCTCAAAGATGGTGTCAACCTGAGCATCAAAAAAGAGCGCACCTTCGCCGTGAGCGGCGATCTCATTTAAGATAAAGATGCGATCCGGGCCAAAGCAGCTGGCCATCAGAGATCCCACAATTTCGCGTCCGGAGCCGGTCGTACCGATGGCTTTAACTTGTAATAACCCGCGAGAATCTTTAATAAAACGGCTCACCAGGGTTTGCGCTGCATCGATGGGTTTGCCGCAGGTATCCATATAGGATTCCCAGACCGCCTTGCGCTCTTTGATGGCAAAAGCCACCGCCTTCGACCCCGTGGAACCGATGTCCACACCCAACACAACTTCAGTCGGCACATCGGGAATCTGTGGTTTCGGAGCTTTCAGGCGTACGATTTGATCGCGATATGCGCTCAACGGCGGCAAGCGTTCAAAAGACAGATCCGGCAGATTTTGAACCAAGGCATCCAATGGTGCAGCATGAAACTGATTCTCGGCCGCAATCAGAGCCGCCCCCAGCGCTTCCACAAACCGATCGTCAGTCTGTCCCTCATGCAATACCATCCCATGCTGAGACAGGAACGATTCAAAATGCTTTCGAATTCGCGGAGATAGGGAGACTCCGCCCGTGAGGATCACATCTTTTGGAGAGGAGTTGGGCTTGATCAGTACCTGCACATTTTCGCAGACAGCATCATAGAGCCCCGCCAAAATCCGCTCCTGATTCTCCCCCTGATTGGCAAGATGTGTCATATCTGTCTTCAAAATGACAGGGCAACGCCCCGACAGAGGCGCTGGATTCGACACATCGGCGGTCATCGCACTCGCCTGCTCAACCGTCAGTCCAAAGCGCTCCACCAATTGCTGCAAAAAGTTGCCGGTTCCCTGAGAGCATCTCGCATTTTCTCTAATAATCTCGCGCCCTTGTCCATGGCGTTCCAATAGATAAAAGCCGTGACTGCCGATCGAGATGAGCGTGGCCTGCTCTAACTTGGGATATAAAAAAGTCATTCCGCGGCTGGCAGCAGCCTTTAAAGGAATGCGCTCCAAAGCCAGTCCACGGCTTCCCCGCCCCGTCACTGCAGCAAAAGAAACCTGATTAAAATCAATAGATTGCAACATCTCCATGGCCACTTTGAGTGGCTGTTTATGATGTAGTTGCAACGCCTTACGAACCCACTGATACCCATCAGATGTGTGATTTAATTCAACGAGTTTGCAAGTCTCAGCCCCAATATCCAATCCAACAATGCGCTGATTCACAAAAGACCCCTCTTTTTCACAAATCTTTCAGAACTCTGTTCGGAACGCCGAACTCTTCAAAATGATGCGCTTTTTTGATCGCTTACAGACAGAGAATGGGATGCGATTGAACTGACCAATGCACCATAGCCCGCTTCACGAAGACTTTGAGCGATCTCCGGCGCTTGCTCTTCGCGCACGACGGCAATCACCGCACCACCAGCCCCTGCGCCCGTCAGTTTTGCGCCCAAAGCCCCCGCACGCCGCGCAATCGAAATCATCCGTTCGTTGTCGAGATTGCTCACGCCCAGAGCCGCTAAGTAGCCGTGTGCCAAGTCAAAAAGCGTGCCAAGACGCTCCCAGTCTCCTTTCACCAGCGTCTGAGCGCCATCGTCCGAAATCTGACCCATCGCCTTAAACAAAGGCTCATATAACTCCGGATACCGACTCATGCGCGCTCTCAATTCGCTGATCACCCGCCGGGATCCTCCAGGCTCCCGCCTCGCCCAACCGATGACGAGAGGCAGTTTTTGAGACACATGAATCTCTTGCGGCGCAGTTCCCTGCTGAAAGCGAATACAGGTCTGACGCACAATCGTCGTGTGATCCAATCCGCTGGGATGCCCGTGAAACGCGCGCTCTGCCTCACCTGCGATGCGCAATAACTCAGCGTCGGGTAAGGAAACGCCCTTAAATTGCGCCAAAGCCCTCGTAAAGGCGACGGCCAGACTTGCGCTGGATCCCAGCCCCGCACCTAACGGTAAATCACCCTCAACCTCAACCAAAAGAGGCATGGAACTGTTCAGACCGAAGGCATTCAACAAGGCATTTAAAGCGATCGCCAAAGCTTCACTGGGATGTTCCGATAACATTAAAGGAGCGGGCAGCCATCCGGGTATATCGACGCAAACCCCTGATTCTGCTTCCTGAATTCGGACGCGCAATGTCAGCGATAAACTTGCCGCCACAGCAGGCTGACCATACACCACCGCGTGCTCGCCAAATAAAATCACTTTGCCGGGCGCACAGCCTTCAGCGATCTTTCCCATCGTTTAACAATCCCATCGCAGCAGAGAGACTAATCTCACGATTTTGAATCATTTTTTCTGCAATTTCACGAACTTGCTCATCCTGAGCGCCTGCAGCCAAAGCCACCTGACGCGCATGCAATGCCATGTGACCCTGCTGTATGCCTTCGGAAGCCAAAGCCTTAAGCGCACCTAAATTTTGAGCCAGTCCAACCGCAGCCATCACAGAAGCCAGTTCCCTTGCAGTCTGGCAACCCATCAATTCTTTAAGGGTTTTAATACAGGGATGAACAGAAGTAGCCCCCCCCACAATGCCAACAGAAAGAGGCAATTCGATTTGCCCTACAAGCTGATGATCGACGATTTTCCAGGATGTGAGCGAGCGATACCGCCCGTGCAATGCCGCATAAGCATGGGCGCCAGCCTCCAGACTCCGCCAGTCATTCCCCGTAGCGATAGCGACCGCATCGATCCCATTCATAATCCCTTTATTATGAGTAGCCGCCCTGTAAGGATCGATTTCGGCCAAACGGGCCGCCGAAAGGATTCGCTTCGCGACGAAATCGCCTGAATATTCTTTTGTTTTAAGGAGTTGTATATCAACAGCGCAATGAGCCCGCGCCAGCCTTCGATCCGCCAGATTAGACAGAATTCGCAGGTTAACAGGACAACCCGTGATCTGTTCCAACAGAGGAGCAACCCCCTCTGCCACAGTGTTTAAGGCATTCGCTCCCATTGCATCCATACAGTCAATGAGCAAATGCACAACCACCATGTTATCAGGCGGTCCAAAGGATTGAATTTCAAGATCAATTGCCCCGCCACCGCGCTCAACCATCCGAGCAAGAAAGCGGTTCGCTGCATCCAGGATCATTTCCCGATGAGATTGAATGCAACCAACCGTCTCATCGATTCTTTCAGCTTCAATGATCTGAAGCTGAGCGCGCATGACCCCGCGATCGGCAGATGCCTGAAATCCACCACAAGCTCTCACCAGCTTTGCAATATGGCTCACCGCAGCGATCACAGACGGCTCTTCGGTGGCCATTGGGATCAGGTAATCCTTTCCATTAATGAGAAAGTTTAAACCTAATCCCACAGGCAATTCTAATACACCAATGCAATTCTCGATCATCTGATTCGCGCGCTCAAAGCCGAGGCATTCATGCGCAATCGAATCCAATTTTTCCTTTAAAAATCCACTTCGTTCAGCGATCTCTTGCTGACGTTCGGGCAAACTTAAGCGATAAAAACCGGGTATGCGTGCATCCATCTTGGTTACTTCTGACCAGTAGAAAGAGGCGCGCATACACCCATAAGAAGATAACAGTACATTTTGTCTCTGGGGCAATCATCATCTGAAGTACATTCTCCTGAGCAATATCCTTCTCTCTCTCTACCAGGAGCAACGCAAAGGCCAGAGGCACAAGTCTTACTATAAGGTTCTGTCTCATCATTAATACAGTCCGTACCCAAAGGATCTGTCCCTCTTGTTCCAGTAATACAGCACGGCGTCTCATAATCTCCAGGAGCAGCCACATTGGCACAAACCTGATCATCATCGCAGTCATAGTGGAAAAAGCAGGATGTCGAATTAAGCTCTTGGCAGGAATGATAATAAATAACTTCACCCGCATCTTCTGATGCATCTGTTTCTATCGATCCATCCTCTGAACCGTCTTCCTCTATCGATCCATCCTCCGAACCATCTGTCTCTACCGATGCATCCTCCGAACCGTCTGTCTCTACCGATGCATCCTCCGAACCGTCTGTCTCTACCGATGCATCAGATTGACTCGCAGCATCGGAAGAAGCATCCAACCGCTCTGCGGAGGAATCTTTTTGCTGCTCACTCGGAATTGTCGCATCCCCTGCATCAGCAACAGTATCGTCATCATCACATCCCAAAAGCGAGATCGCCAACATGATAAAACAAAAAGACTTTTTCATTCTCACTCCTTCAAAAAAAGATTGGATCAGTATACTCATTTTTGATGTTTTTAACAACCCACATTTATTCGCGTTTCCGGTGATGCGCACTGTTCCAAATCAGTTTCGTATTTCTTTTAAAATTTGAAGAGTTATCGAACTTTCCCTTCCATTGACTTCGTTCACAAAAGGCGTAATTGTTACAGGTGATACCGACTGCAACAATACAGCATTCCATCGCACATAGTGCATGCCATAATGCCATGCCTGAAGCAAACTGTCATACCAGAGAATGCGTCCTGTCTGTAATGAGATCTGGCACTCTGGCTCATCCATGCTCACACATTTCGTCCATTGCGGTGCCTCTATCTCTACCATGGAGGGAGGTAAATACGCGATGGCACGAACCGTTTCTCCAGGAGAAAGTGTAATTATTTCTGATGGATAGAAGTTAACCTCTGGATAGAACTCAAAACTCGGCGGCACATGAAAACGCTCGCAACCAATCATAGTGAATTGATTACCACTCCAATCCACACCATAAGCACAAAATTGACTTGTATTCACACCAGCATCAAAGAAACAGGCAGGAGTTTGAATCGACCCCAATGGGTAAGTATTAAACACTTTTTTTACAGCCTCTGACATCGCCATTAAATGCACTGAATGAGCCCCGTTCAGTCGAACTGAAATAGGTCTATCGTGCGGATTGGTAATCGAAAACGCGCTCAAGAGAATCTTTTCACCCATCTGATGATGAAAGAGTCCTGGCCAGGCAGACGGTATCTCTTCAAGCATCTCGAACTCATATCCATTAATGGCATCTAAATCGCTCGGTGCAGCTGTCTCCAAAACTGCAATTACAGGTGGTGGAATAGACTCCAACACAAGTGAAAAATCTTTGATTTCAGATGAGTTACCCGCATTATCGATGGCTCGGATTTGGTAATGAACTACTATGGGAACAAAGTCAGCGCGCATCGGATCAAAAGGAATCGCACCGGGATCAGACGGCAGGTAACCTGCATAAATGATCATCTCAGAACGGAGTTCTTCTGTCTGATTGGGCGTCCATTCAAAAGACACCACATCATTGCCGATGCTGCGTTCGATTTCAAAATGAGCATGCTGATGACTCGGCAGCAATGGTGCGCGATCATCCCCTAACTGTAATCTCAACATACAAGGCGATTCGTCCTCTTTCGACCATCGCGAAGGCCATCGACGAATCACTTGACTACCACTTCCATCTATTCTGAAATAAACAGGATTTTGTATATTTCCATCGACATCGAAAGAGAGATGATCGAGCAATTCATCCGAAGTCACCGATAAGATCGGCGGAGTGCGATCCAACTCCAGATGAAGGCGAGAAGTCGTCTTTTGTCCTAAGCTGTCTGTAGCATTGAGCAAAATCTCATAGCTGCCCTCAGGCAAAGAAGATGTATGAATAACCAGATGATATGTATCTCCAGCATCTTTCGTAAGAGCAGCTAAATCCGTTAAGGATTCAACAGTTACAGAAACCTCTGTCAAATCATCAATTTTAAAATCAATGAGAACTTCTGTTTCATGTGTATAAAGAACCGGTTCCTGATCAAGCCTGTCCATCAGAGGGGAAATATATGTAAAAGCAGGAGGTTGAAGATCGATATGCGTCACATAATAAGCTTCATGACGCTGATTGAGTGCATCAGTAACGACGACTTGAATCACTTCAGTGCTTTCTTCATGCACTTCTAAAATGCCATAAAATCGCCCTGATTCCGCTCCAAGAACTGAATCTCCTCGACGGAAATGATTGCTTTCTGAGCCAGAAAACAGATTAAAATCGACATCAACAATGCCAATATCATCATGCACTTCCAATAAAAAGAATACATCCTCAGATGCATGAGATGCACGATTCAGTCTCGCTCCCGACAAAACATCGTCACGAGTAAAGCGTGTCATAGGCTGCGAGCAGCATTCATTGCCTAAAGCGACAGGTTTCATCCATAAAGAAATCTTTACATCTTCAGAGCGAATCTCTCTGGGGGTAGTATTGGGATTGAAAAGCAAGGGATCTTCGCGAAAAGACATGCTATAAAGCTGATCACCTAATTCCACCGGCGACAAACCTGTTTGGTTCTTTTCACTGTCATTCAGCCAACTTGCGCAAGCCAGGGGTAACTGCCACCGAAACCAATCCTGTGGCACAATATATTCTTCTCCATTCATCATTACATACCTCAGACTGGACTGCCCGTATGAACCATCCAGATAAGGATCCACAGCCAGATCCTGTCTGTAAAGCTCAAGCAAATCCAATGCACTCAATCGATAAGATTCATCCGGATAAATCTCGCTGCTTAAAAGAGCAGCCTGCTCACTGAAACACACTAACGAAATCATCAATCGATCGGATTCAGTGACATTCCCCACGTGCATCTCAGTAAAATCAGACGGTCTTCTCGATAGAATCGTTTTCACGGGTTGCGCCAATGCAAAGAAATTTCCTATAGAATTCAATGTGTTAAGATATATTTCTATCTTATTCTCCAGGCTTTCATCCATCGCCCTTGTAAGTGCCATCTGCCAGGCCAAATCACTCCAGGGCGTAATCATCAGCGCCTGCTCTTTCAGAGGCTCAAAACTGGGCAGAACAGAGCTCATGATATGTTCGCCCCATAGCACATAGCGTTTGCTTGATTCATCCAAGTATTTGGAGTTCAACGGCTTTTCAGAATTTTGTCCGGCAGTGAAAAGGATCGGGCCAGCCCATTCCGAAATTCTCAAAGCATAGTTGCCCCAATCATCTGTTTCCGTTTGTCCTAAAATCATTCTTGTGCCATCCGATTTGAGCCCCACAGCCGAAACAATCACATGCTGAGCTGGCCCTTTGAGCACAGCCCCATCGATCGTTGCCGATCCTAAATTGTTGATCTTAAACACAAAATCCGATGACTGCGATAAACCATTTTCATCGGTTGCCGTGAGTTTCAAATCCACATGATCCTGTCCCAACACTTGTGTTGTATCAAACGAAAACCTTGCGATGTGATGCTCATCATCAATCATCTCAATCTTTTGAGAACCATGATCTTTCCATTCAAGCTCGATCTGTCGGATTTGAGCCAAGGGATTCATGACATAGAACTGGAATTCAGCAATGCCAGTTAACACATCATCTATCTTCGGAGCTTTTAAAGAGATTTCTATCCTGTTATCGATTTCATTCAACGTCGAATCGCAGGGTAAAAACAGAGAAGAAGGCGAACAAGCCCAGGTCGCGATCACATTTTTCAGTTCAGTAGATGTAATATAAGACCAGCGGGAATCTGTATCTAAAAGTGTATACAGCGCTTGTTTAAAATGAAGTCTCAATGTCTCTGAATTTAAAAACAGATTTTCATTTTTAGCGAGCTGAATCAAGCCTTGATCATCCTGACCATCAAAGACACCTGGCCGTTTTTGAGATGATAAATCTTTAAGCAAAGCATGAAACAGATGAAGCGCTGTAAACGACACACCTTTCTTTAATCCCGCGTCATCAGCGATTTGATTTGCAAGCGCAATGAAATTGTCTGTCACCAAACGATAAATGACAGATGGTGTTAAAGCTCCTGGCAGATCTTCAACGTCGACAACCGTACTCTCTATCGGAAACCCCAAATGTTCACTCATCGCAAGGTTGGCGGTTTCAAACTGATTTCCGAGTCCGGCCAGAGTTCTCGCTTCACCGGCGATTGCGGCAAATGTGCTAAAAACGGTTAAGGAAATCTCTCGTTTCTCATCCATCTGAAAACCAGGGATGACGGCGTAAAGCTGATCAGAATCATCAAAAACGCCGCGTCCCTCCGATTGCACATCCACCCACGAGATGCCTGACAGATCCGCAACCAATAAAAAACGGCCTTCAGTTCTTAAATGTTTAAATTCATAACGCCCGCGCTCATCGGTCACACATTCGCTCAAAAGTTCTGTTGGAGTTAAACTGGAATCTATGCGATAAAGAGAAACTCTTGTATTTGCGACAGGGCCAAAAAACACCACCGTTCCGGAGAGTTCGCCATCAGGAGTTTCTGGCTTAAAGAGGTCATAGCAGCCCACGATCATACAAAAGAGCAAAACAACAGAGGCGAGCAGCGTGCGATTCATCGTCCATTCAAGTCATTCTTTACGATTTGTAAACCATTATCAGCCGCGCTCAAAAGGCGCAAGGCTCTCATGAAATTTCATCGGAGCGCAAAGCAGCATCCGCTATCCATCCCAGATAAAGGTCTAGTAACCATTGAATTCTAAAGAACAATCTCAAGAGACTCCGGCAGCAACCCTACCCGCAGAGCACCCCCGGAACTGGGCTAAAATCCGCAAATGGGGTGTAAAACTACTGGTCTTTGGCTGTATCGCCTTTTGGCTTTATCGCTCAACAGACGCAAGCTCGCTGTGGCATGCCATCACACAGTTGAGTCTGCCGATTTTTGCGCTCTGCCTGCTCATCGGACTCACCAACATGAGCGTCGCAACCTGGCGCTGGCGCTGCCTTCTGAACGCCTTTCAGGACGGACAGCTTCCGCCCTACCGAGAGCTCTGGCGACTCTTTATGATCGGTCTGTTCTATAACACGTTTATACCCGGATCAGTGGGTGGCGATGTCATTCGCGGCATCATTTCGCGAAAATACTTTCAAAACCCCGCAACCAGCTACATCGTGGTCGTGCTCGAACGCCTCATCGGACTCTCGGCCCTCGGCGTACTTTTCCTCGTGGGGATTGCCATCGGTCCCAAGCTGATCGAGACCAAGACGCTTTGGCTCACGATGATCGGATTAATCGTTTTTGGCGTCCTGCTGCTCGCCGTTGCCCATTGGAAAGGCGCATTACAAAAGGCTTTTTCCAAATTGCCGCCCATTCCCAATCTGACGGCGCTTTTTAAAGCTTTTGGACTCAGCTTTATCGGACACGCGCTCAATATAGCCATATTTTATATTCTTTCGCAATGTCTTAACATCACAGTCATCACGATCCCGATATTGCTCGCCGTGCTTCCCGTCATGTTCGTTGCCGCAGCTTTGCCCGTATCGATCGGCGGTTTTGGCCCGCGCGAAGCCAGCTTGGTGGCCCTTCTGGGCATGCTCGAAGTCCCTCAGGAAAACGCGCTCGCCCTCTCGCTGCTTTACGCCGCAGTCTTGCTGACTCTCGCGGCCATCGGAGGCCTGGTCCAGCTGTTTTTCCCCGCCCAGAGCGAACCGCAAAACCAAGAAGCCCGGTCTTAATTAAAAAATCTTCATCGGAAGGAAGGTGAAGGAGGCTAAGGCAGGAAAAAAACTGCAGATACAAAAAAAGCGCCCTAAAAAGGACGCCTTTCAGTGGAGCAAAGGGGGATCGAACCCCTGACCTCTAGAGTGCGATTCTAGCGCTCTCCCAGCTGAGCTACTGCCCCAAAAGCGAGGCCCATTATATGGATTGCGTTTCAATGGTCAAGAAAAAAAATTCGTTCTCTGCAGGACGAATTTTAAGCATCAAAAAAGCTCTTTAATTTCGCAATATTACACTCGCCGCCTTCATTCTTTATACACCTCCGATGAAGCTTTCGCCTAAAGCCGCTTGATCGCATCCTGCCGATTTGCGAAAGAAGCGCGCATCCAAATCGTCAAGGAACAGCGCATGAACATTCTTCAAGAAGATCGCACCGTTTATTTTTGCATCGACACAGAGACCAGCGGGCCCGTTCCTGGCCTCTTTAACCTGATTTCGATCGCAGTGGTCGTCGTCCGGTGGGACGGCCAGCGGTTTTCAAAAGGCCACAGTTTTTATCGGGAAATCATTCCGGATTTTGAAGGTTTCGACGAAGAAACCATTAAAATCCACCACCTTACACCTGAGCATCTTAAAGCCCACGGACAAAGCTCGCGCGAAGTCTTTCAGGCAATCATCGATTTTGTGCAGGCCGAAACGAAGCCTGGTGAGCGCGCATTGTTTGTAGGTCACAATGCCCCGTTTGACTGGATGTTTACAGCCTGGTATTTCGCCTGGCTCGGATTCAAAAATCCTTTTGGTTACAACGCGTTAGACACCAAAGCGCTGATGATGGGGCGTCACGGTCTGCCCTGGAAAAAATGCAGCAAACCAGAGCTGGTCTGCATTTATCCGCAATTGAAAGAACCCGACGAGGCGCTCGTTCACAACGCATTGGCGGATGCTGATTTTCAGGCCGATATTTTGATCGCCCTCCTCGAAGACCTGCCCAGTCCGACCGAGTTGTAATCAGCGTAACCTATCGGTTATCCTAAGATTTTTCGTTCGATCGCATCCACTTCACCGCGCAGCGTGCTGCTTTCGGTGAGCTCCTTTTCGATTTTGCGGACCGCCGACATCACAGTTGTGTGATCTTTTCCGCCGAAATCCCTGCCAATCGCGGGGAAAGAAGCTTGCGTATGCTTGCGGCATAAATACATCGCCACACTTCGGGGATGAGCTACGATGCGCGTGCGCTTGCTCCCCTTTAAATCGGGAACGCGTACCTCGTAATAATCGGCAACCACCTTTTGGATCGCATCGATCGACGTCGTTTTGGAACGGTTTTCGAGCAGCTCGCCCAGCGCTTCATCCGCTAATTCTATCGATAATTCGCGGTGTTTCACGCTTGCAAAGACGATGAGCCGCGTTAATGCGCCTTCCAGTTCACGCACGTTGGCACAACCCGATCGCGCCAGATGAAATGCGACGTCGTCCGGCAAATGAACGCCTTCTGCATCCGCTTTCCCCTGCAAGATCGCCACGCGCGTTTCAAATTGAGGCGCCTTGACATCGACCAGCAATCCCCAATGAAATCGGGATCTGATGCGCTCTTCGAGCTCTTTGATCTCTGACGGCGGACGATCGCTCGTCACCACGATCTGTTTTTGAGCCGTATGCAGCGCGTTAAAGGTGTGAAAGAACTCTTCCTGAGTTCGTTCTTTGCCCTGCAACACATGCACATCGTCCATCAGCAACACATCACAACGGCTGCGGTAATGCTCGCGGAATGCATCCATGCGCTGCTGTGAAATGCTTCTAATGAGCTGATTTGTAAACTCTTCTGCGCTGATATAGACGACACGGGCCGCAGGATTGCGCTCTAATACAGTGTGCGCGATCGCTTGCAGCATGTGTGTTTTGCCGAGTCCTGTGCCACCGTAAATGAAGAGTGGGTTAAACGTTTGGGCCGGATTGCGCGCGACCGCTTCACAGGCCGCATGGGCCATCTCGTTGTTTGGACCCACCACAAAACGCTGAAAAGTATATTGCGGATTAAGGGGAAAAGAAGGTAACGCCGCGTCATCAAAAGAAGAATCGCCATTTAACTCCACCGAAGAACCCGCTGCCTCCGATGACTCGGTTGCCGAAAGTTCATCAGATGGAGCCGATTCAGATGCAACCGCTTCCATCTCAACCAAATCCACCTTCACAGGCGCACCATTGGCCTCGCAGAGCGCTTCTTCAATATCTCTGATGTAATAGGTGCGAATCCAGTTCACACAGTATAAGTCGTCTCCGCCCAGGCAAATCCGGTCACCATCGCCCTTCACAAAATGCAGCGACGCAAAATAGGTATCAAAGTTTTCTTTGGTAACCTTGGCCCGAAGATACTCTAAAGCTTTTTGCCAAATCTCAAGCACGGATAATCCATCGCCGGCACCAACAACGCCTGCGCGCAATCTGCACGCGCTTTGGACCAGCGCTCCATATTGAGGCGTGAAACTCAAAATTTTAAAATCGCGGCTCGGCAAAACCGCTGACGCGCCGCTTTATGCAACCAGACGCATTTGGAAACAATCAAAATTTTCCACAGGTCCACAATAGGCTGAAATTCAAAAGCATTTAACCCCGATACCTGTGGATAAACCGGTTCAGAACCGGGGTGAACCCAAATCATCCCCAAAACGCCCTCGCGCTTTTGACGCAGAACTGTTGACTTTTGGCCCAAATCATGCTTTCCTTTCGCGCTTATTTTTGAAATCTGCTGCGCTTTTTACCGCAGCCGGAGTTACACGATGTCGAAGCGTACTTTTCAGCCCCATAATCTCCCTCGTCTTCGGACCCACGGCTTTCGAGCCCGCATGGCTACCAAAGGTGGCCGTAAAGTTTTGAACAGCCGTCGCCAAAAAGGCCGCAAGTGCATTGCGGTGACCGCTTACCACAAGTGAAAGCCTCGCCTCATTGCGAGGCCTTTCCAAAGCGACTGCGCCTAAGAAAACGACGCGAATTTCTTGCAGTTCAACGCAGCGGCAGGCGAGTGGTGACGGAGCATTTCATCGTTTATGCCCGTCCCAATGCAGAACGCATCAAGCGCCTCGGTATTACCGTTTCAACGAAAGTGGGCCACGCCTGTTTTCGTAATAAAATCAAGCGCTTGTTGCGCGAAGCATTTCGAAAAAGCGTGGGAGATCCAACGCAGGGTTTCGATTTTGTTTTCGTTGCCCGGCAAGAAACGCAAGCCCTGCAATATGCGAGCGTCGTTTGTGAATTGGATGCGGTTACGCGCCGCCTCGTGGAAATGTTTCGATCGGATCGGCGACGGGAAAACCGTCCCCGGCGGTGAAGCTGATGGCCTCGTTTGCGATTTTGCTGATTCGCTTATATCAACGACTCATTTCTCCGTGGCTTCCACCCTGCTGCCGATTTACACCTTCATGCTCTGCCTACGCTGCGGAAGCCTACCAACTTCACGGTTTCTGGGGCGGTACCTGGCGCACCCTGCGACGCCTCCTGCGCTGTCACCCCTGGCACCCAGGCGGCTATGACCCCGTGGATCGACCATGAATCAAGGGAATGAAAACGATCAAAAGCGCTTACTTTTGGTCGTTGCACTGTCGGGCATCCTTTTGCTCGTCTGGCAAAGTTTTTTTGCGCCCAATCCTCAAGTTGCGCCTGTAACCCCTGCCGATGCGGGCATCGAACAAACCGCCGACGAGGCCCCAAAAGCGCCGCAGAATCCACAGATTCCGGCCGAAACGAGCGAACAGCCCATCGAACGCCGTACGATTGCAACCCTTTCTACGCCAAAAGAAATCGCGTTTGAACTCACAAACGACGACGGCCAGATTGCAGCCGCCATTCTGGATGAACCCCAATATCGTTCCAAAGTCCTCGCCGACGGAAAAGAAAGCGAAATCCCGTTTCGTTTTGTAGACGCCCTCACACAGGAAACCCAGGAAGGCCTCTTTTTACCGCCGCTCATCAATCTCAAGCTCGCAGGACGCCCCGTTCACGGCGATTATCAGCTCGCCTCTTCGAGCGATCAGCAGGCTGAACTGCGCTGGACCGACTCGCAAACCGGCATCACCGTCAAGCGCATCTTTAAAAAAGCCAATATTCCCTACGCGCTCGATGTCACCCTTTCGCTCGAAAACCAGGGCTCAAATGCGATCCCCTTTGATCTCTCGATCGTCAACCGCGGTGCCGAAAACTTAACACATTCTTCCGGCGGCTTTT
Source organism: Myxococcales bacterium UBA1238 (assembly GCA_002309015.1). GTDB lineage: Bacteria > Myxococcota_A > Bradymonadia > UBA7976 > UBA1532 > UBA1238. Next base: position 32,720 of record DBWM01000047.1, on the reverse strand, counting down.
TTTCTATGTTTATGCCGCCCATCCATCGCTTTGAGGCCATCTGCAGGCGCGCATCCGATTTTGAGCGCTCCGGCCTCCAGTCGATCCGCAGCGATCTCGAAGATCCCGATGATCCCACAAGATTTAACGATGCGATCGCCTGGTCCGGCGTAGACAACCGCTATTTTATGAATGCCGTCATCCCTCAATCGGGAGATGCGGACGCGTGTGAATTCTTTGTGGGTGCAGAGCAAGCGGGTTTAGCTCACCAAACTCTGCCTTCTGGCTTCGATTTTGTGGTTTCCAAACTCGATATGAAACCGCGCGAAGTCCGCCCGGGACAATCGGAAACCATCAGTTTCCGCCTCTTTATGGGCCCCAAGAAATTAGATGTATTGCGCCAGAATGATCCGCCTCTGAAAGATGCCATCGATTTTGGCTTCTTCGGCATCATCTGCATCCCCATGCTGTGGCTGTTACGCCTTTTTTATTCGGTATTTACCAACTGGGGTGTTGCGATCATTCTGCTGACGATCGTGGTGAAACTGCTCACTCTGCCGTTAACACATAAGCAGTATCAGTCGATGGCAGCCATGCGCGTCATCCAGCCGCGCATGAAAGAGATTCAGGAAAAATACAAGAATAATCAGGTCAAGCTGCAGGAAGAGATGATGGCTTTGTATCGCGATAACAAAGTCAATCCCATGGCGGGCTGCCTGCCCATGCTGATCATGATGCCGATTTACTTTGCGCTCTATCGCTCCATCTATACTGCAGTTGAGCTTTACCAGGCGGATTTTATCTTTTGGATTCAAGACTTATCTAAACAAGACCCCTACTACATCTTCCCTCTGCTGCTCGGTGTGTTGATGCTCGCTCAGATGAAGATCAACCCCAGCGCACCGGGAGGCGCGCAACAAAAAGCCATGATGTACATCATGCCGGTCATGATGACGCTCATGATGCTCTTTTTGCCCAGCGGCCTTGTGCTTTACATCACAGTCAATACCATTTTGGGCATCATCCAGCAGTATTGGCTGTTAAAGAAAACGCAATCAACCCCAGCGGCCACAGCGAGTTCGAGCCATGCAAAAGCAAAATAAAACGGGTGAAGACTTTTTGCGCGGACTGTTTCAGCGTCTCGGCGCCCATGTCAACGTCCACGCTTCTGCGCCGGAAGAAAATCTCCTTTTATTTCAACTAGATGGAGATATAGCGCAATTCAAGCGCCATCCGGAACTGACGGCCGCATTCAACACCATCATCAATCAGGTCGCCAACAGAGACGAAGATCACCGCTGCCGGTGTGTCATCGATGTGGGCGGCGGTTACCTGCAGCGCCAACCCCTTTTAGAGACGGTCGCTCAGGATGCAGCCCGCGCGGTCGCTCGATCCGGACGCCGCGCTGTCCTCGATTCCCTGACGCCTGCAGAACGCCGCGTGGTTCACACCGCTCTCATGAAAAACGCTTCCATTTCAACCCGAAGCGAAGGTAACGAAGGTCAGCGCCTGCTCCTCATCGAACCCACCAACGGAGAGTCCCGATGAGCGAAGAACAAGATGTTGCCGTCACTGAACCCACGCTCAGCGCATCAGAAGCAGCCAAGACCTATAACGCCGATAATATTAAGGTTTTAAAGGGGTTAGAGGCTGTCCGCGTTCGTCCGGGCATGTATATCGGTGACACAGAAGATGGCACCGGTCTCCATCAATTGGTGTATGAAGCCGTCGACAATGCCATCGACGAAGCGCTCGCCGGTTACTGCAACCGCGTGATCGTCCGCCTCTATCTGGACGGCAGCTGCAGCGTCGAAGACAACGGGCGCGGCATCCCCGTTGGCATCCATCACGAAGAAGGGCGCTCCGCCGCCGAAGTCATCATGACCGTTTTGCACGCAGGCGGTAAATTTGATGACAACTCCTATAAAGTCTCCGGCGGTCTGCACGGCGTAGGCATCTCCTGCGTCAACGCGCTCTCCGAAAAACTGCTGCTCGAAATCTGCCGCGAAGGCGGGATCTTCCGTCAAACTTATCACAAAGGCCAACCTGACGCGCCCCTCGAAAAGGTGGGCGAAACAGCGCGCACGGGCACGATGATCCGCTTCTGGCCCGATCGCACCGTCTTCGTATTGCGCGACGACGAAAACGGCCCCCGCAACGATTTCAGCCTCTCCACATTATCCCAGCGGCTGCGCGAACTTTCCTTTTTAAATCGCGGAGTTCAGATCGATCTCTACGACGAGCGCGACGAAGGAAAGGAATACCATTTTTGCTATGAGGGCGGCATCGCTTCCTTCGTGGAGCATCTCAACGCCAACGTCGTCCCCATCCACAAGCCGCCCATCCATTTTACGACCACCCGCGACGACATCACCGTCGAAATCGCGATGCAATGGAGCGATTCGGTTCGCGAAGACACGCATTGCTTCGCCAACAACATCCGCAACCGCGACGGCGGCACGCATCTCACGGGCTTCAGGGAAGCGCTGACCCGCGTCATTAACCAATACGGTCAAAACGAAGGGCTCTTCAAAAACCTCAAAGATCCCCTCAAAGGCGAAGACATCCGCGAAGGGCTCACGGCCGTCATTTCGGTCAAGCTGCCCGATCCCAAATTCAATGGGCAAACCAAAGAAAAGCTTGTCTCGTCTGAAGTTAAGCCGGTTATCGCTGCGGCCGTCACCGAAGAACTGACCACATGGCTGCTCGAGCATCCCGCCGAGGCCCACGCCATCATCGACAAGACGATCCTGGCCGCCCGAGCCCGCGAAGCCGCCCGCAAAGCCCGCGAACTGGTGCGCCGAAAAGGCCCTCTGGACTCCGCCGCCTTGCCTGGCAAACTGGCTGACTGCACCACAAAATCGCCCGAAGAGGCCGAACTCTTCATCGTCGAGGGTGACTCCGCAGGCGGATCCGCAAAGCAGGGCCGCGAGCGCCAGTTCCAGGCCATCCTCCCCCTGCGCGGCAAAATCCTGAACGTCGAGCGCGTCCATCAGGACAAAATGCTGAGCAGCGAGACCATCGCGACGCTCATCCGCGCCCTCGGAACCGGCATCGACATCGGCGAAGAAAACGGCAATAACGGCTTTGATATCAACAGCTTACGTTACCACAAGATCATCGTCATGACCGATGCCGATGTGGACGGCTCCCATATTCGCACGCTGTTGCTCACCTTCTTCTATCGCCAGATGCCCGAAATCATCCGCCGTGGCTTCCTTTACATCGCCCAGCCCCCGCTGTTCGGCGTTAAAAAAGGCAAATCCGGCGCCAACACGGATGCCAAAGGCAAGTCAAATGTGACTTACCTGAAGGATGAAGCGGCCCTGGAGGAGTTTCTGGTCAACACCGCAGCCCACAACTGCCAGATTCGCTGTCACGATCAACAGCTGGTGCAGGGTGATGACTTATCGCATCTGATGGACCATCTGCTGGAGTATTTCCGCGAACTGCAAAACTGCCAGCATCGCGGGGATGCAAGGGTGCTCGAAGCGGCGCTTGAGCTCAATGTGAGCAACGACGATTTTGCAGATGCCGAAAAGATTGCCGATTTAAAGACCAGATTGTCCAATAAAATCGTAGAGATATACCCCGGCGAGCTGCCCATTCGCCTGGACTTCAAGCAACTCAATTCTCTCGATTCCGAAACGGCAGCGGGCAGTTGGGGCATCGTCGCCTCTTCGCGTTTAAACGGCAGCGAACGCACCACAGACTTAAACCTGGATGTCTTAAGATCGAGGCATTGGCGCAAAGCATTGGAAGCTTACCAGCTGATTCGCGGTCTCATCGGATTCGAAGCCATCGAAGTCGCATCGGGAGAAAAGTCTTTTGAAGTCAGCACGTTAGCTGCACTTTTGGAGCAACTCAAAATCCAGGCGCGCAAGGGCTTAAGCATTCAGCGATACAAGGGCCTCGGTGAAATGAATCCCGAGCAGCTTTGGGACACCACCATGGATCCCGAAATGCGCAACCTGCTCCAGGTGCGGCTCGAAGACAGCGAAGAAGCCAACGGCATTTTCACACTCCTCATGGGCGATCAAGTCGAGCCAAGGCGCAAATTCATTGAAGAAAACGCCATTTACGTGAAGAACCTGGACGTGTGAACGCGCCTTACCTCAACGCGATCGAAGCCCGTTTTCTGGAGCATTCGGGCAGCGGGTTAATGCTTTCAGCCAAAGATCTATCGCTGGTTGAAGCCTGGGAACGTGCCGGAATTCCAGTAGAAATTGTTCTTGAAGGCATCGATCGCGCCTTTGAGAATCCACCTTCACGCGTGCGCTCCCTCGCCTATGTGCGCCCGGCGGTCGATCAGATGGCCAGGCTGTGGCGCGAAAACCAGATCGGTCGCCCGTCAGATCACCCCCAAGAGACTTCTCAAACGCTCGCTCAGTCCTGGGACCGCCTGATTCACGCCATCGAGCAAGCCCAAAGAAAATGCACAACTCCGGATTTGGCACAGCTTTTTCAGCTTGCGCTCAATGGTGTTCAAACCCTGCGCGATCAACCTTACGATCCCCAGGAAGGCCTTGAAACCTTAAATCGCGATCTGTATCTTTGGTCTTTACATCACATCGATGCAGGAGTCATTCAGACGCTCAGGCAAAAGGTCAAAGCGACGCTCGCCTCCTGTCCCACACAGGATCCCTCTGTTTCACATGCGTTGTTATGGAAACAGATTCGCCGCTATGCCTCGTTGCCGGAGCTCATTCTGACGGTAGGAGATGGCTGGTGATTCGTGAATGTAATCTTTGTGGTGCAACGAAGGTTTTGGTCGAACGCAGCGGCGATTTTGCGCGCGCGAAGAGATGCGTCTGCCAGGAAATCTGCCCCATCTGTAACAACACCGGCTATCTGTTTACCAAGGACGAACGGGGATATTCCGTAGTCAAACCGTGTAGTTGCACGTCGCTGGATCGATGTATTGAATGGTTCAACCAGGCAGGCATCCCAGGACATTACGCGAATGCCACCTTTCAAAGCTTTGATGTCAAAGGCGATCCCATCAAAAGCAGTTTAAGGCAGCACGCCTATCGCTTTGCACAGGAATTTGAGATCGGCCAGCCTGGCATTTTGTATTATGGCCCCTGCGGCACAGGCAAAACGCATCTGACGATCGCCATTCTGCGCCATCTGATCCTGCATCGAGGCATTCGCGCCAAATTCGTTGAATTTATGCATCTTTTGTCGGATTTGCGCGCCCGTTTCGGCGAGCTCGGATCGACCGATCGCGTCCTTGAGCCCCTCGTTCAGGTCCCAGTACTCGCCATCGATGAATTGGGCAAAAACAGAGGCAGCGACTGGGAACAGAGCATCCTCGATGAGTTGATCAGCAAGCGATACAACGCACATCGCACCACGCTCTTTACCACCAACCTCTATCCTTCGCCTGAGCAGAACCAGGTCAGCCTCGAATCCCGCGTAGGTGAGCGCATTTATTCGCGTTTAAGGGAGATGTGCGACGCACGCCCTGTCATGGGCAAAGACTACCGATTACAGCTGAGCCCTTCCGCCAGATATCACGCATCTTCCATGTGACGCAGATCGGCATCCACATGGCTCAGCTCGCCCAGAACGACCGTCGCAAAAGCGCCCGCCGGCAGCTCAAACTTGAGAATTACATCCCGATTTTCCAAATGATATTCAATATTTTGGGGCACAATGCGGTTGACCCTCCGGGTACCTGGCGCAAAGCGTTCCAGGGTTCTCAGCGCCTCGGGCGAAAGCTTTAAAGACTGCAGCGCTGCCTCCTCCCGCTCAAACATCTCGCCTGCAGGCAACAGATGCGACTTTCCACCCCACATCGGCCCCGTCGAATCGATCTCGCCCGCATCCATTCTCAGCTGATCGCAAACCGCATCGGTACAGACAAACAGACCGCCGGTCTCACGCTTCTTTAACAGATCCCCTTCAAAGCAGCTGTGCAATTGCTGGCGGCGAACGCGCTCACCTAAATAAAAATTAAAATGCGCCGACTGCAGGATGCTCGCCAAAAACTTGGGATCCTTCACGCGCTTCCGAGGGTGATTCACAAAGTGATAAGCCTGCGACAAACCGCGCTCATTGATGCGCTGATGCCCGAAATAATTGGGGATTCCCTTTTTGATTTCGGCGATCAGGGCATCGATTTTAAGGGCTGCATCCTCCACCACATCGCTCAGGCGCACCGTAAACCGATTCCCCTTTAAGTGACCCATCCGCAGCTTATTGGTGTGTCGCTTGGTTTCGAGAATCTCTATCTGTTCATTCCTGGGATCGACCGGATCGCAGGGCATCGAAATCCATTGCGTGGTCGTCGCATAGCGATCTTTTCGCCCCGCAACGCCGATCTCACCCGGCGCGATGCCGGCCGCCTGAGCCATCTCCTGCACCATGGCCGGTGTGGTCAGACCCGATTTTTTCACATGCACGAACACATGGTTGCCTTCGCCGCAGGGTAGATAGGCAGGAATCTCATCGACCCAAAAATGTGTGGGATCGCAGACCAGATGGCCGCCCAATCCAGGTAAAGCCGCTGTTTGCCAGGGACAATATGTGCTCCCGGGAGTGGGAATCTGTAACTCTTCTTCTAACACATGATCACACATTTCTGGTTTCCTCTGGCTCGGTCTGAACCGCTAAACGTTCGGCCAAGATCTCAGCTAAATCCTTAACAGGCAATGAATTTTCGGAAGCAGCCGAAGCATCCCCCAACTGCGTTGCACAAAATCCGCAATGGACAACGATCGCCTCAGCCCCCGTTTGAGCGAGCTCCGCATAGCGCTGTCGGTTGGGCCGCTGCTTGTTTTCCATCCACATTTGACCGCCCCCGCCGCCGCAACAAAATGCGCGCCGCCGGGCATGCATCGCTTCCACGCGAATCACATCGGGGCAGGCATCGAGCAGTTCGCGCGCCGGATCATATAAATCATGATAGCGCCCCAGATAGCAAGGATCGTGATACACAGCGCGCATCTGCGATTCTGGTTGAGCGGAGCGGAGTTGAAGCTTTTTTTGATGCAGCAGGTTCAATAAGAATTCGCTTGAATGGATGACTTCAAACTCTGCTCCCAAAGTAGGATATTCGTCTTTAAATGTATTAAAGCAATGGGGGCAGGCGGTGATGACGCGCGTGACCGACTGTTTTTTGAACTCATCGATGAGCGCAGATGCCATGTTTTGAAACAGATATTCGTCGCCCAGACGGCGGGCGGTCTCTCCGCAGCAACGCTCCGAACTCCCCAATACACCGTAAGACACACCGCAGGCATCGAAGATTTTCATTAAAGCGCGCGCGGACTTTTGACCATGTTCGTCGAAGGCCGCGTTGCATCCTAAAAACAAAAGGAAATCCTGAGGTTTCGCGTGATCCCAGCGCGGAGCATCGCCCAGCCAGGATTCGCGATCGCGCTTTGAAAGCCCCCATGGATTGCTCTTTCTCTCCATCTGTTTTAAGGCATTGGCCGCCCCAGGCCCCACCTCGCCCAGCGTGAGGGTCTGATAGCGCCTGAGATCCATCAGCAAAGGCACATGCTCGTTTCGAACAGCGCAGACTTCCATGCAGGCGCGGCAGGTGGTGCAGGACCAAAGCGCTTCTTTTGAAATCAGGCTGTCTTTTTCATCAAAGAAATCGCTTGGATCATCTGTCTGAGCGCGCCTCCGGAGTGTTTTAATCAGATCGAAAGGCTTTAAAGGAGCACCTGCGCGTGCGGCCGGACAGACATCGGTGCAACGTCCGCACTGCGCGCATGAAAACGCGTCAAGTATCTGTTTCCACGAAAGATCTTCCATTTGCTTTGCGCCAAAATGGATCTCTTCCTCCCCTTCCCTCTCATCCTCTGCCTCATCCAGCTCCAACTTTCGAAGGCATCCCCTGGGCGACAAATCGGCGCAGATCAAATTAACTGGAGCTGTAAATACGTGAAAATGCTTGCTAAACGGGATAAAGCACAGGAAGCTGAGCAAACAGATCAGATGCCCCCACCAAAGCAGCAACGCAGCCCGCTCCGAGGCAGGCAAATGACTTCCAAGGGCAGACGCAAACCACGACGCGCTCTCATTTGGAGCCAGGGCAAAGGCAAATGACTTTTCCCCAAGTTCGAAGAGCATGTGACACGCAATAAATGTCAATGTAATCAAGCCGTCTTTGGTGAGCGGCAAATGTTTTGGGCGAATGATCAGGCGATTGATGTATGCCATCGCAACGCCCACCAGACAGAGCAGGCGCGCGCCGTCGGCCAGATGCTCGTACAAGAGCGGCAACGAGATCCGCGCAGAAAGCCCCACAGAAGCCAGCAGGCCATTCAGCATAAAGGAAGCGGTATCGGCTAAAAGCACCGCAAAGGAACAAAAGATGAACAGATGCAGAATGCCCGAATACAGATATCCGTTGGCGGGCAAACGATCCTGACCGATGCCTGTTCCAAAGAGCCTTTTGATCCGTAACCCCAGATGATCAAAACGATTTTCAGGCCGACGACCGCGCACAATCTGATGGAATCGCTTGAACAGAGTCCGCGCAAAGAAGCCCACACCAGACAACAGAAGCACCCAAAACAGCAATCGATGGCTCCATTCACTTATCGGTTCAATCACATTGGCCTCCGCGCAACTTCTGTGTTACCATGCCACTTTCCAGTCAAGAGCGCTTATGCGATCTTTTTGGGCGCGAATCCACTGCGTTTCTTTTTAATTCAGTATGCAAATTTTTAAATGAAAGACCCTTCGACGATCGCAGGAAGCCCCGGAGAAATCCTGTCGCTCGCCTGGCCCATCGCTGTCGGCATGCTCTCTTACACGGTCATGGGAGTCATCGACACAGCATTGATGGGACAAGTTGGCACCAGCGCGCAGGCCGGAGTTGGGCTCGCTTCGACCCTTATCTTCTGTTGCATGTCTTTTTTCAGAGGAATCGTCACAGGCGCGCAAAACATTGTCGCCGCTGCAGATGGCGCAAAGGATCACGCTCGGGTCCGGCAGGCAGGCAGCGCGGCGCTCTTACTGGGTGCCACATCGGGTCTGATGGCCATGGTCGTTTGTGCCATCATCGTCTTTTTTGTGTTGCCCTTCATTACAAGCCAGGAACCCCAGCTGGCCGACGCCACTTTTCACTATTTCTCACTGCGACTCATCGACTTACCGATATCGATTGTCGGATTTGCAGCACAGGCGGCCCTTCAGGGACTGGGCGATACCAAAATTCGAATGTGGGCAGGACTTGCAGGCAACGCGATCAACGGAACGCTCGATTTTGTCTTCATTTTTGGACTCGGACCGATCCCTGCGATGGGCGCTTCCGGAGCGGCATTGGCCACCATCGCAGGCACGCTCGCGATGACATTGATGTATTTAAAACGCTATCTCACATGTTTTAAAAGACCCCAAATGCCGCCGAAGAGCGTCCTCTTCAACGCTGCGCATCTGGGACTGCCTGCAGGCACCCAGGCTCTGTTAGCGAACATCGCCTGGGGACTGACCAACGTCGTCCTCACGCGCATCGGATCCTCTGAATTAGCCGCAAGCCAGGTGGTCGTAAATATTACAAGTCTTTCGTTTTTGCCGGGTTACGGCATCGCTGAAGCGACCAGCACTCTGGTCGGACGCGCCATCGGAGCCCGGAACTTACCTTTAGCAGCCCGCACCATCCGCTCAGGAAGAAAGATCGCCCTCACAGTGATGGGTCTTTGCGGTGTATTGTTTTTTACATGCGGCTCGCAAATCGCATCTCTCTTTTCGCAGGATCAAAGCGTGCTCCTCGCCGCTGGAAAACTCTTGCAAATCGCCGCAGCTTTTCAGCTTTTTGATGCCATCGCGACCGTCCATCTCGCCTCCCTGCGTGCAGCCGGAGACATGAAATTCTGTATGATCATCAGTTGCTCAGGCTCATGGGGCATCACATTGCCGGCCACAGTCCTTTTCGGTGCATGCCTCGGATGGGGCGCTTCGGGAGCCTGGCTGGGCATGCTAGCAGAAACCCTCATGCTCGCCTTTTTTACGGGATGGCGCATCAAAGGCATCGCTCAAGGCCGCATCGGCAGGCTCGATTTACTCTTGGGCATTTCGTCCAGGGCTACCAGGTAGCGATGTGTTTTTCGGTGCAGCCGAAAGCTTTTTCGATGGCATGCTTCTCACCTTGTTCATCTTTAATATAGCCATCAAAATAGCCAAAAGGCTGCCTGTAATCGCTGATGATCGGCCCCAGATGCAGGGATTCCCTGCGAAGCCCCATCGGTTGGAACTGAAGCTCAACCTCTTGATTGAACGTATGAATCTGCCATGGAGCGGTGGGATCGGACGGGATCTCAAAATGGGCATGCGAAAGCGGAATCATGCGATTGCCCATCCAGATCACATTTTCGTTTAAGGCATTCTCTCTTGGAAATGCAGTGCCCTCTGTTAAATTGACACCCCGCATTTGACCCTGCTCGTCCAGATAGGCAAAAGTGGCCCAATTCCAAAGGGTTTTGAAGGGATAATAGGCCGCATGAATATCGATGATCCCCACATCGCGATCGGGTCGGAGCTCGATATGTTCATCGCCCAGCTCAAACCAACCCTCCAGAGGACAAGGACCTTTATGGGTATAAAAGATTCTTCCTTTAAAAATTTCTTTAAGCAATACGAGAGGTTGCACGCTTTGAGAATCTTCGTGGGCCACCCATTGACCGCGCATGGCCGGTTTGGCCTGAGGGTGAAACTTCGAGGCCTCGATCTGAATCTCTATGAGATGCTGCTTCAATGCCAGATCGTTTTGTATAGACGTGTGATAACCTGGCAGATTTACATAAGTTTTTCCGCCATCATGGTTTTGTGCCACATGCACGGCAAAGCAGGGCAGCATCCATTTATGTTCAAACAGCTGCTGTCTCTTGCGATCAAACACATAGCACCAGCAAGTGCCCGCGTGATGCGCATTGACGATTGAAACCGATATCCAGAATCGTTCGGTGATAGCACAAAAATGTTGCCAGGTTTTGAGCCTCAGCCGGCGCCAAAAGCGAGGCCAATGCGCCAGCGTGGGCGTATCCAGCAAATTGATTTGCGCAAAATCATCGCGATAGAAGCCGAACCTGACGCTCCGATCCCCGATGGCTTTTTCTTGAGAGGGCAACCATGTCTGCGACATCCGATTCTCCTTAAGATAAAAGCTGTTAGACGCGCTCAAGCCTATCGTATGCGTTTGAATCGCGATAGAAATATTAAAAGGGTTTTACATTTTATCAACCTGTGATAGCGCACCGCTACAAAAGCCTGCCCAGCGAGAGGCATACGATGACCTGCTTATTAAAAAACATTAATTTTCAACTACTTACACTCAAAGCCTATGAACCGGGACGCCCCATCGAAGAGGTCGCCCGCGAACTTCACCTGGCCCCTGAAGCGATCACCAAGCTGGCATCAAACGAAAGCGCGTTCGGCGTCTCACCCAAAGCGATCGCAGCCATCCATCAGGCTGCCGGTGAGATGTATTTGTATCCCGACGGGAACTCCTGGCATCTCCATCAAAAGTTAGCGGAATTTCACAGAATTTCGCCCGAGAACATTGTGATCGGCAATGGCTCAAACGAGCTGATCGACATCATCGGGCATTGTTTTATGAGCCCGGGCAAATCGGTCGTCTATTCCCAATACGCATTTATTATCTATAAAACCATCACCCAGTTGTTCCACGCCGAAGGCATCGAGGTGCCCATGCGCGAAGGTCTGGTGCACAACCTGGATGCGATCGCCGATGCCATCCGGCCAGACACATCGCTCGTCTTCATCTGCAACCCCAACAACCCCACGGGCACCATGGTCGAAGAGGCCGAAATCGACCGCCTGATGTCGCGCGTCCCTGAAGAAACGCTCGTCGTTTTCGATGAAGCGTACGCCGAACTCTGCCTGGGCCGCATGCCCAATACGCTCAAATTCGTGCAACAGGGCCGCAACTGCATCATCCTCAGAACCTTCTCAAAAGCTTACGGACTGGCGGGGTTACGCGTGGGCTACGGGATCGGGCAGCCTGAAGTCATCGAAATGCTCAACCGCGCAAGGCAAGCCTTTAACTGCAACCGCATGGCTCAGATTGCCGCATGTGCCGCGCTCGAAGATCAGGAATTTGTTGAGAAATCCCGGCAAAACTGCATGGAGGGCAAAGCGTATCTGGAAGGCGAGCTGACCCGGATGGGCCTCACATTTATCCCCACCTACGCCAATTTCATCCTGATCCGCGTGGGGGCCGGGCGTGCGATTTTTGAAAAGCTGCAACAAAAAGGCGTCATCGTCCGCCCGATGGATGGCTATCTGTTGCCCGAATGGATTCGCGTCACGATCGGAAAACCGGAGCAAAATCAAAAGTTTATTGCTCAGCTGAAGGCGATTCTGTAGCGGTCTGAAGGGATGACCCGGGCAACGCAAACCCCGTCAATCGCGCCTTGGCCACCTTCACGCGACCCACATGCGCAACCCCCAAACCGACCACCGCTTTGGAAAGCACGACCCGCTCCAGCTGCACCGAAAAGCGCACCGTCTGCCCCGGCTGCACCGCGCGACGAAATTTGCAATCCTCAACCCCCGCCAGCAATAAACGCAGATCGGGCCGCTTAAAAGCCGCCCAATAAGCTAAAGTCTGAGCCATGCTTTCGATTAAAATCACCCCCGGCACCAACGGCCAGTCCGGAAAATGACCCTGAAAAAAAGGCTCTTCGGGACCAAAATATTTTTCTGCAATCGCGCCCTCTTCCGTACATTCCAGGCAGCGATCGAGGAACAAAAACGGCGGCTTGTGTGGCAAAACTTGAGAAGGTAACGGCAAAAGAATCGTCATGTTCCGCTCAACAAATTCAAAAGAAAAATCTATACTTGAGCAACCATCGGCAATGGCGCATCCTGCATTCAACGCTCAGATAAGGTGAACACTTTGGACGACCAACTCGATATCCTCAAGGAATTCGCAGCTGAAACTCGCGAGAATCTCGTCGAAGTTGAACAATCTCTCGTTAAACTCGAAGAAAATCCATCGGATTTAAACCTGATCGGCGTCATTTTTCGCGCCGTCCACACCGTTAAGGGCACCTGCGGCTTTTTTGGCCTGAAAGCCCTCGAAAAAGTCACCCACACAGGTGAAAACCTGCTCTCCGCCCTGCGCGATGGCCGCATTCAGCTGACGCCGCCCATCGCGACCGTGCTGCTCGAACTGGTCGACGTGATCCGCCAATTCATGGATCGCATCGAAGAAACCGGCAACGAATCGGGGGTTGATTGCACCGACGTTACAGGCAAACTCGCCGAAATCATTGCAACGATTCCGGCACCAGCGACCAGCATGCCTCCAAAGCCCGTCGCCCCCGCGATCGCAGCGCCCGCAGCGGTCACCAATCCACCCGCGCCAGCTGCCGCTAAACCGCAAGTCACAGCCCCACCACAAACGCCCAAAACGACCATTCCGCCCAAGGTTCAGGCCGCCCCCAAAGTGACTCAGCCTCCCAGGGCTGAACCGGCTCCCAAGGTGACCGCTGCGCCAAAAAGCGTTGCCATCACAGCAGGTCCGGCGAATTTACAGGTCACGGAAGAAGCGGCTCACTCCAAACCGCATTCCACTCCGCCGGCAGCCGCTCCCATGCATGAAAGCGAGCAAACCGTGCGCGTATCGACGGGGCTGCTCGATCAACTGATCACCCTGGTGGGCGAACTGGTGCTGGCGCGCAACCAAATCGTGCTGCATCTGGGCAATCACCCCGATCCGCATGTGGCGCCTGCCGTGCAGCGCGTGAGCCAAATCGCCTCCGAGCTGCAGGAAACCGTCATGAAGACGCGCATGCAGCCGCTTTCGACCGTATTTGGACGATTTCCGAGATTTGTGCGCGACACCGCTCACATGTGCAAAAAAGAGATCGAATTTGTGGTCGACGGTGAGCAAACCGAGCTCGATCGCAACCTGATCGAAGCGATCAAAGATCCGCTCACGCACATCATCCGCAACTGCATCGATCACGGTGTTGAAGCCCCAGAAGTCCGCGAATCCATTGGAAAACCCCGCGAAGGCAAGATCTCTATCAGCGCCTATCACAAAGGCGGTTTTGTCAATATTGAAATCGCCGACGACGGTTGCGGCATCGACAACGAAAAGATTAAAGCCAAAGCCATCAAAATGGGGCTCCTTACGCCTCATCAGGCCTCACAGCTTTCCAACCGCGAAATTCAGGAACTCATCTTCCTGCCCGGGTTTTCGACCGCCAGCCAGGTCACCAACGTATCGGGACGCGGCGTAGGCATGGATGTGGTGCGCAACAAGATCGAAGCGATCGGCGGCATCGTCGAATTCCAAAGCGCCCAGGGCGAAGGGACGATGTTCAAGCTCAAGATCCCGCTGACGCTGGCCATCATTCCCGCCCTGATCGTGCAATGCTGCGGCGAATCCTACGCCATCCCTCAGGGCAACCTTCAGGAACTGCTCCTCTTCCGCAATCCCGAGGAAAGCCACGACATCGAAGTCATCGGCAACACTTACTATCACCGCCAGCGCGAACATCTTTTGCCGCTGATCTATCTGTCGAAGATTCTCTACCCCGACTCACCGCAGCAGCCATTAAACACACCGCACCACATCGCCGTGCTGCAGGCGGGCGATTACGCGTACGGACTGGTGATCGAAAAGGCGGGAGACAGCCAGGAGATCGTCGTTAACCCCCTGGATTTCTTAACTAAAGACAATCCGATCTTTACAGGCACCTTGATCATGGGCAACGGCCGCGCCGCGCTCATCCTCGATCCGGTGGGCCTTGCACAGGTGGCGCATATCGCATTCGATAACACACCGCAGGTCCAAATCCTGACCCATGAAGATCTGCTCAGCAACGATCCGCGGCAGCGTTTGCTGATGTTCCATTCCACGCTGGGCGGACGCATGGCCATCCCACTCTCGGCGGTCGCAAGGCTCGAAGAGATCGAGCTCTCGCATATTGAATACATTGGCGGTCAGTCAGTGATTCAATACAGAGGCACGATCATGCCGGTCATCGACATCAACCATTTCCTGCCCGAACGCCGCGAATCGGGGCGCGCCAACCAGAACGCCATCGACATCACTCAGATCGAAAAAGTTCCAATGATTGTCCATGCTTACGGCGACAATCAGATCGGACTCATCGTCGCTCAAATCCTCGATACCGTTCAGGATGACCCGCTCGTGCATTGCAAGCCCAGCCGCCAGGGGATTCTTTACACCTTTGTTCACAAAGGATTCGTCGCGGAATGCGTCGATCTCCGCTCCATCGTGGAGCAAGTAGAACCCCTCTTCTACAGTGAGAGCAGCCATGGCCAATCATATTGAATTTTGTGCCTTTTGGATCGGACAAGCGCTTTTTGGCATCGACGTGATGCAGGTCCAGGAAATCGTTTCGGCACAACGGGAAACGCCTATTCCCCAAAGCTCGCCGGTGATTCGGGGACTCATCAACCTGCGCGGTCAGGTGGTCACCGTCATCGATCTGCGCACCTGCCTCAATCTGCCCGCCTGCACCGATGATGAGAACGCCGTATATATCGTGATTCGTTACGGAAAAGAGCGCTTTTGTCTGCGCGTCGATCGCATGATGGGTGTGCTCGACGACTGTCTGGAAATGGTCGAGCGCCCAAACGAGCTCAACGAAAAGCAGGACATGCCTTTAATTGGAAGGGTTTACAGACACGTGCACAACCTTCTGCTGGAGCTCAACATCGAACAGGTCCTCGCAATGGCGAAAGGTTAACGCCCATCGCGAGGCCTGAGCCCATCATCGGCTGCGTGCAGAGGCTTAATCTTCGAGGATGGAGACGACAAAAAGGCCCTGGCCGGCGGTGCATTGGAAGGAGCAGACCAAACGCGCAGATTCGATCAAACCATTCAAATGCTCGATATTGATCCGATGTGGCAAGGAGAGATGGCACCCCTGGCCAATCGCCCCTTTGATCATACCGCCCAGGATGTTCGCGGTCTCGCCCAAGAGATCGTAGATTTCGCAATCTTCAATGGTTTCGCTGCTTTTGCCATAAATCTGGCCTAAGACATATTGCGCGTATTCGGTAGCGCAGTCGATGCAGATATAACCGCCCCATGCGCCCTCAATGCGCACCAAAGACGCACAACGCCTCGCTTCCGGATCGCCAAATCCCATGCCGATCCACGTCAGCGATTCGTTTGAAACGCTGCGCCAAGCGTCGCCCACCATTGAAAACGCATCTTCCAACGAGAGGCCTAGGCTGCCTATTTTTTGAGACGATAGCATAGGTTACTCCCAAATCTTACTGTTTCAAAAAAATCTCCAAGGCCAATCACCGTTTCAGCGCCGCCGAGGAACAAATAAGCACCTGCGCTCATACAACGTGCCACGTTTTTGAGAACCGTGCGTTTAGCCGCATCGTCGAGATAAATCAACATATTTCTCAAAAACACTACGTCAAATGTTTCTTTGAGCGACAAATGCACCAAGTTTAAATCGCGAAAAACGATTCTCGACATCAACGAAGGCTTTGCACGCCAATTTCGACCAGCACGTGTAAAGTACTTCATTAAGAGCCGAGCGGGCAATCCTCGATTCACTTCGAGCTCGGAATATTCGCCGCATTGCGCCTGAAGCAACGCCTGCTGAGAAATATCGCTCGCTAAAATCTTGGTTTGCAGTAAGAGTTGCTGCGAAGTCTCCGCTATCGTCATCGCAATGCTCAGTGCCTCTTGACCAGAAGCGCAAGCCGCAGACCAGATCCGTAAAGGAAACGCTGACCGTTTGCAAATATCCGGCACAATTTCTTGTCCCAAAATATCAAACGGGGTGCGATCGCGAAAGAAAGACGTTTCGCTGGTAGTCAATGCATCGATCAACGCGCTGGCAACCGCCCCCAAGGGCGCCATGTGAATCGCATTCACAAGATCCGACGCGCGTGAAAAATGCAAGTCGCGCAACAAGTTAGAAATGCGAAGTTCGACCAAGCAAGCACGATTTTTCTCAAGCGCAATTCCGGTGCGCTCAAGCATAAAATGCTGAATATAATTCAGCTCGGCATTGCCAAGTGTTTCTTCTGGTGTCACGCCAAAACACCGATCATTTGAAGTTTGGTTTTAATCGCTTCTGCGTCGAAGGGCTTCATGATGTACTCATTGATACCCGCACAGAACGCCTCATCGATCTGATCCAGACTGGACTCCGAAGTTACCATTAAAATCGGCACATTCGAGTGAATTGGATCGGATTTTAACGCGTGAACGAGTTCCAACCCGCTCATCACCGGCATATTCCAATCGGCTAAGACGACGTCGACTCCGCCACCGCTCCTGATGGTTTCCAGAGCCTTCTCACCGTCGTCGGCCTCTTCGACCTCAAACCCAAGCGGTTGTAAAATCCCCTTAAGGATTCGGCGCATGACACGAGAGTCATCCACAACAAGCGCCTTCATCGCTGTCTCCATCGTTCAAATCGACGCCTTCGCATCGAACGGGTTCAAAAACTCACAGGCCCTCATCGGGAACCGTTCGCAAGTAGAGGGGGACTTTAGGCAGAATGCCTGCCACAAATCCATACAAAAATTGGTATGTCGCATACGCGGCATTCACCCTCTTTGTATATCCTCTGGTCTCTTCAAAAGGAATCGTCTCGATAAAAAGATCGAGCGGCAAATGGCCTCTCGCCTTTAACCAACGTTCGAGCGCTCCTCTACCGGCATTGTAACCTGCAGGCAACAATGCAGGCACCACTTTAGACTTGTCGGACAACAGAGCCAAGAATCTTGTGCCCAAAACAATATTGAGCCCGGGTTCCATCGCCTTTTGGCGGGAAAGCGGCAGTTCGTCCGCCTTGGCCATCATCTGACCCGTCTTCAGCAAAATTTGCATCAATCCGAGCGCATTCGCAAATGATTCCGCCTGTACCGAAAAACCGCTCTCTTCGCGCATGACCGCCCAAATGAACGCGGGATCCACGCCGGTCTCTTCGGCAGCGCTTAAAACCAGCGGCTGAAAGGGTTGCGGATAGGCGAGCGTCCAATAAAAGCGGCCTTCGCCTATTGGCTGAATCTTTCGATATTCCGATAACTTACGGCGCAAAATATTGTGGCTTACGTTGTATGCGCCCACGCGATCAAAAAACTGCGCCGAGAGCAGCAAATCGTTCGAGAGCGCATCGCCCATGGCCTCCTTCGCCTCATCCGCAAGGCCCAGGCGCCCCAAAAGCATCGCCTCTTTGAGCGCGTCCGTCTTCAAATCATCGGGCGACAACGCTTTTACCGACCAGCCTGTTTTTGAAGGCGTCCGCAGAGCTTCCTCTGCAAAACCCTGAGCCTGAAGGGGAAACAGCTCGCAGATGCGCGCGTAGGAGAGCAGCGCGTACCAGGAAAGCGGATATTCGCCGAGGACCTGCCGCCAATGATGGAGCGCCTCGTCAAAATCGCCCAGCTCCGCATGCACAAAGCCCAGCCAATAGTCGGTGCGCCCCGAATCGCGGTGATCGAAAGGCTTTGGAGGCAGCTTTAAATCCTGTTCGAGCAGGCGCAGTGCCGTAGCGAATTCCCCATGCTGCAAGGCGAGTTGCGTCACGTGAAACAGCGCGTCGGGCACCATGTCGCCTTTGGGAAACCGCCTGGCCATCTCCGTGACCATCGCCTCTGCGGCCACCAAATCCTCGTTCGCCTCCAGCTGCTGCCGGAGCTCGTAGTAAACCCCGTCGTCGGCCAGATAATGCTCGGGATACTGATCGCTCAGCTGCTTAAAAAGTTTTAATGATTCAGCTGACTTACCCACTCGATCCGCAGCCATCGCCGCAGCGTAGAGCGCTTTGGGCGCAAGTTCGTGATGCGTCGCCGTGCAGTTTTTGACCGCGAGCATCAGATGCGGATAGCCCTCGCTCCATTGCCTCAGTTTGCGGTGCGCATAGCCCAGCGTATATTCAAACCGGCAAGATAACTCTTTATTTTTTAACGACTTTTTTGAAACCTTGCCCAGCTCGGCTATCACAGACTGGTTGCGGTGAATTTTGAGCCAGCGCTCTGCGCGATCCACGCGCTGCTCTGCGGTGCGATTCGACCAGAGTTTTTTGAGGGCCGTCTTCTTTTTTATCAGACCTTCCGCAAACTTACGCCCCGAATCCGCAGCCCAGTGAGCGGGATACTGAACGTCGAGCTGCAGGAGCCAGCGGATCGCCTCCGCCTCTTTTTTTTGCGCTTCTTCCACGCGAGCGAGCCCCAAAAGCGCCACAGGTGTTTCAGAATCCTTTTTTAAATTGAGGAGTTCCGTATACAGCTTGCGAGAGAGCTCGTGATTGCCGAGCTCCCTTTGAGCGCGGGCGCGAATCCGCAGCGCCATGCTGGCCTGTTGCTCGTTAAATGCCTGAATTAAAATCGCATTTTCGGCTTCCTGCGGTTTCCTGAGCTCGAGCAGACTGAGGGCGCGGAGCAAGGCGATGCGCGCATCGAGCTGGGGATGCTGCAGCTCTTTTAAGGTCTCAACGACCTGCTCGTGCTGCTTCGCTTTGGCGTAAAGCCAGGCCTTGGCAAAACGGGTTTCGGGCGTCGTCGCGCTGAGCGACTCTGCGGCCTCCAAGTAGCGGCGCTGCATCAAAAAAAGGCGCACCTCGGCATCGTTTTCACCCAGGGGAATCGGCGCAAAGGCCAGATCTTCAGGAAGAGCGGTTTCAGGTTCGGACTCTGCAAGGGCGATCGATGTAACCCCGCATAAAATCAGCAGAAAAATCAGTTTAATCATGAAGCAGAATCGCCGCTGCCGGCGTAAATAAAGCGCTGAACGCGCTCATCGGGGGAATTGCGAAAATCGGACGGCGTGCCGGCCAAAACGAGATCGCCGTGGTAGATCATCGCGATCTTGTCGGCGATTCGGAAGGTGGAGGCCATATCGTGGCTGATCACGATGCTCGTGATGGGGAAATTCGCCTGGGTTTCGGTGATCATCGAGTCCACGCGCTGCATCATGATCGGATCCTGGCCGGTGGTCGGTTCGTCGTAAATGATGATCTCAGGGCGGGTGATCAGGGCGCGCGCAAGGCCCACGCGCTTGCGCTGACCGTTCGAGATCTCGCCGGGATAAGCCTTTAATAAATCAGCGATTTTGACCTTTTCGGCGAGTTCCAGAACCTCTTTTTTAACCTCTTTGGCCTTGCGGTGATGCCCTTCGATGAGCGGGTAGGCGATGTTGTCGTAGATGTTCATCGAGTCGAAGAGCGCTGCGCCCTGAAAAAGCATGCCGATGCGGCCCTGAAGCTTTTGCAGCTCGCGCCCATCGAGGCTGTCGATGCATTCGCCGAGCACGTAAACATGCCCGGAATCCGGCTTAAAGAGTCCGGAAATATGCTTGATCAATACGGACTTGCCCGATCCGGAGCCGCCGATGACGACCGTGATTTTTTTCTCGGGGATCTCTAAATCGATGCCCTTTAAAACCATGTGATCGCCAAAAGATTTATACAAACCTTCGACGCGCACGGCGGGCTTTACGGGTTGAGCGGCGACGGGTTGAGCGGCGGGCTTTACGGGCGATTCGGAGGCCTCGGCCTGAGCCGATTTCTTTAAGCGGTCCGCCGAAGAATTCTTCAAAAAGCCCTGTATTTCCGGAGCGTTAGAGCTGCAGGCTTCCTGGTAGCTGCCCTGGGCCACGATGCGGCCGTCGGCCAAAAACGCCATTTTGTCGGCCAGGCGGCTGTTGGAGGCCATGTCGTGCGAGATCACCACCGAAGTGAGATCGAACTCCGCCTGGGTCTTGCGGATGAGCTGATCCACAAACTCGATCATCACCGGATCGAGCCCCGTGGTGGGCTCGTCAAACAGCACCACCTCGGGATTGCTCACCACCGCCCGCGCCAGCGCCACGCGCTTTTTCATACCGCCGCTCAGGCTCGAAGGATACTCGTCGATGGCGTGGCGTAACTCAAAGAGTTCCAACACATTTTCGACCAGCTTGCGGATCTCGCGCGCCGAAATCGACGTGTTTTCTTTGAGCGGGAACGCCACATTTTCGGCCACACTCAGGGAATCCATGAGGGCGTAGTTCTGGAACACCATCGTGCAGCGCTTGCGCAAAGCCGTCCGCTCGCGCTCCGAAATCGCCTGCAAATCGCGCCCGAACAAAAGAACATGGCCCGCATCGGGCAGCGTGAGGCCGTTCATCAGTCGCAGCAACACCGTTTTGCCACAGCCGGATTCCCCTGCAATCACGGTGGTTTTGCCCGTTTCGACCGTAAGGTTGATGTCTCTTAATACCTGCTTTTCACCAAAGCTCTTGGCCGCATGTTGAATCTCGATCACCGGCCGATCTTTGGGCCAGCGTTCACAACCGGGCAGCAGTAAATTTTCGCGGGCGGCCATTAAAAATCCTGAGTCACAACTAAAATGACGAGCGATTCGCGGGTCTTAGAGGGCACAGTTCCTGCCATGAATCCTGAGCGTTCTGATTCTCCCAATCTTTGTGTAATCCTGATACAACAGATTTTGATGGAGGCGTTTATGAAGCAAATCGGGACTCTGGGCGCAGTTCTTGTGACCTTTTTCGCCGCTCAATCGAGCCAGGCCATTGAATTTACAGGCTACGGCTACGTGAAAGCCGAAATGATGTACGACAGCAACCGCGGCGTCACACCGGGCAGTTACATCACTCTAGTACCCCAAAAAACCCTCAATTACCATTTCGGTCTGACCGCAAACGCCACGCGTCTGGGTGGAAAACTTTTACAGGAAGAAGAAGATTACAGAATTTTCGGCCACGGCGAAATCGATTTTTGGGGCAACATCGACGCCAAAAGCTTCACAAACGCGAACAACCAGCCCAATCCCAGAATGCGGCTGGCTTATGCGGGATGGACGCAAAAAAATTGGGGGCTGAGCATCAAAGGCGGGCAAATGGCCGATGTCATGGTCAATTTTGTGCCCAAACTGGTCCATTTTGCGCCCATTTACTGCTTCGGACATCTCGGATACCGAAGGCCGCAGTTTGTGCTCGAGGAGGACGTCAAACTGCCGGGTAAATGGGGCATCAACCTGCAGGTGGGCATCATGCAACCGTCCTCTGCAACGGGCGTGCAGCCGGGCTATCAGGGGGCGATTCTGTTTTCATTGCCAAGCCTCGCCAAGAAACCCATACAGTTCAAATTCACCGGTGCTTACGGATGGACCAACGATGCCACCGATAAAGATGGTCGCGTGGTCGCCGCGGAAGATCATCAGCTTTACGTCGCAACCGCCGGCTTCAAACTGCCCATCATCGATCAGCTAACCCTGCAAGGCAGCGTTTTTAAAGGAGAAAATATCAAAGCCTTACAGGGAATCTCTGTGGCGGACCAGAAAGAAAACGGCGGCAATGCAGCGCTCAACCTCACCTTCAAGCCGGTCTCGTTCAACTTTGGCGCCGGCATCGACTGGATTGAAAAGGATGGCCGCATAGCCTCGCGCATCGCTTACAACACAGCGTATTACGGAAACGTATTTCTGGACTTTACCCAAAACCTGTCCGCTGCCCTTGAAGCCTCTTACTGGAAAAGCTCATTTGCCGAAAACGATGCGAGTACGGAGACTTACAGCTACGACAACTGGCGATATTCCTTTGCTCTCTTCCTCAATTTTTAAGCATCCGTGAACCGCAAACTCACCGTTTTCATCCTCATCAGCCTTTTTGCTTTCAGCCTGGCCGCTGCGCTCGCTGTGGCCAGCTGGTGGCAGACCCTCGCCCTGGCCCGAAGCTTTGAAGACAGCCTTCAGAACTCGCAACTCCGCATACAGCATCAGGAATTTCAATCGACCGCTACGGGCATACGGGCCCATCAGTTTGAATTAAACTCGCCTGCCGCCCGGATTCGGGCCCCCAATTTGGCGCTCTCGATCCCGCTCTCGGCGCTTTGGACGCGCGCCACCCATGCTCTCCAATGTGATTTTGAAAATGCGAGCATTGAGCTCGATCTGCAGCAAACGGATCAATTGCCGAGTCTGAAATGGCCGAGCCTGAACTTTAAGCGCGGCCGGATCGTCCTGCGTTTTGGGGAAAGCCCCCTGGCCAAATGGACCTTTCGCTATCTCAGCGTTTTAAAAAAAGATGAACAGATTCAAATCATTGGCCGAGGAAAGATTCAGGTTCTGGCGCCTTACGCAGAGCATCTGGGGATCGCTTTGAAGGATGCGCCTTCGCAAGATCCTGAGCTTGAAGTGAGCGGACAAATCGATCTGAAGGCCCGCAGTTATCGCGTCAGATTTTCGGCAACAGGGCTGCCCTATATCACCCTTACCGGACCGCAACTGGTTTTAATGACAAAGGAAATCTTCCTTTCAGGCTCTCTGCGGGAACCTCTGCTGCAAATGGAATTGACCTCGCCTGTCCTCTCCTGGATCGATCATCTGGATCTCACATCGGATGCGCTCAGGATCGTGCAACGAGGCGAAAACCGACAATATTTTTTAAACTCGGGTGAAGCGGTTCTGCATGAAGCCCAGCTTCAGGATCTATTTGTTAAGTTTTTAAATCAGACGCTGGAGGCCTCAAATCTGGCGCTGTTCTGGCAAAAGCCGCAAGCCGGCAACGCGTCCCCACAAAAAAGCGCACTCGCTCAGAATGCGAAAATTACGTTTAAAAACAATCAGTTGCAGAGCGAAATGGCAGCGCAGAACGGACGGGTACAGGCCTTTGGGGCACTCGACGATCAGGGTCGCTGGTCGCAGCTTCACTTTGAACTTCAGGCGCTCTCCTGGCCGGAGCTTCAGGTTTCAGGTCATCTGGAAGCCCGCGCGCTGCCGGAAGACGCCTTGCGAAACGCAGCCTTACCGAATGCGGAGTCGTACCCCCAAAACCCTTACGCCCTGCAGGGGGATGTTCGGCTGGACTGGGCAGACAGCACAAAGACGCATTTAAAAACCTCAGCAATCTTCAATGGTTACCCTTACAAAGGGCAGATTTCAGGCAACATGCTGTTCAACGATACGCCCGCAAATCTGTTCGCCGAATGGAGCGAAGAGACACAGCGCGCGGAGCTCAGATTTGAAGAGCTGGAATGCCAGAAGGCGCTCTCATTTTTGCCGCGATCCCTGCTCGCGTTTTACGATCCCCACGAACTGGACAGCAGTCTTCGTCCGAGAATTATCTTTGAAAACAACCAGTTACGCGTAAAACCGACCGTCACTTTACCCGAGTTTTCGAGCCTTCAGCTGCCCTGCCGCGCAAAACCCATCTCGCGGACGCAGGCTGAGCCGCAGCTGACCAAAAATCTCTACGATCCCGATCACCCCTGGCGCATTTTAACCGAGCATGGGCCGGTTTACGTGTTCGGGCTGCCGCGGGAAGGCAAGCTCGATTTGCCCAAAAACAGCGAAGTGATCGTCTACGTGCACGGCTATTGGGAAAACGTGGATCAAATCTGGCGCAATCACCATCTGGCCGAGCAATTCAGGCAGAGCGGGCGGCAGGCGCTCTTTGTGCTCCCTGAGGCGCCGCTCGAAAACGCGGACAACGTGCATTGGCCCAACCTGCGCGAGCTGCTGCAGGCGATTCGCAATACGGGCATTCGGGTTCCGCAGGGACCGGTGACAGCCATCGGGCATTCGGGCGCCTATCGAACCCTTGTAAGCTGGCTCGGTGAAAGCATTTTACGGCAAGTGATCCTCATCGACGGCCTCTATGCCAACGAAGATGCCTTTGCGAATTACGTGCAACAAAAACGCGGACAACTCATCATGGTGGGCGCTCAGACCAATGCGCGCGGACTCAGATTTGGGCACCGCTTTCAGCAAACCCATTTTTATCGCGAGCTGCCCCAGGCGTTTTCGGATGCAGACCGTCGTGCATCCCTGATTTACATTTCGAGTCAGCGCGGCCATTGGGAACTGATCACCGATGGCGTCGTGATCCCCCAGCTTTTGAAACAACTGCCCGTACAGGCGCACAGATGAACCCTAAAATTAAACAAATTATTTTAGAAATCGCGACGTTTGCTGTTCCCGCACTGATCTTTCTGATTTGGAAAGCCTTCGCGAAATCGCCGTTTTTGGGCGACGAAAACATTTATTTTTACGCAGGTTACGAGGTCACCCGAGGGGTGGTTCCCTTTAAGGAGCTGGCGTTTGCGCACCCGCCGCTGCATCTGCTCATCGCGGCGCTCTGGATGCTGCCGGGATCGATCCATCCCGTCTGGCTAAAACTCGCATCGGTGCTGCCGGCGCTCGGGACTTTGCTTTGCGTGATCTGGATTTTGCGGCGCCACAACATCAACCGCACCGCGACCCTGATCATCGGGGTGATGCTCTCCTGCTGCTACGAGCTGCTCTCGCTTTCGACCCATTTCACGGGCGCTAACTGGTCGATGTTTCTCGTGATTTTAGGTCTTCTGTTCGTCTGCCAGGAGAGCCGCTTCAGGATGATTCTGGGCGGCGTTCTGCTTTGCGCCTCGACCCTGGTCTCGTTCCACGTGATACCTGCGGCCTGCTGCGCGGCGGGGCTCGCATTTTTATGGGCGCCCAAACGCCGATGGCCCTGCGTGGTCAGCTTTGCCGTCTTTTTTGTTTGCGTGCATCTCTGCGGCTGCCTCGCTTTTGGCGCGCCTTACGTCGATCAGCTGTTCTCGTATCACGCCAACAAAACGCCCATGCCCGATCGCGGGATGCAGGCGATCAAGCAGTTCTTTTTTGGCACCTACCCCTTCGTCGCCCTCGCAATCTGCAGCATTCTGGCGCTCGCAAAGGATCGCATCCAGACGTTCTTCAGACGAGAAGCGATGCAAATGCCCGTTTTATTTGGGATTGCGGCCTGCGCAGCCCTGCTTCAGACCATCGCCAATTTTTGTATCGATCGCGTCTATTCCTATTACCTGGCGCCGGTTTTGCCGCTCTCTGCGCTGCTTGCAGGGCTCACCCTCGATCGGCTTTCGGGCTACATCAAAGCGATCTCAAACCGCGACGTGAAAGCCGTAAAACCGCTGATTTTTTCGGCCGTTATCATCATTACAGGCTGCATTCTGGGCGAAAAGATTGAGTCGACGATGAGCTATTACAAATCCAAGGGCTCGGTGAGCCAGTACGTCTTTACGCCGAGTCCCGTGCTGCCCGACTTTTTAAACCGTTTTGTGGAGCGCAAGTTCTTTCGCAAGAAGCGCACGGTGGGCAGTCTCGATTTGGGCATCACGCGGTATCTCTGGCACGAAAACGTGAGCGAATCGCCAGAAAACCTGCTGCCCGCCCTTCAGCCTTACGCCCATGTGGAAGGCCGCATCTTTGGAGATTGCGCGAGCGCCCCCTGGCTCGCTTTGGCCACGCACCGCAAACTGGCCCTCGACATGCCCGATACCAACGCCCAGCTGCTCAAATCCAACCGCGTCGATATCTATAAGCTCATCCGCGATCTGCGGGCGGCGGATCCCGCGTTTTTGGTGGTCAACCCCAACATGGGCATCCCGTCAAGCAAGGTTTTTAAACAATATATTGAGGACGATCACTTTAAGCTGATTCAGGCGGTGAAGGTGGGACCGAAAGCAACGAAGCTCTATCTCTATGGGCGGGAGCGCGATGTGAAGTAAGCGTAACCTACCGTTATTTGGTCGCTTTCTTTTTATGCAGCATTTGCAGTGCGCTCGCGTGCAGATCGTCGATCACCGAGTCGACCGCATTTTGAGCGAGGGAGAAGGCGCCGTCGACCGCCTCCTTGAGCAGCTTCCGCAGCAGATCGAGGCTGTGCTCCGCCAGGCCGTTTCGCGGCATCTCGCCCACCTGTCGCGTATAGATATGCTCCGCAAAAATCCCGATCGCGCGCAAAAGGGCGGGCTCGATGATGGGGCTCACAAAATGCAGCGCGTATTTGGCCAGTCCCAGCGAATGCTGGCGATCCTCTTCGGGGCGATATTCCTTGAACTGATCGCGGTTATCGACAAACGAAAGCCTGCAGCGCGATTCACCCTGCGCGTTTTCCTCCTCGATCACGAGCAGGTTCTCGGTCATGTAACCCCAGATGCCATAAATGAAAATATCGCGTCCGGCATTCTTGGGGCGCAGATCGGCCAAAAAGCCTGTGTCCGAGAAATGGCGGTAGACCAGCACGAAAAAGGCGATCAGTTTTTCGGCGAGTTCCGAATGCTGTTCGAGCATGTCGGGATGCTGGTAGAGCTCTTCGAGGGTGCAGACCTGTTTGACCTGATAGCCTTCGCCGGGCGCGGTGGCGAGCTCCTGGATGCAGTAGAACGTGCGGGGAATGCATTCAAAGCGGTCGCCGTCGTGGAGCCAGTGATCGCGATGCTCGGATTCGATGAGGGCGTCGGTGAGGCGATCGAGCACGCGTTCGCGCAAATCGGGAGCGAGGCCGTAAAGCCAGCGATATAAAGCCGCGTGGTAATGAGGCAGGCGCAGGAGATCGCGGTTGTAAACTTTGGGTTCGCGGAGGCCGGTCTGGATGTAGATGAGCCCGAGCGCCGATCGAAGCAGCATGCGCAGAGTCCCCATGCTCAGGCGCCCGTTGTAGGGTTCGACGTTAAAAAGCGGGTAACTGCAATGGAAATCGAGCAGATCGAAAGCGATCTGTTCGCCGCCCACCGCCTCAAACGAAGCGACCGAAGCGCTCGGTAACTGAGGGAGCAGCCAGGAAGCGAAGGCGCGCGCCACGCGGTGATTGCGATCGAGGAGGTTCTGAAGCTCTTCGGGGCTCAAATGCGTGTCGTAGCTGTAATAATTGATCTCGCGCGGCAGGAAGTTTTCGTCTTTTTGGGCCGACATGGCCTGGAAGATCAGCTTGCGCGCCGCATCCCAGCCCATTTGCGGATGCCGATCGCCCTTGAACCAGCGCAGCACATCGCGCCAGCCCACCGAGATGGGGCTGTCAAAATAATCGGCCAGACGCTTTTCCATCGCGCTCGTCAGCGGATGCTGGCGCACATAGCGCTGGTAGTCTTTCAAAGCCTCGTCGTCTTCGAGCTGCGCGTGAAAGAAGGCGTCATCCTTCAGGATTTGGATGGCCGAACGATCTTCGCGGAAGCGATCGAAGAAGATCGAAAGGTAGCGATCCCAGACGTCGGTCTCCTCTTCGCCCTCATCGCAGCGATCCTGCAGGAGCAGATCCAAAAAATCGGGCGCCACGAACGACTTTAAGCCGCCGGATCCGAAATAGGGCACCAGGCGCATCGCCTCGCTCACGTCGAGCTGCATCTTCTCGATGGTGGGCATGAAGTTGTAACCCACGGGTCCAAAGATCCACGAGAGCAGCGATCGGCTGAGCTGGTTGGGCTGAGCGCCGGTGAGGGCCATGGTGAAGAAATCGATCTTGCCCTGCTTGACGATGTAGCGCGAAGCCAGCGTGTGGATGGTTTCTTTTTGAGCGTCGCTCAACGGCTCGCCCTGAAACTCGGCCCAGCGTTCGCAAAGGCGTTCCTCGTCGAAGCGGTACACGTTGGAATGGGCGCCGCCTTCGCTGTCTTTTGAAAAGGGCCGGGTCGCCTGCATCAGGCAATAGAGCGCTTCATATCTCCGCATCGCTTTTCTCCCTGGGTTCCTGTGTTTTTTCGATCAGCTGGCCGGATGCATCCAGCTCCAAAAGGAGCATTTCGCCTTCACAGAACGCTTGCAGGAGCGTCTTTGCGTCATCCGACGAGAAGATCACATCGATGGCGCGATCGCCCACCGTAAAGCGCGCCGTTCCATCGCTCGGCAGAGAAACGCCGCGATGCAGCGCCAGGTTGTCGAACCGAGCCTGCTTTTGGCCATCACCCCACGCAAAATGCCCCGAAATCTCATAATCGTCGCTCGTGTACGCCAGGCGATGCTCGCCTTTCAACTGCAACGGATCCTTTTTACCCACCGCAATCTCGTACGTCACCGTTTGCGTCGTCGCATCTTCCGCGAGACGCCCTTTTCCCGAAATTTCGCCGCGCGTTTCAAACAGCTGTTCGAATTCAAAATCGAGCAGGCGACCTGCGGGTTCGTTGCGCATAAAGATGACGTGATAGCGACCCGATCGGGCGACGCCGGCATCCAGGCAGTTCGGGCGATAGAGCGGCGTGCCGTAATCGAAGAGCACGCGATTTAAATGGGTGGAGAGTTTGAGGCAGGAGGATCGCATCTGGGCGATGCGCGCCAGATCGGCGGCAGCGTTGACGATCCCGTTGCCGCGCAGGTAAGCGAGCTGCTCCGTCGCATCCGACACCATCAAAACCGCGCGCAAAGCAGCGGCAAACTCGAGGGTATCCCGACGCATCAGCGCCAGATCGACGGCAGGCGGCTCGGGCAGCTGGG
Organism: Myxococcales bacterium UBA1238; assembly: GCA_002309015.1. GTDB lineage: Bacteria > Myxococcota_A > Bradymonadia > UBA7976 > UBA1532 > UBA1238. The sequence goes on along the minus strand of DBWM01000047.1, from coordinate 3,563 downwards.
GCTCTTCTCTGCAGGCCATCGCCGCAAACACACAAAACATCAAAACCGTCAGACGGTTCATCCACGACTTCATCTTCACGCCGAAAACCTTTGGGAGCGGACGATCATCAGCCAGCGCGCCTCATCGCAGGGGTGAGACCAGGCACGCAAAAACTGCGCAATCGGCACGGATCGCGCGGGACGGGGCGGCAGGCCCGGATCGTGAAACCGGATCACCTCTTCATCCATTCCATAGCAGAGCACACCGTGATCGGCACCCGGCGCGCGACCGGAAAGCAAATGGGCATCTACGCCACAAATCGCGAGCGCTCCATCTTCCAGAGCGCGCTTTAAATCTTCAAGGGCGGGTATGCGCTGTTCGCGGCAAAAGCGGGGGCAGGGCTTTAAAAGAGCGGCAGCGTCGCAGGCGGCCTGCCATAAATCCGAGCGCGCCGCGATCTGTTCCGCATCGGCATCGCCAAACTGACGCCGCAGGAGTCCCAGGGGATCGCAGGCAAAGGCCGCCCAATCGACGGGCTCCAGAGCGCGCACGTAGAGTCCGCGATCCGCCAGGGATTTGTAGGCTTTGAAGTTCCAGGTGAGCTTGCCCGGCGTAAAGCCCGCCATCTGTTCCGCCGCGCGCTGTCCCAAATCGCAGCCCTCGAACGCAGAGACCGCCATGCGCAGGCAGGCCGGAAGGCAGCGCAGACCGTCGGCCAGATTGCCATAAAACGGCACATCCATCACAGCCGCTCGCATTCCACGCAGAGGACGCGGCTTTCGGTGGTCAGCGCACCGCCCGCAAAATCGCCAGAGATCCCGCAGGGCTGAAACCCCGAGCGTTCCAGGAGTCCGCAGAGCTCCGCCGCAAAGTAAATCCGTCGCTCCCGCAGAAGCAGCCGCTCCCGCTCGCCCGCACAAAGGCGGTATTGCTCGCTCCAAACCTGACGGATCACGTCGAAGCGGGCCTGGCAGCGCAGGTTGCAGGGCGCATTTTCCAGAGGCAGTCTGAGATCGAGGGGCTCAAACAGGCAGAGCGAGACCGAAAGATCGTCCAGGGGCGGCATGAACAGATCGATCCCAAGTTTTCCGTGGGGTTTGAGGGCGCGGTGCAGCATCGAAAGCAGGTTTGCGCTCCCACCGACGGTCACTTCGCGCTGAAAACTGCCTGCCGGGCAGACGGCCGCATCGAAGGACGCCTCGCCCCGCGCCGCAAAGATCGACTCGAAATCGGGCGCCGCTTCGTAACCCGCAACTTCCCTGGCCCAGGCGCGCAGGCCCGCCGAAGGCTCGACGCATAAAAAATCGCGCGCAAGCACCGCCGAATCGCCCAGAAGCGCACCGAAACACAGGGCCCCCTTCCCCACCCGCTCCGACCAATAGAGCGGCGCATCGAGCAAAGCCCCAAAAGGCAGCCGCCGCTCTTCAAAATCCAGGACGCGCATCGCATCCGCATCCGAAAGTGAACTCCAAAAATCCATCTTTCTCTCTCGCGCAAGCGGCGCCTTTGTGAACGAAAAGAGCAGATATTTCAATTTTGAAAGCGCGTCCGGGGCAAAAATGCGCGCGGGTTTCAAAAAAAACGCGGCCTCTGAAAAAAAATCGCGATCGGGACGCAACAACGCCGCTCAGACGCCGATGCATGGGTCAGACGATCGCCGCAAGGACCCAGCGGGATCGACTGACTCACAAACATCAACCGGAAGAGGCGGAGCGCCCGCGCAACGGGTGATCTCAGACGAGCGCCTCTTCCCCCATCGAGCGCAGCGGCTGCGCCATCGGAGAGTTGTATCCGCCTCCAGGCTGCCTGCGCTTCAGAGGATTGATCGATGAAAAAGCATGCGCTGTTCTTCCTGTTCTGGTTTGTCTTCTTCGTTTCCTTCGCCCTCACCGCCGCAACCCTCGCGCGATCGCAGGGCGTGAGCGCTTCGTCCCCGGCTGAAAAAAGCCTGCCGTCCGTCTGCGCCGCAAATTTTGGTGGCCCCCGCTGCAAAGACTGCCTTCAGGGCTACGCGGGTCCCCGATGCGATCGCTGCGACGTTGGATTTACGGGAGCAGACTGCGATGAATGCGCCGGCCACCACACGGGCCCCGGATGTCTGGACTGCGATCCCGGTTACGGAGGCCCCGACTGCCGACCGCTCCCCGAATAGCGCTTTTGCGGAGGCGCGGATTTGATACGCTTTTTTTCGCCCGCGAGCCGTGTAAACTGCACGCCTTTTTTAAACATCACGAAAAGGGCTGAACCATGAGCAAGTTTCTCATCTTCATTTCGGCGGTCGCGCTGGTGACGCACATCTATTTATATTGGCGCATCTCCAAGACCTGGGTTTCGGGCACCAAGGGCCGCGTGTTCACCGTTCTTTTGCTGCTGATCTCGGCGGCCGCCATCGTTTCGGGGCATTTTGTCCTGCGAAAGCTCCCATCCTCAACCTACGGCACGGTGACGATGGGCATCTACATCTGGATCGGCTTCCTCGCGATCCTCCTGCCGCTCTTCGTCGCGCTCGAAATCCCGCGCCTGCTCTACTGCATCCTCGGAAAGATCATTTCCGTCAGCACCGGCCAGCCCTTAAAGGATCACCCGTCGCTTTCGAAGTTTTGCTTCACGCTCGCCTTCCTCGCGGCCCTCGGCCTTTCGGGATACGCGCTTTACGGCGGCCTCAAAACGCCTGAGATCGCCCAGGTGACCGTCTCGAGCAGCTATCTGCCCAAAGCCTTCGACGGTTACCGCATCGTGCAGCTCTCCGACATCCATCTCGGCGGTTACCATCAGGGCGACTTCCTCGACGCCCTCGTCGAGAGCACCAACGCTCAAAAACCCGATCTCGTGGTGATCACCGGCGATCTCTTCGACGCCGCGCCCGAAGAGGTCATTCCCTTCGCCCAGGGCCTGAAAAATCTGAAGGCCAAGCAGGGCGTCTATTTTGTCAACGGCAACCACGAATTCATCCGCGGCGACCCCGGCGTCTGGACCAGCACCTTAAAGGATCTCGGCATCAAAAACCTGGAGAACGAGCGGGTCACTTTGAAGAAGGGCGGCAGCAGCATCGATTTGATGGGCGTCGACGACTACCACGCCGATCGCTACAAGAACGGCCACAGCTGCGATCTGGAGAAGGCCCAAAAAGGCCGCTCCACCAAAAACTTCTCGATCCTGCTCTCGCACCAACCGCAAATCATCGATCAGGCCGCCCAGGCGAACATCGATCTCGTCCTCTCCGGCCACACCCACGGCGGCCAGTTCTGGCCCTGGGGTCACATCGTCTCCCGCGTCATGCCGTACTTAAAGGGCCTCCACCAGCACAGCTTCCGCACCCAAATCTACGTCAGCGAAGGCGCCGGCGGATGGGGACCGCCCTTCCGGCTGGGGAGCCGATCGGAGATCGGGGTGATTACGCTGAAGGCGAGCAAATAGAGGTCCCTATTGGGGAGGGCTTCGGTTTTTTGAGGGATTGGGTGATGGTGATGGGGGGTGGGGATCGTGTTGGGAGATCTTGGGTGATGGTGATGGGGGTTGGGGATCGTTTCGTGGCTCAGTTTTGATTTCCTCGATCCCGGTACGCAGGGAGAGAGAGGGAAAC
>DBWM01000008.1 GCA_002309015.1 Myxococcales bacterium UBA1238 | reverse complement strand
CGATTTCGGAGTCGATTTCAGAGTCGCTCGCGTCCTCGTCGCTCGCATCGGTTTCAGCATCGCCGGAATCGGTTTCAGAGGCGTCACCGGCATCTGCAGTGGCGCTGTCGCCGGAATCGGTTTCAACCCCGGAATCAGAAGCATCGGCCTTCCCACTGTCGGAGAACTGCGCGGCGTCCCCGGTGTTCGCAGCGTCGTCGTTGTCGTCATCGTCGCAGCCAGTGGCCACCAAAAGCGCTGACAGCATAAGCGCGTAACGGAAATCCATCATTTCGCCTCCTCGGAGCTCGTCTCCGGCAAAATTGCATGCTTTTAGGCCGCCAGGGCCCTCTGAATCAACCTGAATCTTGTGGAATTACGCCTCAAATTGCACCCAGATGGGCGCGTGATCGGATGGGCGCTCCAAAGTTCGCATTTCTTTTGCAATGCCGCTGCCCGACTGGCGCGCGCGCAAACCTGAACTTGCAAGGGTAAAATCGATGCGCAATCCGCGGTTCTTGTTAAACGAATCGTGGCGGTAATCCCACCAGCTGAACTCCACGGCATCTCCGGAATCGGCGCGGCGGGCGTCGTAAAGCCCCAGATCGATCAGGCTTTGAAATCTTTGGCGCACTTCGTCGGCCGTCACCACCGTATTCGCCCAGCGCTTCACGTCCCAAACGTCGCGATCGTCGGGGGCGATGTTGAAATCGCCGCATAAAACCAGATGTTCCTCGCTCTGCAGCTGGCGCTTGCACCACTGAATCAGGGCGTCGAGGAAGCGCAGTTTGCGATCCCATTTTTCGCAGCCGATTTCGGATCCCTGCGGCACGTAGACGCTCGCGATCCGGATGTTCGAGAGGCGTCCCGAGATGAGCCGCGCTTCGCTGTCGAGTTCGGGATCGCCCAATCCGCGTTCCACGTCTTTCAGCAAAGTTTTAGAGAGCAAACCCACGCCGTTGTACGACTTCTGACCCCAAATCTGCGCCTCGTAGCCCATCGCAGCAAATCTTGAACGGGGGAACACGGCATCCTCGCCTTTTAACTCCTGCAGGCAAATCACGTCGGGGGACTGAGCGGCCAAAAAGCGTTCCAGATGTTCCTCGCGGGTGCGGACGGAATTGACGTTCCAGCTTGCAATGTTCAAATGGCTGCTTGAACTCTCCATAGAGACTCCTTAAAAGCTCAAGTTTCGCGCATGGCGCGTCAGAAAGGTTCACGATGTTTCTAGCGCTCATCTTACTCCATTTACTCGCAGATCTCTCCCCTCAAGCAAAAGACGCAACGGAAAATGATCAGGCTGCATTGACCGGGATGGCTCAAAAGGCGCTCGCCAAGGTGGAAGACATGCGCCAGCAAAAGCTGACGAAGCCGATCAAGATGGGAGTGAAAACCAAGGAACAGATTTTAGAGTTCATCCAGCTTCGTTTTAAAGAAGAGTACGGGCCCGACAAGCTCGATGCGGAGTCCAGACTTTTCAAGTTGCAGGGATTGATTCCCGAAGACATGGATTACGGTTCATTTGTGGGCCAGCTCATGACGGAGCAGGTTGCGGGCTTTTATGATCACATCCGGCAGGAACTTTACATCGCCCAGTGGATTCCAGCTTCGATCCAGGCGCCGATTATGGCTCACGAACTTTTCCATGCCATTCAGGTGCAGGAATGGGGCGCTCAGGACTTTTTGGACAGCAAGAAATTCTCGCAGGATGAGATCAATGCACATGCGGGATTGCTCGAGGGCGACGCCACGCTCGTCACGCTCGCTTATACAGCCCAAATGATGTTCCAGCCCTTAAGCTTGATTTATCAACCAACCGTTTTGGAGATGTCGGCGAACAGCTTTAAACTTCAAATGCTTTCCCAGGAGTTTCCGGTCACAGCTTCAGCGCCCGGGTATCTCAAGTCATCGCTCATTTTTCCTTATGAAAAAGGCTTAAAGTTTCTCGCAAAGCTTCTGGCGAAGGGTTGGAAAGTCGAAGACTTCCGTAAACTCTATCAGGATCCGCCTCAATCTTCCGAACAGTTGATGCATCCCGAAAAATACATCACCAGAGATATCCCGAGCGAGGTGGAATTCACCAAAGAGGGTTCTGAATTTTCCGAGTACAAGGAATTTTGGGGCGAGCGCGCGGGAGAATTTCATTACATGCAGATGCTCGCTTCAACCTTGCCCGAGAAAGATGCAGTCCAGGCTGCGGAAGGCTGGGATGGAGACAAAACAGTCCTGTGGCAAAAAGACGAGCATAACGTCGCAGTCACCGCGCTCACGTTCGATACCGAAAAGGACGCAGAAGAGTTTGCCGTTGCGGCCGGCAACTATTTTAACGCGCGATCAGGCGTGCATTTCCGGGGCCAAAAGAAAGCGCGCCGTTATCTCTTTGCGCTGAGCAAAGAAGCCCCGCTCGCCGAAAAAGCGCTCGCTCAGGCTTTAAAGACCCTTAAGGTGAACGATCGATAGCGTTCTCAGACTTCCTCAGACGATGCCCGGCGCTTCTCTCCCCTTCCCGTTTGTTCAACTCCGCCCCCTGCGCGCTCAAGACCGTTCCCAAAACTTCAGGCTCAGAAAAAACCGGCGCGATGCGGGGCTTTTTTGTTCCAGTAAAGGAAATTGCAGATGGATCCCAGACAAGAACTGATCGAAGCGGCCTTTGACGGCCCGGCAGAAAACTTGAACGATCAGGTGAAAGCGGCGGTCGATTCGGTGCTGGCCGATCTCGATCGAGGCCGGCTCCGCGTGGTGGAACCCCGCTCCGGAGAGTTCGTGATCAACGCCTGGTTAAAAAAAGCGATCCTGCTCTATTTCAGGTTGCATCAAATGCAGACGGAGACGGTAGGCTGCTTTGAATATCGCGACAAACTGCCCACCAAGCACAACCTGGAAGCTCAGGGGATTCGCGTGGTGCCTCCAGGGGTTGCCCGGTACGGCAGTTTTCTGGAGCCAGGCGCCATTTTAATGCCTGCATATGTCAATGTGGGTGCTTACGTCTGCGCGAACACGATGGTCGATTCATGGGTGACCGTGGGCTCCTGCGCATACATCGGGAAAGATGTGCATCTCTCTGGAGGCGTTCAGATTGGAGGTGTGCTTGAGCCGGCAAACGCGCGACCGGTCATCGTCGAAGATGGCGCTTTCATCGGCGCAAACGCGGTGGTCGTAGAAGGGGTTCACGTTTCAAGCGAGGCGGTTTTGGGCGCAAACACGGTCCTGACATCGAGCACACCGATCATCGACGTGACGGGCGAGACTGAAAAGATCCTGAAGGGCTACGTACCGCCGCGATCCGTCGTCATACCTGGCATTCGTCAGCGCGCGTTCCCCGCAGGCAGTTATGGCGTTCCATGTGCCCTGTTGATCGGCCAAAGAAAGGCCTCGACCGATCGAAAGACTTCGCTGACCGCTGCGCTCCGGGATTTCGACGTCCAGGTCTGAATCGCTCCGCTCCACCCCACCCTTTAAAGTTCAAACCATGTCTGAATCCGCCCGAGTCAAAATCAGCGATCTCACGCCGAAAGGTTTAGGCGTCGCGCGCCTGCCTGACGATCGCAAATGCTTCGTTTTTGGCGTCTGTCCCGGTGATGAAGTTTTGATCTCTTACAAGAACGACGAAAGGGGCTTCCCGAACGTCCAAAGCTTTCAGATCACCGCCCGATCGCCCGATCGCGTCGATCCGGAATGCCCTCAGTTCGATCGCTGCCCGGGCTGCCCTTTCCGGGCTTACGCGCCCAAAGCGACGGGTCAGTTTTTAAAAGCCGATCATTTATCGCTCTTAAAAAAGAAGGGGATCGAAGTTTCAGAAGCCATCGAGCAGGCTTCAATCCTTTTGCCCGAAATTTCGAGGAACGGCTATCGCGCGAGGCTTTCAGCCGAGTTCTTTCGGATCGAAGTCTCTGAGGGTTCAAAGCTCATTTGCGGCATGAAGTCCCGCAAAGGCGCACCGATCGATCTTTCGGAATGTCCTGCACAAACCACGACCTGCCGCCTGCTCTTAAAGAAGATTGCAGAAACGCTCGATCGGGCCGGATTCGACGCGATGGATCCCGAGGGCGATACGGGGCTGAGACAGGCGATCCTTTACGGTTATGAACTGAACGGCGACCGCTCTGCAGAACACCATAACGTTTTTGAAAACGCGCGCGCCGTCATCTGCTACAGCGGAAACATCGATCCCGAACCTGCGCTCCAAAAGCTCGGCCTCGAATTTCCCGGGCTTTCGATTTACGTCGAAAAATGTCACCCCAAAAGTTTTGACTTCCTCAAAGCGCCTCAATGGATTGCCGGTCCCCGTCAGGTTGCTTTAAATCCGGCTCCGGGCTTCCACAGACTTCCCCTGACCGCACGCCTGCCCTCCTGGATGCCTCAATGCCCGCAAACTCTGCCAGCGCTCCTCTCTCACGTGATCTCGAAACTTCAACCTTCAACTGAAGACCGGATTTTGGAGATCGGATGCGGCATAGGGACCCTGAGCCTGCCTCTGGCCGAGCGTTGCAAGTTTTTAACCGGCGTGGATCTGGTCCGGGAGGCGATCGAAGATGCCAAACAAAATGCGGAACGCGCAGGGATTCAAAACGTCTGTTTCAAACAGGCCGATGCCGAGCACGCATCGAGAAAGCTGATCCGCGATCGCTTCGATCTCGCCCTCCTTCACGCCATGAGACTTCCATTCGGCTCCGATGTGCTTCCACGCCTTGCTCTGATGGGCATCAAACGCATCGTCTACCTCGCCCCCAATGTGGCTTCTTTGGCCGAAGATCTGAAGCGCTCGCCGTTCGTCCTGAAAGCTGTGGATTTTCAGGATCAGAGTCCAGGCGCCACCGGACTGATGACGATCGCCACCCTCTGGCTCTGAACTACTCCAGAACGTTCAAGTTTAGTGCAGAGCCGTTCCACGCAGGACTTAAACCTTCCAGCAACACGCAGAGCCATTCCATGCCATACTTGAAACTTCAGGAAACGCGCAGAGCTGTTCCATACGATACTTGAACTTTCCAGCAACGCACAGAACAGCCCTGCGTCATACTTGAAACTTCAAGTATGACCTGGAGCCCGAATTTTTGAAACTGGAAGTTTTTGGAGAGAGCGGGAGGGATTCAGGAAGATCAGCGGAGGAACAGGCGGCGCTTTTCGCGTTCAAACTCTTCGTCAGAAAGTGCGCCTTCTTTATGGAGATCGTTTAAGCGCTCCAGTTTTTTAAATCTCACCTCGTCCTCGTCTTCCTCTTCTTCTTCATCTTCCTCCTCTTTCACAGGCGGCTCCTCATAGCGCAATGAACTGGCCAGACGCCTGGGGCGGTTGACATAACGGTCATGCACATATCGGGAAATGTTTTCCATGGGAATGGCTTCCCTTTCATCGTCCCGATCGAGCCCGAAGCTGTTCGCGAACTCTCTTTCACTCATACAGAAATAGCGAATGCCGTTGATGAGCCCCAGGAGCGCTGGAATCCCCGTCCAGCAGAATAAAATGCACAGCACGCCCGCTGCGATGCGGTCGAGATAAAAATATTGGAGCCCCAGGCTACCACCAAAGAGCGCTAAAAGCCCTGCGATCGATTTATCTTTGGTCATGATGCAATTTCATCCCTTAAACAGAAGACTTGAAAGTTAAAGAAAGGCGCAGAGGCGCTCACCCCTTGCCCAGACGTTTCATGCGCTCTTCGATGCTCATATTTTCGATGCTCGAACGTTGTTCCTGCAACACGTACACGAAATCGCCCGTATCCAAATCCACATCTTCAAAAATCTGGCGTGATTTCACCAAATGAGCGATCACGCGCGCCGCCGTCTCGTCCTTGAACACACATGCATCGCGAATCTCTTCAAAAAGCAGCGGACCTTTGGCCCTGCGCAATACTTCCACCACATCTTTGCCCAAACGCTCCAATTCATCTTCCGGGATCGCGTTTTCTGCGCTCTTCGGCTCTTCAATCAATTCCGGATGCTTGGCGAGCTGATCGATGTAAAGCTGGAGTTGCTTGTGACGCGATGACAGCGCCCGCACCGCAAAAATGGCGAGCAAGAGGCCTGCGCCGCCGATCCAAAAGAAAGCCTCATCGCTGAGTGAATCGATTTCGCCCAGCGCGATCACAAATGCGATGATACTCGTGATAAAAAAACCCGCTGGGGAAAACTTCGCGAACCCGGAATAAACGATATGCGACTTGGCATAAGCCTTGAGCTCTTCGGGTTGGTAAACTTTGGTGACCGCACGCGATTTGGATGCCATCCTCTCACTCCGCTCGATTCAGCAGTAAAAGACGGCGCATGGTAACGATCGCGCTCCGATTTCTCAATCTTCTCTTTCCTTGATGCGCATGAAATCGCGCGCAACGGCCCACAAAAAAGCAAACTATCACATTTTGTATTGCGAATTTTGTCAGAATTTTACAGTATCCTCGATGAGTAACTTTCACCCGAGGAGTCACCGATGCTTCGACAAATGCTTTCTCTCGCGTCACTCACCGCAATTTTTGCCCTCGCTCCGCTGCACAGCGCCTCAGCAAACGACGGCGCCCCCGAGCCCAAGCCCGCCCAAAAAGCAGCCAAACCCAAGGTCGTAAAAAAGGACAAGCCTGCCCAAAAAGCAGCCAAGCCCAAGGTCGTAAAAAAGGACAAGCCTGCTCAGTCGCTCCCAAGCCGCAAAGGCATCCATGAAACGTTCACCGAGTGGTTCACCTCCCAAACCGAGGGCGTCCGCTACAAAATCCGCAACGTCAAGCTTGTGGCCACCAACGATGTCGTCGGCGCATTTCATCCCGGCGCTCCCGTCGAAGTTTCGCTCGAACTGCTGCACGACTGCCCCAAATGCGAAGACGCTTTTAACCAGGTAATCGCAGGCTGGAGCGGCGAAAAGACCGCGCGCATCTGCATTTGGAACGGTATGCAGCGCAGCGGCGGCGGCACACAAATGGCGATCACGCACGACACCGACCAGGAGGTGCTCGCCGAAAACAACCCAGGCCCTGCCGAATGGGTCACCATCAAATTCGAGATCCCCGCGCCTTCCAAAGCCGGCGTCTACGAACTGCGCACCCGCTACGCGCAAGCGTGGGGCGGCACCCTGCACACCCTCGAAGCCAACAACATACCGCAAACCGAATACCCCCCAGTGCTCAACTGGTGGACCGTCGATCGCCCAACAGGCCCCAAGGCTGACGCCACCATCGCAAAGATCGTCGTGCAACCCTAAACCATCAACATCCTCGCGCTCGTCCTCTTCATCCTCACCGACCTGCTCATCCCGGCCCGCAGACTTTCATGGCCCGGCTTCGAACAAAAACCCGCCCGATCGCGCCCTAAAACGGGAATCTCTGCCCGCGCGTCTTGAGAAATTGCGCCAATTTTTGCAAGCTATGCGCTCACTCGATTTGATTTTGGGTCAGGCCGCATGACGCTCCAAAAAATGCTCCGAAACGCCTTCATCGCTTTGGCCGGTCTCGCAGCGCCCCTTTTTACCCAGGCTGAACCTTCAACCCCAACCGCAGCCCCCGACGCAAAAAGCAGCGAACTTCCGGAAACCGATGAATCGAGCGCACATCAGGGCATTTATCCCACTTTTACAGAAACAGCCGATCTGCAAAGCGGTTTTCGTTACAAGATCCGCAACGTGCGCTTCACGCAAACCAAAGATTCTGTAGCCGCCATCCAGTCGGGCACGCCCTTAACCGTGACTTTGGAACTCCTCCACGACTGCGCTCAATGCGGCGATCAACTGAACCAGGTCCTCGCAGGATGGAGCGGCCAAAAAGACGCGGAAGTCTGCATCTGGAACGGCAAGCAAAGGAGCGGAGGCGGCGTTCGTTTTGGGCGATCGAGCGAAAACGGAGAACCCATCATTTACGAAGATAACCCCGGAGCCGCCGAATGGGTCACTTTACAATTCTCGATCCCCACGCCCTTAAAACCCGGCGTATATGATCTGCGCACAAGGTACGCTCAGGCCCCAAACGGCAACCTGCACACCCAGGAAGCGCAAAAACTCAGGCAAAAAACCTACTTTCCCGTTCTGTATTGGTGGAGCAAGGATCGCCCCGAAGGTCCATCTGCCGAAGCCACCATCGCGAAAATCGCCGTACGTCCTTAAACCATGAACCTCCTCGCTCTCGCCCTCTTCGTCGTCACCTACATTTTAATTTCGGCCCGCAGACTCTCCTGGCTGGGCTTTGATCGCCCCGCCGGTGCCCTGCTCGGTGCCGTCGCCTTCGTGGTCTTTCGGGTCCTCTCGCCCACCGAAGCGATCCAGGCCGTCAACGGCGAGACTTTGCTCCTGCTGTTCGGCGTCATGGGCATGGGCGCTTTTTTGGCCCTCGACGGCTTTTTTGACGGGCTCGAACATGCGCTCTGCCGCGTAGCCAAAACCCCCGCGCGCCTTCTGGGATGGATTTGCTGGAGTGCCGGAATCCTGAGCGCGCTCATTACAAACGATGCCGTCTGCGTCCTGGGCGCCCCGCTCGTCGTGCGGCTGATCGAGAAGCACCGCCTGCCCCCGCTGCCCTATCTTCTGGCCCTCTGCACCGCTGCAAACACCGGAAGCGTCGCCTCCCTGGTGGGCAACCCCCAGAATATGCTCTGCGCCGTGCTCGGGCATCTCGAATACCGCGATCATTTGTTTTTGGTGGGCCCCCTTGCGCTCATTTGCCTGGCCCTGAACCACGGATTTTTGTGGCTTCTTTTTAAAGGGCGGCTCCCGAAGGCGTTTGAACCCGAAGAGAGCGCTCCGGTTGCAGCCCAGCCCCATCCTGTATCCCAAAGCGTGATTCCGCTTTGCGTGATCGGCGGCACCGTGATCGCTTACAGCTTTGGGGCCGATCTCGCCTGGTCTGCTGCAGCGGGGTTCGTCACTCTGATGCTGATCCGAAGGCGCGACACGCGCGAGTTATGGCATCACATCGACTGGTCACTGCTCGTTTTCTTTGCGGCGCTTTTTATCGCCGTCGAAGGTTTCATGAAGAGCGGCGCGCCACAGCTTTTCTTCGAGCGATTTTCGCTGAGCGGCGATGCGCAGGGCATTGGGCTCTGGGCCCGAATCTCGGGCATCTTTCTGGTGGGCTCCAACATCGTCTCCAACGTGCCCTTTATTCTGGTGATCCGCGATCAGATGGCGACCCTGCCGAACCCGCAGTTTGCGTGGGAACTTTTGACCGTGGCCTCAACCTTTGCGGGCAATCTAACGCTGCTCGGTTCGGTGGCCAATGTGATCGTGGCCGAGAATGCGCGGCATCTGGGGGGCCTCGGATTCTTCGAATATCTCAGGGCAGGATTTCCGATCGCGCTTGCAACCACCGTTTTGGGCACCGTCTGGCTTTATCTCTGGCTCTGAACCCTTGCGGGGCGTTGCATCAGCAAATCCTTACGACTATTTTGCGGCGTTTTTTGGTCATTCAGGAGGCCTACAGTGGCTCAAAAAGAAACCCTTCACTTCATCGGCATCGGGGGCATCGGCGTAAGCGCTGTCGCGCGCGTTTTGCACCAGCAGGGATACAAGGTACAGGGCTCCGACGTGCGCGAGAGCTCTTTGACCGAGGGCCTGCGCGCTCTCGGGATTCCCGTCTTCATCGGTCACCAGGCCCAGAACATTGACGGCGCCGACGTGGTCGTTCATTCCACCGCCGTACCTTACGACAACATCGAGCGCGAGGCTGCGCGCGAGCGCGGAATCCGTGAAGCGCACCGTTCCGAGATGCTGGATCTCTGCCTGAGAGGTAAAACGAGCATCGGCGTCACGGGGACCAACGGGAAAGGCACTGTCTCGGCGATGATAGCGCATTGTCTCGTAACCGCAGGCAGGGATCCGACGTTTGTGATCGGCGGGATGCTGCAAAACTACCGCGAGAATGCGCGCAATGGCTCCGGGCCCGAAGCGGTGGCCGAGGTGGATGAATCCGATAAGAGCCACCTGAACCTGAAGCCCCAAATCGCGGTCGTCAACAACCTCGAGGTCGATCACCTGAACTATTACAAGGATTTGGGCGACATCATCAGCACGATGGCGCGCTTCATCGACGAGAATGAGAACCTCGGGCAGCTCTGCCTGAACTCAGACGATGAAGGCGTGAAAAGATTGATCCAGAAGATCCATCACCCGTACATCTCTTACGGTCGCTCGCCCGAGCGGGACTTCTCGGCGCAGGACGTTGAGGACTTAGGGTCGCAGGTGAGGTTTACGGCGTACAAAGGGGATGAGCGCTTAGGGGTGGTGGTCCTCTCGATCCCCGGCGCTTACAACGCAGAGAACGCTGCCGGAGCGATCGCAGTCTGCATGGGAGCCCTCGGGTTGCCGTTTGAAACCGTGCGCGAGGCGCTCGAAAGCTATCGGGGGCTCGAAAATCGCTTCACAGTGGTCAAGGCGGGGCCTTACACGCTGGTCAAAGACTACATCTCGCATCCGACAGGCATGCGGAAGGTCCTCGAAAGCGCGCAGAAGCTTCCTCATCACCGCATCTTCTGCGTATTCAAACCATATCGCTTCACTCTGATGCGCTACCACGGCGAAGAGTACGCACAGGCCTTAAAAGGGGCCGACGAGTTGGTGATAACCAAAATGTACGCGGCCGAGGAGAAGCCCATCAGCGGGATAAACACGCCCTGGTTTGTTGACGTGCTTCGGAGAGCGGGGAACAGCACTGCTTACGTGCCCGACAACGAAGATGTCGTCCCCTATTTGTCTCCCAAACTGGAGGACGGGGATATGGTCGTCTTCTTTGGGGGTGACGATTTCTTCCGCATGGCAGATGCATGGGCGAGCAGATTAAACGGAGATCAGGCATGAGTCGGTATGAGGGCCAGAAAGTTGCCGTTTGGGGTGCGGCGCGTTCGGGCATTGCAGCCGCCAATCTTTTGGTCAGGCTCGGCGCTTCGGTCGTGCTGAGCGACTTAAAAGAGAACCCCTGCGAGGGTCTGGACGCGCGCGTGAGCACTGTTTTTGGGCAAAACGTGCTCGAGGGTGCCCGCTATGTGGTTTTAAGCCCCGGCATCCCGCCTCACGCAGCGATCATCCAACAAGCGCGCGATGCGGGCGCCACTTTGGTCAGCGAGATCGAGCTTGCAGCCGAGGTTGCGAAGGCTCCGATAGTGGCGATTACCGGTACTGACGGCAAGAGCACCACAACGGAGATGATCAGATCCATCTGCAGAGGCGCGGGCAAGCAAACGGTCGTCGTCGGAAACATTGGAACGCCCATGTGCGAAAAGGTGCTCGACGTGAAATCAGATGGCGTCATCGTCGCCGAGGTCAGCGCCTTCCAGCTTTGGTCCTGCGGACGCTTCGCGCCCAAAGTGGCCGTCGTGACAAACATTGCCGACGATCACGCCGAATATTTTGAGAACGACAAATCTGCTTACATCGCCGCAAAGAAGAGAGTTCTGGACGACATGGGCCCTGGAGGGACCGCCATCCTCCGCGCGGACGACGAGATCGCCTCTCAATTTGAAACGCCCAAGGGTGTGGAGCGCGTCTATTTTGATGCCACGCCGCGAACAGAAGGCTTCGGCTTTGACGGCGAATGGCTTTTGCGCGACGGAAAGAAAATCTTTAAGGCCGAAGACATCCCCGTGCCAGGCGAGCACAACGTTTTAAACGCGCTCTCGGCATTGGCGGCCGGTTACGCCCTGGGGCTCGACGAAGAGGGCATGTTTGAGGGGCTTAAGGCCTTCAGGAACCTCCCGCACCGCCTGGAGTTCGTGCGCGAGCGAAGGGGCGTCCGCTATATCGACGATTCGAAGGCGACGAATCCTCACGCCTCGGCCGTAGGCATCCTCGCGCTCAAGGCACCGCTTTACGTGATCACCGGAGGCTACGAAAAGGGTCTTTCGCTCGATCCGCTGCTCGACGCGCTGATCGCAACGAAGGCGCACGTCATCGTGACCGGCGCGACGGCCGAACGGATCGAACGCGAGCTCTCCGGGCGGCTCCCCTGCGTCAAAGCCAGGGATTTGCCAACGGCCGTACAGATGGCCGCAGAGATGGCCGAGCCGGGATCGGTGGTTTTGCTCTCGCCCGCGGCTTCGTCTTACGACTGCTTCAAGAGCTACGGTGAGCGCGGAATGGTGTTTCAGCAGGCGGTGCGCGATCTCGCCGAATGACAGCATCCCAAACGACCCCGTTCTTCCCTCTTCCACCGGCCTCCACCTTTTAAAAAACGATCTTCAACGCTTCGGGTGCCGCCCGAAGTCGGGATCGCGTTCATTTGGGGGTTCGGGTGCCACCCGAAGCAGGGATCGGGGCTCATGGGGTGCTTCGGGTGCCAACCGAAGTTACGTTTGAGATAAAAAGACCGCTTCGGGCGCTACCCGAAGTCATGTTTGATACAAAAGGACCGCTTCGGGTGCCACCCGAACCCCGATCGGAGTCCATTTGAGCCTTCGGGTGCCACCCGAAGCCGGGATCGGGGCTCATGGGGTGCTTCGGGTGCCAACCGGAGCTCCAAAAAGCTTGTTTTGATCGATCAGCTTCACTCAAAAAACCTTCAGGAGAACTTAAAATGAAATCTTACCTGCTCCCCACCTTAGCGCTGAGCCTGTTTTCGGGCTCCGTTTACGCAAACGATCTCTGCGATCAAACGCTTCCCGCCCCTGCCCGCCTGGAGAACGCCCGAAAGGCGATGGATGCGGACGATTTTTTGATGGCGGACTGCTGGCTTGAAGGCGCGAGCTTCACCTCGGCCACCGACAGGCGCGAAGCGAGCATGATTCAGAAATGGGCGGACTCCCAAAAGGCCCTGCATCCAAACGCGCAGCCCAGGTTGAGCCAGGCGGCGGCTTCAGAAACCACCTCGCTGACCTTCGAGGCCCAGCCGAACCGCCGAAAGCGCACTTCCGACGAGCTCGTGATGCTCTATTCCAACTCTGCCATTCACGGCGCCTTAATGGGTGGCTGGTTTGCGGCCGTCACCGAGATGGACAGCGTTTCGGGCGTCTCCTTAAGTTTGCTCAGCGGCCTGTCACTCGGGGTCACCACTGCCGTACTGCTCGACAACGTGGGTGAGCCCCTCCACTACGGGGTGCCCTCCTCCTATTCGGCTGGCATGGAATGGGGCTGGTACCAGTCCCTCGTCTGGACCGCTTTCATCGATTCGTTGGACGACCATGCCAATCACGGCTTAAAGCTCTACACAACGATGCCCTTCCTGGGTGGTACTTTGGGTGCCGTGGGCGGTTATTTTGCGGGCGAAAAGCTTTATCTGACCCCCGGCCAGGCCCGGGCCCTCTCCTCGAGCACTGCCTGGGGTATGTTCACGGGTCTGCTCTTCGCCGAAATCATCAACGGCAGCAACATCCTCGATTCGGATGACAACAACGTGAAATACGGCTTCCTTTCCATGGGGATTGGCTCGCTCCTGGGCACTGTCGGCGGTTATTTCCTGGGTCAGGAGGCGCAACCGACACAGGCCCGCGTCAACTTCACTTCTTTGGGCGGGGCCATCGGCGCTGGCGCCTCTTCGCTCATCTATCTGCTCGCCGCCGGACTCGACAACGAGAACGACATCTCGGCCCGGGGACTCGCCCTCGCTTCCGGACTCGGCATGGCCACCGGTCTGACCCTCGGCTGGTTCTTAGCCAAGGATTCGCCCGACCGTCCGGACAACGCCCTTTCGTGGCATTTGAATCTTGCGCCCATCGAGGACGGCATGATGGCGGGCTTTGCGGGTCGCTTCTGATCCCTTCCCCCTGCCCGCCTTTTCGCCCTCTCTCTTTTAAAGCCTTTTCTCTTCAGGAAAACATCCGACAGGAGTTCAACGATCCCTCATGTGCACGAGCATCGTGGTCAACAAGAAGAAAACGATCGTCTGCTGGAACCTCGACATCTTAAACATGCCCGTTCGCGTTCGCTCCTGCGATCAGGGCGTCTATATTGAAGTCAACGATCCCACCGAGGGCTGGATGCCTTTATTCGGCGCCAACCAGCGGGGAGAGTTCGTAGGTATGCCCACCTGCTGGCCCTACGATCAGCGGAGCGACCCGCAACCGGAGGCCCAAAACGTCATCCTCCTCGACATCGACCTGCTCCTCCAGAAGCGCACATGGGATGAGACCCTTTCGGTCGTCTGGCACAAACCCGTTTGCAGCATTCCCGGCCTTACGTTTATGTCCTCGCTCTCCAACAGCAACGGCGACGTGCTTCACGTGGTGCCCGGACAGGGTTATTCGTTCTTCAGGAGACCTCCGTACAGGATCCTGACCAACTTTTCGCCCTACAAACAGAACTCCGAGACCCACCCATGGATGGGCTGGGATCGCTATCAGAAAGCCGAGGCCCTGCTCAGGGATGCAAAGGACGATTTTGACGTCTCCGATGGCTTCGAAATCCTGCGCGCCGTCGCTCAGGAAGTCTGCCCCACCGAGGTCTCGATGGTCTTCGACGTCATCGAGCGCACCGTTCACTGGTGCGAGCACCGAAACTGGCAGGATCGGCAGACCGTCCGGCTCCAGAAGGCTTAAAAGCGCCTTTTTCAGAAGATCGCTTTTGCAGAAAATCTCCAAACGGCCATCAAACGCGCGTTCTGATTTGAACCGAGCCGCGATTTTCTGCAAAATATACCTGTTTCATATCAGGAGACCCCATGAAAGCCTCACCCTTTGCAGCCCTCTTCCTCGCCGCAGCGTTGAACCCCGCCTTTGCAGAGGATGCGCCGGCTCCCCAAACCTCAAAAGAGGCGGAAGCATTGCCCAAGCCCCTGGAATTCCCAGAGCCCACCGTGCAATCGCGCGATCGGTCCCTGTACGAAATCATCAAATTCTCTCTGACAGGCTGGACTTTCGGCTGCGTAACGGGGATGGGCGCGACTTTAGCCTTTACGGACAATGTAACAGCCCTGTACGCCGGCATGGGCGCAGGCGGGGCCCTTGGAGTTGCGGGCGTTTTGATCTCGGATCAGGTTGGGTCGCCCTACAAATACGGGCAGGCGGGCGCTTTAAGCTCCGGGCAGCTGACCGGATTTTCGCTGGCCGTGGCACAACTCCCTCTCATCAGCAGCTTTTACGACGAACGCGAAAAAAGAGCCCTCCCTGTGGCGGCCACAATGGCGGTCGGTCATCTCGCAGGTCTTGGGGCGGGTGCCTTACTTTACAACTTCCACCCGCTGACGCCCGGGCAGAGCGCGCTGATCAGCACAGGGGCTCTTTTTGGCTCCGGTTTAAGCCTTTTAACCGGCGCGCTTACGGTCGATTTTGAGGGGAAGACCATCGACCTCGAAAACGACGAGCTGCGCTTCATTTCGGGCCTGGCGACGGCCTCAACCCTGGTCTTTACAGGCATCGGGTATGCCCTCGCAGATGCGTACAACCCTTCGGTAGGGCGCGTCTACATCACCGCAGTAAGCGGCATGGCCGGCGCATCCGTTGGGGCCTTCGCTACATTCATCCCCGTAGTCTCAGGCAATGCAGATCTCTGGCTCCTGGGCACCGGAATCGCGTCCGGCACCCTTTTGGGCCTCGGCCTCGGCTGGNNATTTCACGCGCGACATGGAACCGGATCCCTTCAACGAAGCTCCCGCGCTGAATTTTGGCCTCGCGCCCATCGAGAATGGCAGCATGGCCATCGTGAGCGGAACTTTTTAAGCGACCCCAACCCTTGCCCTGACGCTTTTGAACCCGACGCCTGCAACCCGAAGCGATGGGAAAGGCTTCTTTTCTGAAATCGCTCCCCTTCAACATCACGATGCGCATTCTTTTCCTTCTTCTGATCGCTCTCTTTCCGCTCAACGCCTTCTCAGAAACCGATCTGCCCCAAACTGCAGAAGCAAATGACGGATCTGCAGAAGCCGGGGATCCGAATCCCGCGCTCCCTGAAGCCCCAGCGGCTCCCGATGAGTCGCCCGAAGCTGCAAACCGCCCTGAATCCCCCGCACCCGATGGATCCGAAGCTGCGGAAACCTGCGAACCCAGCGACGGTTCAAAAGAAAAGATCTCTTCAGATTCCCATTGTAAAAGGCGCACCCTCTCAGAGATCCTGCTCTTCTATGGCAGCAATGCGCTTACGGGCGTAGATCTCGCCACCTATGCCGTCTCGATTTTTAACCAGCGCGCAGCAAAGCATCTGGCCACCAGCATCGTTGGGGGCGCCATCGGACTCGGTACCGTCGCCTTGCTCGACAACTGGGGCGACCCCCTGCGCTATGGATTGCCGAGCGCCATCTCTATGGGCACCAGCGTCGGCTTTCTCATCGCACTCCCCCAGGTTCTTCTCATCCCCGAATGGACCGACACCCCCGGATTCTCGTATTCGGTCAGCCGGGGAATCTTTCTTTCGGGCCTGATCTTGGGTGGGACCGGCGGCTATTTCTTAGGCGAAAGCCGGGATCTCTCGCCGGGTCAGAGTACCGCCATCCATCTGGGTGCTCTCTGGGGCTTCGGGCTCGGCGCCTTGACCTCAGCCAGCATCATTTTACCGCGCGACTGGCTCTCCGATACCCAAATCCAATTCACGGCATGGAGTTTATGGACGGGCGGAGCGATCGCCGGCGCTTTGGGAGGTTATTTCCTGGGGCAAGCTTACGAGCCCTCCTCCAAAAGACTCTGGGTGACCACTGCCGGAGGCTTCGGTGGCATGTATGTAGGTCTCTTAGGAGCTGCCATCGCTGTCAGAAATGGCGGAGATTTACTTCAGTCGATGACCACAGGTCTCGGTTTGGGTGCCTTGGCGGGTCTGGGCCTCACCTGGTATTTAACGAGAGACTACGAGCCGGATTTACCTGCCTGCAAATCAAATGTTTCGCTCGGTGTGATGCCTGCGGAAGGCGGCGGAATGCTTGTTTTTGGGGGCAGCTTTTAAAGGGGGATGAGGAAGATTTGTGACGAGGCAGATTTGAGGAGTTGGGGAGCAGAATGATTTCATGAAAGCGTTGCCCGCATCAAAAGGCGCTCGCTCCCAGGAGACGACATTTTATTCTGCAGCTTTTTCACCGGCATCGGATTTTACGCAAGCCTTCTCGTTCGCACATTGGCAGGCTTCCGTCGACCAGTTGTAGTCTCCCGAGGTCTTATCGATGAAACAGCGGATGAAGACTCCATCTTCGCATTTTTCATACTCGCCCGTCTTTTTATCGCAATCGGGCACCCAATCATCATCCTTCTCACAACCGAGGATTGCCCCCATTGAGAACAGCGCCAAAAAGCTCAAAGCAGCCAGGAAATCTTTTTTCATGCTACACCTCGAAATCTTGTTTACTCAAAGTGACCGGCTTCATTATAGCCTTTTTTTGTAATGAATTCACATCTGCGAGGCTTTTTTACACAGCGACTCCCGGCGTTTCGCGGTAGGAAGGATTATATAAGAGCAAATGGAGCTTTTTATTGAGGGCATAAAAAAAAGCCCCCTGAGGCATTCCCC
>DBWM01000017.1:13550-18390 GCA_002309015.1 Myxococcales bacterium UBA1238 | reverse complement strand
TTTTCAATCCATCGAATTGGCAAATAAACCAAACCAAGAGATTCCCCAATCCCTCGAATTGACGAAAGGCCACTTTTCAAAACTCCCCCAATCTCGAGAATAGGCTGCGAGAGTAAGCTGAGATCCCCCATTGGCGCAGCGATTAAAAAGGATCCCCCAATCACCTCATGATCCCTGCGCCCCGGAGATCCAGATGTGCTTTTGAAGGTTCGCGGAATGCGAACCTTTGAAAGCACATCGAACCAGCTTTCCCCATGTAACGAGAGAATCGGCATGCAGGCATCGGCGCCCCTTCGCCGATGCCGTGTATTGCATTTGCAGGAGGTCCGGAGGGCGGCGAGCCCTCCGCCGTTGGGGAAACGGGGAGAGTGCAGAGAGGGTGAGAAACCCCGCTCCGGAAGCGGGGTTTCTTATCCTCTCTGCATAAAGAAAAATCTTACGAAATGGGGAGATGCAGCGAGTGAAGCAATCCAGTGAATTGAAAAGTTTATACGCATCAATAAATGCGCAACTCATTCAATTGAAAATTGATCATCCACAAGAGATCCCCCAATCCCCAGGATTAATCCACCCTCCCCAAAAAGCGATCACCCCATTCCTCCGAATGGAGGCGATCCCCATCCTATCGATGTTGCACAATCTTCGGCTTTAAAAAGAAGCGATCCGGCAGGAATGACGCAATGGAAGGAATACAGAAAAATCCGCCTGAAGGCGCTCCCTCAATCGACCCTCTTGAGCAGGAAGGCGTGGTAGAAGAGTCGCCCACGTGCGACGTTATGGAACCACTTGGCTTCTGACAGTATGTCGTTGAGGACGGTATCGTTTTCTTCTACGCGACCGTTTTTCACCAATGCCCAGGCATGGCGCATATTGTCGAGGTAGAAGCGATCCCAAATGTTCGTCGCGAGTGGATACTGGTGGACGATTTCAAACTTTGCAGCGCGGATTGTGTTCTGGTAGTCGCCCATGGTCCCCATCGGTTCGGCCATTCGCTTCTCTAGGGGTTCGCGGACTTCTGCCGGAGCCGCTTTATTGACGAGACCCGGGTACGAGATCGACAGGTAACCGTCGTCTCTTGGCAAACGGCGCCAGGCCTCGAGTCCGCGCAATAGGCCGGTTTCCATGGCGACGTTCTCGGCCATCACCACCTTGAAGGACTTATCGTCAAAAGGCAGAGACAGGTAATCGGAGCAAACGGTCGTTATCCATTGAGCCGATCCACCGGCCTCCGCGCGTTTCTTCACGATTGGCAGGTAACGCTCATCCTTGTCACATGCGAAGACGGGGCATCCGCGGGATCGGGCGATCCAGACCGCTCTGTCACCCGGGCCACAGGCGAGATCGAGGATCTTGTCTGCCTTCTTAATCGGGACTGGTGTGAGGTAGGCCGAGGTAAAGGTTGCTGCGCCTGCTTCGGATTTGGGCATCTCTGAAAAGAACTCAAAACGGTCCACGATCTTCTCCGTAAGGGCTTAAGCGCGGTCGTTTGCGAAACGCGCGGATTCAAAAAGGGGGTTTAGGGCAGAGACCGGTTTATTCGGGATCATCTAAATAGGCGCCACAGGCCAAACAAATGGATCCGGCGTCTTTGAAACCGCATTTGGGACAGACTCTGCCCTGGAATGAGGTTCGGCTCGATGCGGATTCGACGCCGCTGGCCGTTTCGCTCACTTGTGAAGGGGATCGGGGCAGGCCGTTTGCGGGATTCACCTGCGCGTAATAACCCGTGTTCGGGGGCATCGGCGAAAGCTGCGCCACGCTCCATTGCCCGCTCTGCTGCATCTGCGCATTCTGCGGCATTTGAAACTGCAACGCCTGAAGCCCCATGTTGGTGATCATCGATTGGGGCGCAGGCTGCTGCACGTATTGCGGTATGGGGGTGGATTGCGAAGGCAGCCCCGGATTGTAAGTGGGCCATTGCCCCGAATGCTGCATCTGCTGCGGCATGTATTGCGGCATCTGGCCCGATTGAAGAATCTGTTGTTGCGGGTATTGCGGCATTTGCTGCGCTTGCGGCATGGGCTGCTGGATGTATTGCGGCATTTGACCGGCTTGGGAAGGCTGCTGCTGGATGTATTGCGGCATCTGCTGCATTTGTTGCATCTGTTGCGGCATGTATTGCGGCATTTGACCGGCCTGGGAAGGCTGCTGCTGGATGTATTGCGGCATCTGGCCCGATTGCAAAACCGCTGGTGTGGCCTGCGGAGGCAATCCCATGTTCTGGGGCATGGGCGTCATCGGCGCCTGCTGGAATCCGTTCGTTCGCTGAGCGGGCAGCGGCGTGCTCTGAATCCATTGAGCGCCTGCAGGATTCGGCGTCATCTGCACCCTTTGCAATCGATCCGATGAATAGGAAACCTGCGAATTGGACTGCGGCAATCCGGAAGATGCGGGGGCCGGCGTCATCTGCACCCTTGGCAAGTGATCCGATGAATAGGTGATCTGCGAGTTCGACTGCGCCAATCCCTCGGATGGCGCTTTGCCCATGACCGCGCTCTGCTGCACTGAGGGCGTTTTGAAAACAGCCGAGTTGGGATCGCTCCGCCATTCGTAGCTTTGGGCGGCAGGGAGACCGTTGCCTGCACCCGATGGCGTCATTTGCGGGGTGAGCGGCAGATCGCCCGTATTCAATCCGTTGGATGGCATTGAAGGCTCGATGGCCCCCTCGGGGTTATACCCCTGTTGCCTGCGATGGATGAGCGCGATGAGCTTTTCACGCAGCCCCACTACCGAGGGGATCGCCTGATAGAAACTGAGCGGATTGAGCTCTAAATAAGTGACGGGTGTAGAGCATCTCACCGTTGCGTTGCATTGGCGGGCGAGCAGGAGCGAGCTTTCACCGAAGATGTCACCTGGACCCAGCGTCGCCACGCAGCGATCCACGTTATCCGTCCCCTTGCGCCACACATCGAGCCACCCCGAATACACAATCCGCAGTCCACTGGGGGGATCCCCTTCCTCGATGATCGCATCTCCCTGGTTTGCGCTCTTAAAGCTCAGGGCGTTTAAAAGCGAGAGGCGGTCTTCGTAATTGAGCTCCTCAAAGAGACTGTTCGGCTGGCTCAGTTGCGCAAGGATCCGCTCGCGCATGTTACTCTTAAACCACTGCATGATCTGAGGGATGAAGCGGGAGAGCTGATCGATCGCGGGCTTTGGCAAACGAAGGGTATGCACGTTCGTCTGAGCAATCGCACTTGCGGAACGGTTGGTCTGGGCCAGCGCCTCAAACTCGCCAAAAAACTCACCGGCCTCGACGCGCTCCAGTTCACCCTGGCCCACTCGCTGAATGCGGACCGTCCCCTGCAACACCAAATAAACCTCTTGCCCAGGCGATCCCTCTACAAAGATTTGCGAATCCGCCGCATAAGATCGCAACGGCGCCTGGCCTGCAAACGCAAACAGCGCATCGCCCACCTGCTCCGAGAGCCCGATGGTTGAAACAAATTTGCGCGCCAGCTGCCGCGATTCGTCGGGTCGCTTCGCCTCGATGTAAAGGCGGAGCTTGCGCAGACAGGTTCCAAAACTGTGAATGGAAGGCATGCTGGCGTTGGGCGCCGGTTTTTGTTCAGCCATGTTCGCAGGATCCTCGGTCCAAAATTTCACAAAAACGGATTATATGCGCAAAGCGCCTGCGGGCATTTCTTTTTTTATACGGAACGCTGCAAAAGGCCTAAAAGAAAGGATTTTGGTGATGCGCATGGGATTGACGGGCGGGATCGCCTGCGGAAAATCGACAGCCGCGCGCTGCTTTGAAGCGCTCGGGGCGGCGGTGATCGACGCGGATCGTTTGTCGCGAAGCCTGGTCGAACCCGGATCCGAAGCCCTCGGTCTGATCGCGGAGCATTTTGGATCCCAGATTTTAACGGAGGGCGCGCTCAATCGCCGTATGCTGGGCGGGATCGTCTTCAAAAACGATGCGGAACGCCGCTGGCTGAACGATCTTTTGCATCCGCGGATCCATCGGGAAGCCCTTCGTCTGGCTGATGAAGCTGAATCGAGAGGACAGGTGGCGGTCTACGAAGCCGCGCTGCTGTTCGAGGTGGGGGCGGAGCGCGATTTTCACCCGGTGGTTGCGGTCGTGACCTCGCGTGAGATGCAAATCAAGCGCCTGATGGACCGCGATCGCTGCGATGAAGCAGCCGCGCTGCTGAGATTAAAGGCGCAGATGCCCGCAGAAGAAAAGGCGCATCTTGCGGACTACGTGATCGAGAACGACGGCGATCTCGTCTTGCTCCGCGCGCAGGTGGAAGCCATCTGGAAGAAGGTGGTGGGGGAGCGTGGAGAGCGTGGGAATCAGTGGATGGATGGCGGCAACCAGGTGAAGTAAAGGTCAAATGAGCGGATGGTTGAAAGAGATCTGCGGGTCGAAAGCGCGATCCATCGGATGATTGACGGGTGATCCTACAGTGAAAGCGTGATCCATCGGATGGTTGGCTTGTGAAATGTGATGGAGAAGGGCAGGTGAGTTCTTAAACAGGCCTTATTTTAAAGAGTAAAACCGGTTTCATTTACTGTTGAGGCCTTAATGTGAAAAGTGAACACCATTCCGTCACACTTTGCGCGCTACCACCAACAACTATAGGGAAGGCTTTCGATTCTCGCGGCCTTACTTAAAAAATAGTTCCTCCGATAGAGTCACCAGATCCTTCTACAATCATCAGGCCACACAGGGCCCAGCCCTCTGACGAGCGTAGCGAGGAAGACCTGGGCCCAGATCATGATCCCGGATCCTCAATACTTCGATCATTCATTCACCATCGAGGGTCTGGGGGCGGGTTTATTATGCTCTGTTACCCTGATCGACCATCCCGCCCCCAGGCGGCCGGGAAAGGATAAGGGG
>DBWM01000017.1:0-13531 GCA_002309015.1 Myxococcales bacterium UBA1238 | reverse complement strand
TCCCTTATCTCCCTGCAAAACGAGATGGAGGAAATCATCAAAAAGACCCGAAACGCCCCCTTTGCCACCCCAATTCTTGAAATAAAGGGCTGCCAAAGGTTAAGTGAAACCCGCCCGCCAGCGGGTTTCCCTTATCTCCCTGCAAACCAGATCGAGGAAATCAGAATAAACCTGCGAAAAGAAGAAAAACGCTGCTCATCAAAGAATACTAACCATCATTTATAAGCTATTTATGAAGCAAAGCAGCGCTTCATCACTCCACCAAAGCCTTGCGCAGCAAAAAACCTACTCCCCCGTAAGCACCAACTGCTCCTCTCCCCTTTGTGTCGCTTTCGGCAGCATCGCCTGCAGATGCTCGAGGACCGCTTTGGCATTCATGACGCCTTTATACACATAGAGGCGGCTCGGCTGATCTTCATCGAGGGCTTTGGCGCTGACCCGGAGGCGGCTTGAGACTGCAAACAGGACGTGATCCTGCAAGCCCTGCTGCACCATTTCGATTCGGCGCCATACGGCATCGCGGCTCCAGTAACCCATGACCTCAAGGTACGCTGTAAAATTCTGGGGCGGGTAATGGAACATCAAATCGGGGACGATGATCGAGCGACCTTTGAGGCTTAAAATCTGCTCGCAGGGTTTGATCCACCAACCGCTGTCAAGTTTTTGAAAACTCTCGAGCAAGGCCTGCACTTCTTCGGGCATGCCGGGCAAACGCTCGCCTTTTTGCAGAGCGCCTTCGCCTTCCTGTTCAAAATCCAGGCGCGCATTGTCTTTACCCCAGCGGATCACCGCAGAGAATCGCCAGCGTTTTAAAAGCCGCAGCCAGGGCAGGATGCAGGCGAGCTGGAGTCCGTATTTGGTTGAGGCCTGAAAGAGGCTGAACGGGCCGTCGATGCAAAGATGGTAGCGGCCTTGTCCGCGCGATTCGATGGTAAACAAAAGGCGGAAGAACTTCAGTTTTTGAAAAAACGCGCGTGTGGTGAGGGGATCGTCGGTCTCGATATCGACATCGAGTTTTTCGGCATGCGTCAAAACCGCCTGTGCCTGCTGGAGCTGGTATTGTTCGAGCAACGCCTGGGCATTGCAGGGGTTAAACGCCGTAAGCAATTCGGCCTGGCGGAGATCGGCAAACAACGCCTGCTCAAGCTCATCGGAGGTCACCTCAAGGGCAGCAGATACGGTGTCGATGATCGCCGATCGATCGAAGGTCAGCCCGTTTTTGCGCACATGGGCTGCAGCAGAGAAGAGGGCTGCGCGCGCAACCACGGGATCGATCCCCTCAGGCTGGGCGAAGCTGCATCTATCCTCCACTAATTTAAAAAGGCCTAAGGCGATCTTTCGGTCGCTCGCGTGAATTTCCAAAGCGTTCATCGCCTCTTCAAAATCACAGCGCGGTAATCCCACGTGAGCCTGGGCCAATGCCAAAGCATCTTCGGCGTATTGAAGCATCCGCTCGCGCGATGCATCGCTCAATTTGCAGAGTTCTAACTTTGACCCCTTGCGGCGCACGCGAACCAAATCAGCGGTAAGCATTATGATCCCTCCTTCGTTCGCTCGTGTAGGCTTCTGCCGTGTCGGCGGCGATCAATTCATAGAGAACGGCGCGCTTATCGCCGCGCTTGCGGAGGATTCGGCCGAGCCTTTGCACATGTTCGCGAACCGATCCAGAGCCTGAGATCACGATGGCGACGTTTGCATCGGGGACGTCTACGCCTTCGTTTAAAACTTTGGAGGTTGAAAGGACCGTGTAGCGACCTTCGGAGAACCCTTCGAGAATATCGGTGCGCTCGCTCAGCTTGGTCTGATGGGTAATCACGGGAACCAGAAAGCGGCGCGAGACCTCGTAGGCGGTATCGTTCATATCGGTAAAGATGAGGACGCGGTCTTTATAGTGAAGGTCGAGTAAATACTGCACATAGTCGAGCTTTGATGGGGCAGCAAAGGCGAGTTGCCGCTGACGCCTGTAGGCTTTCATCGCATTACGGCCCTGTTCCGTGCGAGCCGAGCGCTTAATGAATTCCTGCCAGCCCTGTGGCGATCCGATGCGGATGCCCTGCGAGAGAACAAAATTGCGATAGGTCGATCTCGCTTCCTCATAGGCGGCCCATTCGTCGGGTGAGAGATCGATGTAGATGCGTTCGGTCGTGTATTCCGCGAGATAGTCGCCCGCTAAGTCGGCGACGTCGTTTCGATAAACGATAGGGCCGATTAAAGCTTCGAGGTCGCTGTGCTTACCGTCGGCTCTTTCTGGAGTAGCGGTCAGACCCAATCGGAAAGGCGCGAGACAGGAACGGGCAGCCTGCGCGTATGCTTCGCCCGGTAAATGGTGACACTCGTCGAACACCACGAGTCCAAAACGATTGCCGATATGTTCCATGTGAATATAAGCGGAGTCGTAAGTGGTGACGGTGAGTTGCTCCACCTGATGCTCGCCTCCGCCGATGATACCCACGTTATAGGGAAACGCGTTCTTTAACTGACCGGCCCATTGCCGCACGAGATCGAGGGTAGGGACGACGATCAAAGTGGAACGCCGCGCATCGTCGATCGCCATCTGGGCGACGTAACTCTTACCCGCGCCTGTTGGCAGAACGACCACGCCCCTTCGTTTTGAATTCCGCCATGCACCCAAAGCTTCGCTCTGAAACGGTCGCGGTTGTCGGTGTACTTTTAAACCTTCGGGCAGGATACTGTATTGACGCGCGCGATCTTCGTAATCGACCTTGCGCCGTACAAAGCTCATCACCGTCGTCGCATAGAGATCGGCCGGTGCCCGCAGACAATCGGAACGGCGATCCTCCACAAACCCTTCGGGCAGCTTTGAAACATCGTCGCAATCCCGAAGCTCGATCGTGCCTTGCCTGAATTCAATGCGATTCACGGTGATCCCTCGCTTTGAAAGGGGTAAACAATAAACGCGTAAGGGTTGAGTATCGGTTGACTCTGGTTTGGAACAGAATTCTGTTCGCCGGGTATTGTACAGATATAGTTTGGCTATAGAAAAATATTCGCTGACCATTGGCCGGTGATGGTCTTGGAATAAAATCCTGTTGCCTGATCATGGCCGGCCGGTTGCTCAAAATAAAATGCTGTTCTCTGACCATGCCTCTGCAATGCCTTGGGAATAACGGTGATGGGGTGGAGTATAGGCTCAGCATGGTAGGCGATTAAAAAGAGATTGATTGAGGGTGGGGCAGGGATGCTTCGGTAACAGCGGCGTATTCTTTTTAAGGATCGGCCGATGGTGGAGCAGCGTTTAAGGGTATCAGGGGCGTCGCGTCGATTGCCGTGACCAGAAACTTTTGTGGATCAGAAGCCGCAAGCCCTTTGCCTGCAGGCGGCTCGAGTACCAGCGTCAGGATGCAGGCCTCGTTTTGAACACCTTCGTTTGGAAGCGCGATTTGCGTCTGATCGCTCGCCTTGGGAAAACGTACGCGCCCCGTCTGCCGGGGATGGCTCGGGCATTCGAGGGTAAAGCTCAACTGACCCTGATGCAGGCGATCGAGCGCGACTTCGACCAGCGTATAAGGCTGACCCTCGCTTGAGGGATATTTTTTGATCGCCCTGACGGCGGCCCTCGGTGCCTGCGCTTTAAACGTCACCGGATCCGGCGGCTGCTCATCGATCTTTGCATTACAGCCGAGCAGCCCGATCATCGCTGCAAACCCGATTTTACGCGCGCTGAGTAAGCACATAATGGGTGCCCCGCTTCTCGCCCCTTTGCTCGAGTAAACCTTCCTTCACCTGCTTCTGCAACCAGCGTCGCGCTTCTTCGGCGGGCCATCCCATGAGATCGCGGACCGACGCGTTGTTAAGCCTGCCCCCTTTGCGGAGATGCTCGATCAATCGCTCGGGAATCTCATTCTGTGTGAGCGCGGCTGCGGGCAACGGCTTGGTATCGGTCTGCGGTGCCGGCGGCGGCGTTTGAATCTCGGGAATATCGGGCGGATCGTCGCAGAAGGTCAAAGGCTCAAGGCTCGCGTTCTCATCCGAAAGGGCAAAGACGCCTTCCAAATCCGCGCGCGTTAATTGCTCGACCACCAGGCGGTCCCGCTCAATCGCCGTTTCAAACAAAGCCTTCTTGCGCGATTGCAGCTCAAGGATTTTTTCTTCGACGGTATCGCGCGCCACCAGTTTGTAAGCGACGACGGGTTTGTCCTGACCGATGCGGTGTGCGCGGTCGGTTGCCTGGGCTTCGACTGCAGGGTTCCACCAGGGGTCGACATGTATCACGTGATCGGCGCCCGTCAGGTTGAGACCCGATCCGCCAGCCTTCAGACTGATCAGGAACAGCGGCGGACCTTCGGGATCATTCCATTGTTCTACGAGATCCTGCCTGTGCTGTGTTGAACCATCGAGATAGAGATAGGTGAGCGACTGCTGATCGAGCTTTTGAGCGATGCGCCGTAGCAATGAAGGCCATTGCGAAAACACCAGGCATCGGTGGCCGTTCTCGATGATTCGCCGCAGCGTGTGCATCAATAAATGAATCTTCGCCGACTCTGTCAGCGCCCTCGCTTCCGCAAACGGCAATAATCCCGGATCGCAGCAGGCCTGTCGCAAACGCATTAACGCCTCCAGGATCGAAAGCGTCGCCGCTCCGATGCCAACCTGGCGGACTTTCTCGAGCACCGACTGGCGATAGGTGGCCTTTACGCGCTCGTACAAATTGCGTTGCAGCTCGCCCAGCTCGCAATAAAGGATTTGCTCCTGGCGTGGCGGCAGCTCGGTTGCGACTTCGGATTTTAATCGCCGTAAGATGAAGGGCTTTAATCGCCTGCGGAGCGCCTGTGCCGCGTTCTTGTCGTCGTCCCGCTGGATCGGCGTCGCGTATCGGCGTGCGAATGCGTGGCGACTCCCAAAGAATCCCGGCATCACGTATTCGAAGATGCTCCAAAGCTCGAAGAGATGGTTTTCAAGCGGCGTACCCGTGAGCGCCAGGCGGTGCTTCGCTTTCAGATTCCGCGCGACCCTCGCCACCTGGCTTGCGGGATTCTTGATTTGCTGCGCCTCGTCCAGAATCGCGCAGTTCCATTCCATGCGCTGGAGATTTTCGTCCACGCGAAGCAGCGCGTACGACGTGATGACCACCTGCGCATCCTTGAGATCGCCGAGCTCACGGTTGGAGCCGTGATAGACGCAGGCTTTCAATGTGGGCGCAAAATGCTGGATTTCGCTGCACCAGTTGAAGATGACCGATGTGGGCGCGACCACGAGTGAAGGCGGCTTGGTCTCATCGTTGTCGTGCTCGTCGAGCAGGAGCGCGATCGACTGCAGCGTCTTACCGAGACCCATGTCGTCTGCGAGGCAGCCCCCGAGATGCAGATCGCGCAGGAAACACAACCACTCGTAACCCGCCTGCTGGTAAGGCCGCAGCTGCGCCTGAAGGTTTGCGGGCGGATCGCGCCGGGGGATCGACTGCAAATCTCCCAGCTTTTGAGCGAGCTCGCGCCAGCGGAGCACGTCGCCTTCGGCTTCATCGAGCAGGTCACCCAAAAGCGGCGCCGCAAATAACCCCACGCGGGTGCCCTGTGACTGCAACTCTTCGAGCTCTAAACTCTGCTCGCCGTATTTTTCGAGCCATTCTTCGGGGAGCGATGCGACGGTGCCGTCTTTTAACCGGTGATACCGCTGACCGCGCTGCCAGCTCTGCAACACCTCCGCCGCCGGAATCTCGCGATCGCCCGCATAAAACGTGAGCCGTAAATCGAACCAGTCCGTGCCGCTCTTTAAGGTGAGCTTGGGCTTTAAATGGGCGACGATGCGATGCTTGTGCAGGGATTCGGTGCCAAACAGCGTAAAATCGGGACCGAGCAGCATGCGCGCGTTGGTCAAAAAATCGAGGGCTTGCAATCCGCGAAGCAACGCCGGCAGAGGACGGCCGATGACGCGCTCCAGCTTTTGCTGCAACCGGTGCTCCGCATCGCGATCGCGCGCGATCATCGCTTCGCCCAGCGACACGTACGAACAGCCATCCCTCGGCTCCACCGAAGCGCGATCCGCCCCCAGGCGATAACCAAACCGCAGACTGATCTCGAGGATGTCGTCGTCTTCGTGCAGATGCACGTGGCCTTCGATCGCGTCGGCGTCGGTCACCTGCGGCAATAAATGCGACATCAGCTCCACGGGGATCGCGCTTTGATGCACGAAGCGATCGAGAAAATCTCCCGCCTCGTTAAAGGGCACCGAAGGCAAATCTTCGGTCAGAAAATCGAACGCCTCTCTCGGCACCGAGGGATCGAGCGCTGCAAAGCGATCGTCGTTGGTGATCACGTAGCCCGGGCCGATGGGAAAGACCGCAACCACACCCTGACGCCACTGGAGATGGATCGCATCGGGACCGTCGGAAGCGATCACGTGGGGTACAAAGGGTTTATTGCTCGGCGTAATCGCTGTGCCCTGGAACCAGAGCTCGTCCACCTTGAGCAGGCAGGCGAACGCTTCGGCCACCGCCTCGTCGATGATGGGATTCAGGTTGGTATCGAGCCCCGGGGGATTTTGGCGCACCACCCGCTGCAACGCCTGCATGCGCGCGTCGGCTCTGTGAAATTCGAGATCCACGGGGGTGACGCCCTGAATGCGGCGCTCCAGGGCTTCGGCGGTTTCGGGCAGGGGCAGCGATCGGAGTTCGCGGCCGTCGCGCTTCGAAAGGCGGATGATCTCGCGCTTGACGGGCAGGGGACTTCGGGTCTCGTGGGGCCAGAGGAGGCAATAGCGGATGAAGCCCTGCTCGGGTTCTTCATCGAACCGGATGGGGCGCTGGCGCAGAGGTTCAAGGCTCACAGACCAGGCGGGGACGTTGAAGAGCGGGCGCAGCGTGGGGCTGTTCCAGGCGTGATATAGGATCGCCTGGGCGACGTGAATGCAATGCGCGGGCATCGAAGCGGTGCAATCGCAAGACCAGGGACCCACGGGAAACGCATCGGGATGCCCCTTGTAAGTCACGATCACGTCGTGGCCCACCCACCAGTCCTTGGGCGCCGGATCGCGCGGAACCAAAGGCATGATGGGCGGTAAGGGCAAAGTGAGGTTTAAATTGGCCGCCCAATCTTGTCCCATCTGGCGAAGGACGGCCTCGATGCGCGCTGGTGTGGCGATCTCTGGGTTGGGCTGTTCGCGGGCGCTCATATTCCCCTCTAAGAGCTTGGAAAGCCGCCGCACTTAGCAGAAAAGCATGCGATTTTCAATGGATTTAAATAAACGGGCGCTTTGAGGGCGGCAATGAAAACGGGCGTGGGGACTTGCGCAGACCGAGGGGCAACAGGAGGAAACAGGCGAGCATCCAGCAGGGCAGGCGGGGATTGCGGGTGAGGCTGCAGCCGTCGTTTTCGTAGGAGGGCGCTTCGGGATCGGGCACGCCTTTGGGGTAAATCGCGCAGATGCCGTCGATGTCGTCCTGGCTCAGGCTCCTTTTGGAGAGTTCGCCGTAGGGGGCGGAGGCAAACATGGTCGATTCGGGATCGGGCGCATGTTCGAGGCCTAAAATATGTCCCACTTCATGGGTGATCGTGTTCTGGATGTCGAACTGCGGCTCCGTGCTGCTGGTGGTGAAATGGAAGGATTCGTTCAGCTCCATGTCGCTGTCGAGAATGCGGCCCACGAAGGGGCAGAGGCGGCCTTGTTTTTCGAGGCAGTAGGTGACGGTGGTCAGGCCCGCAATCTCGCTGTCGTTGTCCCATTGATCGGCGGGCACGAAGCGCACCACGTTGGCGTTTTCTCCCGAAATCAGATAGCCCACGTGATCGTCGTCGGTCGTGCCTTCGTAGTGAAACAGGAAATCGCTGCATTCGACGGCGTTCCAGGTTTCGAAGGATGCGCGCGCGGCGGGTTCGAGTTCGGTGAAGGGCAGATATTGGGTGCCGGATTCGTGCAGGAACCAGTAGATTTCGCGTTCGAGCCAGCGGATGGGCGAGCCGTCCTGGGCGGTGGTGCGCACGTAAGCAAAGGATTGTGAGGCGCAGAGCAGTGCGCAAAGCCAAAAAAGGATGCGGATCATCGCTGTTCCAAAGGATTCAGGCGTTCGGGAGAAAGGGTGAGCTCGCGCGCAAATTCATCGAGCGTCCAGCTTGTGCGAAGATCAGCGGGTTTGAGACCGCCCGCTTCATCGATGATCGAGATGCCGGAGAGATCGCGCGTGACCAGGCCGTCTTCGCTGACGCTCAGCTTGCCCATGGCGCCCTTTAAGACTCGATATTGATCTTTTGCGGTTTTTCGCGGCTCCAGAAAGACCAGAACCCGCTCGTTTAAGGTGAATTCGGCCATGCCCAGGGCTTTTTGGCCGATGCCGTTCCAGCGGCCGCCGGGGGTGTAGAGGGTGCAGCGTTCGGTTTTTTCGCCTTTGAAGCTCTGTTCCACCTGAAGAGTAACGTAAGTGACGATGCGCCCCTCTTCGTAGGCGGTTTTGAGCTCGACGACGCGGCCTAAGACGATGTGGGTTGCGCGATTTTGTAAGCCTTGAAGCGACTCGGCCTTCATGAGGGTGGCCGAAGCCGGGGCAGCCTGCGTCAAAGTCGCGAGCGCTGCGGCCGAGCAAAGCGTGAAGCGGAGGAGTTGTTTTTTCATGCGGTCTTCCTTCAAATGCAGCATCCTACAAAAACGCGCCATTGAGGTGAACGCTTTTTCAAAATTTGGAGCTCAAAATGGACGCTTTTTTAAAGTTGATGGAAGTGGTCGCGCGCCTGCGGGCCAAAGACGGCTGTCCCTGGGACAAAGCCCAGACCCTCGAAACCCTGCGGCCTTATTTGATTGAAGAAACTTACGAGGTGATCGAGGCGCTCGAGCGGGGCGAAGCGATGGCGCATCGCGACGAGCTGGGCGATCTTTTGCTGCAGATTGCGATGCAGTCACAAATCCGCAGCGAAGAGGGCGCGTTTGGGCTTTCGGATGTGGCCGAAGCGGCCGCCTCAAAGATGATCCGCCGTCATCCGCATTTGTTTGGATCCGAGGCTCAGGCGCCGGAAACGAACGAAACGGCCGATGCCCAGACCCTCGATCGCCTGTGGGGGCGCATCAAAGCCAAAGAGAGCGGGCGAAAGAGCGCGCTCGACGGGATTCCCCACGCGATGCCGGCGTTGCTTTTGGCGCGTCGCCTGGGCGAGAAGGCTTCGGGGGCGGGCTTTGACTGGCGCGAGCTTTCGGGCGTGCTTCAAAAACTCGACGAGGAGCGGGATGAGCTTTGTGAGGCGATCGATCAGGGCGATCCCGAGGCGATCGATCATGAGCTGGGCGATCTTTTGTTTTCGGTGGTCAACGTCTCGAGACATTTAAAGATCGATCCCGAGGCGTCGCTGCGGCGGGCGTCTGCGCGGTTTGAAGCGCGGTTTCGTCATCTGGAGGCGGGGATCCTGGCGGAGGGCCTGCGGGTAGAGGATTTAAGCGACGATGCGCTCGACGAACGCTGGCATGCGGCCAAGCGGGCGCTTAAGGACGGATCGAGCGAGGGGTAAAATGCGCGAGGAGTTGCTGCAGATTTTAGAAGCGTCGCCCTGGCATCACCATGTGGAGGACGACGGCGAGATCAGGATCGCGTTTGTGAGCGAAGAGGCGGCCTGGGAAGGGCGCGTGTGGCTCGAAGAGGAGCTCGGTTACCTGGTGTTTTACGGTGTTTGCCCCGTCTACGCCTCCGAGACGCGCAGGGCCCGGGTGAGCGAGATCTGCACGCGCATCAACTGCGGACTTCCCGCCGGCTGCTTCGAGCTCAATTTCGATTCCGGCGAATGCCGCGTGCGCACGGGCCTGAATCTGGGCGAGGCGGAGTTCGATCCGCTGCAGATCGAGACGGCGCTCGAGACCAACTTTGCCCTCATGTCGCAATATCTCCCCGCGATCCTGCAGGCGATCTACACGGAATTCCCGCTG
Organism: Myxococcales bacterium UBA1238; assembly: GCA_002309015.1. Taxonomy (GTDB): domain Bacteria; phylum Myxococcota_A; class Bradymonadia; order UBA7976; family UBA1532; genus UBA1238. The sequence continues at coordinate 3,673 of DBWM01000017.1, read as the reverse complement.
ACGGAGATTCTGGAGGCGATCGAAAACCCGGAGGAAGGCGAGGAGGAAGGCGAGGCATGAGCGTTTAAAAAAGCAGGTCAAAAACGTTCAGCGGAGCTTCTCCCAAAATGGGCTCGCTGTTGCACCGGCTGCAAGCTCCCCGAGAGCGAACTTACGGTTCGCAGCTGATCATCAAAAGATCGGCGAGTTCAGCGCATTTGTGTTGACTGGCGAGAGATTCCATCGTCGCGCGGTCGCTTTCCGTCGCAACGTTGCAAGCAGATTTGCAGATCGATGCAAGGTTACTCGAGTTGCATTGATCGGGGGCGGCGCAGTAGGCGATGTCGTCGGAGTTGCAAAAGTTCTGGCAGGCGTCGGTGCTGCAGGTGGATTGTACCGGCGGGATGTTGAGCAGGGTATACATCAAATCGCTGCAGCGATTCTCCTGGATCTCTTTGGCGATCTCCCATGCGTTTTGAGAATTGCAGATGCCGAGGCATTCGGTTTGGAGCGAACGGGCGTCAAAGTTGCAGGCGCTGGCACAGGTTTCAAGTCCGGTGCAGGCCCGGTTGCAGTCGGTCAGCACGGAGTCGCACGTGACCCCCGTGATCCCCAAATCGGTCATCAGATCGCTGCACTGGTTGTGATCAATATGAGCGGTAATCGCATCGATGTTGCCGGAATTGCATTTTTCGATGCAGGTATCGTTCAGGGGTCTGGTGATGCCGCAGGCGTTGGCGCAGGCGCTCAGGCTGTAACAGGCGGTCTCGCATTCTGCGGGCGTGCAGGTAAACCCGATCTCCCCAAAGAAGACGTCGCATTGAGGATGTCCGGCTTCATCCCAGAGATGGACGATCTGCTCGTTGTTGCAATAGCCCATGCATTTCTCAGCGATGGTGCTCGAGCTCTCGATGCAGCCGTGATGGCAGATATCGCCCATTTGGGTGCAGACATCGAAGCATCCGGGCACCTTGCCCAGTTCGCAAAGGGGTGGAAGCGCCTTTGTGGCGCTGGCGCTCGGGACGACGGAGCTCGGATTGAGCAGATGGATGATGCCTTCGCAATCGCCCGCGAGGGCTTTTTCGCTGAGCGCCTGGATGTTGTCGGCGTTGCAGTTGTTGCTGCAGTAGCTGGTCACGGCGTGATCGCAGGACATCTCGCAATAAAGGAGCATATCCGAGTTGCAGAAGCTGCTGCAGTCGTCGCAGGTGGGGTTGGGGTTGTCGGGATCCAGGATGGAAAGCAGGCTGCTGGCAGAACCGGCCGAAATCAGATCTGCAATTCGCGCAGCGTTGTTCGCGGTGCATTGAAGGTTGCAGTCGGGGATGAGCGATTCGATGCCGCAATAGTCGGCATAGGTTTCCACGTTGGCGCAGGCCGAATCGCAAAGGGTAGCCCCGCAGTTTGCGTGCCGGTAACCAAACAATGTGGCCAAATCGTCGCATTTGAGCGTTTCGATGTCCTGCTCAATGCGATCGATGGTCAGTTGGTTGCAGCGGTTGGCGCATTCGATGAAGAAGGTGCCCCTGGGAATCTCGCTGCAGGCGTGATCGCAGACGCCCATCTGACTGCAGGCGGCCAGGCAGGCTTCCCCTACACCTGATCTCGGGCATTGGAATTCGGTGATCCCCAATGCGGGCAATAATTCTTCGCATTCGAGGGAGACGAGATCCGGGGCATCGCTGATTTGACAGGTTTGCTGGCAGGCTTCCTTCGCACTTGAAGCCGGGTGGCAGGAGAGATCGCAGGATTCGGCGTGATTGCAGATCTCCGTGCAGTTGGGACAGTCGCGGCCCGGCATGCCTAAGAGATCGAAGAATTCGCCGCATTGTTTGTTTGCGATGAGTTCCGAGATTTGAACTGCGTTTTGAGGCGTGCAATGCGCTTCGCAGATGTCGGGGAAATTTTCGTTGGTGTCATATCCGCAGGTACGGGCGCAGTCATAAGCTTTGGCGCAGGCTGAGCTGCAGGGGAGATCGTCGATGTCTGCGTCGGTCGTAGAGCCGTCGATATCTGCATCGGTGACAGAGCCGTCGATGTCTGCATCGGTGACAGAGCCGTCGATGTCTGCATCGGTCGTAGAGCCGTCGATGGAAGCGTCGGTGGTGCTGCCGTCGATGTCTGCGTCGGTGACAGAGCCGTCGATGTCTGCATCGGTCGCAGAGCCGTCAGCACCAGCTGCGCCGTCAGCGGATCCATCCGCTTTGGACAGAGTGGCATCCTGGTCGTTGTCGTTGCCGTTGTCGTTATCGTCGTCGTCACAGGCAGAGAGCGCAAATGCCAAAAGGGAAAAAAGGATTGCAGCTGTCTTCTTCAATTTTCACACCTTACAACATGGATGGGTTGGCAGTAGAGGTCAGTAGAGATCAGGAAAGTTCGAACCCGGAGGCGCCATTTCGCGATGGTGAATGGTTTCCATTTGCGTCGATCGGCAAAAACGTCGCGGCTTACGGCTCGCAGCCGGTCATCATGTAACCGGCGAGCTCATTGCAGTTCCGCTCGCTGGCATACTTCTGGATCATGGCGCGTCGGTGAGGATTCGCGTCATTGCAGGCCGCAGTGCAAATCGCAGTAAAGTTGGACGATTCACATTGCTGGGCGCAGTAGCTGACTTCGGCGGAGGCGCAGATGGTCTGGCAGTCATTGACATGGACTTCGCTGCAGGGGGCTATATCCTTATAAATGTTGCCGGTGATGGTGTAGATCACATTGTCGCACAGGTTGTTGTCGAGATAATCGGCAAGCTGGTCCACGTTTTGATCGGTGCAGCCATTGAGGCAAGACTGTGGAGTGAGCGATTCGCCTGTCGCGTTGCAGGCGGCGGCGCAAACGGTCAGGTAATCCTTGGTGCAGATCTCGTCACATTTGGGACTGCGGCAGGTTGCGCCGGAGATCGACAGCAGGCTCATCAGATCACTGCATTTTTCGGTTTTGATGAGTTCGCTGATCTGAGATGCGTTATTGTCGCTGCAGGCCGTCAGGCATTCGTCCATGGCGCCTTCGATGCCGCAACGATTGCTGCAGACCTGGTCGATCGATTCGCAGGCGGTTTCACAGGCGCTCGAATGCGGGCATTGGGCGCCGCTCACGTTCAGATCGTCCATCACGTTGCTGCATTGCATGCTGAGGATATGGTTCGTGAGCCGGTCCACGTTTGAGCTGTTGCATTGGGCGGTGCAGGTTGAGGCGATGTCGCTGACGCCGCAGCTGCTGGCGCAGTAGTGGAGATTCCCGTCGGCGCAGGCGTCATCGCAGGACGTCGAGCCGCAGGAGACGCCGAGGATCACCAGCTCGGTCATCAGATCGGCGCATTGCCTGTTTGAAATGAGCGAGGCGATTTCCGAGGCGTTCTCAGGGGTGCATTTGTCCATACAATCCGATTTGATGCTGCCATCGATGCCGCAGGCTTCGGCGCAAATGTCGGCGTTTGCGCAGACGCTTTCGCAGGAAACGCCACAGGCGATGTTCATCCCAAAATCGCGGCTCAGCAAGTCCTGGCATTGTGCCGCAGCAGTGAGGGCCTGGATCTTGTCCCATTTCGTTTCGTCGCTGCAGAGCTGGCTCACATCCTGGCTGCTGAGCGAACAAATTTCACCGCAGACGGAAGAAAGCTTGTCCTGACAGGCCGAAACTTCGCCGCCGTCGGAGATGGAGCCGTCAGAAATGGAGCCGTCGATGTCCGCGTCGGTGGTGC
>DBWM01000026.1:16147-30780 GCA_002309015.1 Myxococcales bacterium UBA1238 | reverse complement strand
GAGCCATCGTTGTCTTTTGCGTTGACGTCAGCTTTCGCAGCGATCAGCGCTTTCACCACATCAGCGTTCGCTGCCGCCATCAAAGCGGTCTTGCTCTTTTTGTCTTTTGCGTTTGGGTCAGCACCGGCGGCAAGCAAAAGCTTCACCAGATCCGCATGACCTCCCTCTGCGGCCGCCATCAAAGCGGTTTTTTCATTGCCGTCTTTTGCTTTGACATCGGCTTTTGCTTCGAGGAGCGCTTTCACTACATCCGCATGGCCATTGCTCGCAGCCGCCATCAAAGCGGTATAGCCATCTTTGTTCTTTGCGCTGTGATCGGCGCCGGCCTGGAGCAGCGCTTTTACCTTGTCCGTATGTCCTTTAACGGCAGCGAGAATCAAAGCGGTGAAGCCAGGTTGATTTTGGGCATTGACGTCGGCACCGGCGTCGAGGAGCGCTTTCACCATGTCCGCATTTCCATTGCTCGCAGCGGCCATCAAAGCGGTGAAGTGGCCAAGGTCGCTTTTTGCGTTGACGTCGGCTTTTGCAGCGAGCAGCGTTTTCACCGCGTCCGCATTCCCTGCAACAGCAGCCCAGATCAAAGCGGTGAACCCAATTTGGTCTTTTGCGTTTGGGTCGGCACCGGCGGCAAGCAAAAGCTTCACCACATCCGCATTCCCTGCAGCAGCAGCCTTCTTCGCGTTTTTTTCCTGATCGTCTTTTGTGATGATGTCGGCATTTGCGGCGAACAGCGCTTTCTCCAGATCCGCATTTCCATTGCTCGCAGCGGCCATCAAAGCGGTGATGCCAAAGTTGTTTTTGGCGTTGACGTCAGCTTTTGCGTCGAGCAGCGCCCTGACGGCCTTCAAATCTCCATCGAGCGCTGCCTGGAACAAGGGCGCATTCATTTCCGCAGATTTTGAAGAGACTTCGGTCTGAGGTGCAGAGAGCACCAGGCTCGGGTTCAACGCGAGCGCGGCCAGCAAGAGCATTTTTGAAGGTTTCATTTGGCACCGGCGGCGGTCAGAGCTTTCACGATTTCCTCATGCCCGCCCGCTGTCGCGAGCATCAAAGCGGTCCGGCCTGCGTTGTCCTTCGCATTGACGTCGGCTTGAGCGGCGATCAGCTCGCGCACCACGTCGGCATGGTTTGTCACGGTGGCAATCAGAATGGCCGTGTAGCCGCCCATGTCCCGTGCATTCACGTCCGCCCCGGCGGCGATGAGTTGGCGCACCATGTCGAGGTTTCCGTGCCCTGCCGCTGTCATCAGCGCCGTGTACCCGGACTTGGTCTGCGCGTTGAGGTCGGCTTTGGCGGCAATGAGCTCGCGCACCACGTCTGGATGGTTGTACGCGACGGCAGACATAATGGCCGCTTTTCCGTCCTTCTCCCGTGCATTCACATCGGCCCCTGCGGCGATGAGCTGGCGCACGATGTAGAGTTTTCCGGCCCTTGCCGCCACCACCAGCGCCGTTTCCCCGAGGTTGTCCTGCTCGTTGAGGTCGACTTTGGCGGCGATGAGCTGGCTCAACGCGTAGAGGTCTCCGAACCTTACCGCCTCCAACAGCGGCGTCGTGCCATTCTCGTCTTCGCCGTTCATGTCGTCTCCGTCCTTTCCCTTTGCCTCATCAGCGCCATTGGCCGCCGTTCCGTCTGCTGCGGTCTTCGCGGCGGCCTTGCTGTCGTTGGCAGGCTGCACAGCGCCGCTCTGGCTGTGGGTGCAGCTGGCGATTTCGAGGGCCAGCCCGGCGAGACAGGCGGCCAGGAGGGTTTTCAGCAAAAAGCGGGATTTCTGCTTGTTCGCCATCTGTGGCTCCTATGGGTCATTCCAGGATTCGAAAGATACTTTTTGGCGTATACGGGGGGTTTGGCCGATAAACAACAGGGAATGCCTGCCAGACGCTGAGATGCGGTCTCTGAACTGTTTCACGTGAAACATCGCGCTCACCGGGCGCCGGCGGCGATCAGGGCCTGCACGATCTCTTCATATTGCTGGATGGCGGATTGGGTGGCCGATCTTGCGTTGTCGTCCCCGGCGACAAGGAGGCCTAAACGGTGCTTTTGGGTATTCAACCTTACGGTTGCGGTTGAAAGCGGCGTGTCGTCCGGGCCCGTTGCGGCGTTGACGTCGGCTCCGGCGGCGATGAGCGCCTTCACCGTCTCCACATGCCGCTTGTCTGCGGCGTAATAGAGCGCCGTCCCTTCGTCGGGCGCGATCGCGTTCAGATCCGCCCTGGCCTCTAAAAGCGTCTTCACGAATGAGAGCGCTCCGGCCTTTGAAGCGTAGATGAGCGCGGTTTTGCCCTGTTGGTCCCTGGCGTTGACATCGATGCCGGCAGCAACCAATGCCTGCGCGATTTCGGCCATATCGGGGAAATCGATCTCCGTGGAAGCGGAACTGGATGCGGCGATGAGCGCGGTTTGGCCCTCATCGTTTCTGGCGTTGACGTCGGCCCCGGCGGCGATGAGCGCTTTGACTTCCCGCAGATCGCCCAAATGGGCGTTCCGAATCAGATCTTTCCCCAACTGTCCGGGCGTGCGCGGCGTGGGGTGGGCGATTTCCTGGACGAGCTCCTGGGTCAGATCGAGGGTGAGATCGGCCGCTTTACCCGCGGCTGCTACGCCTCCGGCCACACCGAGGGCTGCGATGGTGCCTGCAGCCCGGGCGACATCGGTGACGCTCGTCTTCTTTGCTGCCTGCGCGTCGTTTGCGCCGGCATCGATCGCAGCGGCATCAGGGAGCGCGGCGTCTTGTTCCGAAGTCCAGGGCAGGTAGTTGCATCCACAGAGGCTGCAGGCGAGCGCCAGGCGGGAGAAGGGCAGTAAGCGGGTCATCGGGTTCACATTCAATGGGAGAAAAGGCGCGGGAGACGAGCGAGCGGAGAGGATATTCACAAAAAAGCAAAGCCAAAGGGCGGCGATGTTTCACGTGAAACATCGGGCGGGATTCAGCGGGATTTCACCGCCGCCTCGAGCGCCGCGCGCGTTTTTTGGCCTTGGGCGACATCGAGGGGCGTTCGGCCCTGAAAATCCTTGGCGTTCACATCGGCGCCGGCTTTGAGGAGCAGTTTCACGATTTCCGTATGGCCCACAATCGCGGCGTAATGGAGGGCGGAGGCGCCGTTTCGCTTGTTTTGCGGCTTCACGTCGGCGCCCGCATCGAGGAGCGTTTGAAACATCTGAACGGGCGCTTTCGGATCCGATCCGCCGTCGATGAAGCTGGGGAGCGCGAACATGAGCAGCGTAAACCCGTTGTCGCTTTGGGCTCTGGCATCGGCGCCGGATTTCAGGAGAAGCTTTGCGATGTCCCATTTTTGCTCTTCGAGGGCATGCATGATCGGCGTCTTGCCCTGCCAGCGCGCGTTGGGATCTGCACCGGCCTTCAAAAGCGCGCGCACGATCTCGCCAAGCACCGGATCGGCAGCCAGAGAGAGCGCCGTGCAGCCCTCCTGATCCTTCGCCTTCACATCGGCGCCGGCTTTGAGCAGCGTTTGCACCATCGGGAGATCCCTCACCCTGACGGCTTCCATCAGCGGCGTCGAATCGCGCATGCCCCTCGCGTTGACGTCGGCGCCCGCCTTCAAAAGCGCCTGGGCGGCTTTCTGCTGCTTTTGACTCACGGCCAGATGGAGGGCGGTCTGGCCTTTGGCATTCCTGACATCGACCGGCGTCTCTTTCAGCGCGGTGCGCAACGCCTTGATCTGACCTTCATACGCAGCCCTGAGCAGCGCTTCCGCCGTCGAATTCTCTGCGGTCCAGGCCGGAGTTTCTAGCTCGTGCGGGATAACCTCGTCCTCGTCGTTGTCCGCTTCTTCCGACTCCCTGGCCGCGATGTTCTTCCAAGCCCTTTCCGCCGATTCGCCCCGGCGGTTGGCGAGCTGAGGGTTGGCTCCGGCTTTGAGGAGAAGCTGTTCCAGAGGCTTGTCCTCCATCATGGCCGCAATGAGGAGCGGCGAATCGCCATTGAGCTCCTGATGGTTGACGTCGGCGCCGGCATCGATGAGCAGCCGGGCAATCTTTAAAAGCTGCCCGTTGTCGCGCGCTTCCTCGTTGAAACCTCGATGAGCGCCGTTTGACCCTCACGGTTTTGCGCGTTCGGATCGGCGCCGGCCTGGAGGAGCAGCCTGACGATTTCCGTATGACCCTCGCAGGCGGCTTCCATGAGCGCCGTTTGACCCTCACGATTTTGGGCGTTGATGTCCTGGGTTTTGAGGAGCGCTTTGACTTTCCCCATATCCCCTGCTTCTGCAGCCGCGATGAGCGGCATTTGCGCCTTCTCCGCTTCAGGCTTCGCTTCGGCGGCGGGTAGAACAGCGAGAGCAAGGGAAGTGATCAAAAGAGCAGAGGCGAGTTTCATCGAAAAATCCTTTCGTCTGTCGGCGTTGGGCCCGCTTTCAGGAGAGCGGCATCGCGTTGGGCTGATATCGCAATATCCTCACATGGAGGCGCAAGAAAGCCGACATAAATGAAATGAAGGAGCAGTGCAAGGGTTTTCTGAGTTTTTTTACTCCAAAGCGCTCTTCGCAGCGCACCCAAAGCGGTTGATGGCGGGATCAAACGACGCTTGATGAGAACTTTGGGACTTTATTTCGGGATCAAGCGATGCTTGAAGCGAACCCAAAGCGGTTGATGGCGGGATCAAACGACGCTTGATGAGAACTTTGGGACTTTATTTCGGGATCAATCGATGCTTGAAGCGAACTCAAAGCGGTTTATGGCGGGATCAAGCGACGCTTGAAGCGAACTCAAAGCGGTTTATGGCGGGATCAAGCGTCCCGAATGGGCCCCCCTTACCGGGGCGCTTTCTTGCGGGCTTTTTGGGCGGCTTTGAAGAGCTTCTTGATCTCTACGTAGTTTTCGCGATGTGTAAAGAAATCGCCTCGCTCGGTATTGTAGTCGTAGGCCTTCTTGCCTTTCTTGTCTTTCCGATCGAGATCGGCGCCCGCTTCGATGAGCGCTTGAACAGCATTCAAATCATGTCGATGGGCTGCGAGCATGAGCGCCGTCTGGCCTTGTCGGTTTTGGAGGTTGAGATCGGCGCCTGCGGCGATCAGAGCCTTGAGTTGGCGGATATCCGCGGCGTTGGCAGCGATATGTAACGCGGTGTCTCCGTAGGCGTTTTGGGCATTCACATCCGCCCCTGCGGCGATCAGCGGCTGAATCAGCTCAGCATCGCGAACCATCATCAACAGGGTTGAATCGGCCCCATCCCCCGGCGTGGGATAGCAGTACGAGCCAGGGCAACGAGTCTCGCCCCGAACGCGCGCATCAGCCCCCGCTCCGAGCAGGAGTTTGGCTCCCTGGGAACGGTCAGCCTCGATGGCGTACCAAAGCGCATTTTTGCCCTGTTGGTCCCTGGCATTGACATCGGCGCCCGAATGGATCAGCAGGTAAAGCGCGTCATGGTTCGATACGGCGCGCATCAGCGCTGTTTTTCCCTGAGCATTCTGGGCTTTGACGTCGGCCCCCGCTTCGATGAGTTGCTTCAGGCGGGCTACATTTTTGATGATACCGGCGTTCATCAGGATCGTGTTGCCCTCGAAATCCCGCGTATTGATGTCGGCACCTTCGAGGAGCAGCTGGTTGAGCAATGCCCAATTCCGCTGTCCTTTTTTCGAATCCTCCTCGAAAGTTGCCCCAATGAGAGCCTTAAACGCGGCCTCTGTGGAGCCCCCGGACGGGGCAGGGGGAACGAAGGGCTGTCCGGATGGGGCAGGGGTTGTCGCCTGGGGTGCGCTCTCCTTCACCTTGTGCGAAAGCCTGTGATTCTTCTTCGAAAGCATCTGCGGATTCTGATCGCGGACGCCCAGTTCCCGCAAATACCGCTTCACGAAGGTCTGCGCTTCCTCGGTGCTGACCGCGCCGTCCTTCTGACCGTCGATCTCGCCGTCGGCCCAGCCGCGAAGGGCACCCAACGCAGCGTAGGTAAACGCGCCGTGCTTTGCGGCTGGAAGCGGACCTGATTTCTCGCCCTTGGAGGCGGCCGACCAGATCACGATCGGCTTGGCATTCGCCTGCAACGCCAACTCGACGGGGGCTGCAAAGCGCTTGCCCATGGGGATGTTGCAGGCATCGATCACGAAGATCGCCCGCTCCACCTGCGATCGCGCGATCTTTCGCTGCAGGGTTTTGAGCGCCAGCGCGTGCTTTTCCATCAGGCGCTCGTCCATCGGCACTTCGGCGCCCAGGATCAGCTGATCGCGCTCGGCTTCCGATGCGGCGCCGTGACCCGCAAAGTAAAACCAGATGGTGCCGTTTTTGGCTTCTTTGAGCGCATCGTCGAAGGCGGCCTCGATCAGTTCCGATGTGGCGGTCTTATCCTGAAGGCGATGCAGGTTGGATTGCGGGATGCCTGCGGTGTAAGCCAAAAAATGCTCGAACCCGTCGCCATCCTTGGTGGCGTAGGGCACCGCAAACTGATCGTCGAGCAGCGGGTATTTTTCGATCGAGACGACCACGGCCGCATCGTTCGGGGCTTTGACGCCCGTGCGCAAAGGCTGGTTGACGTCGGGCCAGGATTCCGCAGCTGCGGTTTGTGCAAAGGTAAAGGCGAGGGGAAGCAAAGGAATGAAAGGTTTGAGCGCCATCGGTTCACCTCCAAAAAACGGCCTGGACGAGCGTTTGGGCGTTTGATTCAAAATGCAAATTTTTTATCGCTATCATGGCGCCTGCTCAACGGGCCTCAGCGCTTTTTCGTTTCTTTGAGGATCTGCCTGATGCCTTCGCATCCCCAGTGGCCGCACTCCTCAGTACAAACTTCGAGCGCGCCTCGTCCCTGGTGGTCTTTGGCCTCCGGATTCGCGCCCGCATCGATAAGGAATCGAAACATACTCTCATCGTCGCCTTTGGCGGCAAGCAGGAGCGCGGTCATTCCTTCGTCGTTTTTGGCTTCGAGATCGGTCCCCGCATCGAGCAGCATCTGGGCTTTTTCCGTAGTGAGGGCCGCCATGAGCGGGGTATTCCCTTTCTTGTCCCGGGCGTTCACGCGGGCTCCGGCCGAAAGGAGCAACCGGGTGGATTCGCTTTCGCCAGAGAAGAGGTAGAGTGGGGTTCTGCCGTCCTCATCCTGAGCGTTGGCGTCGGCGCCAAGGGCGAGGAGAAAAGTCATCATCTTCAAATCCTCTTTTGCTGCGGCTTTGTGCAGCATCGTTTCGTTTTCAAAGACGTCTTTGAGATTGACGTTGACGCCCGCGTCGCAAAGCGCTGAGAGCAGGGCCCATCTTTCCGAATTATCCCAGGGGTTCGCGGGGAGGTCCTGGTGGAGGGGTGAGGACCGCCAGCGGTTGTCGGGGTAAAACGCCATCATGAGCGCCTTCCAAAGCACATCGGGCGTAACGGCGGATGCGGGCGGCGGGACCGGCTTTTCGGGGGCGCGCTCTTTGGCTTTTCGGGCGAGGATTTGAGCCTGTTTTGAAAGCAAAACGGGATTCTGCTCGCGGATGTCCTGCTCCTTGAAGAACCGCTTCACAAACGCCTGCGCTTCGTCGCTCGTCACCTGGCCGTCCTTTTGGCCATCGATCTCGCCGTCGGCCCAGCCGCGAAGCGCACCGAGCGCCGCATAGGTAAAGATGCCGTGCTTTGTGGTCTGAAGCAGCCGCGAAGTTTCACCCTGGGACGAAGCCGACCAGAGGAGGACGGGCTTTGAGGACTCCTGCAGCGCGAGATCGACGGGCGCCGCAAACCGCAGCCCCGAAGGGATGTTGCAGGCATCGATCACGAAGACCGCCTGCGCAACCTGCGAGCGCGCAACCTTTTGCTGCAGGGGCTTGAGCGCCAGCGCGTGCTTTTCCATCAGGCGCTCGTCCATCGGCACGTCGGATCCCAGAATCACCTGATCGCGATCCTCACTTGAAGCTGCGCCGTGACCCGCAAAGTAAAACCAGAGCGTGCCGCCTTTGGCCTCTTTGAGCGCCGCATCGAAGGCGTCCTCGATGAGCTCTGCGGTTGCGGTCTTATCCTGAAGGCGATGCAGGTGATTCGACGGGATCCCTGCGCTGTAGGTCAAAAAATGCTCGAAACCGTCGCCATCGATGCTCGCGTAAGGCACAGCAAAACGATCGTCAAGCAGCGGGTATCGCTCGATCGAGACGACCACAGCCGCATCTCTTGGGGCTTTGACACCCGTGCGCAAAGGCTGATTGACTTCAGGCCATGCCGAATGCGTTTTGTCTAATGGATTGTCGCGATCCATCAGCGCCTTGAGCAGCCTCCATTGACCGTCATATTCGGCGAGCTGGAGGATCGTATGCCCCTTTTCATCTTCCGTGGCGTTGAGATCGGCCCCTCCATCGATCAGCGCCTGCGCGAGTTCGGTCCGCTCGGTACGCACGGCGTACATCAGCGGCGATTGCCCATCTTCCGTGGCGTTTGGATCGGCCCCGGCGGCGAGCAGCGCTTTGACCAGTTCCACTTTTTCCACTTCGGCCAGGTCCAGGTAATCGAGCTCATTGATGACGTAGTTGAGCGGCGTTCTGCCGTAGTAGCCGCTTATTGCGTTTGGATCGGCCCCGGCATCGAGCAGGGCTTTGACCACCTCGTGATATTTGAGTTTTGCGATGGCGTAGGAGAGCGGCGTCCTGCCGTCGTGGTCTTTTGCGTTTGGATCGGCACCAGCGGCGAGCAGGGCCCGGAAGATTTCGAAACTTTCTTCGCTGGAGTTGTGTCTGATGGCGATGATGAGCAGCGAACTGCTGCCGTCGTCTTTTGTGTTTGGATCTGCACCGGCATCGAGCAGGGCCCTGACGGTTTCGAGGTTGCCAAAATTAACGGCCTGCATCAGGGCTGTAACGCCGTAGGCGCCGCTTTCTGCGTTGATGTCGGCCCCTGCATTGAGCCAGGTCCATTCGGGGAGGAGGCCATGAAAAGCGGTCTCCATCAGGGCTGTATCGCAGCCGCTTATTGCGTTGATGTCGGCCCCTGCCGCGAGCAGGACCCTGACGGTTTCGAGGTTGCCAGAATAAGCGGCCTGCATCAGGGCTGTAACGCCGTAGGCGCCGCTTTTGGCGTTGATGTCGGCCCCTGCATTGAGCAGGGCCCTGACGGTTTCGGGGTTGTTACGAGCAGCGGCCCATGACAGGGCTGTATTGCCGCCGGTGTCTTTTACGTTGGGGTCGGCACCGGCTTCGAGCAATGCCCGGACGATTTCGAGGTTGCCATCAGCCTTTAGGGCAGCCTTTAGGGCAGCCATTAGGGCAGCCATTAGGGCTGTCCTGCCATTGTTGTCTCTTGCGTTGATGGCTGCACCGGCATCGAGCAGGGCCCGGACGATTTCGGGGTTGTTACAAGCAGCGGCATCCATCAGGGGCGTCTTGTTGCGGCAATCGGCGGCGTTCACATCTGCGCCACCGGCGATCATGCGCCTCACTTCCTCCAAATCCTGGTGAGAGATCGCTTTTCTGAACGCCTGTTCCTGCGGGGTTAAACCGTGGGTCGGGTGATCGTCGCATTCATACTGGTCCAGCCCATATTGGCTCAGCCCGCAGCCGCCAAGGACCGGGACGCCCATCAGGCAGGCAAGAAGGGCAGATTTGAGCAATCTCTGTGGGTGGGGCTTTTTCGAATGCGGATCGCGCAGCTGCCTCATCTCTCCTCCTTTTGGGGTTCATTCCGCGTCTGGCCGGTCTCTTTCAAATTGGGTCTTCTGCCTGGGCTCCATCCTCTTTGAGCGCATTCAGGAGATCGAAAAACTGTTCGCCGCGTTCCTGATCCCAGTTTTCAATCAGAAAGCATTCCCCTTCAGGTCTCAGGGTCAACGGATTTATCCCCTTTTCCTGAGATTCTTTGCTGGTGTAGATCTCAAAAATCCAGCGCGTTGAGCCATACCTGTTCGTAAAACGCCTGGTCGTGGTGACGAGCTGGTTTGGGTCAAACGCGATCGGTGCATCCTCTTTCAGGCTGGTGGAGCGATGGCAGAGCGTGAACAGGTCGCTCTGATTGCCGACGCGCATGATCACTTTCTCTAAGGCTCTCCTATAGAGATAGATCATCAGGAACACCCACATCAGGACGAACAGACCGATGATGGCGATCATGCTGATGGGCAAAACATGTTGATCCATGTAGTAACGGACAAGGATGTAGATCAGGCCCCCAAAGCCCACCGTTCCAACCAGAGCCAACGTCAGGAGCATTTTGCCTGTCGGACCCTCCATTTCGAGCTCGGTTTCCGAGACCTTTCGGCGGAGATGGACCCATTTGGGCTCCGGATGGTCTTTGAGATAGGCTTCAAGCTTTTGAATCATCGCTTTACCCCATTGAGAAGCGCTTTGATTTCATCGGTTTTGGCCCGATCGAAGGCGGTCTTGCCGTTTTCATCCTTCACGTTGACATCCGCTTTGGCGGCGAACAAAAGCTTCACCACATCCGCATGACCCATCGCAGCGGCCATCATCAGTGCGGTTTCTCCCTGAACATCTCTGGCGTTGACGTCGGCTTTGGCTTCGAGCAGGGCTTTCACGACATCCGAATGACCCCTGAGAGCGGCCCGCATCAAAGGCGTAGTCCCCGTCGCATTGAGACGGTCGTTGAGATCTGCGCCCTCCGCAATCCGCTTTTGAACGACATCGAGTTCGCCCTCTTCAGCAGCTTCCGCCAAAGGCATTTTTGCAAGAAGCTCCGCCCGAGGGACCTTCCAGGTCTTGAAACAGAGATTCTTTTTCTCAACCGGTTTTGCAGAAGCTCCAAGGCTGGCCGCCCGCTGATTCATCGCCTGCTCCAAATCGCTCGGCGACTGCCCCTGATCATCTTTGGCGTTCGGATCGGCGCCCGCAGCGCGGAGCAGCTTCGCGATCTCATCATGCCCCGCGCATACAGCCAAATGCAGCGCTGTGATTCCGTGTTCCGCCCTGGCATTCACATCAGCGCCCGAGGCGATCATCGCCTTGACCTTGTCGACTTCACCTTTCGCTACGGGTTCCATCAGGGGCGGGACGTTGTCTTTCGGGTTCGCCTGCGCATTCAAAGCAAAGAAAGCCGCGAGGGCTGCAACGAGAAGATTCTGTTTCATCGGGAACTCCTTTGAGGGTTGGAAGTCGCATCCGCCTGCATCGATTGCGGATGGCGAGTCAAAAAAAGTGATGGACGAAAGTCGCAGGGCTATATTCAAAGGAAACGAACTCAAGGGTACTTTCGTTCGCGCCGAGCCTTCACGATTCTTCACGATGTTTCACGTGAAACGTTTCACGCCGAGCCTTCGCGATGTTTCACGTGAAACATGGATCCCGTTTCACGCATCCTCCACCAAAACGCCATCGAGCCCGCTCATGTCGGAAGCGAAGTTTGCGCCAACTAAAACCAGTTTGCGCCCGTCCGCCCGATAGGGCTCCGCGTAGCCCTTTTCCTTAATCTGCTTCATCGCATCCTCAGCAGAGCTGTCGCGTTTGAATTCCATCACGTAGATGTATCGATCGGTCTTCAAAACCAAATCGACGCGCCCTTTGGCGGTGTGCGTCTCAACCTCGGTGTAGAAGCCCATCAGCCTGAAGAGCAGGTAGAGGAAGTTTTGGAAATGGACCTCGTAATCGAGCTTGATCTCGTAAGGCACGGAGGCGAGCAAAGTCCCGATGCGCTCAAAGAAGGCGTCGGTATCGCCTCGCCGCACAGCGCGAACGAAATGGCTCACATCAAACTCTGACTTTTCTTCTTCTTTGACCACCAACGGTAACAGACTGCTTAAGAAACCTTCCCGTACCTCGAGATTGGGGTAGTCGAGCGTATAGGTTGAAAATTCGGCGTCATATCCAGCGATCGTCAGATACCCGCTCTGATAGATGATCGGCAGCGGGTTGTTGATGAACGAGTTGATCTGCGTCAGATCGGACTTTTGAACGGTCACCCCTTCGAGCTGCCCCAGCGGTCTGGCGCTCTTCTTTAAAAGCTGCACTAAAAAAGTCGGCGTGCCGGTCTCAAACCAGTAATGCTCGATCTTTTTTTGGGCGAGGGCCTTGAGGAGGCTGTAAGGGTTATAGAGGCCATTTTTCTGCTCTTCGCAGAAGTGATAGCCGTCATATTCCCGCTTGAGCCGCGCTTTCATCCCTTCGTAGGGGAGCTTCAGCTTTTCCGCCATCGCCGCGATGTCGTCGTGAAACGTTTCTTCGAGCTCTCTTTCTGTGATCCCGCAGAGATCCGCATAGTCGGGATCCATCGAGAGATCGGTGATGTTGTTTAAGGCGCTGAAAACGCTGAGCTTTCCGATCCGGGTGACGCCCACAAACAGGACGAGCTGAAGGCAGGTATCGAGATCCTTGATGACCCCGTAAAAACCGTTGAGGGTTTGGCGGTGCTGTTCCTGCAGCTCGGGCAGATTGAGCGTGTCGAGGATCGGTTTTTCATATTCGTCGACGAGCAACACCGCCGGGCGCCCGGTTTCCGCTTTAGCCCGCCTGATCACGCCGATCAGTCGCGAGCTCAGCTGCTTTTCTTTGGGGTTGTCGCCGTAGAGCGACTCGTAATCGCTCAGGATGAGATCCAGTTTTTCCCGCAGGGCATCCGGTTGCGAATAGTCCGCGCCGTTTAAACTGATGTGGATCACCGGATATTCGATCCAGTCCTTCTCAATCTCCGCGATCGCGAGGCCTTCGAAGAGATCTTTCTGGCCGCTGAAATAGGCGATGAGGGTCGAGAGCAGCAGGCTTTTTCCAAACCGCCTCGGCCGCAAGAGGATGGCGTATTTCTGCTCATCGATCAGGCGCGCGATCTGCGCGGTCTTGTCGACATAGACGTAACCCCTGGTCCGGAGCTCTAAGAAGGATTGAATGCCGATCGGAAACCGATGCTTCATGATCTCACCTCCCTGCAGAATTCTCACTTCATCGCCTGCGCTTTGCGCCTTCGAGGAGCTTCAGGAACTCCTTGGCTTTCGCAACCGCGTCGATGGATGCACGATGTTTCACGTGAAACATGGATCCCGTTTTACGCATCCTCCACCAAAACGCCATCGAGCCCGCTCATGTCGGAGGCGAAGTTCGCGCCCACGAGCACCAGTTTGCGCCCGTCCGCCCGATAGGGCTCCGCGTAGCCCTTTTCCTTAATCTGCCGCATCGCATCCTCGGCGCTGGAGTCGCGTTTGAATTCCATCACGTAGGTGTATCGATCGGTCTTCAGCACCAAATCGACGCGCCCTTTGGCGGTGTGCGTCTCGACCTCGGTGTAGAAGCCCATCAGCCTGAAGAGCAGGTAGAGGAAGTTTTGGAAATGGACCTCGTAGTCGAGCTTGATCTCGTAGGGCACGGAGGCGAGCAAAGTCCCGATGCGCTCGAAGAAGGCTTCCGTGTCGCCCGCCTCGATCGACAAGACGAAGAAGGAGATGTCGAACTCCGAGACCTTGCGTTCGCCCATCACGAGCGGCAGCAGGCCCTTTAAGAAGCCCTCTTTGACCTCGCAATTGGGGTAGTTCAGCACATAGCGTTCAAATCTCGGCTGATAGGATTCGATCGTCAGATAGCCGCTCTGATAGATGATCGGCAGCGGGTTGCTCGTAAACGAGTTGATTTGCGTCAGATCGGACTTTTGAACGGTCACCCCCTCGAGTTGCCCCAAAGGTCTGGCGCTCTTCTTCAAGAGCTGCACCAAAAACGTCGGCGTGCCGGTCTCAAACCAGTAATGCTCGATCCGTTTTTGGGCGAGGGCCTTGAAGAGGCTGTAAGGGTTATAGAGGCCGCTTTCCTGCTCTTCGCTGAAGTGATAGCCGTCATATTCCCGTTTGAGCTGCGCTTTCATCCCTTCGTAGGGGAGCTTCAGCTTTTCCGCCATCGCCGCGATGTCATCGTGAAAGACGTCTTCGAGCTCCGCCTCGGTGATCCCGCAGAGATCCGCGTAGCCGGGATCCATCGAGAGATCGGTGATGTTGTTTAATGCGCTGAAGACGCTCAGCTTTCCGATCTTGGTGACGCCGGTCAGCAGCACGAATCTGAGGTAGGGATCGCATTGTTTGATGCCGCCGTAAAAGCCGTTCAGTATCTGGCGATGCCGCTCCTGGAGGGCTTCGTCATCCAATACATCGAGGATCGGTTTTTCGTATTCGTCGACGAGCAAAACGACCTGCCGCCCGGTCTGCTCGCATGCGCGCCGGATGACCCCCATCAACCGCGACCCCGGATGCGTCTCTCTGGGATTCTCGCCGTAGATCGCTTCATACCGGCTCAATAAGAGATCGAGCCTTTCCCGCAGCCCATCGGGATCGTGGTAATCGATGCCGGTCAGATCCATATGGAGCACCGGATACTCGATCCAGTCCTTCTCAAGCTCCGCGATCGCGAGGCCCTCGAAGAGATCTTTCTGGCCGCTGAAATAGGCGTGCAGGGTCGAGAGCAGCAGGCTCTTTCCAAACCGCCTCGGCCGCGAGAGGAACACATAACTCGATAGGCCGTGCGTCAGCCGATAGATCTGCGCGGTCTTGTCGACATAGACATAGCCTTGATTGCGGATTTTCTCAAAAGTCTGAATGCCGATCGGAAACCGATGCTGCATATCTTCCCCCCGTGGCCTTCAAGCTGGCGATTCGGGTTTGAATCTCCCCGGCGTCCCGACGCTCGCCCGCAAATTTTGTTGGATTGGCTTCGGGAATGCAATCATTTTTGAGTTTAAAAACCTTTGATCGTCAGGAGAGACCCTGTACCGAACGGTTTCTTAACCTCTCCTGTGAAGATGGATGCCGT
>DBWM01000026.1:0-16103 GCA_002309015.1 Myxococcales bacterium UBA1238 | reverse complement strand
TGGATGCCGTCAGGATTTCAGATGCGCCTCATCCTGCCAGGAGAGGCCCCATCTGGCGCGTATTTTTGACTTCTCCTGCAAAACAATGCTTCGTCCTCGAAGGGCGCAGGGGCTTGAAAGCATTGCCAAACAGGGCGCCTGGATTTATCGATTCTTCTGAAGGTTTTTGGGGGAGATGCGAGATGTATGTTCCGCCATTTCAAATCACATCGAAGATCGTCAACCTGATTGCGGAGATTTCAGAGGCGGTAGGCGCGCTCGGGGCGGCTGAAGCGAGCGCGTTTCACGTCAGGCTGCGCAAAGAAAACAGGATTAAGACCATTCACGCATCGCTGGCGATCGAACAGAACTCGCTTTCTTTGGAGCAGGTGACGGCCATCCTTGAGGGCAAGGCGGTTTTGGGGCCTCCGCGTGAGATCCTGGAAGTCAAGAATGCGATTCAGGCCTATCAGCTTTTGCTCGAGCTCAACCCCTTCGATGAGCAGGATTTGCTGCGGGCCCACCGGCTGATGATGCGCGATCTCGTGGGGCAGAGCGGCCGGTACCGAACGGGCGGAGTGGGCATTTTTGATGGATCTGAAGTGATTCACGTGGCGCCTCCGGCGAGCCGGGTCCCTCTTTTGATGGCGGATCTGTTTTCATGGCTGAAGACCAGCGATCTGCATCCACTGCTTAAAAGCTGCGTTTTTCATTACGAATTTGAATTCATTCATCCCTTTGAAGACGGCAATGGCCGCATGGGCCGACTCTGGCAAAACGTGATCCTCAAAGACTGGAAGCGCCTGTTCGCCTGGATACCCGTCGAAACGCTGATGCGGGAAAATCAGCAGGCCTATTATCGCGCGCTCGGAACGAGCGATGCCCAGGCCGACAGCACCCCGTTCATCGAGCTCATGCTCTCGCTCCTGCTCACGACCCTCCGCAGGATGCCCGCCAGCGACACTGTAAACGACACTGTAAACGACACTGTAAAGCTCACAGAGAATCAGCGGCGGCTGCTCGAAATCCTGAAGCGGGATCCGACGGCTACGATGGACGCGCTCGCAAAGCAGGTGGGCATTGCGAGGAGAAACGTGGCGCTGAATTTAAAGAAGCTCCAGGAGGCCCGCCTGCTCGAACGCATCGGCGCCGACAGGAACGGGCGCTGGGTCGTGAAAGAATGAAGGGCGTCTAACCCCCTCACCCGCCTTTAACCCATACCCCCCGGATCGCTTTTCCCACCGCCTGGGCTTCATCTCGGGTGTTTTGTGCGCCGAAGGTGATCCGGACGGTGCCCCGCGCGAGATCGGCGTTCAATCCGATCGCTTTGAGCACGTGAGAGATTTGGACTTCTTTGGAATCGCAGGCGGCGCCGGTGGAGAGGGCGATCTCCTGCAGATCGAGGCGGTGGAGCAGGGTTTCACCCGACATCTGCGGGAAGGAGAGGCTTAAAAACCCGGGCAGGCGCGGGGCGTTTGCGGCGTTGCGGCAGAAGGGGACGTCCCCGAGCGCTTCGAGCAGGATTTCTTCGAGCGCGAGCAGATGTTTCTGGTCGTCCTCCAGAGTTTCGAGATGCAGCCTTAAGGCTTCCGCCATGCCCACGGCCGACGCGAGGTTTTCGGTGCCCGCCCTCAAACCGGATTCCTGCGCCCCGCCAAAGACGAGCGGCGTGATCGGCGTGCCCCTGCGCACATACAAAAAACCGATGCCCCGGGGCCCGTTGAACTTATGCGCCGAGGCCGAGAGCAGATCGACGCCGAGATTGCGCACATCGATCCTGAGATGCCCCATCGCCTGCACCGCGTCGCAGTGAAACAGCGCCCCCTGAAGATGGGCTTTCCGGGCGATCGCCTGAACGGGTTCGATCACGCCGAGCTCATTTTGCGCGAGCATCACCGAGACCAGGCGCGCCCGGGGAGAGATTGCCGTTGCTTGCACCAGGCCCTCGCCATCTGCGGGCAGAGATGCGGTCTCGAGCCCCCGGCAGGCGTTCAGCACCGCGTGATGTTCGACGGCGGAGACCTGCACGAGGGATCGCCCGAAATCTCCGGCGCAGCGGATCGCCCAGTTGTCGCTTTCGGTGCCGCCCGAGGTGAAGAAGATTTCGTCCGCTTCAGCCCCGATCGCCTGTGCGATCGCAGATCTCGCCTGTTCGAGCGCTTTTCGCGCCTGCCGGCCTGCGCGGTAAGGCTGCGATGCGTTGCCCCAGAATGCGGTCAGATAGGGGCGCATCGCTTCAAAGGCGCGGGGGTGGAGTGGGGTGGTTGCGGCGTTGTCTGCGTAAATCATTTCGGCTCAAACAGCGTGCAGCCTTCTTCTCTAATCTTTTCGAGCTTTGAGCGGAGGCGTTCTTCTGTCACTTTGAGAAAGGCCGCGAGGCAGGGGATGCAGAGCAGGCGCTTGCTGCGTTCGCCCAAAAGCTTTTTGCAAAGCCCGATCTCGTTTTTTGAGAGGGCTTTTTCGTCGCATTCGTTGCAGATTTTTCGCACGTTTGCCCCTTTTTCGCAGATTGGGAGAGGAGTCTTTTAGAAGGTTTGGGGCGGATTTGCGAGGGTTTTTCGTTTGATCGAAGAGGGTGACGGGGTTAATGATTGGTTTCAGATTTGCTCTCTTTTGAAATTTCTTCAAAACCGAAGGGCAGATCGATTCGCAACGGGGGCTTTTGCTTCAGTACATTGGGCAGGGGGCGACGTGGTCTGATGGGATGGTCTGAGACTGCAGAATTCGTTTCATCCATCATTTCTTCGTAGGTGAGGACGGGCTTTAGATAGGGCATGATTTTTTGTGCAAACTTTTCTGTCCCTTTCAAGTTGGAGATGCAAAGTTTGGCTTGCCATTCCATCTCTAAAGACTGAGGGGCTTCTAACCATTTTTGACATCTCTCGAACGCGCGCTGGCTCAAACCATATGAGATCGCCTCATCGGCGATTGGCCGATAAGGACGAGCGCTCATGTCTGGACTTAGAATTGGCCAGCAAGAAGGCGTCTCCCAATCGCTGCAACGGAAAAGATAATCCTCGATCTCTTGCATCAAGGCGCGGTTCTTTTGAGGAAAATAATGATCGCGCATTAAAAAATAACCGAGTCCTCGAATCATGCCATACTTGGCAAGAATGAAATCTGTGGGGTGATTTCGATTAATTGTGATTCCTTGAACTTGTGCATAGAGATCTGCTGCATCTTCGATTGAACCGTGCAGGCCGATCAGTGAGTAGGCAATTTTATAAAAATAGCCAGCATCGACGACCGATTCCTGCACGATCTTTGTATAATCGCTTTCGATCAACGCATAGATGAAGTTATGCATTTGTTCCCATGTTTCAACATTCATCTTTTTGCGCAAAGCTGGATCAAAGCTGTGATAAAAGGCATCGTAAAGTAATAATTTAAACTGATCGTCGGTGAAAGGCCATTCTGAATGCGGTTTGTCTTTGGGCAAAGGCGCAAAGAACAAGGCTAATGCGAGCAAAAAATGAATCATTCGAGATCTCCTTTCGATGAGTCATCAAAATAATTTTGAGTTTTGGGGGCGGTGCAGAATGTCGGCGGTAAACAAATTGGGCGAGATTCTGTCAGGTATCTTGTACATTTGCCGCCAGCGTGAGCGATATTTTCTGAAGGAGTAGAGGTCGTAAAGAGATCGCATATCGGATAGATGACGTTGGTATCTCTGCCATAGCTACTTGAGGGGCAGCCTGTCATATAGATAGAGTCACCCATGATGTAACCATCCGTCCCTCTGATGTCAATTTTAGCATTGCAAGGGACGTGACCTGTATCATTGAGAAGCCGATCTTCATTCCAATATCGATGACTCGATTTGGATTTCAATCAGCATCCCCTATAGGGCCTGCATCTAACGAATCGTCGATTTCACAACCCATCTGCAACATAAAACTGAAGAATGCGAGAATTGAAAACGCATAAACCCCCCTTTCCCCACGATTTTGTGGGATAACGCTCTAAAAAAGCAAGTTCAAAATTTTCTGGTGATTTTGATTTGCCTGCGCGTGGCTGGAATCATTTCGGCTCAAACAGCGTGCAGCCTTCTTCCTGGAATTCCTCGATTTTTTCCTGAAGGAGCTCCACCGTCACATCCAGAAACTGCGCCAGGCAATCGATGCAGATCAGGCGTTTGCTCTGCTCGCCGAGGAGCTTTTTGCAGAGCCCGATCTCGTTTTTGGACAGGGTTTTTTCGCCGCAGTCGCTGCAGATCTGAGGCTTTTTGGAGGAGCGCGTCATCGCCGGACCACAATGTTGGGGATCTTCTTTCCGCCGTATTCGTGGGGATCGAGGATCGCCATCTGTTCGCGGATGATCGCGCGCATCTCTTTGGCGGGGTTGAGGCAGTAGCGTTCAAAGGCGTCCGGATCGAGATCGTCGCGCGTGCGAGCGTGGGGGAAGAGCAGTTTGAGGTAGGCGGTGGTGAGCCGCAGGATCGCTTCGCTGTCGCGGTGATCGGCCTTTTCGGGGATGTCGAGCAGGGATTCCGCCAGGCTGCGCTGGGATCCGTCGGCTCGGAGTTCGTGCAGGATGGTGGTGAAATATTCGGAGTTGAGCGCCCAGCCGTCGAGATGGTGGCTCTGGTTGACGCGGGGGAGATCCTGGCCCCGGATGTAGCCGTGGAAGCGGTCGACCAAAGCGGATTCGTGAAAGAATTTAGGGAGTTCGGAGAGCAGGTTGACGCTTTGGCCCCGGTTCATCTGATCCATCTTTTGCTGATCGATGTTGCCGCAGAGGATCATGCCGGCGTTGGATCGGACCTCGTGATCGCCCACGGTGCAGACGCCCTTTTCGAGGTAGTTTTTGAGGGTGCTGCCCATCTCGTTGTCGTTTGAAAACTGCATGGTCTGGACTTCGTCGAGGGTGACAAAATCGTGGCCGACGATGGAGCCTTCCTTCTTTTGCGCCACGTTGTAGAGCAGGGTGGCGCGCGAGATGCCGGCGCCGGTCAAAAGCTGTCCGTAGCGCGAGACGTAACCAAAAAGTGTAGTCTTTCCGGTACCTTTGGGTGCAAGCTCGATCAGGTTGACGCGGTTTTCAACAAAAGGCAGCAGGCGCGAGATCAGGGTCAGCTTCTGGCGTTCGCTCTCGAACCCCTGGGCGTTGAAGTCGATGGCGCCGAGCAGCAGATCGATCCATTCATCGAGCGAGAACTGCCTGCGGGCTTCCTTGTAATAGTCGACGTCGACCTCGTAGGGGCAAAAATCGTTGTAGTCCTCGAGGGTGATGTAGCCGGGCTTTTTGGGGGATTTGGTGGGCGGATCGTAGCCGAGCTGGAGCATGGCCCAGGTTTCGGAATTGCGGTTGATCACGTCCTTCAGGGCATCCCAGCGGTTGTCGGGAATGCGGGTGACCTTTTCGTTAAAAGAGGGCCCTAAGTCCGGAAGATTAAAGGATTTGATGCCCGTCGTGAGATCGATGTTGTAGACGAATTTGGCGAGGATCTGGACCTCTTCGTTTTCGCTCAGGCGGGTTTTTAAATCGTTGGCGTCTTCGTTTGTGGGCACGTGCGCCTCAATGAACGCGTGCAGATCCTCGAGTTGCAGATGCCCTTCCTCGTCGGAAAAGCGGTGCAGCAGCCAGTCGCGCAAAAACGACGGCAGCTTGTATTGCGTCAGGCTCGACTGGGTCTTGTTCGACTTGAAGACCGACATGTCGGCAAAAACATCGCGCAATTTTTGGGTGAGCTGTTCGGGATCGGCCATGGTAAATCCTTAGAAAAGCATCTTCTTGTTCTTGATGCCCAGCGTTTCGATTTCGAACTCGAGTTCGCAGACGGGCTCGCTTTGCTGCATCAGCTGCCCTTTGTAGCGACCGGCCTTCAGCGCGGAGTCGAGCTGAATCTGGTATTGATTTTGCGTCTTCAGCGCGACTTCAAACTGATGTGAATCCAGCTTAAACCAGGGCGCCACAAGGGTTCTTGAACTCCTGAACGAGAGGATGGGCTTGTTGCGCGGGATCTTTAGGGTATCGAGCTGAATCGTGATGGGGAGCGCCTTTGGAAGCGAGATCCTGCAGAAGGGGATGACCACCTCTTCGAGGCTGGCGCCGCCGTGGACTTCGAATTCGGCTTTGCGGCCACCTCTAAAGCGGTCGTAGTTGGCGAGGGCGTAAAACGGCGTGCCGTCGGGAAGCTGGCATTCTGTGGCGCAGAGCGGGGCCTGATCGCAGTCGGATTTGGGGCAGCAGCGACCCGAATGGAGGCCTTTTTCGGCCATTTCAAAGCGGTTTTGCGAATCGGCCAGCACCGCCAGGCGGCTTGCGCCGTGATCCGAGGTGAGGATGACGGTCTGGGCCTGCTCGCTTGCTAATATCCGCTCGATTTGCTCGAACTCCAGGCGCAAAACGGCGAGCTCTTTTTCGAGATAGAGCGGTTTTTGCCCGCTGCTCTGCTGATCGCCGTGATGCTTGATCTCATCCAACTGCTTGGAATCCTTGTGTTTTTGCCCCTGAAACAGATCGTAGAACTCGCTGTTGCAGCTGGTGAGTGTGGGGAGTTCGGCGTGGGCGAGCTCGGCTTCAAACGCGAGATTGCGCTCCTTTGCGAGGGCTTGCAGGAAGGAGAGGGATTCAGCGCCGAGCGCGTCGATCCAATAGAGGTAGCAGTCGCCTCCCGCGCGGTCGAGCAGGGATTTGCGCGAGGGCAGCTGCTCGTAAGGGCGCTCCAGGGCGTAGCGCTGCACGATCTCCATGAACTCAGGCTCGATCCGGTTCAAAAGCTTTTGGCGTTTGTAATCGTTAAAGTAGCTGAAAATAAACGAGAATTTTGGAGGTCCGTCAAAGTTTGCGGCGTAATGCGCAAGGTCAGGATAAGCGCGTTCGAGCAGCTTAAGATCGGGCAGTTCGCTTTGATCGCTCAGGAACTCGATCACCGCGCAGCGCTCGCGGTGGGTGAGATCGGTCAGATAGGGCAGGATCGGGCGACGCTTTTCCAGAATCGCGTGGATGAACCTTGCGGCCTCCTGCTCCGAGAAGAGCCTGGGGTTTTGGCTGAGGATCGCTTTGCGCTCGCTGTAATAGGCGTCAAACAGGGGATCCGAGGGCTCGAGCTCTGAGAGCGCAAATGCGATGGATTGAGGATAACTGTCCGAATTTAAAGCAGATTTTGCGGCAAATCGAAGATAGTCTATGTGCGCCGAAGGCTGCTTCATCAGCAAAAAGTTTTGCCAGCTGCCCACGGGGGCCGAGCGCAGGGCGGCTTCGCTGCTGTCGTTTAAAAAGGCGTTCCATTGATCCCGCGTGAGCCAGGATTCATCCAGAATAAAGCGCGTCTTTTCAAGGCAGAGGCTGTAGGCGCTCTGCAAATCGTTGCTGAAGCTGAAGGGCGTTTTGGTTTTGACGCGGATCGGCGCGGGCTCGTCGGCCATCTCTTCGAGGCGCTTTAAGGCTGCGCAAAAATGGGGCAGGCCCTCGATGGGGAGATCCGGAAGTACGCGATCCAATTCAGGAAACGGCTGCTTTTCGTTTAAGAACGAGACCGAGCGCTCGCCAAATTTGGGATCGTTCTGGGCGAACTGGCGCAGCTTGCAAAAGATCTTGCTGCCCCTGCAGAGCAGGATCAGCTTTTGGTTGGGGTGCAGGCCGAGCATCGCAGAGAGCGCGGACTCAGCCTCCTTCGTTTTGGCGATCTGGTAAAACTCGCCGAGTCCCAGAAGCAGGGTCGCTTTGTCGAGATGCGTCAGCGCCTCGCTCAGCCGATCCATGTCCGGGTAAGCGTTCGGTTGCTTTGCAGAGCATGCGCTGCTCACCGTCACGACCTGCGTGCGCAGCAGCTTGTTCCAATACCCCAGGATCGCCCGCCCCTCCGCAGCGCTTTCCGTGACCACAAAAAACGGCGATTTCTGTTCAGTTTCAGCAAGATAGCGCTCAATCGCGCCCAATGTCTGCTCAAGTTCCATAGAACCCCTCAAAAAACCCCGCCGTTAAAAAAAGTCGCGTTGCGCAACAGGTCGAGCCTCAGAAGATGGCGCGAGGCGAAGCAACCACAAAGCCGTCCTCCAAGAAGCCGCGTTGCGCAACTGGTCGAGCCTCAGAAGATGGCGCGAAGCGAAGCAACCACAAAGCCGTCCCCCCCGGGGAAGGTGGCACGCGCGCAGCGCGTGACGGAAGGGGAGCCACAACCTAACGTAAGCCCCCGAGAGTAAAGCGAAATCCACCTACTCCGCATTCTCCAGATAGATCAGCAGCGCGCGGCCGAGGGTGGTGTCGTCGTCGACCGCCTTGAGGAGCAGCGATTTGAGCTGCTCGCCGGATTTGCGGCTGAGCAGATCGGCCAGCTTTTCTTTGCCTTTCTTTTCGTACATCATGTCGGCGGTTTGCTTGACGATGTTTTGGGCGGCCTCGTTGAGCCAGTCTTTGGGGTGGATGCTCTGGAGCCGCTGGCGGACGGATTCCAGATCGCCCTTGAGGGTGGCTTCGTAGTCGCGGAGCACGCGCTTGCGGAAGAGACGGTCGTTTTCGCTTTGGCTCAGATGGCCCATCGAGCTGAGCTCGCTTTGCATCTTTTCGGCGAAGCTGAGGGCGGATTTCACTTCGCTGGTGCTCGCGCTGGGGGATTCGATGGCGTGGAAGAGGCTTTCGGCCTCGTTCTTTTGGCTCGCATCGAAGACCGCGAGGGCGGGCAGGCGGTTTTTCTCCGACCATTCGCTCGGCGTGGGCGATTCGGTCAGCTGGTTCCAGAGCCGGAGCAGATCGGCCTTTTGCTGATTTTGTCGTTGCTTTTCGCAGAGTTCCGTGAGGCGCTCGTCGAAGACGTTGTAATCCTGAGTAAAGCCCCGGGGCAGCTCGGCGTAGATTTCGTCTACATCCTGGTTCGAGAGATCTTTAAGCAGCGCGCCGTATTCGCCTTTGAGGACGGCCTTCTGGCCTTCGTCGGTGAGGAAGAGTTCCTTTAACTGCGGCGCCTTTTCTTCGAGGAGCGACAAAAAGACGGTCCGGTTTTGGGAATTGAGATCGTCTTTTTGGCAAATCTCCTTAAATCTCAGGCAGATAGGCTTCAGATCGCCGTCGTATTTCTCGTAGAGTTTTTGCGGGATATGCAGGAACTTGAGCTTGTTTTTCCATTGATCGACGGTCTCGCGGAAGCTGTGGATTTCGAGGCCCAGAAGCTCTGCGCTCTTGAGGATCAGTTTGTAGTCGGTCTCGAGCTTTTGGATCTGCTCCTCGCAGGTTTCGCGGTTCCACATCCAGAGGCCGTCGTTGCCGTTGAAGACTTTATGGAAATCCTCGAGCACGTCGGTTTTGGCGCGGGTGGAGAGATCGTAGAGCAGGCCGTTGTCGAAGCGCTTTAAATAGTCGAGCATCGAGGCTTCGAGCTTGTCTTTTTGCAGCAGCGCCGAGATCGCGGTGAGCTCCTCGGGTTTTTGCTCCAGGATTTCGCCGATGCGCTCGATTTGGCTGCTGTGATCCTCGTGGCGGCCGATCTTTTGCACGGCGTCGAGGATTTGGCGGGCGTCCTCGTCGGCTTCGGATTCGAGGCACCAGATGGGGAGGCCGAATTCGAGGAGGCGGTTGCGGATCTCTTCGATTTGCTTCTGGAGCGATCCGTCGTCCGAGGTCCTGAACACCGCGCGGGCAAATTCAATGAATTTCCTTTGTCGGGGCGTGAGTTCCTGGATCGAGCGCTCCTGGTATTTGGGCACGGATCCGTCCACGAACTTGATCGCCTCGGCGATGCTTTGGGCGAGCAGCTCGCAGGTCATCTGTTCGCTTTGCTCGAGGCAGGCGTGGCGGTAGGGCGCGCCGGAATAGTCCCTGAGCAAGAAGCCCATGGTGATCGCCATCAGGTTGCTTGGCATGAGGCCGTTTTTGATGAGCAGCCTTGCGAGATCGCTCAGGGCGACGGATCCCGAATGTTTGAAGCCCTGGCGGATCTTTTGCTCGATCGCCTGGCGCAGGCAGGGGATCTCCTCGTTTTTAAGGTTTTCGTCCTTTAAATAGTCTTCCGACAAGGCAAATCGGCCGAGCAGCGCTTCGACTGCGCGGGCCTGATAGATGCCTTTGTAGGCGATCTTGCCGTCGCGGATGGGGGTGAGTCCCAGGAGCGCGCCGTCTTTGAGGTTGCTCGCCTTGAAGAACTGCTCCGAGAGGCCCTGCTGGGAATCGAGGGCGAGGGGGTAGCGTTTTTTGGTCATCCGTTCGAGGGCCTGCTGCACGGCGTTGATGCCGTTGCTGAGGAGCCCTTCGATGTTTTCGCTCGAGCGCACGCGGAACTGCCCGTGATCGCGCATCTCTTCGCGCCAGTCTTTGAGGGGATCCTTGCGCTGGCGGTCGAAATGCTCGATTTCGGTTTTGCTCGCCTGCTGTTTGCCCACCAGGTAGTCGTAATGGGCGGTCGCCTCAATATAGGTGTTGCTGCGCTCCTCCGAGAGCAGGTTTTCGGTGGCGTCGACGGTGATGACCGATTTGTAGCGGCTGCCTTCGGCGTAAATTTCGCGGATTTTGGCCTGCAAATAGTCCTTTTCGCGCGCGTTTCGGGCGAACAGGAACAGGACGGGGAACTGGTATTCCTTCAGATCCTTGACGACGGCGCGCTGGGCCACGGCGAAGCTGTCTTCGGTGCCGAAGGCGAACGCGCAGCGCAGGCGCTGGGCCGGGGTGAGGGGCAGGATCAAAATCCCTTTGGAATCGGCGATTTCGGCCTCTTTAAGCAGGCGCTCGGTCTTGAGGGTTTTGCGCAGGGTCTCTTCGTATTTCTGGATTTCGCTTTGGGCGGCGTTGTCCGAGAAGAGGGGCACATATTCCTCTTCGCCTTTGTTAAACTTGCGTTTGTAAAGGATATTTCGCGCGCAGAGATCGTTTGCGGCCAGAGTCGCGCGGCCTTCGCCCAGGAGATCGGAGCCTTCGTAGCAGAGGCGCAGGTTTTGATCGGTGGGGTGGAAGAACGCCTTTGCGGATCCGAGCTGTTTGTTGAGCGTATCGAGCAGCAGGATCGTCTTTAACAGGCGCTGTTCGGGCTCAAAGAGGGAGTCGGCCCAGGTGTTGTAAAAATAGAGGGCCTGCGACGCGGCCTGATCGAGATGCCCCTGAGCGCCCACACCCTGCTCGAAGAGGAATTCCCAGAGATAGTCGACGCAGAGGAGCGGCTCGTCGTCGTAGGGACTCTTTTCTTTGATAAACCGTTGAAATGCGTGGATATTTTCGTCTTTGTTGCGGATAAAGTTGAACATGCTGCGCTGGTTGGATCCGAAATGCTCGGCGATATATTTGAGCACCAGCGCGGTCATCGGTTGCAGCGGGATCAGGCGGCGGAGCACGCTTTCGCCCTTTTGCTTGTCGTCCTTGTAAATATCGGCGGCGACCAGGCCCCGGACGGTGATCGTGCGGTTCATCAGATCCTGGGCCACTTCGTTCCAGGCGCTTTCGGCGGCGGGCTGAATCTTTAAGGCGTCGGCGCAGAGATCGAAGGCGATGTTGTCGGGCATCGTGATCTCTTGAAAGATAAAGCGATCCTTGATGAGCCGCGAGGTGGGATCGTTGCCCAGAAGCGCGCGGGTCTGGTGGGTGACGATGATCAGGTAGAACGGCTGCTCGTTCGAGAGCTCGACCAGCTTCTGGAACTGATCCAAATGCGTGGCGTTCTGCTTGAAGAAGCTCGAAAACTCGTCCCACACAAAGAAAAACGCCTTCAGCTGGTTCTTTTCGATGACCTCGCGGATCCAGGCCTTGAGGTTATCGAGGTTGAGATCCATGCCGGTGATGCCCTGGTTCTGGGCGATCTCTTGCAAGTCGCGGATCAGCTCGTTGCAATCGCGGTTTTCGTCCCGCAGGCGCGCCATCACCCCTTCGATGCCTTCGCTGAAGGATCCCTTGTAGCTGTATTCCTCGTCCGCAATCAGATCGGCCATATACCGTTGATTTCGGGGGACTTGCAGCCATTGCAGCATGGCGCCGCGCAGCGTCTTTTCGGCGAGGGGATCGAAGCCCCGGGCCTTTAACGCCTGCGTCAGCGAATCGTAGGCGGCGCGGCAGAGATCGTTGGAGTTTTGCAGGTTGCCCGATCCGTAGCGGTAAGCGCAGACCACCGGTCCCGCAGCCTTTTGGTTCTTATATTTTAACAGCAAATCCGGTTGCTGCTTCAGGCTTTGGAAGCGGTCGAAATATTCCTCCACATCGGCGATCGGCGCTTCGAGGAGCCGCTTCAGGGTGTAGGCGATGCGCGATTTGCCGGTGCCGTAAGCGCCCTCGAGCCAAAGGGATTTGCATTGGTTGCTGAGCCCGCGCGCCATCGCGTTGTGGGCCTTTTTGAGCAGCTCAATAAAATCGCGGTGGGGATAAGTGCTCTTCCAGCAATCCGGATTGGCGCGGATCGAGTCCTCGTTGATTTCGGGGTAGTAAGAGGGATCGAGGTTAAAATAATCGATGTATTGTTCGCTCATGAAAGGGTCTCCCAAAAGAGATCGATCACGCGATCCGCGTCGATATCGGGGTCGATTTCAATCCAGTCCAAATCGGGCGCAAGCCGGACGCATTGAGGATGGCTGCGCTCGAGCGCGCGAAGCCGGAATCCGAGCTCGTTTTCGTCCCAAAGAAACAGGCCCATCGGCAAAAGCGGCTCTTCGTTTTCCACGCAGAGCTCCGCAAAACTCCATTTCGCCTTTTGCTGCCTGCGCTTCAGCGCCTCGAGCAGCGCGAGCATCACCAGCGCCCCCCGCTCCCCCAGACAAACGCTGGCCCGGCCCATGCGCTCGATGTGATTTTTTTCATTCAGCTCCACGAAGCCCATCTTCATCGTGGTGCCGAAGGGGAGCGCGCAAAAACGCCCAAAGGAGCGGACGATGGTGCCTCGGGTTCGTGGGGTCACGCCTTCGACGTCGAGCAGCTGATCGAGCTCTTGCCGATCGTAGATGCGATTGCGACGTAAGCTTTTGATATACCAGCGAATTTGCGCATCCACTGTGGCCAGGTTGATCCAGAGGAGCGCGTAAAAATCCGGATCGCCGGGTCTCATCTTTTGGCCGAGCCGGGCCAGCTTTGAAGGCTTGTAGGGGCGGGTGGGGGTGACGAGCCCGCTTTCTCTTAGAAAACGTGCAAAAAAGGTGACCTGATCTGGGCCAAGATAGAGCTGATCGGCGAGAAATAGAGGAAGATCAGACTGCTCCAACTGCTCCAACTGCTGGAAATATCGGGGAATCCATTCTGGCTTAGGGGCGTGATCGTTGAAGCAGTTGATAGAAGGCATTTCTAGAAGCTCTCCTCGATGAGCGTTAAAACGTCGTCGTGATTTTTCTCGGAATTGAGCGAGATCTTTTCAAGATCATGCGTGAAGGAAACATTGATGAAATCGTTGTAAGTCGCGCTCAGACCAGACAAAACGGCTTTCATGAAATCGGCCTCGACGCCAAACAATTTGCCAGGAGAGACCCCTTGTTCATTGGCTTCGCGGTCGCAAACCTGAGTCAATGTCAGGTCATAATTTTCGCAAGCTTCGGCATAGCGATAAAGAGCATAGAGCAGTGGCAAGCGATCGTCGGATGCTACATTGCAGGGGGTTCGCATTAATGTGGTGATCACAGCTTTACCTTCTGCTGTCGCTTCACCGAATTTTAAGACAGTACCAAGAGGCAGTTCGCAAAGAGGACGGAATACTGCAGGAATGGACCTGATTCCCTTTTTGGTAATGCCTTCTTCCTGTTCAAGCATCTTCTCGATGTCTTCTCTTTGGAATTTCTCATTAAATGGCATGTGATCGATATACCAGCGGATTTGCGGATTATCATGAGCAAGATTGGCAAGAATAATTATCCATGCAGTAGGAGTTTGCCAGCCTATCCTCGCAATAAATTTAGCAAAATCGGTTTGAATTCTCTTTTTGGGTACCAAAAGACCGGCGTCTTTTAAGAAGCGAACAAAGTATGTAATTTGATTGGGACCAATCGGGGGATCTTTAAAGAAGTCGTCTGTCGTTAGAAACCCATACATCCACTCTGGCTTAGGGGCCATGTCATTAAGGGTATTGATTGATGGCGCTTTATTATTCTGTTTGTCTGCAGAGGCCATATCTTGTTCCTCGTTTGTTTGTGAATCAGATGTGAGGGTTAATTCTTCTTGGGAAGCAGATTTGAGGGTTAAAAAGAGCGAATGATATGCAACGCATCCATTATCGATCGCATGGCATTTGCCACAGTGATGACAATCGGTTATTTGAACGCCTTGCTGATTAAAAGAGATGCAACCGAACGGACAATTCTCAGCGCAAACACCGCATTTGATGCAGTAGGCTGATTTATAGAAAACTTGTTTAAAATTTTTTATTTCTAATGACTTATTTAAGTTGGTAGGGACTTGTACAATATAGCCTTCATTTGTTGTGTCAATCGAAAGGCCTAGAGGAAGATTTGGTAATGTTTTAATCCATTCGCGCCAATTGGATAGTGGTTTTCTTACTTCAATAGTGACTGTATTGCCTTTATTTACCTCAATAATTTTCCTTTGAACGCCCTTGATGTCTCTGCCACTTTTCCTGCCTGCCCAGATGCCCTCGGCGATATATTTGTCTATGTCTGAATATTGAGCTGTCTTCTTTATAATATCAATCAGTTTTTCAACTTCCTCTGTGTAGATTTGATGGCGAAACCAATCGGTTTTTCCCCCCGCTCCCATGGGGCAAAAAAGACAACCTGCGCGAGATATTCCTTTTGTATAGCTTTGATTAATAATGAGATTGTGATGATAAATATATAACCAAACTTCTGCTGAAGTCCAATCTAAGATGGGATGACACCCATACTGACCGCGAATTTTTTGGCCTAGGTTTTCTATTTCGTAACTCGAACGTCTGATGCTTTCATTTGCACGTACGCCGAGAAAATTCAATCCAGTGAAGTTTGCTTTTCCTAGGAGTTCGCGGAGTAATTTGTTGTGGGGGGCGGACTTATGAACGGAGCAACACCAGCGGAGGCTTCTAGAAGGGGGGCCAAATTTTCGCCAGGAATCTTCTATATCAAGATGGGATTTGGCTCTGTAGAACGAAACGCTTTTTTTTTTACAGTCTTCCTCGACCTGATCGATCACATCGTAGGTGTCGGGGAATTCCATTTGGGTGTCATCGAAGATGACAATGAATTCAGAGGCCGGCAGCGTTTTTTCGACCAAATCTAAAAGAACGATGCTGTCTTTCCCCCCTGAGAAGGCGACGTGAAAGCAATCGACTTTTTTTTTATAGCGCAGATAGACGTCGTAGATGCGCTCTTTGGTAAAACGCTCCAAAGCCAGCAGCTGCGCGGCATTTTTGGCGACCATGCGCTCCAGATCGACCGGCTCCAGCCGCGAATCCTCCGGCAAAATCGGCGTCTCGGTCTCGGGATCGAGGATCAAATCCAACCGGGGGGCCTCATACAACCGCCCCCCATGCGTCTGCGCGATCTTCTTCCCCCGATAAAAATAAGCCGCATTCTCCGCCCAAAGGTAAGGCACCTCGTTCTGCGATGCGTACCGATAATGCTGGTTAAACCCCAAAAGATCCATCTCAGCTGCGTACACCGGCCGGGGTTCCATCGAGACCGCAGGCGTAGCCTGAGTCAACAACAGCCCTCCCGTCTCCTCATCGTGCACGTAACCAAACATCGCAGCGAACCAAAAAAAATCCTTTAAATCCAATGGGTTAGGCGGCCAACCTCCATACCCCTGCCGCGTAACCCCCGCAAAAACGCCTGTTTTGTATCGCGATTCGAGCGAAATTGTAACCCCCTTTTTGGAGGCGCCCGGCGATTTTGTTGCGCGCAGCGAGGGGAAGGGCGTTTTGCGTGCAATTCCGCCCACATCCACCCGCAGGTCGTTCGCAACCCCGCGACGATGGGGTGGGCCGGGCCTAAAATGCAACCCCGCGACGATGGGGTGGGCGAGTCTAAAACGCAACAATCTTTCGGAGGCAACCCCCCAAATTGCCCACCAGGCTCCTGTGGGCCCGAGCCGTGGGCCGAGCCCGCGAAAGGAAACTCCCCCAATCACTCACCGAGCCCCATAGGGCCCGACTGTGGGCCGAGCTCCGCTCGCCCACCTCGGGCCCCTAAACGATCTCCGCTCTCAAACCTCCCAACCCTCACCACGCCTCGAGGGTCTGGGGGCGACACCCGATCTCCCTCCCGCCACCCAACCCCCAAGAGCCCCCAGGCGGCCGGGAA
>DBWM01000030.1:15371-15665 GCA_002309015.1 Myxococcales bacterium UBA1238 | reverse complement strand
TTTGTCCGCATCGAGCATGCTGTGCAGGTCGAGCGGGCCGTCCCAGGGCTCAGGCCCATAGTAGATCGTGAGCGTGAACACCGGGAGCAGGCGATCTTCTTTATAGAACCCCGAGAGATACTCGTCGCCCGACTCCGGCACATCGTTTGCGGCCCGGTGGCGCATCGCAACCTCTTTGATTTGGGCCTCGTACTGCATCGCGTCGTAGACCATCGTGCGGATCGGCATCGCGTAATGGACGTTTGTTTGGTTTTCTATCCCGAGCAAAATGTAAGTCGCGCGGTCGTCCTGCAT
>DBWM01000030.1:0-15193 GCA_002309015.1 Myxococcales bacterium UBA1238 | reverse complement strand
TGCATGTAGGCTTTGGTTGCGGCGTCTTTATCGCGCATCTGCACCTCCCGGTGGGGTTGAGTTCTGGGCGCAGTATGTGGTGAGGCTGAACGGAAGGCAAGCGGTTTTTATGGAGGCTTGGGGGAGGAACGATCCCGTGATGTACCCTGATGCCCCCCTTAGATCCACCATTCCGGCGTGAGTTCGCCGAGGGTGAGGACGCGGTTTTGGGGGTAGTCGAGCATGATTTCCACCTGCCGGTAGGTTTGCGGCATCAGTTGCACCATCAGTTCGCGGCAGGCGCCGCAGGGGGCACCGCTCGAGCCGTCGGGTAAGATGGCCAAAACCTTTTCGATCTGATGTTCACCGTTGGTCAGCATGTTGAAGATCGCGTTCCGCTCCGCGCAAATCCCCAGGGTGCAGGCGCTGTCGATGCAGACGCCGGTGTAGATTCGGCCCGAGTCTGAGAGGATCGCCGCCGCCACTTCGCCGCAGGTGACGTAGTCCGAGATGCGCCGCTCGCGCCAAACCGTCCGGGCCGCGTCGTAAAGCTTCGTCCAAAGATAGCGATCGCGGGTCATCAGGCTCACATGGCCGATGCGCTTTTCGTGCATCAGCGGCACATCGACCTGATCCGTCGTCCATTGGTAAACGAAGCCCAGCTTCTCCTGCACGCGCTTCGATTTTTGGTTGCCGTCGTAATAGCCGTACCAGATTTTTTGCATGCCGAGTTCTTCGAACGCGCGGCGGATCAGCGCCTTGTCGGCTTCGGGCATGATCCCCTGGCCCCAAAAGGGTTCGCCGAGCCAATGGCCGATTTCGCATTCGTCGTCGTTTTGGGTGAGCTCGGCATGGCCGTGCAGCTTGAGCTCCACTGCGCCGATGGCCCGACCGTCGGCTTTTTGGCAAATCGCGTAGGCTTCGGGGCCGCAGAGCACGTTTTGGATGACGTCTCGGCTCTCTTCGAGCGAGCGGTGCGCGGGCCAGCCGGCGATGGGACCGACGTTTTGGTTAGAGGCGTAGCGGTAGAGATCTTCGGCGTCGCTTTCGAGCCAGCGGCGCAGGATCAGGCGTTCGGTTTCGATCATGGGGCTTCCTTGCGGGCGATCCAGCGCTCGACGCAGCGTTCCCCGTGGCCCGCGATGCTGTAGTTGTAGGTGGCGTCTTGTTCAAATCGGGCGTCGTCGAAGGCGGGGCGCTGCAGGGCGAGCATGCGGAGGAGGGCGGCTACGGGGGCTTTGCTGCTGAGCGCCAATGCGGGCCAGGAGGCGGGATCGACGACGGCGCGGCTGACGAGTTGAATCGGATCCCGAAACGCTGCAGGCAAGGCGGCGGGCCAGCGTTCGCGGAGGATGGAGACGTTTTTGAGGGCGAGTTCGCTGGCGGCGGATCGCAAAAAGGCGACGCGCTTGACGCGGGGTTCCACCAGCAACACCTGAAGATCGGGGCGGAAGAGGGCGACCAGGAGTCCGGGGATGCCGTTACCGCTGCCGACGTCGACCAAAGGGCATTTGGGCAGGGCGATGCGGGCGACGGCGAGGCTGTCCTGTTTGTCGGTTTCCACGTCGCAAAGGGCGTCCGGGCCGCTCAGGTTATGGATTTTGGACCAGTGGGCGCGGAGTTCAAAATAGCGTTCGATGCTTTGGGCAAAGGCGCTCTCGTCGATGGTGGTCATGGAGGTGGTCATGGGCGCGCCTCGGGCCAGCAGGTGGGATGCGGGATTTTGGCCAGATGGGCGACCAGTTGGCGGTGGACGTCGGGATTTGCGGCGATGATTTGCCCGCGCATGGGATCGAAGGGCTCGCCCCGAAGACCGGTCACAAATCCGCCCGCTTCCTCTACGATGAGGGCGCCCGCCGCGATGTCCCAGGAATGCAGGCGATCTTCCCAATAGCCGTCGAGCCAGCCTGCAGCCACAAACGCCAAATCGAGCGCAGCAGATCCCGCGCGGCGGATGCCCTGGCAAAAGCGGATCAGATGTGCGAAGGCGGCGGTGTTGTTGTCGGGGTTGGTGCGCCGATCGTAGGGGAAGCCGGTGGCGAGCAGCGCGGCATCGAGCTGATGGGTGGTTGATACGCGGATCGGGCGATCGTTTAAAAAGGCGCCGCCGTCTCGAACCGCACGAAAACACCATTGGCGCAAGGGTTCGTAAAGGACGCCCACCAGCGTGTCGTGGCCCTGCCGCAAGGCGATGGAGACGCAAAAATGCGGGAACGCGTGGCTGAAGTTGGTGGTGCCGTCGAGGGGATCGATGTGCCAGCAGCGTCCCGAGCGCCCTTCGGTGATCCCGTTTTCTTCGGCATAAATCTGGTCGTCCGGAAACGCCTCGCGGATCGCAGCGGTGATCAGCGCTTCGGACTGCATGTCGACTTCCGACACCAAATCGACCTCGCCCTTGTAATGAATCTGCAGCGCCGTGCCGTATCGCTCCCGAATGATCTCTCCCGCCGCCTTCGCAGCCGCGCATGCCACCTCAAGTTCGCGTTCGTAAGCCATCAGGGCCTCCTTCCGGGCCGCTGTTTAAGCAGATGGCGCAATGGGATCAAGTGCGGTTCTGTTGTGGCGATGTTTCACGTGAAACGCGTGGGCGATGTTTCACGTGAAACATGAGGGCGTCAGTCGTCGGGCTTAAAGGTGGGCCAGTAATATTTAAAACCTTCGGGCCGGCTGTCTTCTTTTCCAGGCATTGACCGCATACGGATTCGAGTTCTCTGTAACGTTTGATGCTCGCTTCATCGTAAACCGCATCGCTGACTTGCAATGAGTAAGGATCAAAAGCGAACCAGCGGTTGTCCTGTTGCTTCACAAAAACGGTTTTCTGGTATTTTTCAGGGCTGGCGTCGATCGCTGCATAGACGATGGGGACGACGATGCGATGTTCCCGGAGATCCATTAAACCTACGCTTTGATGTTCTTCGCTCTGGACTTCGACGATCACTTTTTCGTTATAAAGTTTGCCTTCATGTTTGATGCCATGCTCAAAATAGACCGATTGATTTTCAGGTGATCGATGTCGCTTTCGTAAAGGACGGTGGGGAATCTTTCGATATCTGTGATTCTTGCGGAGCCGCAGCCCCCAACCGCGAAGAGAGCAGCGATGAGCGTGCAATCGAGTCTGCGCATGTGATGCCTCCTACCGATGGCCAAAATAATCTCTCAAAACTTCTTGCTGGATTTGTTTTGAAAGGGGGTGGTTGTTCGTAAAGAAGGGGCAACCTTGCCCGTTTGCGATGTTCATCCATTGATAGGCATCAAAATGTCGATAATGTTGGTTCTCCGCATGACGCTCTGCTTCGCATCAATGTTTGTAATAGAGTTGGCAGCGCTCTTTTTGATTGTGGGGTGATGCGACCAACCCCGAAGGATCGCTTGAGAAGGGCTGCGAAAGTTGAAAATGGTGCACTTGGCCGCAAGTCCAGCTGTCGGGCAGAAGCTCCCGGTCAGCGCCGCATCCCCCGCAAAACGCGATCGCCATCGCGGCTAACACAGATTGAGTGCGCATTTTTTTCTTCCTTTGGGGGCTTCGATCGGTCCCCAATGTTTGCCTCTGTATCAATTCTCTTCTTCTTGGTATGGAGCAATGCCGCACAATCGTCGCTTTTTGTGCGAGCCGGGCGCTGCGGATCGCATTTTTGCTGCCCGATGCAAAAGGAAGGACCGACTATTTGAACTTTTGCAGCCCGATGCAAAAGGAAGGACCGACTATTTGAACTTTTGCAGCCCATTGCAAAAGGAAGGACCGTCTATTGAGACGTTTTTCCCGCTGAGTCAAAAGGAAGGACCGTCTATTGAAACGGTGCTCCGCTGAGCCCGGGTGAAGGACCGTTCAAATCGACGCTGCCCGAAGTGAGGTTTTTTCTTGGCGCTCGCGGCAAGATCGTCTATGAAATGGGCGCTTTTTAGAGGAGTGAACGATGAAAAAAGCGAAGACTTCGTTGCGCGTGACCGTTGCCGACAATCTGTCGGATACGCTTGTGAGGCTTTATGACGATGCGGTGGCCGAAAATCCCGAAGGCGCCCTCGCAAAGGATGCGAATCTGGCGGCGATCGTGGGCGAGGTGAGGTCGATTTCGGCGCAGATGACTTCGGCGATCAAGCGCGAGCGGGTTTCGTTGGGTTTGGAGGAGGCCGACTCCGCGCGCGACCAGCTTTTGAGCCGGTTCTTTACGCTGCTTGCGGGTTACGGCGCGATTCCGAACGAACAAAAGCAAAACGCGGCCGAAAAACTGATGGCGGTGAGCGAAAAGTACAAGGGAATCGCCGCTGAAAGTTACGCTCGCGAGAGCGCGCTGATCGAGTCGATGCTCGAAGATTTTGCAGCCGAGAAGCTGCTCGAGAGTATTGAGAGCCTTGAAGGGATAGGGGAGCTGCTCGCGATGATTCGCTCGGCGCAGGATCGCTTCAATCGCGAGAGCGACAACGCGACCGACGTCAACACGAGCAAGGGCGATTCGGCCTACGCGTTAAAGAAGCCGCTGCTCGCCGCGATCAACGAAAAGCTGGTGCCGTATTTGGCCGCGCTCCAGGCCGTCGAGGGTTACAAGGCGTTTGCGGCGAAATGCGATTTCGAGCTGGGGAAGGCGAACGCGAGCGCGAGCCGCAAGAAATCGGACGACTAGGTTTCACGTGAAACGCGGGGATGTTTCACGTGAAACATGGGGCAGGTCAATTGCCCGCGGCTTTGGAGCGTGTCTTTGCAGGGGACTCGCTTTTCCGGGCTCGCTTCTTCGAAGAAGCTTTCTTCTCAGGCAATTCCTGAACCAGTTTTTCATACATCTTAAATAACTCCGCCACGATTTCAGACTCGCTCATCTTCAAATCAAAGCCATACGCCTGCATGACCGCCTGATCATTTTCCCGATGCGCTTTGCGAAGTTCGATCGGCATCAATAACTCATCATATAAATCGGCAAGCGACGAATCTGGATATTTTGCACGTGCATCGAGAATCGCTTGTGCTGTCTTTTCAATTTTAGCTTTCTGTTCCTCTGTTGGATGACACCAGGGGAAGTTGTTGTAAACGATTGTATTGGAGTAACTGTAATCGCTTTTCAAACGACCACAAACTGCGCGCATCCATCCCATATGAACCGCTGAAGTAAGAACTCCAAAATGATATAGCAAGGCGTCTTGCAGAACAAAAAGTTTATCACCAGGAATAATCTCTTTTGAAAGATAATCCATCGGAATATAGCATCGCAGCTCAGACGATACTTTAGGAATCGCTACATAATCTCCCTCAGAAACAAAAGGCGCACCAAACAAGGTCGGAGTATCTGCAGCTCGCAGGGTACTTGTGCGATTACTTTTAAGGCGAAACTCTCTAACCTTTTCTATCCGATGCATGAGATCAGGACATTTTCGCAATTCAGTTGGGTTTGCTCCCATCAACCAGAAGCACCAGCGAGGTTTCCTGTCTATGAAATCTTTTCCCATCATAAATGGACGCAGGAACTTTTCGCCTTGTGGTTCTTTCACTACATACTCGTCTTTTTCTTCGTTTGTTAGAATAAAATTGCCATCATCAATTGGTTGTCCACCAAGACAAATCTGAGGAACATCACAAATTGGCTTTAAATTCTTATCGATGAAGACATTTGGTGCATCTAAAAGATAGCCATTAATATGCTGTACTATGATTGGATTTTTATCCTTATTGAGATCAAAGATGATCTTTTGTTTATCTGATTCATTATAACTAAATCCAATGATGACACAATGAACGTGAGCTTTCGATGTACTTTCAGAATCCCATCTAAAGGTGCGCCAGGCAAAATCAAAAGAAAGGCCATCCGCAAAAAGAGGCTTCCATAGATTTGCAACAGATCCGCCCTGAGTCACCGAATTGGTGGAAACAAATGCACAATGAATCGTTGTCTCTTTGATGATTTCAGCTGCTTTCTTATACCAGCAACAGACATAGTCCAAATCACCTACGCCCTGCCAATCCTGACCAAATGTAAGCAATACATCTTCTTTTTGTCTTGGTTCCATCCATCGGGCGCCCACAAAGGGCGGATTCCCAATGATAAAGTCAAACTGAGAATTTTGATCGAGGAGATCTCGCCAATCCATCCTCAGAGCGTTAGCCGTAGTGATGTTGGGATAGGTCTTTAAAGGCAGAAAATCGAGTTCGCGGTGGAGAATACAGGAAGTCTGCGTTATCATTTGACTTTCTGCGATCCAGAGGGCCGTTTTGGCGACGCTCGATGCGAAGTCGTTGATTTCGATGCCATAGAATTGATCGATATGGACATAGATGCTGTCATCGAAGACATCCAAAATGGGACCCTGGTTGTAGCGAATTTTGAGAGCTTCGTTTTCGAGGGTGCGAAGGCTTAAATAGGTCTCGGTTAAGAAGTTTCCGCTGCCACAGGCGGGATCGAGAAATTTAAGCGAGCCCAGTTTTTGCTGAAAGGATCTGAGGCGATCGTTGCGCAATTTGGGCTGTTTTAAAGCACAGATCTTTTGAAATTCAGCATGCAGATCGTCCATAAAGAGCGGGTCGATCACTTTATGGATGTTTTCGATGCTGGTGTAATGCATGCCGCCTTTACGCCTGGTTTCGGGATTTAAGGTCGATTCGAAGACGGCGCCGAAGATGGTGGGCGAGATTTCAGACCAATCGAAACCGAGAGACGCCTGATTGAGCAGAAGATCCGCGATTTGCTCGGTCAGCTGTGGGATTTGCTCTCCTTTTTGACGAGCGAAAAGGGAGCCGTCGACGTAAGGAAAAGCCTTCAGAATGTCGGGTAAAAAGCGATCGCGGTCCGATTCTGGCTGATCCAAAACAGAAAAGAGAGTTTGCAAAGCTTCCCGCATCTGTTCTGGACGATAAGAGCTCAAATAGTGATAGAACTGATCCTTTGAAAAGATGCCCGCATCCTCTGCGTAAAGACAGAAGACGAGACGGACGCAAAGGACGTTGAGCGCATGAGATTCTTCTGCTGAAAGCTCGCCGCCGTACTGTTCCAAAAAGGCATCGTAAATCTGACCGACATAGTTTCCAGCCTGAATGGAGACTTCGAGCTCCCGCTGCAGGCGCTGTTCGCCGGTTTCGACTAAAAACCTGAGACGATAGGCCTCTTTTCCGAGATTTTCCAAAAGGATCTCTTCTGGTTCTGCGAGCGGCGATTCCATGTCGTAGACCAAAAAAGATCTAAAATTCGAGGTGACGATATAGCGGGGATGTTTTGAAACAGGCAGATCCGAAGCATAACGACGGGCCTGTTCAAAGGGCGTCAGCATCGCACCGTCGCTCTGCTTTGAAGGCTTTCTAAGATCGATCTCCTTGCTTTTCTGCTCGATCATGACCTTTGTGTGATCGATATAAGCGTCGATAAACCCGGTCGTCTCGCGCTTGACAGGCAATTCAAACGAAATGAAATCTCCCGGCCGATCGATACAGAGGACCTGTTGCAAAAGCTCAATCCAAAAAGCCTGAGTCTCCCCTTTCTCATAGCCTTTACCGGTCCATCGCTTCACAAAGTTCCGAATTTGCTCTCTTAAAATCGACGTTTTCATCAGTGGTGAATCCATCACAAAGCAGTCACTGCAAAAGTTTAAGACGAATCTTTTAAGATAAAAAGTCTGAACAGGTTCGGATTGCTGACTTGAGCCTGAGTGAAATTCCAATCTGGATTCAGGATTTCGGACGACTAGGTTTCACGTGAAACGCGGCGATGTTTCACGTGAAACATGGGGCAGGCTGCCGGCGCTATTCGCCTTCTTCAAAATAATCGTTGTCGACTTTCTTTAATTCGTAGATTTGAAGGGTGCTGACGCCCAGGTGATGTTCGATCATCAGATTTGCGAGCGTGAGGCCGTCGATCAGAACCAGCTTGGTTTCGTTCATCGGCTTGTAATCCATCGCCTCGCGCGTAAAGGAGGAAGTCGTGATGAAGACGCCTTTTTTGGCCCCCTGCCCCGCGAGGGCGCCCACAAACTTTTGAACTTCGGGGCGCCCAATCACGTTGCCTGCCTTCCATCGCTTGGCCTGGATGTAAATCACGTCTAAACCGAGCTTGTC
Organism: Myxococcales bacterium UBA1238; assembly: GCA_002309015.1. Taxonomy (GTDB): domain Bacteria; phylum Myxococcota_A; class Bradymonadia; order UBA7976; family UBA1532; genus UBA1238. The sequence goes on along the minus strand of DBWM01000030.1, from coordinate 7,185 downwards.
TTCTTTGATGATCCCGTCGATCCCTTCATCGTTCGTCCGCCCGATCGCCCTGCCCGCATCCTTGATCGAACCGCCGTAGCCCATCTTGACCAGCAATTCGACCACCAACCGCTCAAAAAACGCCGGCGTCACGTTGCGGATGCGCTCCAGAACCTCGTCGGCCAGCGTCTTTTGGTATTCGGAGAAGGCGTTTTCGATCAGATCCTCGGGGGTTTGAGTCTGAAGAAGTGTGGCTTCTTCGGTTGATGCGGGCTCTGTCAGATCCGGTTTTGAAGGCGGCATTTGCCCTTTGTAGTGGGCTTTTGCAAACGCGTCGATCGTCATCAACAGCTTGACATCGATGCGGGTGAGGCCTTTGGCAAGGAGCGCCTGACCGGCCGGGGTGATGCGACAGATGCCCCTTCGCGGCTGCTCGAGCAATTCGGCCTGCTTTAAATAAGCCTTGGCCCAACCTACGCGATCTGAAAAAACAGTCGTCGTTCCGCTTGTAGTCAGCAGGTTCAATTCTTCTTCGGTCATCTGAAATTCGCGCGCCATCAAATCCGTAATCTCGCGGATATGCCGCTCTTTTCCATCGGCCAGCGATTTTAAGACGGGCAGCATCAGGGTTTGGTAATCAGGCAGCTCGCGCATCTCGAGTCTCCAACGGTTTTCAGAATCGAGGGAGTTTCACTTGTTCTCGAGCGCGCTGTCAATCGGGAGGCCGCGAATGGGGGCATGTTTCACGTGAAACATCTTTGAATTTGTTCTTTCCTCCTTCGTTTGTTACGGTTTTTCATGTTGACGCGCGCCTCAGCGAGGCTGCGCATGACCGTTGAACGCGCTCGACGTTTCACGTGAAACATCGTTTCCCGCACCCAACGTTTCACGTGAAACATGCTTCAAAAGGGCCATCATCCATGAAATCACGGAAGTTTGGTTGGGCATTCCTCGCTGCCATCCTCGCTGCGCCTCAGGCTCGCGCGGCGCATGATGGTTTTACGGCCGGAGAGATGTTCGGGATGCTCCATCTCGAACTCAAGTCGCTCATCTGTCGGTCGTCGGCTACGGTTGAAAAGCGGACGGCGTTGATGGAGGCGGCCGCAGAGGGCGACGTGGAAGCCGTGAAGCGCCTCATCGCCGAGGGCGCCAAGGTGAACGACGTGTTGTTCGAGCCTCACCTGGGGCACAGCTCATCTCACAAAACGGCGTTGATGGAAGCGGCTCGGGGCGGGCATGCGGAGGTGGTGCAGGCGCTGATTGCGGCGGGCGCTCAGGTGGATTTGAAGGATGGCGGGTGCGAGACGGCGCTGATGAAGGCGGCCTGGAGTGGCCACGCGGATGTGGTCGCGCTGCTGCTTGCGGCCGGGGCCAAGGCCAGTCGCGAGGATATCGATGGTCGAACCGCGCTGGAACAGGCGATGGAGAGGGAACAAGCGGAGACGGTGCGCGTTTTTCTCGATGCCGGCGTGCGCCTGAAACGAAAGGATTACAATCTCGCGATGACGCTTGCGGCCTGCAACGGTGTCGAGTTGTTGCAAGCCGTTCAAAAGGCCGGTGCCAGGCCAAGCGAAGCTCGTGGCCGCCGCCCAATGCGGAAATACCGAAACCCTGCGCGCTTTGCTCGATCTTCAGGTTGACGCGAGCGCGCGCGATCGCAACAAAATTTACGCCAAAACGGCGCTCATGTGGGCGGCGGAGAACGGCCATCTTGAAGCGGTCCGGATGCTGCTCGATGCGGGGGCCGATGTGAACGCGCACGCCGCCTCTTTCGCCGCCTGGGATCGCGTGAAGCCTAACGGTAAAAAACTCAAGCCGGCGGACATGACCGGGCACACGGCGCTGATGCTGGCGATCCTCGAAAAACGCGTCGATGTGGTGCGGGCGCTGATTGCGGGCGGGGCCGATGTGAATGCCGTAGACAGCTGTCGGGGGCGCACGCCGTTGATGTGGGCGGCTTTTGCGAATGCGCCTAACGCGGTGGTGCGGGCGCTGCTCGATGCGGGGGCGGATTTGAACGCGGTCGATGCAGAGGGCGAGCGGGCCGTCGATTTGCTGCTGGAATCTCTGATGCGGCAGCGTTTGAGCCAGAAGGTCGGCGCTGAGGAATTCGGCGCGCTTTTGCGTGCTCGAAGCGGGGGCCGACGTCAACCTGAAGGCGGAGTCGATTTCGATGGCGTTTGAGATGACACCGTTGATGCTCGCGGCGGCTGAGGGCGATGTGGAGCTCGTGAAAAGCTTGCTTTCGGCGGGGGCGGATCCGAACGCGAGCGACAACTACGGGCAGACGGCGCTGATGTGGGCGACTCGGTTCAAAAGGACCAAGGCGGCGCAAGCGCTGCTCGAGGGCGGAGCCGACGTCGACGTGAAATCCCGTCGGGGTCAAACGGCGCTCGATCTCGCGCATTCCGATGAGTTGAAAGCGATCCTGCAAAAAGCGCGCGCGATGAACGAAAGCCGCTCGCAGACAAAGGGCGACGATGAACGCGATTGAGGGGGGCTCCAGCGCCGGGGGACGAAGTTGACCGACATGAACAAGAAATCCGAGATTCGACGATCAGGGGCTCCGCAGCCAGGCGATGTCGCCAAATTCTGGACGAAGCAGCAGATGAAAATCGCGCTGTTCGGTTTAGAGAATCAGGCGGCTCCGGATCTTCAGATGCCGCTCAGATTCTACAGTTACAACGGCGCCTCGTATAAAGCGCAGATGCTGCCCGACAAGCCCGACGGACGTCAGTTGGTGGAAGAAGGAAGCCCCGATGCGCAGATGAAGCGTGCGGAACGGGAATTCCGTAACGATGCGCATTTTAATCAGAAACAACCCTTTTACCCCGTGCTGACGCTGGTGCTCTATTTTGGGCTCAGGCGCTGGAACACGGCCAAAACGCTCTACGAGGCGGTCCAGATTCCCGACGAGCTCCGGCCGTTTATCCCCGACATGCCGATCAATCTGGTCGAGGTGGCCTGGCTCGAAGACGAGGTCATCGATCGCTTTCAGAGCGATTTCAAAGTGGTCGCCGCATTCTTTAAACAGCTGCGACAAAAGGGCGACAAAGAGATCGATCTCCGGGATCCCGCATTGTCGCAACCCATCAAACATTTTCTGGAGCTGATGCGCCTCATGAGCGCCTATTCCGGTGCGTTTTGAAGCGGAGGCTCAGCATCTACCCCGTGCAAAGGAGAGAACCATGTGAGAAGCGCTGAACAGACTGGAAGAGCACGGCCTCCAAAAAGGCCTCCAAAAAGGTCGGGCAGACGAGCGGAATGAGCTGACGGTGGTTTTTGCAAGTCTCCTCACCCAAGGGCGGAATGAGGATTTGGTGCGCGCCATTCGGGAGCCCGAGTTTTTGAAGAAGATATTGGCGGAATTCGGGAAGGGAGAGGACACAACTCTGCAGAATTAAATAGATTTCCTCCTTTTACAGCCGCCTTCAGAAGGCCTCATGAGCGCCAATTTTCGTGCGTTTGGAGGCTCAGCATCTACCCCGTGCAAAGGAGAGAACCCTGTGAGAAGCGCTGAACAGACTGGAAGATCGCGGATTCCAAAAAGGTCGGCTTGAAGGGCGGCTTGAAGGTCGGGCAGACGAGCGGAATGAGTTGACGGAGGTTTTTGCAAGTCTCCTCACCCAAGGGCGGAATGAGGATTTGGTGCGCGCCATTCGGGAGCCCGAGTTTTTGAAGAAGAGTTGGGCTCGTCGGTTTTCTGACCGCCGTTGAGGAAGCAGTGGGGGCCGTCGCCGTAGAGATCTTTTTGGCATGAAGCGCCGTTCGGGCATTCGGAGCTGTTGCTGCAGATTCCGCCGTCATAGCCGGGATCTCGTATACAGAGACCACCCTGGCAGGACATACCAAGGGCGCAAAGCTCTTCGCTATGGGAACAATCTCCTCCGGCAGGCAGGGCACAACGAAGGCCATCGGCCGTATCGCGGGTTGTCTCACCATGGACACATTCCGCAGCAGATGAAGCCTGTTCTCCAACGTCCCTGAGGCAGTAGGGCCCATTGCCATGGATGTCTTTTTGGCATGACGCGCCGTTCGGGCATTCGGAGCTGTCGTTGCAGATTTCGCCATACAAAGAACCGACAGGAAGTTTGCAGGTCCCATGAACGCCGGAGCATTCATTGAAGCCTGAGCAGACGTGATTTGCGTTGCAAGAGTCGCTGCGCGAGACGAAGGATTTGCATTTGCCGAAATGACATTGCAAATTGCCTGCACAGGAGTCGCTGTCTTCGCAGGCTGCACCGATGCCTGGTTTCTGACAGCGATCGCCGATGCATTCGAACGAACCAGAACAGAGGCGGTTTGAATCGCAATTCGCGCCGAGTCCGAGGTCGAACAGCTTGCAGATGCCGTCGGAGTCGCATCTTGTCGGGGCCTGGCAAAGATGATCCGCGTCGCAGGCTTTGCCGATATCGCCGCCTTCGTTTCAGGCTCCGCCGTTTCCACCACCGCCATCGATTTCTGCCTCGCCATTTTCGGAGTCGCAGCCCGCGCGCCCGAAGCTACAAGAGCGCAAATCAAAAGAAAAGCTGGAGTTGATGCATGATCGATATCCGTAAGATGTTTGTGATTGCGGCAGATGAGCTGTGTCCGTTTTTTAAAGAAAGATTTTTCTAGAATTTGCCTGCTTCTTGCGTTATTCGATGTTTCCGTCTTCATTCATGGACTCAGGGATCGGGTTCGAAATTTGAGTCCATGGATGATGTGAAGCGTTTTGATTCCGTCTTTAAAAACTTTTGGGACCACGTTTCTGCAACAATCATGCCCACCGAAAGGAGTTCCGATGAAGCATTTTCTTTTGATTTCACTGCTTTTGGCGAGCGCGCCCGCATGGGCCGATCTGGTGCCGATTTTTACTGACAAAGAGATCGAGCAGAAGATCGAGGCTTACAACGATCCCCAGGTCTCTGCCTGCCGTCTGAACAAAGAAGTCGGCAGAATTGCTCAGGCTGCAGCGCAGGGCAATCGGCGCGCCCAAACGTTTTTGGCCAAAGAATCGCTGGCGATCGATCCCGCTTTGGATGAAAAGAATGGCCTCAACGTGAAGCTTAAAAAGCGTTGCGAGCAAAAAGACGCCGAAGCCTGTTACGTGCTCCAGCTGATTTATCTCCAGGGCCGATTTGGGGTGACCGATCAAAAACGCGCTCTGTCCTATGGCGAGCAAGCGGTCGCACTCGATTCCGGGGCTGCCTCTGACGCCGCCGCTTATCTGTTGGCGGAAGCCTACATCGAGGGGAAATCCGTCGAAAAAGATGAGGCGAAGGCGCGGGCTTTGCTCGAAAAGGCTTCGAGGACCGAACGTAGTCATTGTACTCGCTATCCATTCCCACTCAGGGAGCGGGCGCTTTCCTTGTTAAAGGCGCTCGACGAAAAAGCGGCTTCGGCGCCTCAGGGAGCAGCTGATCCCAATGCGCCCGCTGAGCCCGCCCCAAAGAATCCCAAAAACGATTAAAATTCGATGGGTTACCCGTCAAACAGCCTGCCCGGAATCGATGGGGGCTGAGAGGCATCCCGCTTCACCCCGTCCTGTTTCACCCCGGCCTGCCCGAAATTTTCAAGCGGTTCTGAATCCCTCTCCAGCTGCCCCAAAGCCTTCCTGATCCAGCATCCATCAAGCGTTGAAAACCATCCCCTTTGCCAGGATGCGCCTTGAGATCGCTGAGCGCTTTGCAAAAAACATCGATCGGATCGATTGTGAAATCTCGTTTATTTTCAAATGGTTATCGATTAAGGGGCTGATGCCTAAAATCAAGGCAGCATTTAAGGCCAGATAATACCGCGTATTAAAAGGGAAAAAGCATCTCGCGCTCAGGAATAAAAGATGAATCCATAAACCACAATGAACCTAGTGATGATTCTTGAAGCCAGATGATCCGATTTCAGCTTGAAAAACCGATAGGTTAGATTCGATTAAAAATGTTTAAAAGAAAGGCAGTCTCAACTAAACGATAATTGTTGAAAAACAGGAGCTTTTTTTGATGTCAAAAGATCTAAAGAAAAGAAGCGGTCATTTTCGCTTCAAAGATCGGCTGACAATGGAAAAGCTGTTTGAAATGAACAGGTTACAAGATTATGGCTGCAGATAACCTGTTGCCAAAAGAGCGGCAGTCTGAGAATGCCCATGAGCTGGCCGCTGAACCAGAGGCAAACCGGGCATGTCTTCCAGGTCAGATCATCCTTTCGCATATGAAATTCACGAAGCCGGATTGAAAAATATCCGTATTTTGAATGAGTTACGCGCGGACTTTGCGATTTTTAAATCGAGGCAGCTGAAATGGCCCGATCAACAAGGCGGAAACTTATCTCATGAAAAATCGAGGCAGGACTGGATCGATTTCTGGAATGAATTTGAAAATAAACCGTTTGATTACAGTAAGTTAGACGGTTTCAAAAAGCGGCAATTATCGCGAAAAAGAGCGGCAGAATCTGGGACTGATTCGCTCTTGAACCCCGTTGGGCCGCCTGTGCGCTCGCATGAGTGAGCCACCGCCAAACGCCAGCCTCTGGCCTCGCATCGTGCAGTTCGAAACCAGTCGAGAAGAAGACCGAATGAATGCCATCTGTTGGTGATGAAGTAGATCCTCTATGAAGAAGTTATGATGCAATTTCAACGAGTTATGCGCCAAGAAAAAGAGACATAAAATAAAGGCAGCTGATACGTATGAAAAAAGGGTTCAATTTCAGTCGGTTGGCGAATCCATGCGTAGATCAAAAACTTTTGAGGATGCCCGTTTGACGGGAAGATCATCGGTTTTAAAGAGATTGGACGATTTTCGATGAGCTATTTTGGACGTATTTTCAACCAGTTATCGACAAATACGAAGGCGCTGATTTGAAGTAAAAATTAAAGGCAATCGAACTTCTGCTGTTTAAAAGGATCGATCTGACAGAACAAAAATTAGAGGCTGAACGGGATCGATTTCTTGAAGAAATCTCTTTAATTCTGATTTGATTTCGAATAGTTGCATGATTAAATCGTGCGGCAGCTGAATGCAAAAAGAGCGGCAGCGAATCTGCACGCCTGCCGTTTGCCAGAGGTCTTCGTTGAGGATTGTGGACTCCACGCTCAAACCGAAGGTGATGCGCGTGCCGACTGCGAAGTTGGATTGCAGGGCCCGATTGGGAACGCCGGCTGCGGGGGCCGATTTGAAAGGCGATTGGGAAAACCGATAACGAAAGGCGATAACGAAAGCCGATAACGAAAGC
>DBWM01000059.1:9606-57553 GCA_002309015.1 Myxococcales bacterium UBA1238 | reverse complement strand
GCGGCAGCGGTGCCAGCGATGCGAGCATTGATGGCGGCGGTGGATCCGGTGGAGGCGGCGGCAGCGGCGTCGAGTTGCCCAGTTCGAACGTGACTGTGGAGCCTCAAATCACCGAAGACAGCCTGAAGACCGATACGAACGGCGCAGATATTCGCGTGCTCGCCATCAACAGCGTCGATCATACGCCCATCCTGAGCGAACTTTGCCTCGATGTGGCCAATCCTGTGCAGAGCAATTCCGTCAACTTTAACATCACCCTCTTCAATGGCGGCAATATGTCCGTCAATCTTTATCAGGTGGAGATTTGGGGCATCAAAACTTCGGAGATGAACAGCCGGATCCCCACTTACTATCCCGGAGATTGCAAATTTAACATCTTCGACCCCGAAAACACGCCCGTCGATAACTATCGCCGCAATGCGAGATCCTTCAGGGGCGATCCCATCGCGGTGGGCGAGCAAAAAGTCATCAATCTCCAGGCAACGACCTACAATCTCTATGATCCCGAGCGCCTTTTACCGGACGGTACCTATCGCTGGTTTGTGCGCGCCTTTGCGGGCGATGACAGCAGTTACAAAGATTCGAACCGCTGCAACGATTTTATGTCGGTGGTTCAGGAAATTACGGTGAGTAGCGAAAATTGTTTGCCGTAAGGACGCGCTTTTGGGCGCTTGCTTTGCCGTTTTTGGCTGCCTGGGAGCTGCGGGCCGAGGATCTGCCTCAGGCTTTGGCGACCGCTTGTTCATCGCCCGACGATTGCTGGCAAAAAGGTCGCGCCGTTTTCGGGATGGATGTCGATACGGCCGTGGCCCTTTTGCACCGCGCCTGCGATTTGAAGCAGCGCGAGGCCTGCGGAGATTTGGCGGCCATCTACGATCAGGGGGCAGGCGTCCCCGAAAATCCCGCCAAGGCCGCCGTTTACGCCGAGAAGGCCTGCTCGATGGGCCAGCTTTGGATATGCGGCGATCTCGGTTTAATGCTCGCGAAGGGGCGGGGCGTCAAAGCCGACGAAGCCCGGGCGCTCACGTTGCTCGAATCCTCGTGCGGGGCGGATTATGCGCCCGCCTGCCAGTATCTGGGCGTCCTTCTTCAGAGGCGCGGGCAGCCGGCTCAGGCTGCGGAGGCCTATCGCAAGGCCTGTTCCGAGGGGATTGGCGAAGCCTGCAACAATCTTGGCGTCCTGTCGGCCAGGGGACAATATGGCAACCCCCAGCAATCGGAAAGCTTTTACCAAAAATCGTGTGAGATGGGCGAAGCGATGGGCTGCCGCAACTGGGCGAGGGTGATGTTTCAGCGGGGCGACGAGGCCGGCGGGCGGGCAGCGGCCGAGAAGGGCTGCAATCTGGAAGATGGTTTAAGCTGCAATCAGGTGGGCGGCGCCATCGAGCGCACGGGGGGCAACCCTCTTTTATGGTACGAGCGTGCCTGCGGGTTAAACGCCTCCCAGGGCTGTGCCAATGCCGGCCGATGGTTGCAAATGCAGTCCGCTCCCGGGAGCACCAATCCCGAAGATTTAAGGGGATCCGCCCGCGATTATCGGGAGAAAGCCTGCGAACTGGGAGACGGTGCTTCCTGCGGGGACTTCGGCGCCGCCCTTTTGACCGAGAACCCCAAAAATCAGCGGGCCTTAATCCTTTTGGAGCGGGGGTGCGACCTGAAAGATGCGGGCAGTTGCCGCAATTTAGGGCTCGCCCTCTGGGAAGGGCCATTGCGTCAACCGAATCGGGCCGGACAGTATTTTGAACGGGGCTGTGCCTTAAACGACGGGAACGCCTGCAACGATTGGGCGGTCGCCCTCCTCAAATCCGGGGATCCCAAGAGCCCAGAACGGGCTCGCCCTTACCTCGAACGGGCCTGCAGTCTCAACGTCGGGCCCGCCTGCCACAATTTAGCGCTCATCGCCCAACACCGACAGGAAGCAGAGGAAGCCAAACGGCTCTTCGAACGCGCCTGCTGGCTCGGCGAAATCGCAGACTGCCAATCAGATCAAAACCCGCGTTGAAACAATCGCGGATTCTGCGACCAGAACCGCCAAACGGGGGCGTCTGCGCCCTGCTTCTGGCAACGCAATCAACGCCGCTGGCGATGGGGTTATGGCTGATGGTGATTGGACGGCCGATAAGGGCGAATTACCTGCGGAAAACGGCGACAATGATGCGGTCATTGGTGATCGATCGGCCATCTTTGGCGAATGATCGGCCGTAAACGGTGAATCTGTTGCGGATGCGCGCAAATCGAATGCGGATTCGGGTCAATCTTTAACCAAACGCCTTCGTATGGCTGCGCTTTTTTGTGAACGGTCTGCAGATGGAGTTGAAAGGAAGGCGGATTTTGGAGGGGAGAGGGCGGGTGGCTTAGGCCTTGAAGCGGTTCAGCTCGTCCTGGAGCTTCTTTGAGAGCTCGAGGAGCTGGCCGATGGACTTCTGGGTGGTGCCGATGTGGAGGGTCGATTCGCTGGCGGCGCGGGCCACGTCGGTGACCGACTGTACGACGTCGCTCGTGTTGCTCGCCACCTGGGCGACGGAATCGCTGATCTCGCCCGTGACCTTGGACTGAGTCAAAACGGCGGAGGAGACGACCATTTGCGTGGAACGAACGGACTCGACGGTGGCCGTGATCTGGCGAATGGCCTCGACGGCGTTGCGAACCTCGTTCTGGATGGTCTCGATGGTACCCGTGATCTCGCCTGCGGCCTTGCTGGTCTCGTTTGCGAGGGTCTTGACCTCGTTTGCGACGACTGCGAACCCACGGCCCGCCTCACCGGCGCGGGCAGCCTCGATGGTGGCGTTCAGCGCGAGGAGGTTGGTCTGCGCGGCGACGCTGCTGATCCAGCGGACGATTTCACCGATGCGGTCGCTGGAGGTGCTTAAGCTGGTGACCTGGGTGTTGACGCTCTGAGTGAGGCGTGCGGCTTCCTCCATGACCTGGCTGACCTGCGTCATGGAGCTTGCGATGTCGTTGATGGTGGCGTTGAGCTCGACGGTGGAGGTCGCGACGCTCTGCATGTGGTGATCGGTCTCGTCGAGGGTGTTTGCGGCGTTCGTGGCCTGGCTCTGGATGTCGGTCGCGCGGCTCTCGATGGTCATCGCGGAGTTATGGAGCTCCTCGGTGGAACTGCTGAACTGCGCGGCGGTCTGGGTCAGGCTGTCGATGATGGATTGCAGCTTGGTGATGAAGCCGTTGAAGGCGCGCGCGATTTCGGTGACCTCGTCGTTGCCCGAAACATCAAGGCGCACCGTCAGATCTTCGCGGCCGGCGGTAAAGCGGTTCAGGGATTCGGTGACGCTGGTCAGGCGGCGGTGTACCCAACGCATCAATGCGATCAATGCGGCGATGGCTAAAGCGGCCAGGCAAAGCGAAATGGCCAGCTGCTGCAGAAACATCTTTCGCTGTTGCGAGCCCAGCTCGGCCTTTTTCTGGAGATCGATCTGATGGACGCTCTCAAGATCGGAGCTGGCACCGATGACGAGGTTCCATGGCTTAAATAACCGCACGTAAGCGCGCTTTTTGGTGGTGCCTTCGTGATTGGGAAGCACCCATTCGTATTCGACGGTGCCCTGGTTCTGGCGGGCGACCAGGCGGTTGACGGCGATGATGAGCGGGGTGGGTTCACGCAGAGTCTGCAGGACGCCATCTACATCCGAAGCCGCGATCGCCATCGCTTCCTTTTCGGTTTTGCTCCCATCGTCGTACATGAGATGGGTGATGTTGGTGTGGAGGAGCGACTGGTTGCTGGAATGCACCATCAGGCGGGAATCTTCGGGCTGCGTCGCATCGATTTTGTGGATCCAGAAATCGACATGATCCTCTTCGGTCTGCAGCTGCTGCAGGTATCCAAAGGCGTCGAGCTGCGTGGGTTCCTGCATCTCGTCCGTTTTGGCGAGCGAGTAAGCCAGATTGAGCAGCTGGTAGGTGTGATCGACCTTCCCTTGAATGCGCGCATCGAGGGCCTGCAGATTTTGCTGATAGGCTTCATCGATTTGGATTTGGGATGAGGTCGATAATCGTGCGTTGGAGGCCACCAGGGACACAACAACAGACAGACCCAGCATCAGGGCAAAGACGAGATAAATGCGAGACGAAATGGTTCTCATGCAAAACTCCTTAAACGATAAGAGTTTAGCCAGAGTCTTGTAAAGTTCAAGAATTGCGAACGCCCAAATGGCGCTGCTCAAGATTTAAAGAAATGAAATGCAAAAGGAAAGAAGAAGATTTTAAAAAAGGCGGGAAACGTGAGGTGGGCTAAAAACGATTAGTTTTCACGCTCTTCGTAATATTCGTTGCCGAGATGGGTGATCAGATCCTCGCCCATGAGGTAGCGCATATTGTTCTTCAGCTTGGTGAGCTGGATGAAAAGATCGTGCTCGGGCTTGAGGCCAGGAGCGGCGATGGGGCTCTTCCAGTAGAAGCTGAGCCATTCCTGAATGCCCTTGAGGCCGGCGCGGGCGGCAAAATCCATCAGCAGCGCCAGGTCGAGCAAAATCGGAGCGGCCAGAATCGAGTCGCGGCAAAGGAAGTCGACCTTGATCTGCATCGGGTAGCCGAGCCAGCCGAAGATGTCGATGTTGTCCCAGCCTTCCTTGGCGTCGCCGCGCGGCGGGTAATAGTTGATGCGGACCTTGTGATAAAGGTTGCCGTACAGGTTGGGATGCTCATCGGGCTGAAGAATGGTGTCGAGCACGCTGAGCTTGGTCTTTTCCTTGGCCTTGAATGCGCCGGGATCGTCCAGAACTTCGCCGTCACGGTTGCCGAGGATGTTGGTGGAGAACCAGCCGCGAACACCGAGCATACGAGCCTTAAACATAGGCGCGAGAACGGTTTTCATGAGTGTCTGACCGGTCTTGAAGTCCTTGCCGGCGATGGGCAGAGCCTTCTTGTGGGCCAGTTCGCGGATGGCGGGCACGTCGGTAGACCAGCTCGGGGTACCGTTAGCGTAGGGCACGCCTTCCATCAATGCGGCGTAGGCGTACATCATGCAGGGGCCGATGCGGTGATCGTCGGCGTCGAGGGCGGCTTCAAAGGCGTCGAGGGTTTGGTGGATCTCGCAGAGATCGTTGTAAACCTCGGTGCTCGAAGCGTTGATCATGACGACGCGGTCGAGATTGTTGTCGGCCTTGAACTTGCGGATGTCGGCGCGAAGGGATTCGACCATTTCGCGGCGGGTGCCCTGCTTGCAGTATTTGGGCGTCAGACGGGTGACGTACTGAGGATCGAACGCGCCGGGCATCACCTTGATGGCGGAGAGTTCGGGTTCCATCTTGCGGATCAGGCGCTCATCGAGCACTTCCGCAGTCATGCAGGCGTCAAAAACGCTGCCACCGAAGATGTCCCAGGCACCAAAAACCAAGCCGTCCAAAGAGGTCAGAGGCAAGAAATCGCGGATCAGCGGGTTGCGGTTGTCCGTGCGCTTGCCGAGACGAATGTGGGCGAGCTGAGTCAGGGATCCGATAGGCTCCCCCAAACCTTTGCGAGCTGCGATGCAGCCTGCGACAAAAGTGCTGGCGACGGCGCCCATGCCTTGAAGGAGGACACCCAAACGCTCCGGCGCTGCGGCGGGGAGCTTCTTAGCGGAATCTTGAGAGCTCATAAAAACCTCACCCTGTTAGAAATAGGGATTTGTGAAGGCCTTTTGCAAACCGAGGCAACTTTAGCGAGCAGGGCAGATGGCGACAACCCCCATTTCGTATTGTTGCGGTTTAAGACCGAATTAAAAAATTATAACCTATTGATTTTAAAAGGTTTGTCAAATTGGTTGCGATTTGTCTCAAATTGAAAATGGAGAGGCGTTGTGGCGGGAGATTGCGAATGCGCTATTTGTTGAGGTGATTGACTTCGTAGCGGCCGATGCCTTCGATTTTTTGACCTTTTACGTCAAACGAGAATTGCATGTCGTAGTCGTAAAGCATGGGTTTCGCGTATTGCTTGGCGATTTGTCTGGCGGCGAAGTTTAAGCTGGCCAGCTGATCCTTGCGCTGCCGCAGCTGGCTCTTGGTGACCGTACCTTTGATGTCGGGGGTTGAAACCGTAAAAGATTCAGCAACCTGGTATTTGTTATCGTGCTTCTTGTCGGTATAGGTTGCGGTGGGGGTGACGGTAAAATTCAGGCTTTCGGCTAAAATCTGATTGCCTTTGGTGACGAGCAGATAGCGGAGGGGCTCTTTGCCGTAGTCCGAAACGGGTTGCATGATGCGCATGTAAACGGTGGCGTCGCCCGCAATGCCGCGGAAATCGACGGTGGATTTGAATTGCTCGTAAGGCATCAGGTCGCTCCAGCTGTGGCTGCCGAATCCATAGCCGGTCAAAACTTCTTCATCCTTGTCCTTGAGTTTGACTTTGGCTTCCACGTCCATCAGCGGAAACACCGTGAATTCACTGATGTTTGAGCCGAATTTGACCTGGCCCTGACCGGGACGCCAGCTGGGCGCTTTGGGGGTAAAGACCGCTTGAAACTGATGCTTGCTCTTCGTTGCGGTCATCACCAGGCGGTTGGGCGTGCCGGAGATGGTTGCAGGACCGGCTTTGATGTAGAATTGATCTTTCTTATATTTCCACTCGTCGTCGTCTAATTCCTTTTTCCACGAGTAATCTTCGCCATCGAGGGTGAAGCGGCCTTTGGCTTCCATCTTGAAATCGCCGATGCCGAAGTTCGAGATGGTGAGCGAGAAATACATGCTGCCGCGTTCGCCAAATTCGGCATTAAACGTGTATTTTTCGCCGTACCCTTCGCCCTTGTGCATGGCGGGAATCAGGCTTTGGACGGTCGCTGCGGAATGGCCTGCCGAGAACCCCTGCAGGGAATCTGCGAAGCAGGGCAGGGTGAAGCAGCACAAGCAAATGAGCGTGAACAGTCGTTTGAACATCATCGCCTCCTCATCAAAAAAACAAAAGACAGCGGGTCTTGCCAAAAAATTCATCGTACAAGGTTCATGATCTACGATGAATACTACCGCGTTTGCGGTTTGCGTGCTATCAAACGCGCTTTCTTGTTAAGGAGCAAGGTTATGGCTCTGCTCAAAGAACGTCCGATTCGAAAATTAGTTGAGTTCATTTATGCCCATCCTTATGGGGTGTTTTTAGGCGCCTTATTGCTTGCAGTGGCGATGGGGCTGATGGCGGTCAAGGTGCCGGGGCGGGATGGGCCAGGCCTGGAACTCAAGAGCAGTATTCAGGATTTGCTGCCCGAGAGTGCGCCCAGCGTGCAGGCGATGCATGTGCTCGAAAGCCGTCTGGGTAGCGCCGATATGCTGGTGGTCACCCTGATGACCAACGATTTTGATCGCGTCAAAAAGGAACTGGGCGCGATCGCTGAGGCGCTCGAAGCGGAAGAAGACATTCTCAAGGTCGAGTGGAAGCTCGACATCGACGTGATCAACAAAAATGCGCTGACCATCTTTGCCACGCTCGATGAGCTCAAGGATTACTACGACGAGTTGACCGATGCGATCCGGGAGGCGGTCAGCAAGTCGCTGCAGCTGTTTGATGACGACAAAAAAGAAGGCAGCAAAAGCGAACGATTTACTTACAGCTGGGCTGAGTTAGAGCAAGATGACGGCTTGTCCAATATGGGCCGGAGCTTCAGAAAAGAGCGCGGAAACTATAGAGAATATTTCTATAACCGCGCTTATACGACCATCGGCCTGCAGGTTTACCCCACCAAATCTTCCAACAACCTGGCTTTTTGCCGTCACATTCTGGATCTGACCGATAAAGTGGTGCGCCGCGAGGTGGAATCGCGCCTGGGGCCCGTCGGTGAAGGGCAGGTGGTGACGCGCATCGATTTGGGTGGCGGTTACCGCTCGGCTCTGGAGCAGTCCGATCAGATTGCGAGCGACGTCGTCTCTTCGGCCGGGATCACGCTGTTTTTGCTCTCGATGGTGATGATCATCTGGTTCAGGAGCGTGCGCGCCTTCTTCTGCGTGATGGTGCCGCTTTTGTTCGGAACCGCCTGGACCATCGGTCTGGTTTCGATCTCGGTGGGGTATCTGAACCTGATAACCGCCTTTATTTTCGCGGTGTTGCTGGGCCTCGGCATCGATTTTGGCATCCATTATTACGGGCGTTATCGCGAAGAGCGTGCGGCGGGCATGGTGCCTCTTGAGGCGATGGTGATCACGCATCTGGAATGCGGCGAGGCGAGCGTTTTGGCTTGTTTAACCACCACTTTCGCGTTCTTTGCGCTGACACTGGCCGATTTTAAGGGCTTCAGCCAGTTCGGTGCCGTGGCAGGCGCGGGCGTTTTGCTCTGCGTGCTGGCGGTGATGGTGGTCTTTACCTCGCTTACATTCATTTTTGAACGCATTCGTCCTTTAAAGTTAAAGGGTTACAAGGTAGACCGCGATGCGGCTGGCGATGTGCGCCGGCATCGTTTCCCTTTGGGTGCGCGCACGGCGCTCTTTGCGGTTGCGATCGCTTTAGCTGGCATGATCTCCGGTGTGTCGACCATCGGTTTTGAGATGGATTTCAGGAAGTTAGGTGAAAAGAATACCGGAGCCAAAAAAGACTACGAAGAGATTCAGTACGGCACCAGCCAGGCGACTTCTCCCGCGGTGATTTTTGCCACTTCAGAAGAAGAGGCGCGATCGCTCTACAAGCAACTCGATGAAAAGGTGCGCAGCGAGAAAGGGAATCATCCGAGA
Organism: Myxococcales bacterium UBA1238; assembly: GCA_002309015.1. GTDB lineage: Bacteria > Myxococcota_A > Bradymonadia > UBA7976 > UBA1532 > UBA1238. Next base: position 48,917 of record DBWM01000059.1, on the reverse strand, counting down.
ATCAAGAGTTTCCAGACGCTCTTCAGCCTGGTGCCCGATCAGCAGGAAGAAAAAGCCAAATGGGTCAAGAAGATTTGCCGCAAGCTGGGCCGCAAGGTGAAGCTGTTTGAAGGCGATCAGCGCGACGGGGCCGATGAACTCCTGAGCCACTGCAATCCCGAGACCTTTGGCGTCGATGATTTGCCCGACTGGGTGAAGGCGAAGTTTTCGGATAAAGACGGCAAACTCGGCGAATTCATTTTTGTTTCTCCGCGCGGCTCCACCAATGACGGCGAGGTGGCCCTCGGCTTCCACAAAGAGATGATGACCCTGAAGGGGCTCGATGGAAAAGCGCCGGTGGTTTCGGGCAAACCGATGATCTGGGCCGACGTGCTGATGGCGATGATGAAGGATGGTTTGCTGACGGGCTTAAGCGCGCTTTTGACGGTGCTTTTGCTGGTGGCGGTCTTTGAACGCAATGTGGCGGGGGTCGCCATGATCATGATGCCGCTGACGATGGGGCTCAGCATTTCGGCGGGCGTGATGGTCTTGTTTGGTATAAAACTGAACTTTTTCAATATGTTAGCGATTCCTACGATGATCGGTATGGGCGTCGATAATGCGATCCATATCTATCATCGCCATAAGGTGCTGGGAGCGGGCAGCATCGGATATATCGTGCGCACAACGGGTTCCTCGGCAATGCTCTCTTCGATCACAACCATGATCGGCTTCGCGAGTCTTTTGACCGCCAATCATTTGGGCTTAAACTCCCTCGGCACGCTGACCATTGTCGGTATGAGCGCGACTCTGATTTCGAGCCTTTGCCTGCTCACCGCTGCCTTGCAGTGGTTCGATGACGTTCAGGAGCGCCGAAAGAAGGCCGCTCAAAAGGTCTGAGCTCTGCGGATTTTGAAAAAATGAGCGGAGTAAAAAGACAAGGATTCTGCGGAATTGGATTGCTTTTCATTTGACATGCAAAAAGCGTGCCAAGAAAAATGAAAAACATTGTTTCAAGAGGTGCGGGAATTGTTTGACACGCCTTCAATTATCAATTGTTATAAGCCTGCGACTCGAAACATCGCGAACGGTGGCGGTTGTATGAAATTGTATTCTTCTGCCTTTTGGTTGGTCTGCAAAGCATGCATGACTTTGTTGTTGGTTGGGTTGGGTTTGACTGCATGCGGTGGAGCTCCTGAATATTTAAACCTGAGCATCGAAGCGGATTTGGAGGCGAATAACAACGCGCCCGTGGGTGTGGCGGTGCTGGTCGTCTACAACGAGGATATATTTAAAGAAATCCGCAAGATGACCGCAAATGAATGGTTCCAGGAATCGGAGCAAAGGAAGCGGGATAACCCCGATCGTAAAGACTTTGAACTTTATGAATGGGAGCTTATGCCAGGGCAAAAGGTGAGCAACCGGCGGATGCATCTCCAGGGACGCAAGGCGCAAGGTATTGTTTTTGCAGACTATTTCAACAATCCCTATGCGGTTTCTCCGGATGACAAGGAATCACCTCACCGATTCAGTTTTACGGTAAAGGAAAATCATATTTTGATTTACCTTGGAAAAGATGAGCTGGCTGTGAAAAAACTCGATTAATTCGCTGCCAGGGCTTAAAAATGTCGCGTCGTCCATGACCCTTTGGACCTGAAATTTTTCACTTTGTTGCACCCTGAGAGGGGAAGCGTTGAAAAAGAGCTTAGATATTCCGAACGCTATCCGTTGGCACGAAGGCATGCTGTTGGCACCACAACATTTCCAGCAGCAGACCCGGCGCTTTGAAGTGCTCCTGCATCACTATGCAAACATGGCGTGCCCTTATTTTTGGGGTGTGAGCCATATCGTCATTGATGAAGCTTTGCTGGATGATCGCACGCTGCGCGTTACTGAGATCGAAGCGATAATGCCCGATGGCATGTACGTTTCGGGCTCTCTGCCCGATTTGGATTTGGCACCCTTTAAGAGCGATGCGGAGCGCAATCCGGTTCGCGTTTACCTTTGCGTACCTGATGCTGCCGTTGCTGACCGTCAGGGCGTGATGGCGCGTTATCTGGTCGATGCGGGGTCTTCGGTTTCAGACGAAGATCCGGAAGCAGATGAGGGCCAGGTTGCGGTGCCCATTCCCCGCTTAAAGCCCAATGCACAGCTGATTGCGGGCGAAGCGGGCACGGCGGGCCGCGTGCGGATGCCGATTGCCGAGATCGAATATGTCGAATCGGCCTTCCGCCTGACCCATTACGTGCCGCCTCACACCAAGATTTCGCGCGATCCCTGGTGCAAGAACGTGATGGCCGCCTGCGAAGAAGTGGCCAAAAAAGTTCGCGGCAAGGCCAATTATCTGCTCGAAATGATCCGTTCGCCCATGGGCAGCTCCAGCAGGCCTCAATTTGAGCGTCAGCTGAGCAGCCTGCTGGCCGGTTTGCCTGAGTTTGAAGCCTATCTCGCTTCGGGCGAAATGCATCCGTACCAAATGTATGTCTCGCTCTGCATCCTGGCCTCGCATGTCGCGTCGGTCGCTTCGCTCGACGAAATTCCGCGTTTCCCGCGCTACGACCACGAAAACATTGCGGAACTCTTTGATTCCGTGGGCAAGGGCTTAAACGAAACGCTCGATCTCGGTGTGCAGGAAAGCTTCACAGAATTCCGGCTCGATGGCGAAGGTCACCATTTCCAGATTCCGTTCCGCGAAGAATGGGTGGGTCACAAACTGGTGCTCGGTTTCCTGGGCGAGCCTGCGCCGGAGATCATCAACTGGGCCGAAGATTGCTACATCGGTACCGACAGTCACATCGATGCGATGAGCAAGAACCGCGATATCGGCGCGCGTCGTGTTCGCGATGATCAACATGAAGGTTTGCGCCGCCGGCCTGGTACGGTGCTCTACACCTTGGGCGAAGATCTTCGTCGCATTGAGCCTGGCGAAACGATGCACGTCTTTAACCCGGTCATGGGCAGTAACGACGTTGCTCCGAATCGCGTGCTTCTCTACGTGAAACACGCGGCGAATTAATTTGAGGGGGATCCGGTGAACGCTGCACAACTGAGCCGCTCGGCATTGCTCAACAAGCTCCGAGATTTTTACGGTTTGATCGTGCGCATGAAGCAGCAAATCGATCAGGATGGGGCCGATGTGACCATTGACCGCGTTCAGGGCGAGTTGCGCAGCTTCATGGACGATCAATTGCGATCTTTGGGTGATAGCCCCGATGAAGTGGGTTACCATCTGTACGATGCAATGCGCTACGTAATGGTCGCTTTGGCGGATGACGCGTTTTTGCATGTCCGAGGTGACTGGCCTGGACGTACAGCCTGGTTGAACAACCTCCTCGAAAAGCAAATCTTTGGCACCCAGCGTGCGGGCGTCGCGTTCTTTGATGAAATTGATCAGCTTCTGGCCTCCCGCGACAAGTCGAAGGAAGAGGTGGCAACCGCTTATCTGATCGCGTTGCTCCTCGGCTTCAAAGGCCGTTTCCGCGGGCATGAAGAAGATCAAATCGTCTCATATCGCGAGCGCTTGGCGTATTTTGTGGGACTGGGGCAGACGGGTTCTCTGGATCCTTCCAAGCCTGCATTTCCTGATGCCTACGAGCATACGATCACCAATGAACCCAAAGAGAAAATGCCTACCGCTAAAATGTGGCAGGTCCTCTTCGTTCTGATTGTGATCGCTTACTTTGCCGTTGGCCATCTGATTTGGTTCGGTCAGACCCGCGAAGTGCGCGCTGTGACAGAGAAAACTGTCAGCTGGATTGAAAACTCGAAGCAAGTCAAATCTGCGAAGCAACCCAAGGTTCAATCGCAATCGGGCGTAAATTTTCAACCGACCGGAAAATAAGGGCGAGCGGCTGTGGCGAATAAAGCAATGGGGACCGATGACGGGACTGCGGCTGTCTCGGGTTCTGCAATTCAAAAGTCTTTCACGCGGGCAACAAAAGAGCTGACGGCGCTTCTTCGCAGCAATGATGCCATCTACCAGATCCCCTGGTTCGGCATGATCGGTGAAGCGGACAGTGGTAAAGATTTGCTGCTGCCCTCGACGGGCATTACGGCTCGCCCGGGATCTCCCAACAGCTTTGGCCTCGAAGAAGATCAGGCAACGTTCTGGTGGTTCTTCGACAACGCTGTGGTGATCGATTTTTCCTCGACATATTTCGCCCAAAAAGGTGGACCGGGGAAGCTGAAAAAAGGCCTTTTAAAGCGCATATTTGGCAGCAAAAAGGCCAGCGGTGCCTGGGCGGAGGCCCTGCGCGCATTGCAAATGAATCGTCCTCGGCGTCCGCTCGATGGCATGATCGTTGCGATCAACGTCAACGACTTAAAAGCCCGCACGCCTGAGCAAACCTCGACTCTGCACCGCAAAGCGGAAGCGATGGCCGATCGTTTGCGCGAGACGCAGTATGAACTCGGCGTGCATGTGCCGGTTTACATCGTGCTGACGGGATGCGAGTCGATCACAGGGTTTCAGGCTTTCGGACAAGCGGTTCCGCCTCCCATTCGCCAGCAGATTTTTGGTTGGTCTTGTCCCTACCAGCCGGACGAAGTTTACCAAAGCGATTGGATTGACGAGGCGATCGGCTTTTTGCACGAATCGACGAGCACTTCGCAGCTCGATTTGCTGCCTTCGGTGACCGATCAGGATGAGCGCGATGCTCTGTATCTTTTGCCTCGTGAAATCAATGCTTTACGTGAACCGCTCAAGATGTTTCTTGAGCCGATGTTCAAGGGGACTTCTTACCGCAAAGCGTTGCCTCTGCGCGGCATTTATCTGACTGGTAAGCTGCCTGTTCCCAAGGGCAAAGACACCAAGGCTCCGCAGGATCCCAATGCGCCCGTCGAACTGGGACCACCGGCCTTTACCAAGCAGCTGTTTTCCGAAAAGATCTTCCAGGAGCCTGGCTTAGCGGTCCTCGACGAGGCTCGTGCGAAGGCGCTCAACAAGACGGTGCGCACGTGGAAAATCATGTCGGGCGCCGCAGTTGTGCTCGGTTTGCTGATGTTCTGGTGGCAGTCCAGTTCCACGAGCGGCAAGATCGAGTCTTTCAATCCTATCCTGGAACAGCTGAAGCTCTATAACGCGAGTTTTGATTACGGTACGGCGGTTTCCATGGAAGGCACCGCGCCGCGATATACCCTGCTTGAATCCCTGACTTCGTTCAACCTGGAGCAGTTCGAGCTTTACACCGTTCCCACCAGCTTTACGCAACCGATCACCGAGACCGCATCGAAGGCGTTTTCGTTCCTCCTGAGCAATGGCGTGGGCGAAAGCTTGAAGGGCGCGTTGGTGAAGGTGGCCGAGCAGGCGGAATTGCTCAATCCTCAGCTCGATGCGCGTTTTCAGGATGTGGGGCAGCCGCCTTCGGTTTTGCCCGACAACGGTGTTCAGGATACGCTCAAACTCAAGGATTTGGGCACATCGGATCCGCAGAAGCATTTCGATGCGCTGCGCGATTTTGCCAAGCAGGTTGAGAACTTATACATCAACTTCCAGCGGTACACGAACCACACGCCCGAGGATTTGGGTGAACTGTATTTGTTCCTGACCAAGGAAGATACGGTGAAAACCAACCTCGAGCAGCAGGCCGATCGCTATCGTCCGGTGTTGAGCAGCCTTGAAAACTGGCCTGACATCCCGCTCGATATTTATCGTAACCGTGCGGATTTACAGGTTTATTTCTACCTTTCTCGCCTTGAGAGAGAGGTCTTCATCAATCATCCCCTGCGCCGCGCTGTGCTTGCTTTGAACGACCAGCTCATGAACATCAAGAAGGTGAAGAGCAACGGCGATTCCGAGCACAGCGGCGAATATTTCTCGATCGTGCGCCTGAACGACGCGATCAAAACGCTCAAAAACGAAGTTGCTGAAGGCAAGGTCGACTGGCTCGCCGATCCCAAATTCGCCCCTGGTGACGCGTTCTTAAACCTGATCGCCATTTTGAATGCCGACGCTTTCAGCCGTGGCCTGACCCAAAAGATGGGTGACAAGGTCGACGCTTTTGTGAAGCGAAGCTATGCCGAGTTGCGCGAAAGCATTTTTGATTCGTCGAACTTACTGGAAGTGCACGAGAATAAGGTGCGCGTCAAGGCTGAGGTTCTGAATCTCGAAAAGTCGCTGGACGAATTCTTTGAGCTGAGGTTCATCGTCGATAATCCGAAGGAATTCAGAGATGAGCTGACCAACATCGTGGGGCGCCGCGATGAGTGGAATAACAAACTCGATAACCAGCTGGTCTCCTGGTCCAAAGATCTGGACGTGTTTGAAGACAGCCAGAGAACGCTGCTCGGCGAAACGCATCTCGTCTTAAAGGCAGCTGCGTTCAAGGAATTCAGCCACTGGGCGAAAGATATTGTTTTGAACTACGCATCCCCCGTCCGAAATGACTCTTCGGGGCAGGTGTTTGGTCAGGACAAAGAAACCCTGAAGCGCTACATCGTGAATCTGGCGAGCGAATGGGATGCCATCATCCAAATCGATCGCGCGGTGAAGACCGTCAACCGCAAGATCGCTGAGACCGAAGGGAATGAAATCTATAATAAACTGATTACAGATGCCCGTTTGCTTCTTTCTCAGGTGGACGCCCTTCAGGCTCAGGAAAAGCTCTACCAAATCCGCAGTGACAAGTTCTCCTGGTGGAATACCGGTCTGAACCCGGGCGCGATGGCATTTGGTGCGCGCGATGATTCTGATTTGACGGCGCGTCTCGATTCTCAGCGTCAGACGATCATGATGCTGGCGAAAGAATATGCGCAGCCTCTGGTTGAAAAGTTTACTCAGACGGGCGGTGAAGCGGCCAACGACACGGCTGTGACCAAATGGCGCAAGATCATTGAGGTTGTGGGCGAATACGAGCGCAAGGTACCCGGCAACGATCTCGAAGATTTGGAGCGTTTCATCGAGGAAGATCTGGCCAAGCTCGAAGTGCTCGAAAAATGCAAGCCTGTTCTGAAGGATGCGATCAAGCTGACTTCGACCGATTTCTTCCCGCAGCAAAAGAAACTGATCGCGCAAAACATGCAAAAGCGCTGCGACGAAATCCTCGATACCGAGACGCTGCGCGGTTATGTCAAGCTGCAATCGCTCTTTGCTGAGCGCCTGACGGGCCGCTTCCCCTTCGCGGCGCCTGACGTCAACACCGAGGCCGAAGCTAGCGATATCGCTGAGTTTTATCGCAGCTACGATGCGCACGCCGAAGCTTTGTCGCGCATCACCAAGAACACCCTCGGCGAAGCTGAATTTGCCGAAATCAAGGCCTTCATCAGCAAGGTCAAGCGTTCCCGCGATCTGTTTGCCGGTTTGCTTTCCTCTTCCGAAAGCGATCCCGAATTGGTGCTCGATACCACCTTTGCTTTCCGCGCCAATACGGACAGCGAAGTCAACGGTAACCAAATCATCGAATGGTGGGCTGAGGTCAACCAGGAGCGCATCGGCTTCCGCGGTACCAAGCTGAGCGCGCAATGGAAGAGCAACGATCCCGTGAAGATGTGCTTCCGCTGGGCCGGAAACGGAACCTTCATGCCCGCAAGCGAGCAGCGCGATGAAAACGCCAGCGTGAACGGCAAGACCCTTTGCTACAACTACACCGGGCGCTGGTCTTTGCTGCGCATGCTGATGAAGCACGCTGCAACGGCGGTCGACCGCGGTCGTCACGCCTTCCTGAGGCCGCACACCCTGCGCTTTGAAATGGAAACGACGATGTCGGGCGATGCTTCGGCCAGCGGTCAGAACATGATGGCCAGCGATACGCGCGTTTACGTCCGTATCGGCCTCATGCTGCCTGGCGGTAAGTCCGCTTATACCTTGCCAGAACTGCCCCGCCGTGCGCCTGAAGCCAACAAGCAGTTGGTGAGAGCGCGGTTGGGTGATCTGTCGTCTTCTGAATATTGAGGGTTAAGATGGCAAAGTTGAATGTCGATTTGGCCACGCTCCTGAAGCCGATCAATAACCGGTCGCCTTCAGGGGAATCCCTTCGACGCAGCGCTGTTTACGACAAAATCAAAGAAGCGCGGCGTCAGGATGATGCCAATCTCTCGCAGGGCATTTGGAAAACCGCTCTGAAGCAGGCCGATTGGCGCGAAGTTGAAGAGACCTGCCTCGATGCTTTGCAGAATAAATCCAAGGATTTACGTATCGCTGCATGGCTGATCGAGGCGTGGCTCAGCCGTTATGGTCTCGAAGGTTGCGAGCAGGGTTTTCGTCTGATCGAAAGCCTTGTCAACCGGTTTTGGGACACCCTGTATCCCGAAATCGAAGACGGCGATCTCGATGCCCGCATGGCGCCCATCGCGTGGATCAACGAAAAGCTTTCGCTTGAAGTCAAAAACATTGCCTTAACCAAGCCGCAAACCAAAGAGCCCCAGATTTTTACGTGGGCCGATTGGGAGCGCGCCTCGATGGCAGAGCGCGCCGGTCAGGCTTTGGGCCCGGATGATGTGACCACTTCTCAGTTTATGACCTGCGTCCTTTTGACGCCGGCCGCTTTCTACATCAAGCTCGAGCAGGATCTCGGCCATTTGTGGGAAGCCGCCATCGATCTGGAGCAGGTGATCGATAAGCGTTGTGGTCAGCCGATGGCCTCTCTCTATCAGTTTAAAGAGGTGCTCCGCGCGATCCGCGATTTTGTGACGCGTGCGGTCAACCAAAAAGCTGAAGAGGAACCCAAAGAAGAAGGCGATGAAGGAGCTGTTGCGGCAGAAGCAGATACTGCAACGACGGTTTCTCCTGAGGCCGCGGGTGCTCCCGGTTTGCGCTGGGGGCCCATCCGCAACCGTGCAGAAGCTTATCAGCGCCTGGCTGAAGCGGCGGATTATTTGTTGCGCACAGAACCTCACAGCCCAACCCCCCATTTGGTGCGCCGTGCGGTCAGCTGGGGTAACATGTCGTTTACGGAACTGATCCAGGAGCTCGTTCAGGACCAGAGCGATCTGGGCCAAATCTATGGGCTTTTGGGCATTCAGTCGCCCAACGGATAAAATCCGAAATTTTTGAAAAAAGTTCTTGACGATTCGCCAAGACTGGTAGACTCTACAGAAAAAACAGTTTTCCTTGATGTCCGAAGTGCAATGTTTGCCTTTCGGGCACTTATTGTGACGTCTCAGAGACGGCTGCGCAGACGAGCCAGACGGAGCAGAGATGGCTGATCAGACTCAGCACAAGATTGGGCGGGTACGTCCGCCTAGAGTTCAAATTACCTACGATGTCGAGATCGGTGATGCGGTCGAGACTAAAGAGCTGCCCTTCGTGGTTGCCGTGTTGGCAGACCTTGCAGGCCACGCTCAAGGTAAGAAACTGAAGGAACGCAAGTTCACTCAGATCGACAATGAGAGCTTTGACGAAGTCATGGCGAGCATGGAGCCTTCATTGAGCTTCACTGTTCCCAACCAGATGGATGACACGAGCGCTCAGATTCCCGTCGACTTGAAGTTCAACTCCTTGTCGGACTTCTCCCCGATGGCGCTCATCAACCATGTCGACAAGCTCCGCGAGGCTTATGAGAAGCGCCAGGCGTTGAACGCGCTCTTGGCGAAGATCTTCGTCGATGATGACTTGGCCACCTCGATCAACGACGTGATTAAGTCAACTGCCAGCGACGAAGAGCTCAAAGGCAAACTGGCGGAATTGGTCAACAAGCTGTAAGCAGTGCCATAGGCGAACGCTAACACAGATATCTGAAGAGGTAAGCGATGGGATTTCGACCGATTGGCGCTGATGAAGCCGCTGAAATGGCTGCAGCTGCTGGCGCTACCGCAGAAGGCGTTGATGTCCTTACTTCGGTGATCGCTCAGACGAACCGCGCGGGACAGCGCGATGCTCTGAAAGCTCTGCTTGAGCAGGCTGTGACCGGTGGTGTGGCCCCCGGCCAAGATGAAAAGAAGAAGACGATCCGGAATGCGACCCAGCTGATCGAAGCGCAGATTGCAAGCATCGATCGCAAGGTGCAGGCGCAGTTGAACGAGATTCTTCACCAAGCTGATTTCCAACAGCTCGAGTCTGTTTGGCGCGGCTTGAAGTTCCTCGTTTCGAACGCCGAAACCGGTCAGTTCTTAAAGATCAAGGTGCTCCACGCGACTAAGAAGGAGTGCCTCAACGATATCGAGAACGCCTCTGACTTTGACCAGAGCAAGCTGTTCAAGCTTCTTTACGAAGAAGAATACGGCACTTACGGTGGTGAGCCCTACGGCGCCATCGTTTCTGGCTTCGAATTTGGCCGTTCCAACGCCGATATCGATTTGTTGATGGGTCTTTCGAACATTGCTGCTGCTGCCCACGCGCCTTACATCGCTGGTGCAACCGCTGGTATGTTCGGTTTGACCTCTTTCGAGAAGTTGGGCGAGCCTCGCGATCTTGCCAAGCTTTTCGAAGCGAACATGGAAAAATGGAACCAGTTCCGTGGTATGGAAGACTCCCGTTACGTGGGTCTCTGCATGCCTCGCATGCTGCTCCGTGTTCCTTACGGCGATCAGAACCCTGTTGAAGGTTTGCCTTTCAACGAGGACGTCGATGGTACCGATCACAACAAGTACCTCTGGGGTTCCTCTGCATGGGCTCTCGGCAACCGCCTGACCACCGCTTTCTCGTTGTACAAGTGGTGTGCGGCCATCCGTGGCGCCGAAGGCGGCGGTTTGGTTGAAGGTCTTCCGTTGCACAAGTATCGCACCGAAGAGGGTGATATTGCGACCAAGATCCCGACCGAAGTTGCCATCACCGATCGTCGTGAAAAAGAACTGTCAGATCTGGGCTTCATTCCGTTGGTCTTCTGCAAGAACACCAACTACGCAGCCTTCTTCGGTGCTTCGACCTGCAACAAGCCGAAGACCTACGACAGCGATTTCGCGAACTCCAACGCGCGTATTTCGGCCCAGTTGCCTTACATCATGGCGGCTTCCCGTTTCGCGCATTATCTGAAGGTTTTGGCCCGCGACAAGATCGGTTCGTTCATGAGCCGTGACGATGTCGATTCTTACCTCAACCGCTGGATTATGCAGTATGTTCTCGGTAAGGATGATGCAGGGCAAACCCTCAAGGCCAAGTACCCGCTGCGTGAAGCGCGTGTTGACGTTGCGGAAGTTCCTGGTCGTCCTGGTGCGTACAAGGCGGTCGTTTTCGTCCGTCCGCACTTCCAGCTTGATGAATTGTCGGCCTCCATTCGTTTGGTGGCCAGCCTTCCGCCGCCGGCGTTCTAATAGTAGGCGTCGCGGCATTTAAGCAACCCAGGAGACAAAAGTTCTCCTGCTAACCGTAAGGGAAAAGAACGATGGCCATTAATGCGTTCATGAAGATCTGTGGTCCTGACGTCAACGGCGGTAGCTCCTCCAAGGGTCATGAGACTGAGATCGAGGTTCTTTCTTGGAGCCATGGCTTCAATCAGCCCACCAGCGCTGTTCGTAGCCACGGTGGCGGCGGTACGGTCGAAAAGGCCAACCACCAGCCCTTCGTCTTCACCAAGACTCTCGACTCGGCCACTGATGACCTCCTCAAGGGCTGCTGGTCCGGTCAGCACTTCGACACGGCGACCTTGACTTGCTACCGCTCCTCCGGTGATGCCGGTGGCAACCAGATCGGCGTTGCCTATCTTAAGGTCGAGATGGAGTCGGTCATCGTTGCTGATCTTCAGATCAGCGGCTCGGTTGGTGACGTTCCTATGGAAACTGTCGCGCTGACTTACGCGAAGGTGACCTACACCTACACGCAGCAAGACAAGACCAAGGGTACCGTCGGTGCTGCCCAGCCCGTCTCTCACGATCTCCGTACGCACGTTATCGCGTAAGGGTGAGTAGATGAGCAAGCCTGGCGGGGCAGGCAGTAGCGCTTCTCGCTTGGTCCGGGCCCCGCTCCTGGACCGGTTGATCGATGATCAACCTGATGGTGAGGCGGAAAAGCCACCTTTCAGAGCTCAAACCCGCGCCGAATATGGACGCTCGGTCTTGAGGGATCTGGGGTGGCTTTTTAATGCGCGCTGTGTTGCCCTTTTCGATGATGTTGTTGGACGTCGAACCGTTATGGATTACGGCGTTCAGGACTTTACCCATCTTGTCCCTTCTTCCGAAGCAGACAGAACGATTTTGGCGAAATGGATTCGCCAGGCGATGAAGGCTTTTGAACCGAGGCTTGATGTGAAGCAAATTCACGTGGAACCGGTTGAAAGCAATCACCGCGTACTCGAAGTTGTTTTTGAGGCGCGCCTCATAGGCGGTCCCCTCAATGAGCCAGTCTCTTTTCGGGCAATCCTCGACATGAGCGAGGGGGGAGTAAAGGTCGTTGGCCGCTGATGCCGAGGATGAATTCCTCCAAACATATCGCGATGAGCTGAGCTTTTTGCGCCGGATGGGTGCAAAATATGCCAAGTCTCATCCTCGTATTGCGAAACGCCTTGAACTGACCGATGGTCCGGTGCCGGATCCGCATGTTGAGCGCCTGCTGGAAGGCGTTGCCATGCTGACGGCGCGCATTCAGCACAGTCTGGAAGCTGAATTGCCAGAGGTGACGCAAGGTTTACTGGGCTATATTTATCCGCATTTCACGCAACCCGTGCCTTCGATGACGATCGCTCAGTTTGAGCCCGATGAAGGGGGAGCAGGGGTGACGGAAGGTATCGAGATCCCCAAAAATACCAAGTTGTATGTGGAGACCTCATTCCAGAAGCGGACTTGCCGGTTTCGCAATTGTTTGCCAGTGACCATTTGGCCGATTACGGTCAAAGAAGTGCGCTTTGAAAACCCGGCGGCCTATGCCTTTTTGGCAGAAGGGGCGTTGTCGTCGGTGCAATCGGTTTTGCGGGTCCGCCTCAAGAAGATGAGCTTCCCGCTGAAAACCTATAAGCTTGATAAGCTCCGATTCTATTTAAATGGCGAGCGCAATGTAACAGGGCCTTTGTATGAGCTCCTGAGCGCCGATGTGCGGGGGGTGGTCTGTCTGCCGGATGGCGAAGTGCCTGGTCGGGGTTTTGAGCCCGAGATGGGTCGCACAAGGACGGTCGGTTTTGCAAAGGGCGAGGAACTTTTGCCGAGTAAGCCTTATGCCATCAGGGCTTACGGATTGCTGCAAGAGTATTTTGCATTTCCTGAGCGCTTTCTTTTCATCGATGTGGAAAACATTTCGATGGGAGAAGCGAAGGATGAGCTCGATCTTCTGTTCCTTTTGAATCACGCGCCGCGCCGCCGAATCAATGTTTCTGCGGATTCGCTCTTGCTCGGTTGTACACCGATCGTGAACCTGTTCGATAAGGTTTCTGAGCCCATTTATGTGAAGGGTTCTGAATATGAAGTTCGGGTTTTGGGCGATTCCCGCTGGGAGCGTACGACAGAAATCCATTCTATCCGCTCGATTTCGACCAGCTTAAGCGATGAAACCGAAGGGCGGATCGAGCCGCTTTACGGGCCGCTGCATTCGGCAGACGCCGATACGGTTTATTGGCATATGCGGCGCGGACCTACGCTGAATCCTGAGATTCCGGGATCCGATGTCTGGGTTTCGTTCGTCGATGCTTCCCTGCGCCAGCAGTTGCCTGAGGCAAAAGCCCTTCGCGCGCATACACTTTGTACCAATCGCGATCTGGCGACACATCTGGATCAGGGGGATGGCTTAAACATTGAAGATGGTCCGCACGCTCTGGTGAAGGTGCTCAAGCGGCCGTCGGATCAGCTGTCTCCCCCTATGCAAGGGGAAGCGATGTGGCGGCTGATTTCTCATTTGGCGATGAGCCATTTGAGCTTGCCGGATGGCCCTCATGCGGTGGAGGCTTTGCGCGAACAGTTGCGCGTTTATGCCTTTACGGCTACGGAATCCATCGAGCCACAGTTGCAGGCGATTGAAGATGTTCATCGGGAAGTGGTGACGTTGCGGGCGAGCAACGATTCGTTCCAGGGATTCTGCCGCGTGCAGCGGATCACCATTCGCATCGACGAAGATCGCTTCTCCGGCATCAGTCCGGTTTTATTGGGAGAAGTGTTGAATCAATATTTCGGCCTGCTCTCATCGGTGAACGTTTTCACTCAATTGGTACTCGAATCCAAGCAGCGTGAGGGGACCTGGAAGATATGGCCGCCCATGATTCCGACTACGGACGATTAGCTCTCTATTTTAAGGAAGCCTACCGCTTTAATTTTTTCCAGGCGGTCAAATTACTCGAAGCGCAATGGCGGTATCGCCTCCGTGAGAGGGGGTTGCCCGACACGTTGCCTTCAGGTGGAGCGCCGACGCCGGAAGAGGAATCTGTACGCTTTCGATCGACGGTGTCGCAGGCGTTTCAGGCTTCCGATGTGGGCGAGATCGATCCGCTGCCTTTGGATGACGGGCCGCCGATCATTCAGGTAAATTTTATGGGGCTCGCGGGGGCACGCGGGCCTCTGCCGCATTATTTTACCAAGCTGGTGCGCGATCGCGTCCGCGTGGGCGATACGAGTTTAAGAGATTTTTTGGATCTCTTTAATCATCGTTTAATTTCGCTGCTTTACAGAACGCGCCAATGCAATCGGCCGTCGCTGAATACGCGTGCATCGGAGGAGCATCCCTTCGGGCATTACCTGATGTGCATTGCGGGGGCGGGCGCCAAAGGCACCTGTGAGGCCTTTGATGCGCTGAAAGATGAGCGCGCTGAGCCCAAGTTCCATATTTTTGCCCGCGACCTGATCATGTATTGCGGTCTGCTTTGGCAGCGCGAGCGATCGATGGATGGGCTGACGCGTCTGCTGGGCCATTTTTTTGAGCGCGAATTCACGGGGCGCGAACTCTGTGGCAAATGGCTGCGCCTGCATGAGGATGAGCGGACGCGGCTTTCGGCGGGGAAGATCACCTTCAACAAGCTGGGTGCCACGACCATCGTCGGTTGCCGCATTTGGGATGCGCAATCGGGATTCGAGCTCTCGACCGAGCCGATGTCCTGGCAGGATTTCAGCGATTTCCTGCCGACGGGGCGCTATTTTACCAGCTTTGTGAAGCTCGTGAACTTCTATACGCGATCGGCCTTCGATTTCCACCTGAATGTCCAGGTTAAGGGCGATGAAGTGATGGCCAATCGTCCCACCTTGTCGGTGAAGGGACAGATGCGTCTGGGGTGGACGAGCTGGATCATGAGCGGCAAGGTGCGCGCGTCGCATTTGAAGGCTCGCGTGCCCGGCCGTTTAGCACCGGATTTATTGTAAAGTGGATTACGATATTAAGGCCTTGATGAGCACGCTGAATCCCCAGTGCCGTCAGAGCCTGGAGGAAGCGGCCGCCCTTTGCGTTGCGCACGGTCACTACAGTATTGAGATCGAGCATTTTTTGATGAAGCTGCTCGAACGGCGCAACACCGACATCGATAGGATTCTGACCCATTTTGGCTTGACGCGCGGGGACTTACGCCGCGATCTCGAGAACACGCTCGATGGGTTTAAATGCGGCAACACGCGCGTGCCCACCTTTGCGCAGGATGTGCCCAAGCTGCTGAAAGAGGCCTGGCTGGTGGCGTCGCTGCAGATGCATTCGGGGCGCGTGCGTAGCGGGGCAATCTTTCTGGCGCTGCGGCTCGACGATGAGCTGAAGGATCGCATGCTTTTGGCGGCGCCTTGTCTGCGCACCATCGATCCCGAGATGCTGTGGCGCGATTTGGATCAGGTCATCCGCAACAGCAACGAGGCGTCGGCGGCGGCGATCCCCCTCGATTCGCGCCCGCCCGAGGTGGAGCTTGCGGCCAACACCGAGACGGTGCAGGAAACCCCGGCCCTCGACGCCTATACGCAGGATCTGACGGCCAAAGCGAGCCAGGGCAAGATCGATCCTGTGATCGGTCGTGAAAGCGAAATCCGCCAAATCATTGATATTTTGGGGCGTAGACGCCAGAACAACCCCATCCTGACGGGCGAAGCGGGTGTCGGTAAGACGGCGGTGGTCGAAGGGCTGGCGCGGCGCATCGTGAACGGCGATGTGCCCATGAATCTGCGCAACGTGTCGATTCGGGCCCTCGATTTAACGTTGCTGCAGGCGGGCGCGAGCGTTCAGGGCGAGTTTGAAAAGCGCCTGAAAAACATCATCTCCGAAGTCAAAGGCCTGCTGCGCCCGGTGATCCTGTTCATCGACGAAGCGCATATGCTGATCGGGGCCGGAGGCAACGCGGGCATTTCGGATGCGGCCAACATTTTGAAGCCGGCTCTGGCGCGCGGTGAGCTTCGGACGATCGCGGCGACGACATGGGCGGAATATAAGCGTTATTTTGAATCCGACTCGGCGCTGGCGCGGCGGTTTCAGGTGGTGAAGGTGGAGGAGCCGGAGCCTTCGGTGGCGGTCGAAATTTTGCGCGGGTTGCTGCCGCATCTGGAGCGCCATCACAAAGTGCGGATCACCGATGACGCGGTGCGGCAGGCGGNNTGGGGAGCCGTTACATCACAGATCGTCATTTGCCCGACAACGCGATCTCGATCCTCGATACGGCGGGTGCGCGGGTGGCGATGGCGCAGCGCAGCATGCCGGGGGTTTTGGAGGACGCGAATCAAAAGATCGTGCGCCTTCACGAGGAGATGAAGCAGCTGGAGCGCGAGCAGCAGAGCGGGCAGGCCGATCACACCGAGCGTTTGGATGAGGTGCAGGAGCGTTTGCGCGAGGCGGAGCGGCAGCAGAAGCAGCTCGAAGAGCATTGGCAGGCGGAGCGGCGTTTGGTGGAGCGCATTCGCGTTGTGGAGGATCGCCTGGAGCAGGGGATCGGCGATGAGTCTTCGAGGGCGGCGCTCAATGCGGATCGCGAGTCCCTGGCGGCGTTGCAGAAGAATGGCGCGATGGTGCCGCTGGTGGCGGACGCGGGCGTGGTGTCGGCGGTGGTGGCGGAATGGACGGGCATCCCGCTCGGGCAGATGCATCAGGATGAGATCTCGGCGGTGCTCGATCTCGACAAGCGTTTGGCGCAAAAGGTGATCGGTCAGCAGCTTGCGGTCGATACGATCACGCGGCGCATTCGCACGGCGCGGGCGGGGCTGGACGATCCCGGGCGGCCGTTGGGCGTCTTCTTTCTGGCGGGGCCTTCGGGCGTGGGCAAAACCGAGATGGGTCACGCGGTGGCCGACGTCCTGTTCGGTTCCGAGCGCAGCCTGGTCGTCATCAACATGTCGGAATACCAGGAAGCGCACACGATTTCGCAGTTGAAGGGCGCGCCTCCCGGCTACGTGGGTCACGGTCAGGGCGGCATTTTGACCGAAGCCGTGCGCCGTCATCCGTTTTCGGTGGTTTTGCTCGACGAGATCGAAAAGGCGCATCCCGACGTACTCGAGTTGTTCTTCCAGGTCTTCGATAAGGGCACGCTTGAGGACGGAGAAGGCGTGGTGGTCGATTTTCGGCACACCGTGATACTCATGGCATCCAACCTGGGCGGCGATGAGATCGAGGCGATATGTGCGGAGGGCCGCGCGGATGATGCGTTGATGCTCGAGACCGTAACGCGGGTCCTCGACAATCATTTTCCGGCCGCGCTGCTGGGACGTGTGGTCGTCATTCCCTTCGGTCCTTTGTCGCATCAGGATCTTTGTCAAATCGCGGAGCTCAAGTTGATTCAGGTGCGCAATCGCTTTAACGAGGCGCATCACGCGAATTTGACCTGGACGCCAGAGGCGGTCGACGAGCTGGCTTCAAACTGTGTCGATTCACGAACGGGCGCTCGCCAGCTGGATCGTTTGCTGGGCCACGATTTGTTGCCGAGTCTCTCGGGCCTGGTGCTCGAACGCATGGTAGAAGGCGAGGAGATCGGCGATGTAAATTTGGATCGCATCGATGAAGGTCGCCTTTCGCTCAAATTTGTGACCGGTGGCGGCGAAGCGATTTTGTCGCTGATGCCTTCGTCTTTTGCTAAGCGCGCAACGCAGACGCAGTCGTTTTCATCGCCGTTTGCTCGCGCGTTGCAGGCGGAGGAAGCGCATCAAAAAGAACTTCATGCCGGGAAAGCAAAGTTCGATACGCGCGACCAAACGGTTGATGCGCCGAAAGAAAACGTCGATACGCCCGATACGCCTGAGGTTCTGCCTCAAGAAAAATCGCCTGCGCCTCAAACAAAATCGAAGGCGCCGAAAGAAAAATCGAAACCGGTTGAAAAGACGATCGATGTGACGGAAACGACGTCGGGTGAGGCGTCGCAAACGGTCAATGCGCCGGATGTAAAGAGCGATGCGACCGAGCAAGCGGTCGTTGTGTCTCAGGAAGAGACGCTGGAGGAGCCAGCTCCGATCTTAAAGACGCAGCCCTTCGATGTTCGCAACATTGATGCCAAGATTGCCGAGATATTGGCGACGCATGAGATTTCATTGGATGCGATTTCGCCTGCAGTGGCTTCGGCAAAGGCTCAGGAAAGCGTCGTGACCGAAGACGAAGAGACCGATGACGATGATTTGGACGACGAATCGGCGGAATCAACGGAGGCGCCTTCTGAAGAAGAAACGGAAGGCAAGGGTGTCTTCGGTCGGTTCCTGAAACTCTTCCATTAAGGCTCGCGTTTAACCGTTTTAATCCCCCTCATTCGTTTTTCATGCGTTGCAAAGTCAACGCTTATCGCGCAAAAAGCACGCATTCATGAGCGGATCTATGGAGGGCTGCGGTTGCAGCTCGTTTTGAAAAACGTGAATCATTTTCCAGTATTGTCGTGTGATCGGTGATTGCTGATGAAAGCCTTTTGCCTCTATTGCGGTCAATTGAACAGCTTGCCGGAGGGTAGGGGTATCGGGCAGAAGCAGCGTTGTATTGCGTGCGATCGCTGGTTTGAAATTCGGGCTCAAAACGCGGTCAGCGACGTAGAAAAGTTGGATCTCGACGAATGGTCGGTCGATGAAAATCCAAGCGATTCCGGTGAATGGATAAACTTAAAGCCTGAGAACGATGCGCCTTTGGATTTCGGCGAAGCGTGGGACGCGCTCGACGAATGGAATGGGGAGTCAGAGGTCTTTTCGGTCGATTCAGAGCCAAAAGAAGCGCATCAGGAGGCATCAAAAGAGGCATCGCCGCAACCGGAAGATCGGTCGGGGGAATGGGAGAGCGATGCCTTTGCCATCGAACGTTTGCTCAAAGAGGATGAGGGGGCGCAAGGGGAGAGCGATTCGGGCTCGTTTGAGATCGTATTGGATGATGAGCCGCAAGAGCCATTGCTTTCAGCGGATGCTTCGTTGCAGATGCCCGATGAAAGGGAGGGTTCTGAGAACCAGTCGTCTCTTCATGCGCAGGCGCATGCGTTGCAGGAGGATGCGTCTTTAGAACAAAAGATTGCGCCTTTGGCTCGCGACAGAGGGACTGCACAGGATGCTGAGCGTTCGGTTTTGAATGTTGAATTGCAGTCCGCTCTGCCGGAAGCGCAGGGAACGACGGCTCAAAGAACGACCGTTCCGTCGCAAAAGTCGGATCCTTTTGGCGTGCAAAGTTTGCTTCAGGCGGTGCAACCTGAGGATCTCGAGCCAGAAGAGACCCATTACGCCGTAGAGCTGGACGATCACGGCTTGTTTAATCGCATGATGACCGCAGGGCCGGGCAATCTCACCTTGCGATCGAAGCATGTGCTCAAGCATACGTCCCATGGGCTTTGGTCAAAATTTAAGCAGCTTTTAAGGCGGACCGGTCGCGCGCAGTCGCATTACATCCATCCTGAAGATAAGCCCCATCCCGTCGATGCGGATGCCGTTCACGTTTTATCATCCGTCGAATTCGCTCAGCAAAACGAGATTGAAGCCGAAGAAAAGTTTGGTTCTTTAGACCAAACGTCCGCTTCTTTAGACCAAACGCTGAATGCTCAGGACCAGACCGTTGAATCTTTTGTAGAACAGATCGCTTCGGTTGAGCTGACTGAGGATGACGTTGAGCTGATTTCGGATGAGCCCGGGCAGACGATTCAGGAGGATGAGGTTCAGGTTGTTCCGGTCGAAGCATCGCTGGTTCCTGAGGATTCCTTTGAGGCGGGCGAGCCTGAGCCGGTCAATCCGGATTTGCTCTCTAAGAAGAGCCTGCTGGAAAATCTGCTCGCTCGCGATGGGGCTTTTGAATCCGGGGAGTTTGCGTTCGGTGCAGAGGACCGGGCGTCTGAGAGCGTTGACGGGCAGAGGGCTTTGGATGAAAGCCTGATCGGAGCCATCGAGCCTTCGATTGATGCGGGGGAGGCCTCGGTCGATCGGACGCCCGTCGATTCGACTCAGTCTTTGGAGCGGTTTGGTTTCGAGTCTCAGGAGATCGAGGCCGGTGAGCTTCAAAGCGAGGATCCCAAAGAGAGCTTCGGTTTTGCATCGCGGGCCGAAGTTGCGCCGCTGGCCTTTGGGACTGATGAGAATGCGCCCTTTGGTTTCGGTGAGCAGGCTCCGGTTGCGCGCGGTTTGATGGCCGGTTCGCCGGACGAGAGCTTCGGTTTTGAATCACAAAAGACCGATCCCGCTTTGAGACTGACCCTTCCGGAAGAAGTCTCGTTTGGTTTTGAAGCGCAGGCGTCGAAGCAAATCGATCAGGAGGCGCTGCCCTCGGTTCCGTCGTTTGGTTTTGAAGCGCAGGCGAAGGCGCCTTTAGAACAGACGGATACGCCCGTCGATGCGGCGTTTGGTTTTGAAGCGCGGGCGAGCGATCGCAGCGGGCCGATTTCGATTCCGGAAGTTTCGGCGTTTGGTTTTGAGGATCGCGCGTCGGATGCCTTTGAAGTTCAGGATCTACCGGAAGATGCGGCGTTCGGTTTTGGCGCTTCAAACGAAATCAAGGCGCTTTCACCAGATACGCTCATCGAAGAACCTTTTGGTTTTGATGAGCATTCGGCTCAAAACTTTAAAGTTCAGTCGCTCTCTTCTGAAGAACCGTTTGGTTTTGAAGACCATTTGATTCCTGAAGCTCATATCAACGAGCTCTCACAGGAATCTCCGTTTGGTTTTGAAGCAGAAACGATTCAAAAGGCTCAAGTCTCAGAGATTGCGCTCGATGCGCCGTTCGGTTTTGAAGATGAGGCTTTGCCTAAAGACCGAATCTCCGAGATTTCGGTTGAAGTCCCGTTTGGCTTTGAAGATCGCGCTTTTGATTCCACCGATCGGATCGTTGATTTTGAGGAAGCGACAGCCTTTGAGCCAGAAAAAGATTCGGAACGCCTCGACCATGCGATCGATCGCTGGGCTTCAAAGTCCGATTGGCTGAATTCGTCGTTCGGTTTTGAGAAGGCGCCTTCGCTTCAAAATGTGGCTTCCTTCGATCGGGCCTTGCAGGCGATCGATGATGAGCCTGGGCTGCCCGATGTCCCCGATGCGGCCTTCGATGCCCGGGTTCAAAACAGCGAATCCGCCATTGAAACCTTCGGTTTTGACGACGCCTTCTCCGATCAGTCCAATGCGCAGCTTTCGACCGAAATGGTCGATTTCTATGACGAGAACGAAGCGTTCGGTTTCGACGGCGAGACCTTTGAAGAAGACGAAGCGGAGTTCGGTTTCGATCTTCAGGAAGATGCTGAAGACGATCGCCGGTTCATGGCCGAGACCTTCAGCCTGCTTTCGGTCGATGAAGCTTACGATGGCGAGGGCTGGAGCTTTGAACGCGACGATTCAAACGTTACAGCCGAGCTTCGGGCGCGCGATCTCGCCTACGAACCCTTCGGTTTTGCGGATCACTGTTCCGAAGAAGACGATCGGGAAGCGAACCGGCTTTTAAAGCAGGCCGATACCGCCTTTGCGACGTTCGGTTTCACCGACGACCGCGATTTGAGCTATCAGGAAGCGTTGACCACCTTCCTGCGGGCGCGCGATCTCGCCTACGAACCCTTCGGTTTTGGGGAACTTCCGGACGATCGCGGCGAAGAAGCGCTCACACTCGAGTTGCGGGCGCGCGATCTCTCCGCACCGGCCTTTGGTTTCAGCGAGCCCGGTTTCGATGCCTTCGATGCGCTCTTTGCAAGCTCCTCGGATCTCTTCGAAGCGCTCGAGCGGCCCTTTGGCTTTAACGAGTTCATCTGGCTCGAATTCGATGAAGCCTTCGATCACCTTTTGCGCTCGCTCGATGTGGCGCGGCTGCCTTTTGGTTTTGCCGATCTGCCCGCCGATGCTTCTGTTTGGGCGCTCGATGCCGCCGATGCGGAGATTGCGCTCGGTTACGAAGCCTTCGGTCTCGATCTCGGGCCTTCGGAAGCGGTTGAAGCCATTGAGATGGAGCCTGAAGAGGCGTTCGGTTTTGGCGCAGAGGCCCAAATGCCCCTCGAATGGGCTTTCGACGAGCCGGACTTCGCCTTCGATGTGGACTATCGGGCAGACGCTTCCGCCGATGCAGCCTGGAATCAGGCTTACTGCGCCTTTGAAAGCCTCGAATTTGGCTTCGGTTTGGGCGAACAGGCCGCTGAGCGCGTCGATGCCATCTTTGAGCCCGATGAAGCGGACTTCGGTTTCGGTGAGCCTCAGATCGCTCTGCCTGTATCGGCCTACGCCTTTGACGAAGAGCCCTTTGGATTTGACGAAGCCTTTGAAGATGCGGCCCGGCAACCGATCGCTTACGCCATTGAACCCTTCGATATGCTCGATCAAGAGAGCGATGGGCCTGAAGCGATCGCGATTTGGCGCGAGCGTTACGCCGCAATTGAAGATGCGCTGGCTGAATCTGTCGAAGCACCGTTCGATTGGGGCGATGTAAAGGCCGAAATCGAGGATCGGGCTTTCGATTGTCCCGAAGAAATCTTTGGTTTCGAACCCCGTCCGAAGGCGCCCGAGGAAGAAGAACCGCAAATCATCGAATTCCCGGCGCCTCCGCCGATGCAGGTTCTCGAGCTCGATCAGGAAAAGCTCGTTCAGGATGAATGGACGATCGCTCAGGCGGAGCAAACGGTTGAAGCGATCGAGCAAACGGTTGAGCCCGCTGAACGCTCTTCTGGTCCCGATGACTCAATCGAAGCTGCGGAATCCGTCGAAGCGATCGAGGTGATCGAGCCTGACGAGACGCTGGCGGTGGAGCCGGAAGAGATCGCCGAAATCGACGAGGCGATCGCGGCGGAGCCGGAAGAGATCGCCGAAATCGACGAGGCGATGGCGGTGGAGCCTGAAGAGATCGCCGAAATCGAGACGATCGCGGAGCCGGATCCGGAAGTCTTTGCAGAGCCTGAACCGGAGATTTTGGAAGAACCGGAACCGATCTCAGAACCTGAGCCTGAGATCCTGGAAGAACCGGAAGTTCTTTCAGAACCCGAAGCGGCGATTTTGGAAGAACCCGAAGTTTCCTCAGAAGCCGAAAATGCGATCCCTGAAGCGAATAAGGATCTTTTTGAGACCGATTCAGAGGCATTGGCGGCGGATTGTGTTATAGAAGAGGGCGCGGGGGATGTGGCGGCCCTGATCCATGCGGTGGAGATTCTCGACCAGTCGGAACCGGAGCCGCTGTCGCTACAGAAGCCCGCTCGCCAGCTCAGTTACGCGGAATACATCAACATGGTGCGCAAACAAAAGCGAAGTCAAACGCGGTGGGCCGCCCTGGCGCTCGTCCTTGGGATGATGCTCGCCATGCTTGTGGGCGGCGGCGCGGTCTTGTTTGCGGTTTCGGACAAGCTGTTCCCCCAGACGCCCGCGCGCAAACCGGGGTCGATGGCGGCACTCGGCGTGAAGGATCCCCTTTCGGCCGATGGCGCGCCGTACGATCGCGAGATGATGCGCGCGCTGCAGTTAAACGGCGCAGCGGGTGACTTTGCCCAGTTTGATCCGCAGATGGCCGCCCGGTTGAATGGCAAGGACAACGCCGAGATTGAGAACCTGCAGGAGCAGATTAAATCCCTCGAAACCCGTCTGAACGCGATGCCCGCGCCGGATGACCAGCTGCTTGGCAGACTTTCGGGACGCGTCGATCTGCGTATCAAGAAGCTTGAAGACGCGCTGGCGCTCACAGGCTTTACGGCAGACGAGCTTTTGGACGCGCGACTTCGCCGGGGTGGAGTGGCGGTGACCAACATGCCGATGGGAGGTCCCTTCGTCCCTGCGGAATCGGGCTACGTGAATCCGATCGCCGGAAACATCACAGTGATGAGCGGCTTCGGTGAACGTGGAGATGAAATGCATGGAGGGGTTGACATCCCCGCGTCGATCGGAACTCCGGTGCGCAGTGTGGCAGACGGCGAAGTCATCTTCGTGCAGGACCGCGCGGCATGGAGAGCGAGAGAGAAATGGGTGACGAAGCCCGACGGATCACGTGTCAAGTCGCCGGGCTGGCGTGCGGGCGTCTATCTGGAAGTCAAACATGCCGACGGCCGCGTGAGCAGATACATGCATCTCGATGAAATCGCCGGTGACGTCAAGAAGGGATCGATGGTGCTGGCTGGCCAGATCATCGGCACCGTTGGGCGGACCGCGGTGGAATTCAGCGACACCCATCTCCATTTTGAATTGCGCGAGCCGGGCAATGGTTCGAGGTACGGCGCGCCGTTAAATCCCTCGACGACGGTTCTCAATGAAGGCCCCCCGATTATGGCCGACGCCGCGAAACAGGCCGACAAGAAGATCGGCGAAGGCGACGAGGTCTCGCTTTTAGACCAGCGCATGAACCGTTTGCAGATGCTCGAGGATCTTGCACGCAGGCTGCCCCTCGGTTTGCCGGTAGACCGCGTGCAACCGAGCAGCGACTATGGCAAGCGTCGCGATCCCGTCAACTTTAAGCTCGGCATCCATAACGGTTTGGATCTGCCCGACGAGCGTGAAACCCCCATCTACGCCGCAGGACCGGGCAAGGTCACGTTTGCTGAAGAGAGCGGGGCCCACGGTCTGATGGTCGAGGTGGATCACGGAGACGGCATCATCACCCGTTACGCCCATCTCGATCACATTGTCGTGCGCCCTGGCCGCATGGTGACCGGGCACGAGAAGATTGGCAACATGGGCGACTCCGGTCGGACCACCGGCGTTCACTTGCATTACGAAATCCGCGTCGATGGCGTGGCCGTAGATCCCATGCGCTTCATCGAGGCCGGCCGCGCCGCCTCTGTGCTGTAACTTCCCCCTTTATCCCTTCTTTTTTCTTCCCTGGAGCAGTCATGCGGTTTGCTTGTCCCGCTTGTGGGAAGGAGCATTCCTTCCCTGATGAAAGTCTTCCCAAAGAAGGCGTGACCGTCGCCTGCGTTGAATGCGGCACGCATATTTTGTTGATTCCTCAGGATGCTGTTCAAAACGAAGCGCCCGCAAACGAAGCGCCCCAAAGCGCCCAAAGCGGTGATGCGTCTCTAAAAAACGATCCCGACGAAGCCTTTGACGCCGGCCTCGGTGTTTCAGACGAGGCGGACTTTGACGATGACGGCGATGCGACCGCTGCATTCCCGGTGGCCGATGCGCAGGATTCCGTTGAAGATGCGCCGAAAGAACCCGAAGAAACCAAAAGCCGGAGCGCATTTTTAAAGTTCGACCACGAAAAACCTTTTGAAGCGCCCAAAGCCAGCTTTTCGGATCAGTTTTCGCTTGGTGGCGATTCCGGGGGCGGCGGATCCTTCTTTAAGAAGCTGCCCGGTTTGAAGAACGTTGCGGAATCGGGATTCTCGTTTTCAAAAGGCAGCCTGAAGCCCGCTTCGCTGCAGAGCCACGATCACTTTGAACTCTCGTCTCTCTCCAAAAAGGATCGCGAACCGGCATCCACCCCATCGATGGAACTTCGGCTGTTCGAGCAAAAGGGACTGGCGGCGCTGGTCAACGGCGAGCTGTCCGCAATGGCTCCGAAAGACAACGCGCAATCCGCAAAGACGGTGAGCGCCGATCCCGATGAAGAATCGATCTCGCTCTCTGAGATCGCTGCGGTTTCTGAAAGCAACGGGCAAAAAGAAGAAGCGATCTCCGCAGATCCATTAGACTCCGAGCAGATCGCACAGGTGAGTTCAGTCGATCCTAAAGAGGTGAGCCAGATCGCACAGGCGGGATGGGAAAAGTCAGAAGGAATGACGCATCTCGCTCAGGCGGGACGAGCAGAGTCAGAAGGATCGGCTGAGGACGCTCAGGCAAAACGCGAAGATCCTTCTGACATGGACGAGAACGCTTTTGCAGACGAGGAGATGTCGGACGTCTACTACGATCCCCAAATGCCGCTGGCTGAGGCAGACAGGCTCGAACATCAGCGCGAAGAAGCGCGAAAGGCGATGCGAAAAGCCAAAGCTGAGCTCGAAGGGCAGGGGAGCGACAAGCCGGATGATGGAAAGGACAGCACAGCCTCGATCTTAAAGGGGGCAGAAGATGCGGTGGCCGCCGCCATGGCCGCAGCGCGATCGCTGACCGGCACGCATTCCGCCTCCTTTACGAGTTACAGCGATCTCAGGCGCGACGCCCTTCTGAAACAAAAGATCGCACCGGAACCAGAAGCCCCTGCGGCGCCCGAAGCTGCGGCTTCACCTGAGCCTGTGGTCTCTGAGGCGCCTGAAGCTGCGGCAGCGCCGGAACCGGAAGCGACGGAGGCCCCTGCGGATCCGGAGACCGAAGCGCCCAAAGATGCGGAGCCCGAAATCGAAGCGCCCACAGCAGAGCCTGAAAGCCAGCCGGAGCCCGAAGGGGAGGGGAAGGCCGGGGCGCCCGAAAGAAAGCTCCCGCGCATTGTGGGCTTCGACGATCCCAAAGGCGAAAAGGAGAGCGATCCTGCGCCCAAAGAGGAGTCGGACGGTCAGCTGAAGATCGATCTGCAGGGCAGCAAGGCGTTTCGTTCAGGCAAGCTCCCGCGCATCGTGGGCTTCGACGATCCGAACGCTTACGATGAACCCGAAAGCGCAGCCCCGGCAGAACCCGATGCCCCAAAGGAAGACGCAGCGACCGCAGCGCCCGCTGACGCTCAGCCGAAGGCGGATCCCGCAAACCAGGCCGAAGCTGCCAGTGAGGAACCTGAATCCAAGCCGAAGCGGAAGCGCAAACCCAAACCGAAGGTGACGGAACCCGAACCCGTGGCGGAGCCTGCGCCCCCACCGAAGCCGTTTTGGGAACCCACGGAGCGCTGGACCTTCAGGGATGCAGCAAAAGCCTTTGCGCTCTTTAGAGATGTCAAAGCCCTCTGCGTCTGCACCGTCATCTTTTGGATCGCTTTCACTGTACTCGGGCTGCTTCAATGGGGCGCGTCGGCTCTCGCTTCTTTGCCCCCGCTGGCCCTCCTCTGCAGGCTGCTCGGATCCGCTGATCTGATGCTCGCCTATACGCTGGTGATGGCCGCCTTCACCTCGCATTTTCAAAAGCGCATCGTCGATGAGGAGCAGGTTTCGTTCGATGAGGCGGGCCTCTGGGTGAAACTGAACGCCTCTCGTGTCATGGGCCTCGGCGCCTGGTGGATCGCGGGCTATGCGGGACTCATGGTGGGGAACTACCTGCTGGGATTGCTCGGGACATTGCCCTTTGCGGGCTCCCTCTTCTGGGGCCTCTTCTCGCCGGTCATCGCGCTCTCGTTCGTCTTGCTGGGAGCTTTGGTGATCTTTGGCCTGCTCGGGATCCCTCTCGCGCTCCCTTCGATGTACCGAGAAGATCTCGACGCGCGACAAACGCTCTCTTCGCTTTGGAAGCTCATCCGGCAAAAACCGCTTCAGATCTTCGGGACGCTGATCGGTTTCTCGGGCTCGGTTTTGAGCGTCCTGCTCGTTTGGATCGTCCCCATCTGGTTCGTCGGCTCCAGTTCCGGAAGTTCAGCTGCCAATGCGGGGATGGGCGGCGATCTCTACCTGTTGTTTAAAGAACTCCCCCAGGGATTCTTCAGGCGCAGCGTCGATCTGCTGGTCTCGCCCCATTTCGCTTCAGCAACGCCCGATCTTTCGCACAGCGTGGGCGCCCTGCTTGCGGGAGTCGGGTTCTGCCTTCCGTATGCGCTCATCTCGTCGCTGCTCTGCGCGCTCTGCGCCGGGGTTTGCAACATGTTGTACTGTGTGGTCACGTCGCGCGAAAAGCCCAAGCCCGCCCCCGCCGAAGATCCTGCCCCCCAAAACGGCCCTTCCATCATCATCCGCTAAAAAAACGCCCCATGCTTTTGGGCAAGGGGCGCTTTCTTTTGGCGGGCTTTCAAAAGACGTCCGGTTTTTTAATCCATTTTAAAGAGATCGATCGCGTTCTGACGGGTTTCGCGCGCCGCCTGCTCGGTGGGAATGCCGCGCAACATCGCAACGTAGGCCCCCGTCTGCACAACATAGGCGGGCTCATTGGTTTTTCCGCGATAGGGCACAGGAGCCAGGTAAGGCGAGTCGGTTTCGACCAGATAGCGATCGGCGGGCACGAGGGGCACTGCGGTTTTAAGCGCCACCGCATTCTTAAACGTGACCATCCCCGAGAAGGAGAGATGCAGGTTTAAGGCGAGCGCGATCTGCGCTTCGTCTGGACCGCCCTGGAAACAATGAAGCACGCCGCCCTGAGGCACACCGACCTCGCGCAAAATGGCAAACCCGTCGTCAAAGGCCTCGCGCAGGTGAATGCTCACCGGTTTCTTAAGGTTCCTTGCGGTATCGAGCTGCGCTGCAAACGCTTCCTGCTGCTGCTTTTTGGGGGCGAAGTCGTAGTAATAGTCGAGCCCGATTTCCCCCACGCATCTGACCGCATCGCTTTCCCAAAGTTCGCGAAGCTCGCTCTCAGCGTCCCGCCCCCATTTGAGGGCCTCATGAGGGTGCAAACCCGCCGCCGGATACAGGTGATGCGGGGCGCTCTGCGCCAATGCGAACGCCTTGCGCGAACTTTCGGGATCGTTGCCCATGCAGAGGATCTTGTCGACCCCCGCCGCCGCTGCGCGCGCGATCACTTCGCTCGCGTTCGCCTGAAACTCCGCGCTGTCGAGATGCGCGTGACTGTCGCACCAAAGCGCAGGCGCGATGATCGATTCTGCCATGATGGAAGCTCCCTGAACGGACAAACCAGAAACTGCTGAAAGGATTTTAAAGGCTTTTCAAAAAGAGGTGAAGCGGGGCTCTGGGCTTTAAAGGGATTGAAAAAACGGGGCGCGCCCTGACCATGGAGGCCAGAGCGCCCGAAAAAACGGGACCGATCAGAACCAGCCGAACGCTGCGCCGAGCGCGATCAAGACGCCGATCAGCGACTCTCCCGCGATGATCCCGCTCGCCACGGGGATCGTATATTCCTCCGCCAGCTTGGGCTTCTTCTTCTCGAGCACCACTGCGATGATGGCCCCCAGAAACATGGCGAACGCGTAGAAGAAATGGAAAGTGAACGCCATGCCGAGCCCCATGGGGGAGGGCACAATCCAACGGATCTTTTCGGGCAGAATCTTGGCGATGAGCGGCAACAGAATGCCCACTGCACCTCCAATCCACAAAGCCATCTGCGCCGTTGGGTGAATCGAATCAAACCCGTTCGCGAGCAGCTCCGCCACCCCTCTCCAGGTCTGCGCAGCGGGCGCGGGGAACTTATCCGTTCCAAGCGATGCGGCATCGGGCACGATGATCTGAAATGCGCCTACGGCAAACAGAGTTCCAAAAAGGATCCCGCATGCCTGCGCGAGGAACTGCTTGCGCGGATTTGCACCGAGCAGATAACCACTCTTGAGATCCGTCAAAAGATCCGCCGAGGAGTCCGCAACCCCTGCGGTAATGCAGGCCGCCATCAGGTTGACGTTCTGCCTGCTTGGTCCCGGCAGAGATCGCGGCGTGATCGCGCCATAAAACAACTGGGTCACCTTACCCATCGCGCCCACGGGCGTCGTATCCGTCTCTCCCGTTGCGCGACAGGCGACGAGTGCCAGGAAGAACGACATGACAACGCCGAGCACGCCCATCCAAACCGGCATGTCAAAGGCGACATTGGCGATCACGACGACGCCGATCAGGCCGATCGTTGCGCCCGAAAGGAACCAGGAACCCGGAACCTCGATCCGCTCGATGGGATCATCCGTCTTTTCTTTCTTGCGCGAGAAGATCGAACTCAAACCCGAGAACGCGCGCAACGCGGTCTTCCACTGCAACGCGAAAGAGAGCAGCCCGCTCGTCACCATGCAGGCCACGCCACCCCACAGCGTCCATTTCACCATTTCGCTGTAGAGCAGGCTTTGTATCACCCCCTGGTCGTGCATGATCGGGACGAGAATCCCCCAGCAGAGGATCGCGCCGATCAGCATCGAGACGGCCGTATGCAACCCCATGATGGCACCTGCAGCGATCATGAGCGCGCTCGGCTCCATGGAGATGGTGTATTTCGCCGCTGCGCTCCCAAAGATGGGAAACACCTCGGGCAACCAACCCAAAATGTCGCGCACCACCGCCAGTAACCCACCAAACAACGCCGCGAAGCCCAGCGACTTGGCACTGCGCGACGCCTTCTTTGCTGCATCGGGATCGAGCGCCGCTTCCGACTCGCCCTCAGGCAACTTGCCGTGATCGCCGTGGAGACTCTGCAACGTGGTCGCCGCTGCGATGCCCGAGGGGAATTTCAATTGCTCGATGTTGATCATCTGGCGCTTCATGGGGATGGCGAGTGTCACGCCCAGGACCGCCAAAAAGAAGATCCACGCCATCAAAAGCCCCGTGGGCATCGATTGGTTTTGAAGCAACATCCACGCTGCAATGGCCGACACCAGCGTTCCGCCCGTGGAATATCCAGCCGACGACGCCGTGGACTGCATGCAGTTGTTCTCCAGAATCGTCATGTCGGTCTTGGCCAGCCCCAATGCACGCGCACCCTTCCAGATGGAATACGACAGAATGCACGCCGTGATCGCGACACCTAACCCCCATCCCGTCTTCAGACCCACGTAAATGTTGACCAGCGACATGAGGGAGCCGAGCGCCCCTCCCATCAGCACCGCCCGAAGCGTGAGCTGCTTCATCTGATCGCCGCGATAAACGTTGTGATACCAATGCTCCTCGAGTTCCCGAGGCGTAAGTTTTGTGGCAGGGGGTTCCGGCATCGATGGCCTCCATTTGGATGAAAAAGGGGCGCTTTACTCCATCGAGGCGGTTTTGGGAAGTTTTTGGGGAGGATGAGGTGGGGAGGGGATGGCTTGGAAGGTTGGAGGATTATTGGGCGGTGATGATGAATTCTACTGTGAATGCGCCGAATTTAGATTTGTAACCACCCACCTGGAAGACTTGAACACCTGGGCCGACTGCGATGTCGTTCAGGATAGGACGGAGATCTCCGCCGGAATCGTCGTCGGACACATGGACGCCAGAGCCAGAGCAGCCTGCACCCAAATAATGGAGCATTGAATCGAAGGTTTGCTCCGTTACTTTAGCTGTGACCTTCCAATTTTTTCCATCGGGTACGATCAGGACGTAGGTTGTTCGACCCAGCGATACGATCGAACTGCTGAAACGTTGTGGGTGATCTTTATCACCGAGTACGGGCAGAATTCTCGTGTAGTCGTTGCCACAACCCGAGTCGCAGGCATCGCCTACGCCATTGGAATCTTCGTCTGCTTGATCTGCATTGGAAATCGTCGGGCAGTTGTCGCAAGCATCAGCAACGAGATCGCCATCGGTATCGACCTTAGTTTGCCAATTCATACCTTCGATGACTGTGTGTGCACTTCCTTCGACAGGTAATTCGCAGAGATTGGTGTAGGACGCCTGAACGTTTCTTGATGTTTCATTGCAGTACGTTGTGCCAGTATTATGGGTGTGCACCGTTAGATTGTCACAGCTTGTGGGAACGTAAGTATATGTAGAATAACGGTAAGTCCTTTTCTGAATAGGCTTACTCGTTGCGCTCGGATTACAGATAACCTCTTCCATTGTTGTTACACATTCTTGATACCAGCGGACTGTATATGTTGAGGTAGTACCTGATTGATTCGTGCAGGTCAGTGTATGTGGGGTGTTGTTATTGTAATGAGTGCCAACTTCTGCATTACAGTAGTAGTTAATGGCTTTGCGTGAGTATGTTGCACCGCCGGGACAAGTATCGCTGACATTCTTTGCACCGTCCCCATCGATGTCATCACTCTTACAATTCGTACAACTTTGAGGAACACCCTCATTATCACAAGAATCGCCGATTCCATTGCCGTTGGTGTCGCGTTGAAGTGGGTTGGCAGTTCCTGAGCAGTTGTCGCAGACGTTGCCCCAACCATCCGTATCGTCATCTTTTTGGTCAAAGTTGTAGTCGTAGCGGCAGTTGTCGCAGTGATCGCCGCTGCCGTCGCCATCGCCATCTTCTTGGTTGCCATTCGGGAAATAAGGGCAGTTGTCGCTGGCGTTGACTCGACCGTCGTCGTCGATGTCATTGTCGCAAACATCGCCGATTCCATCACCGTCCAGATCGCATTGCTTGGCGCAGATTTCCGTGCAGCTTTCCCCTGTACAATCTTCAGGCTTGCTGCATTCGCATGCTTTGGGATTGTAGGTTGTTCTGCAGTTGTCTTCTCGGTCAGGTACGCCGTCGTGATCGTAGTCAGGATCGAAGAGTTCGCATTCGGCCCATTGTTCATGGGTATGCGTGCAGCTGCCGTCCGCATCTTTGACCGGGCAGATGGTGTTGTTGTTGTAATTCGCATTGGATTTATGAAGAGATGTCTTTTCCAGTTTCCAGGAAGCACCGCAGAGGTTGGCATCTTCGAGATTGATCGCGACTTCTCCCGATTTTTCGAATGACTTCGGAAGACCCTGGATTTCGCTCAGGTTTGCGCGGGCAAAGTTGGTGCCGATCACCTCGATGTTCGCCATGGCACCCTGAGAGAGATCGGCGCCCGAGAAGTTGGTACCAGTGAAGTTTGCGTCGGTCCAGGTGGAGCCGGGGGCGTCGCTGTTCATGAAGTTTGCGCCGGTGAAGTTTGCGCCGGTGAAGTTTGCGCCGGTGAAATCACCTTTGTTGGCCTTTGCGTTCTGAAGATCGGCGCCGTGGAAGTCGGAGCGGGCGGCTGAAACGGCGAGCATCGAAGCGTTTGTAAACTTGCCGTTGGCGAAAGAGGCGGCGGTCAGCTTGGCCTGATTCAGCTTGGCTTCGGTGAAATCGATCGCCGGGGTGTCGCCCTGGGATGTTCCGCTGCTCTCTTCGGTGAGCGCGTAACTTAAGTCAGCGTTATATAAATCGGCTTTCTTAAATGAGGTCGATTGATCCAGTTCACAATAGCTCAGATTGGCATTGAGCAGGATTGCGCTTTCAAAATTGACCGCCTGGAGTTTGCCGTAGCTCAGGTTGGCTTCTTCCAGATTGGCTTCTTGCAACTGAGCTTTTTGGAGTGCGCTGTAGCTTAAATTGGCACCTCGCAGCTGGGCTCTGGTCAGGACGGATTCGTTGAGTTTCATGCCCTGAAGGTTGGCTTCCTGGGCGTTGATTTCTGAGAGCTGTGCTCCGGTCCAGGTCAATTCCTTGAGGCGCAGGTCGCAGCCCTGGAGGTTGCTGCCGGTCATCTTCACGTTGTTTAAGCAGGCATCTTTGAAGCTCATGTTCTCGAGGTTCAGATGCTCCATTTCGGCGTTTGCGAGATTGGCGCCTTCGAAGTTGCAGCCGATGAGGCTTGCAGAGTTGATCGTTACGGTGATGGTCTCGGTCTGAGTCTCTGTACCCGCATCGCCTGCATCGCCCGCATCGCCCGCATCCGCTGCGTGACCTGCATCGGTTCCCGCATCAGCTGAACCACCGCTGGGGTTGGCGGGGTGAGTCACTGTGTAACTGTAGTCGTAGTTCGAGATGTTTGAGCCTTCGAGATTGGCGTTCTTAAAGCTGACGTTTGTCCATTGGGCGGAAGCGAGCTTGTTATTGCTCATCTGTGCCTTGGTAAAGTCCGCCTGATCGATTTGTGCGTTCCACCAGATGCTGTTGGTCAAAGTTGCGGACGCGGCGTTCAGGTTTCTGATTTGAGCGTCGGTCAGGGTGGCATTGGCCAGATTGCTTTCGACCCAGTTGCCATCCACGATGATGGCGCCTTTAAATATTGGATTGTTGGCATTCACGGCAGCTTCCGGGTTATTCAGCTTGTTGAGGCTGACGCGGTTCAGCCGGGCTTCGGTGAAGTTCGGATATTTGATTTGGGTGTCGGACATATCGACGTCATCAAAATGCACCTGGGCAAAGCTGGTCACTTTGGTGAGGTTATGGCCCGACAGGTTGGCCCCTGAGAGCGCAAGGCAGGTGAGGTCAACGGTGTTCCTTGGGTTTTCGTCGGTCAGATGCTCGATCAGGTTTTCTTTGCTGTAAACGCCGTTCTGGGCGCCCGCATGCAGCCAGTCCGTGGATGAAGTAGCGGTGTTGACCGTTGCATCTTCAAAGTCGGCATAGCAGATGATGGCCGTTGCGGTTGAGAGATAGGCCTGAGACATGCTTGCCTGGCGTAAATTGGCGTTGGTGAAATCGGCTTTGTGGGCGGAAGTGCCGATTAACCCCGTCAAAGTGGCCTGCTGCAGGTTGGCATTGCTCAAATTAGTGCCGTCCAGCCAGGATTCCACGGGTTCGTTGTTGACATCATTTTCGCCGCGCTGACCGCCCAGTCGGCTGCGGGAGAGATCCGCATTGCGCAGGTCGGCTTGCGTCAAATCGACGTTCGTCAGGTTGGCATTCTGGAAATGTCCGTTCTGCAGATTCTGATTCGACAGATTGCTGCCCGTCAGATCGGTGAAATCGAAGATCGTGTTTTGCAGGTAGCTGGTCGTGAAATCGAGTCCGCGCAGCCGGGATTGCGTGAGGTTGGTGTTGCGCAAATCGGTGGACTTGAAGAGCGCGTTGCTCAAATCGACGCCGATGAGGGAGGCACCGCGAAGATCGACGCTGGCAAAATCGGTGATGTAGCCGGAATTGCTGGCAAAATCGGTATTTTCAAAGATCGCGTTGTCGAGCTCCGCAGGAATGCAGGTGGGAAGGGAAGGCGTCTGGCAGGGATCCGTTTCACCTGCCGCCAGGTTGGCTTTCGCGGTGCAGCAGCCAAAGAGGACGCCGTTTAAGGTCGCGTTGGTGAAATCAGCGTTGTGCAGTTGGGCATTTCGCAGGGTGGCGCGGCTGAGATTGGCGCCCTGGAAGCGGGTGCTGGCAAAAAGACCGCTGGTAAAGTCACTGTTTTGGGCCGATGCAGAAGTGAGATCGGCGTCGGTCATGTCGACCAGAGCCTTCATTTGATCCAGGCTGGCACCCTGTAACTGGGCGTGCTGTAAGTTGAATCTGCGGTCGATCTTCTGGTTCTTGCATTGGCCGTGGCCCGAGCAGTGGCTGTTGTTTTCGCATCCGATGGGGGATTTGGCCGGAGACTGATCGCAGAATGCGAAGCCGGTCCAGCTTTGAGACAGGTTTGCGCCTTCAAAGTTGACGTAGCTCGCTTCGGTGCCCGTCAGGTTGCATTGGGTCATTTGCGCCCCTGCAGCCCGGGCTGCGAGGTTGCTTTGTGCGACGTAAAGCTTGGCGGCCGAGAAGTCTGCCTGATCCAGAAGTGCGCGATCCAGGATCGTGCCTGCAAATGAAGTCCCGTTGAATTGGGCGTTTTGCAGGTAAGCGCCGGTGAAATCCATGCCGCTCAGATCGAAGCCCAGATCCGCCGTAAGAGCAGCGCCCTGAAGGTAGGCGCCCTGCAGGTTAAAGACCCGGCGTTCTTTGATCGCCTTGATGAGATCGGCGACGCGATAGGTGCCGTCAGCGCTCATGCCCGAAGAGATCCATTCGGGTAAGAGTCCGAGCACGCCCTGGATCTTGGCGCCTTCCAATTTGGCTCCCGTGAAGTTGGAGTTCGAAATCGTGCAGCCATCGAGATTCGCGTTGGTGAGATCGGCTTCAAGCAGGTTGGTGCCCGAAAGATCCGCGCCCGTCAGATCTGCGCCCGAAAGGTTCGCTCCCGTCAGATCGATGTTTGCCAAATCCATGCCGCGCAGGTCTTTTCCGCTCAAATCGGATCCGGGGAAGAAGACCAGTTGCTCGCCATATAAGCTGCATCGGGGCAGGGTGGATTGCAGAACGGTGCAAAGGCCGTTGGCATCGCGGGGCGGGCAGACGGTATCGGCATCCATGGTGACGGCTACACCCTGAGCGTCCACGAAGAGCGATTCGTCATTGAAAGTGCCCCAATGGACACCGCAAAGGACGGCGGCTGACAAATCGGTGCGGATGAACTGCGAAGGCATCCCGGTGGAAGCGGTGAGATCCGTGCGGGCCAGGTTGGTGTCTTCGAGCTTGGTGCTGGCCAGGCTGGCGCTTACGAGAGTGCCGCCGCTCAGATCGGCTTTGGTGAGATTGGCGTTGGAGAGCACGGCCCCCGTAAAGTCGGATCCGGGAGCCTGCGTCGAAATGAGCTGAGCTGAAGGCAAAATGGTGCTGGTAAAGATCGACTGGGTCAGCTTGGCTTCGGTCAGGTTGACTTCGGTCATATCGGTGCCCGAGAAGTTGGTTCCGATGCCAAGGGTGATCTTGTGCTCTTCGGGATCGGGATCGTCGTCCTCTTTCTCGTCGGTCATGCTCTTCACGTAGAAGCCCAAATCAGATTTGGCCATCGAAGCGCCGCCGAAGAGTGCGCGGGAGATGTCGGATCCGTTTAAGGAAACTTCCTGAAGCGTGGCACCTCTCAAATCTGCTTCGCGCAGATCGGTGTCGTAGAACTTGCAGCCTTTGCCGATGATGGCACCCGAGAAATCCGCTTTATAAAAGCGCGCGTGGCTGTAATCGCAGTTTTCGGGGAATGTGGCGCCGGCAAAGTTGCATTCGCTGAAATTGCCCCTCATCCCTTCTTTCAGCATGATGGCGCCGGCAAAGTTGGATTCATGCAGGTCGGCGTCCACGATGCTGGTGATCTCTTCGAGCTTGCTCAGATCCTGGTTGCTCAAATCGACGCCGGGCAGCGTGTCACCCGCATCGATGGGGGGCACGCCGAAGAGCTCGCAGGTGCGGTTGATGGCCGCAGTCACCACGCATTCGTTGTTTTCGTTCTTGTCGGGGCAAACGGTGGCGTCGCTGAAAACATTGGCGGTACTGTTGTTTTCGTCCGTCCAAAGCTTGCGATCGGCCCATTTCGGCCATTGAACGCCGCAAAGGTTGGCGCCCTGGAAATTGACGCCATTGAACAAGCTCGGTGTGCCGCGCGCGTCGGTCAGGTTCGCACCTTCCAGATTGGCGTTGGTGAGGTTCATCTTGTGAAGCCCCGCCGTGCGCAAAGAAGCGGCCGTCAGGTTGGCGTTGGTCATGTTGACCTGGGTGAGGCTTGCGGATTCAAACGAAGCGCCCCCAGAAACATCGGCGCCCACAAAGCTGGCCTGATGCGCGATGGCGCCACCAAAGTCCGAGCGGGCCAGGTTGGCGTTGTCAAAATGGGTGACCGTGAAGTCGTTGGGACGGCCAGGTTCGCAATGGGCGGTGGAAAGCGTGGTGCTCGCAAAGATGGCATCCTGGGCGGTCACTTCGGTGAGGTTGGCGCCCGAAAGATTTGCACCGCGCAATGTGGCGGAGTTGAGGGTAGATCCCGAAAGATCGGCGCAGGTCAGGTTGGAGCCGGCAAGGGAACCGTTTTCGAGATTGATGCCCGCAAGATTCGCGAAGGTGAGGTCCGCATTCTGGAAAGGCGTGTTATCAAATTTGCAGTTGGTAAATTGGGCGCCCACCAATTGCGTATGATTAAAGAGTGAATTCTTAAAGTTGACTGATGTGAAGTTTGAGCCCAGAGCGGCAGCAGAAGCGGCATCCAAAGCTTCTTCTGAGTTGCTGTTCATGATGGTGTCTTCAAACTTGCAGTCTTCGATGATGCTGTTTGAGAAATTGGCTCTTTCGAGGGAGACGGGCGTGCCATCTAAAGCGTTAAAAGTGACTTGCTTGAGATAGGCTCGCGAGAACTGCATATCCTGGGGGAATTGGGTCCCGTCAAAAGCCAGATCCGTAAGTTTGATGCAGGAAAGATTCTTAAAGTTGCGATGTGTATTTAAGTAGCTGACCAGGTTACTCTGGCGCCAGACGCCATCGCCGTCGAGACCAGGCGTCAGCCAGGGCATCGCCGTGTTTTCGCCGATGGGCTTGTTGTTTGAGTTGCTGAATCGGGCGTTTTCAAAGTTGGCGTGGCAGTAATCCGCATGCAGGAGATCGATGTTCAGCAATGTGGACTGCGAGAAATCGGCGCCCTTGAAGATGGCTTGCTTTGAGCTGTTGCCCAGGGTGCCCTTGATGGTGGCCATCTGGAAGTTGGCATCGGTGCAGTCTGCGCCCGCAAACTCGGCGTCTTCAAGGTTGGCTCCGCTGAAGTTGGCCCCTTCGAGGCGGGCATCGTCGAGGAGGGTCCCTTTGAGATCTGCCTGAGTAAACGTAACTTTGCTTAAATCTTTGCCCGACAAATCGGCGTAATCGAGTCTGGCGCCCGAGAAGGATGTGGTCTCGCTGACCTGAATGCTCGTCAGATCCAGGCCTTCCAGGTTGACTTCGAGCAAGGAAGCGCCACGGAAATCGACGTTGTCCAAAAGGCCGGCGCTCATCAGGCGATCGGCGCTTCGGGAGGCCTTGCCCGTGAGCGTGCTTTGGAATTCGGCCCCCGTAAAGACCAGACCTCTGAAATCAGCACCCACCAAATCGGTGTTGCGAATGTCGCTCGAAGAAAGTTGCGTCTTGGCAAACTTGGCTTTGGCGAAGGAGGCCGGTTCGCAAAAATCGTTGGCGGTGTAGTTGGGGCAAAGGCTGGGATCGAGGCAGCATCCGATCAAAGCGCCGCGCATATCTGCATTCGACAAATCCGCGCCATTGAAGTTGGCCTGCCTCAGGTTGGTATTGGACAAATTCGCGTAGGCCAGCGTGGCTTCTGCAAACGAGACGCCCTGCATATCTTTGTTGCTCAGGCGGGCTCTCGTCATGTTGGCTTTTTTGAATGAGGTATTGGAGTTAAATTGGGCGCGCCTCAAATCGAGATCCGACAGTTGAGCGCTCGCAAAATTGGCGTCCTCAAAGTTGGTGTTGGTGAGCGATGCGGCCGTTAAGTCGCAAGAGGCCAGGTTTGCGCCCGAAAAATCGCCGTTATTTAAAGCTGTTCGCTTGATTTCTGCTGCCTGCAGGCTCGATTTCGGGAAGGAGACCGAATACAGCTTGGCGTCGTTGATGGTCGCTTCACCCAATTTGAGCTGAGCAGTGTGGCACTCGCCCTGGGCACAAATCTCGATGACCTCAGCTTTGGCCCTCGTCAGGTTTGCTTTATATAAATTCGCCTTGCGTAAATCGGCATCGGTCAGATCGGCATCGGTCAGATCGGCTTCCCTCAGGTTGAGGCCCTCTTCGTTTTCCGGATCGTAGCCTTTGACGCCGGTGAGATTGGCGCCTTCCAGATTTGCGCCCGAAAGATTGGAGCCCGAGAGATCCTGGCCGGAAAGGTTGGCGTTCTTTAAGTTGGCGTTGCTTAAATCGGCGCCTTTGAGTTTCCCTTCGCCGTTTTCGTTGGTGCCGAGGGCTTCCTGGCTTAAGTCTCTGCCTTCCAGGTTTGCGCCCGCCAGAATGCCGCGTTCAACGGTTCGGCCATCGCCGCTGCCGCCTTCACCGCCGCTGCCGTCACCGCCGCTGCCGTCACCTCCACTGCCGCCACTGCCGCTGCCGTC
>DBWM01000059.1:807-9570 GCA_002309015.1 Myxococcales bacterium UBA1238 | reverse complement strand
CCACCGCTGCCGCTGCCACCATTCCCGCCGCTGCCACTGCCATTCCCCGGGCCGACCGGAACGGTCACTGTTTGTGTCGGATCCACGTCGCCATTGGCGATGGCGTCTGCGAGCACCTGGGAGTCTACTTTGCCGGCATTTTCACCGTCTTTGGCGGTTGAGAGCTCGACCCAGGCGGGCAATGAGCCTTCAACGTTCGAGACATCCACGTTTTGAAGGTTTGCGCCGTCCATATTGGCGTTGGTGAGGTTTGCGCCGTCGACGCTGGCGCCTTCAAGGTTTGCGCCTTCGAGCGATGCGCCGACCAGGCTGGCTTTGTCGAGCTGCGCGCCGCTCAAATCCGCGTCGCTTAAATCTGCGCCTTCAAGGTTGGTGCCTTCGAGGACTGCCCCCGAAAGGTTTGCCCCTGCAAGGTTTGCCCCCGATAAATCCATGCCCGACAGATTGGCGCCGTTCAAATCCATGCCCGCCAGATCGGCATTGGGACCGACCATATTGGTATTGGTGAGCGAGAAGTTGTCGGGGAAGACGGTTGTGGAGTCAAAGATGGCGCCGCTTAAATCTTCAGCCGCCAGGTTGGCGAGCGATAAATCGAGGCCGCGCAGGTTGATGCAGGCGCAGGGGAAGTTCTCTTCGGGGAGTTCGCAGTCCTGGATTCGGTTCTGCGCCACGCAGACTTTGCAATGCCCGTCCTGGTTGGCAAAACCGGTCAGACATTCGCATTCAAGCGTATTTAAATTGCATTGCTCGTTGGTGTTGCACGCAAATTCGATGCAGCCCGTATCCGCGCAAATGTTAATCTTGTTCCCTTCAAGATCGAGCGCAGTAAAACAGTAGCCGTCCTTTTTGTTTTTGTTATCGCAAAAATTGCCAATCTGGACGCCTTCAGGGCACAACTTGCGGCAGGTTCCCTGACCGTCCGCATCGGGCATCACGCATTGCATGCCTTCGGCGCAGGCGTTGGGTCCAAGGCATACCTCGCCCACTTCGGTACCACCGCCACCACCACCGTCATCGTCACCGCACGAAAGCGCGACGAGTCCAAGAGAAGACATCAGTAAACGATATGGAATGAACCCATGGGAACGATGACGCATGAGATCTCCTTATGGTTTGCGAGTTTTTTTGCTCAGCTGGTGTAAACGTCAATTCAATTGAGTTTGCCACAAATCGCGGCTAAGCGCTCAATGATCCGTTACGTTTTTGAGCGGGATGAAAAAAATTTTTTAATGGAGGGCGTAACTATGCGAGAATGCGATATTTTTTATTGCTGGCTGCGATTGGGCGTCTCGTTTTCGGGGACGATTTCAAGACCCGTGGCGTAGTCGACATCGCGAATCGGAGAGCGGCTTCGCAGAGCGTTTGTGATTTGGTCGTCCTGCTCGTACAGCGCTTTGGTCAGGATTTGCCGCATTTCCAGGCCTTCTTCACCCGGAAA
The DNA here is from genome assembly GCA_002309015.1 of Myxococcales bacterium UBA1238. Lineage (GTDB taxonomy): Bacteria > Myxococcota_A > Bradymonadia > UBA7976 > UBA1532 > UBA1238. Next base: position 8,132 of record DBWM01000059.1, on the reverse strand, counting down.
CTCCGCGACGATGCGCGCCAGATAGATGTGGATCTGGTTTTGAAGATGGGCGCGCAGGCGCAGGATTTTATCGAAACCGGCGCCTTCCCTGTTGGATTCCAGCACCGAAAGCAGGCTGCGGTGCGCTTCCTCGACCACTTCGATGTTCGATCGCTGTCTCAGCTGGTCGATTGCCGTTTGATGCTCTTCGCGCAAAACTTCAATCTGCTTCAATACATAGTTGGCCTGATCCAGCTCTGGCATGTTGGAGACCGCCAGCGGACCGTCGGGGAACAGCACTTCCACGATTTCGTCGATGGCGCGCTGTTCTTCGGGCAAATCGCGCAGGCTTCTCAGGCTTTCGAGCTGTCCGTCAAAACCCGAAAGGCGCGAGTCCGCCAGTTCGTTGGCCAGATGAAGCGATTGCATGTATTCGGAGCGGCCCTGCTGCGCTTCGTACCATTCCCGTTCGGCGTCGTATGCGGCCTGCGCAGCCTTTCGCACGGTTTCCAGCTGCTCGCTTACCAGGTATTGCGACTGCTTTTGGCCCGCTTCCTTTTTGAACTCGGTTTCGAGCTTGTGCAGCTGTTCCAGGCATTCTTTCTCTTTGGCTTTATTCTTTCCTTCCTCGCTGCAGATGCGCTCGCGGGATTTTTGAAGGGTTTCTTCCTCCTCGGCTGTTGAACGATAGTTTTCAAAGTCTTTGCCCACGCGGGAGATGGTCTCGTTCATGGCCAGAAGGGCACGCCCCGGTGGAATGGAGTGAAGCGTAAACATGCCTTCTGTAAGCGCAAACGCCTTCTCGGCATCGTGGCTCTTATATTCAAAGGCGCGCCGTTCGCTCGCATCGAGCGCCATCACCTTCAGCTGATCGAAAGCTTTTTGGTTCACGGCAACCTGATCGGGGTAGGACGGCTTATCGTCATCCTGTTCGTGCAGATATTTGTTGGCTTTGGAGTTTCCGGTTTCGGCCAGCGCGGTGACGGCGGCGAGCGACATGGTGCGGATGATGTCGCGGCGCGAGACCGCTGAAATGGGCCAGGTCGCCGTCAGCTTTTCGAGATTTTGCGGATCCGTGCTTTCAATTAAATAGTCCAGCGCCGCAAGCGCGCTCGAAGGCTCCTTGTTGAGCCTCACCATGGTCGCAAACGATTTGTAGACCTGCTCCGCGATATGCAGATCCTCGCTCATGACCAGGCCGTTGCCGCTCTTCTCCATAAAGGCGCGCAGACGAGCGTAAACCTCTGTGCTGCCAGTGGTTTCCTCTTCCATCTTCTTGCGCTTTTTATTGGTGCTGACGTCCACTTTTTTGGTTTTGGGCGCATCCCCGATATAGCCGGCCGCCATGATGGCCGCAGACCAGCAGACTTTTTGCTCGGAATCGTTGAGGACGGCCCAGATGCTCGGCAAGGCCTTGCGGGTCATGCGCTCTGCAAATGCGGGCGTCATTTCGCGATGGGTGCTGCAAGCGAAATGATCGTATTTCGAGGAATCCTTGACCTGATTCGAACCGCAGCCGCTGCCCAGCAACAAAGTTGCACAGAGAACTGCGAGTTTAAAAAATGAGGGCTTCTTTTTGCGCGTCGCCATAGTATATTCTCCGAGTGACGTCGATTTTGCCGTAAAGCGATTATGAACTGCCTGAGCCTGCTTCGTCACGTTTTAAAACACAATGGAATCATCCGTGATTTTTCACGGGCAAAGTTCGTTTCGGCAGTTCAAGCAGTTTTTTTTTCGACAAACGGCCAAGAAACGTCAAGAATGCTGGACCAAACTGCTCGTTTCGAGCAACAATGACACCACTTGGTGAGTCTACTGGATCGTAGGGACGCATCCAGAGATTTTTAAATCGTCAATCGCGCGGCAAAGAAACAGGAAGTTCGCGCGTAAAATTTAAACCACAGCAAACGACCCAAACGGACCAAACTAATAAATAGGGGGCGAGGGATGGCTGAAGATCAAACTCAAGAAGGCGAAGTTCAGGAAAGTATTCCTGCGCAGATGGGGAAAAAAGCCTATCAGGCTTTGGGCCTCGCACATGCGGAGGCGCTTAAATCCCTCGTGACCATTGACGAGAAGGCGAATGGCGTTCTCGATCAGGTCCAGGGCGGCATCAACACGGTTCTCGACACCGCTTACAAAATTAAGGACAAGGTTGTCGACGGTGTCGAAGAAGCGATCAGCTTTGTCGACATGGGCATCCGGGCGATCGTGCCCGAATTGCGCCTGGTGGCCAAAGAGGCCGTGCGCGTTGTTCAAAAGGGCCTGGTCGAAATTCCGAACATGATCCGCGACCAGATCATGGCGACCAAAGACCCGATGATCAAGCAGGCCAAGGAAGCCATCGAAGGCGCTGCCAAGACGGTCGAAGGCTACATCGAAGAAGCCGAAAAGAAGGTCACCGAGGTGAAAGACAAGGTGGTCGAAGTCGTGCGCAACGGCCTCAAGACCGCCGGCGATGCGATCACCGATGTCGTGAAGAACCAGTTGCCTGGCTATATCGATCAGGCGATGACCTCCGTTAAGGACGGCTTCAAGAAATATTACGAAGGCAAGCCCGGGTACGAGGCGATCGCGCCTGAGCTCGACAAGTTCATGAAGGACATGACCGACACGGCCATGGAACTTCTGAACGAAACTTCCGAGAAGCTCCTCGAGAGCGTCGATGCCCTCGTCGACTCCGCCGTCAAGATGGTCGACAAGGTCTTCGAGGAAGTCTTCACCTTCGTGAAGAAGCTCCCCGACATGCTGAAGGAGCTCATCAACGGCACGATCGACAAGATCAACACCGCCTTTGATGACACCCTGAACGAAGCCGTCGGCTTTGCTGAGAAATTGTCCAAGGATATTGAGGACTTGATCAACAAGTGCCTCGATACCATCGACAACACCATCAACTCGATTCGCGACGAAGGCCTCAAGCTGATCGACTTTGCCCGTGACGGCATCCTCGGGTCGATCACCAGCATGCTCGATCGTGTCCGCAACTTCTGCAACAACACGATGAAGAGCATCCGCGACACCGTGAACGACGTCGTCGCGAGTTCCAAAGAATCCCTCGAAGCCGGCTTTGATTCCGCCAAGGCGAGCGTCGACCGCGCTGTCGAAGACTTGGGCGACAAACTCAACCGCGAGATCCAAAAGACTCAGGACGAGATGGTCGCTGAAGCCGAAAAGCAGGCCGCCGAACTCAAGAGCCAGGGCGATGACGCTTACGCCGACGCTGAAAAAGAATTCGTCAACAACAACTACGAAGAAGACACCACCGTCATCCCCGACATCCGCCAAAAGGGCCAGGAAGCGATCGAAAAGATCGAGCAAAAGATGAAGGAAGCGTCGGAGAAGATGGTGAAGGACTTCCAGGCTCAGGCCAAGGCCTTCGAGCCCAAGGTCAAGATCAAGGTCGCCTTGATCAAGGGCCAGGTCGTCCTCGCTGTCGGCAAGCTGATCCTCAAGATCGGTCTGCTCGCTCCTGGCATCATCAGCGATCTCAAGAGCACCGGCGAAGGCCTCAAGAGCGACGCCGAAAAGATTGCCGACACCGTCAACGAACTCATCAACGGCAAGGGCAAAGAGTTCGCCGACAACGTCAAGAAGGCGGTTACCGATGGCGTCGAAGAAGTCAAGAACGCCGGTATCGCCTTTGGTAAGGGCACTGCGGATTCCGCCAAGCAATTGGCCGACAACGTCAAGAACCGCTTTGTCACCCTCTACAAGTCGATCGTCGACGACGTGATCTCCTTCGGTAAACGCGTTCGCGACATGGCTGTCAACATGGCGTCCAACATTAAGAACGCCTTCGACACCATGGTGAACGAAGCCAAGAGCATCATCCACGACTTCACCGACACCGTCGTCGTCAGCTTCGAGAACTACGTCGCCAACACCAAGAAGATCCTTGAAGAAGGCCTTGAGACCGCCAAGGGTCTCGCGATGACCGTCATCAAAGAGACGATCAAGCGCGCTGTCGATCAGATCAAGATCCAGGTGCAGAAGTTCGTTGACGACTTCATGCGCAAGTATGGCGACAAGATTAAGAAGATCGGTGGCCGCGTCATCGAGGTCGTTCTCCTCATCAAGAACACCCTCGAAGCGATGGGCTCCTTCAAGGGCTTGTCTCCTCGCGACGCTTTGAACCAGCTCGACGAGAACGTCACGATCCTGATCAATGCCTTGACCGAACTTGCGGGCATTTTGCCTGAGCATGCAGAGGAAATCCTCAAGGTTCGCGACGCGCTCGCTCAGCTGCAGAGCGAAATCCGGGCGAAGATCGCTGAAATCGAGAAGATGATCGCGACGGTCGAAGCGATCCTCGATCAGCTCCAGAAGATGCCCGAGATCCTCGATGAGCTGATGAAGCGCGAAGCTGAAAGGGCGATCGCTTATCTCAAAGATGAGTTCCTGCCCAAGTTGATCGAGCTCCTCCGCAGCCTGATGGAGCAAATCCCCGGGCTCGAAGATAAGATCAACGACGTCATCGCCTTCCTCGAAGAAAAGCAGAAGGAAATCGAGCAGTTCCTGGCCGATCTCGAAGCGAACCTTGAGCTTCTCAAGCTGGCCGAGCAGATGGGCAGCGATGCGAAGTACATCATTCAGGAGGGCGATTCCTTCCTGAAGATCGTTCAGAACCAGGGCTTGGGTGATCTCTGCAAGTCCGGCGCCGAAGCTTACAAGTTGCTGTTCGAATCCAACCGCTTCTGGACCGACAAGAATGACGCGCGTTACGAGAAGAACCGCAGCTTCCTGCGCGATTACTACGATGCCCATGGCGGCGAGATCGACAAAGAAGCCGAGCTGACTGCTGTTGAGAAGGCGAGCCTGACCGGTGATCTGATCTACGACATCAACGAGAAGAAGTTCACCGAACTCAAGGCCGAAGGCTTTGACGAGAATACTTTCGACGCCTTTGTGACCAAGTTGTCGAAGGCTCCCAGGCATTCACAGCTGAGCCTGATCACCTCTGGTTTGCCCAAGTGGTATGAACTCGCTTTGGCCGAGCTCGGCGTCGCTTCCATCAATGGCGACAAGGTCGCGAACGATCGCATCGTCGAATATCTGAACACGACGGATACGATCGATTTGGCCGCTCGTCAGTCCGATGAAACGCCTTGGTGCGCTGCATTCGTCAACTGGTGCTTGAAGCAGGCCGGTTTGGGCGCGCCTGGCAGTGCCTGGGCCCTCGATTTCACCGCTGACAGCCTCCTGCCCGACGGCATGAAGATGCAGCAGAGGTGGGAAGCCGGTAAGGTCTGGCAGGATCCCAAGAAGGTCTGGAGCAGCGCGACCCGTCTGAGCGAAGACGGTGACGGTCTGTACAAGATCGGTTCGATCGTCGTTTACGCCCGCTACGAAGGCACCAAGTGCGTGGGCGGCCATGTCGGCTTCTTTGCTGGTAAGGCTGCAAACGGCAACTACATCATCCTCGGTGGAAACCAAGACGATAATGTCTGCTTCGCTGAATTGCCCTCCGCTGAAGGTGAAGCGAGTGTCAAAGATAAGACTCAGACCTATCGCTTCATCGGCGCCTTCTGGCCGAACGATGCGAAGGCGGCTGAATCTCCCGCGCTGGTCGCCTGCAAGAAGGAAATCGAAGCCATCCTCAAGGATCGCGATGTGACCTTGACGGAGGTTGTCCGCTGCGAGCCTCTGAAGGATGTCGGCGAAGGCCAGAACCATCTCGATGCCCAGAATCTGAAGTTCCAGCTGGACATCCCGGCTTACACGCCGTTCGGCAAAGAACTCGCTTTGCCTACGAAGGAAGATGCTCTGGCGCTGATCCGCAATCTTCGCGCGACCAAGATCTATGCGAAGATCAAGGAACTGATCTCGGTCATCAAGCCTTATATTGATATGATCGAGAAGATCCTGCCGCCCAACTGGCGCGAGATGGATCTCAAGGACTTCGTCAACTACGCGCTCGATTTGGTCGAGAAGCGTCTGATCGCGCTGATTGATGAGCATTTGGGCATTGCGTCGGATTACCTCCAGGATGCGATGCGCAAGTTCGAGGTGCCTTACAACATCTTGATGGACGTGCTCACCAACGTCGAAGACTTCCTCAGGCCCGAGAACAACCCGATGCTGCTCGTTCAGAAACTGGTTGACGAGTACATCCCGAAGGTCACTCAGGCCGCTCAGGACCTCATCGAATCCCAGGTCAAGGAGTTCATGTCGGATCTCCAGACCTTCGGTTACCTCGATGTCCTCGATGACCTGAAGGCCCTCATCGACGCCTGCCCCTTCCTCAAGAAGGGCTGGGAGAAGATGCAGAACGAGATTCTGCCCACCATCAAGAAGAAGACGTCGGAAGCGATCGAGAACGCCAAGGATGCTGTCAACACCGGTATTCAGAAGGCGACCGATTTCGTCGACGGCAAGATGGAGCAGGCTCGCGAAGTCGTCGGTCAGGTGAAGGAAAACCTCGAAAACGCCAAGGAAATGCTCGACTCCGCCGTCACCGATGGCATGCAGGAAGTCCAGAAGCGCGCGACCTCCTTGGTCCAGGAAGGCGTTGCAGTCCTCAAGGCGGGCGCCAGCGATGCTTTGGACGCCACCGGTCTGGCCAATGTGGCGGACGATGCGGCTTCCGCATTGCGCAACGCCATGGACGAAGCCAAGGGCGCTGCCAACAAGCTCAGCGAAGTTGCTGAAGCGGCTAAGGACAAGCTCAAGGAAGCCAAGGAAGCTGCCGTCGATAAGGCCGGTGAGATTCAGGCTGCCGCGACCGAAGCTGCTCAGGAATTGAACGAAGCCGGTGCCAAGGTGGGCGAAGTGATCGCCGAGGCTGCCGAAGAGATGTCCGAGAAGCTCGCTGAGGCCAAGGAAGCCGTGGTTGAAGCCGGTCAGGCCGCCAAGGAATCGATGGCTGAAGCTGCTGCTCTCGCGACGCCTTCCGCCAGCGAAGATGCCGCTGACGCTGGTGACGCTGCCGACGCCGCTGGTGATGCTGGTGATGCCGCTGACGCTGCCGACGCCGCCGGTGATGCTGGCGATGCCGCTGACGCCGCTGACGCCGCCGGTGATGCTGGTGACGCCGCTGACGCCGCTGGTGATGCTGGCGATGCCGCTGACGCTGCCGACGCTGCCGCTGATGCTGACGCCGACAAGAAGGATGAGAAGAAGGACGAGAAGCCTGGCATGCCCGAAGTGGGTGACGCCAAGGAAGAGAAGTCTGACGATGCTGCATCCGACAAGAAGGACGAGAAGCCTGCGAAGAAGGATGAAGCCGCTGAGGACAAGGCTGACGACGGCGAAGCCAAGAAGGACGGCAAGCCTGTAAAGAAGGACGAAGCCGCCGAAGACGCAGAAGAAGACGAAGAAGACGAAGAAGCTGCGAAGAAGGACGG
>DBWM01000059.1:486-758 GCA_002309015.1 Myxococcales bacterium UBA1238 | reverse complement strand
GGCAAGCCCGCGAAGAAGGAAGCCGCTGACGAAGCAGAAGAAGACGCCGACGCCGAAGCCAAGAAGGACAACAAGTCCAAGAAGGCTGCCGACGACAAGGCCGAAGATGCCGATGCCGATAAGGCCGATAAGGCCGAGGACAAGGCCGAGGACAAGGCCGAGGACAAGGCCGAGGACAAGGCCGAAGATGCCGCTGCCGATAAGGCTGAGGACAAGGCTGAGGACAAGGCCGAAGATGCCGCTGCCGACAAGGCTGAGGACAAGGCTGAGGA
>DBWM01000059.1:0-429 GCA_002309015.1 Myxococcales bacterium UBA1238 | reverse complement strand
TGCCGATAAGGCTGAGGACAAGGCTGCCGACGACAAAGCTGAGGACAAGCCTGCTGAGAAGGCAGAAGTGAAGTCGAAGAGCTCGGCTGATGACAAGGCCGAAGCAGCTGCCGACGAGAAGAAGGCCGACAAGGATGGCGACAAGGCTGACAAGGCTGAAGAAGGCAAGGAAGAAGCGAAAGCAGAAGCCAAGTCTGATGCCGCAGCCGCAGGCGCCGAGAAGTCCGAGAAGGCGGAAGTGAAGTCGAAGGGCGCAGCGGATGACAAGGCCGCTTCAACTGCCGACGAAAAGAAGGCCGACAAGGATGGCGACCAGGCCGACAAGAAAGAGGATGCAGGCAAGGCTGACGCGAAAGCGGATGTCAAGTCTGATGCTGCAGGCGCCGAGAAGTCCGAGAAGGCAGAAGTGAAGTCGAAGGGCGCAGCGGA
>DBWM01000001.1 GCA_002309015.1 Myxococcales bacterium UBA1238 | reverse complement strand
CCGAACCCAAAAACCCGAACCCAAAAACCCGAACCCAAAGACCCGAACCCAAAACCCCGAACCCAAAACCCCGAACCCAAAAACCCGAACCCAAAACCAGCCCCCTACCTCCCCGGCCCCGCGGCCTTGAGCGCCTTGACCCTTTCAAACCATTCCTTTCGCGGATACGCGACATTCAGGATGCAGAATTCGGCCCGCACGAGGCCTATGCAGCCGTAGCAGTAGGTGCAGTGGGCGCAATCTTCGCAGAGGGTGAGGTAGCTCGAATCGTGGCAGCGGCGGCAGGATTCGAGGTGGGTGGAGTTCGTGCAGGATTCGCATTGATCCACGTGGTTGCAGGAGACGCAGCCGGTGGAGTTTTGGGTATAGTTGCAGTCGTGGCAGGCAGTGCAATGGTTGCAAAAGCGACATTCGCTGCAATTGGAGCAACCGGGAGATTCGAAGAGGGCGACCTGACGGTCGGTCTGGGCTTTGCGCAACTCTTCAAGGGCTTGTTTAAAATTGCGTGCATCCATGGCGGTCAGCATAAGCGCGGATTTTTTTCAGGGCTAACTTGTTGCGTTTTGAATCGCAAGCGTTCACAAAGCTACGATTTGAGATCACTTTTTATCGTAAGGGCGACAGAGTTTGGTAACCTGTGCTAGGCTCACTGCCCGGAGGCCCATCGATGAACTCTGAAGATCGCAAATATGCCAGCAAGGTGACCGAAAAAACCGTCATCGCGTACAGCGCGCCGCGCCTGCCCGTGGGCGAAAGCAAGGAGCTTTTGGTGACCCTGCGCGGCGGAAGGCTGGGCGAAAAATACGAGCTCGACCGCAGGCGCGTCATCACCCTGGGCCGCGACATCGCAGCCGACATCATGCTCGAAGACGACGCCGCCTCGCGCAACCATTGCCACATCTTCTTCAGCCACGGCCAATGGTTCATCGAAGACTGCCACAGCACCAACGGCACTTACGTGGGCGTGGGTCGCGTCGATCCCCAGGGCCCGCAACAGCTTCGCGACGGCGATCTCATCAAAATCGGCAGCACCATCTACAAGTTCCTCTCCACCAGCAACATCGAGACCGCCTATTACGAAGAAATCTACCGCATGGCGATCTTCGACAGCCTCACGCAAATCCACAACAGGCGCTATTTTGAGGAATTCTGCGACATCGAGATCTCGCGCTGCCGCCGCCACAAGCGTCCGCTCACCCTGCTTTTGTTCGACGTCGACAAATTTAAATCGATCAACGACGGCTTCGGTCATCTCGCGGGCGATCACGTTTTGCGCACCATCGCCTCGCAGATTTCGGCCCGCATCCGCAAAGAGGAGCTGTTTGCGCGTTACGCCGGCGACGAATTTGTGGTGCTTCTGCCCGAATCCCAGATCGAAGGCGGCTTAAGCCTGGCCGAAAACCTGCGCCAGATCGTCGAGCAGGCCGACTGCCGCTTTGAAGGCCAGGACATTCACGCCACCATCAGCATCGGGGTGGCCACCTTTAACGACGAGATGACCACCTGCGCCCATTTGGTCGCCGCATCCGACGCCGCTTTATATCGCGCTAAAGAAATGGGGCGAAACAGCGTTTCGATTTGACGCCCCCAGAGGAGAATCCCGTGAACTTCACCATCGATGAAGCTTCGATGCTCGCGCGCTTTATGCGCTACGTGCAAATTGAGACCACCAGCGACGAGGAAGCCGAAGGTACGCCTTCTTCCGCCTGTCAATGGGATCTCGCCAGGGTTTTGGAGCAGGATTTAAAGGATTTGGGTCTGGAAGACGTGCGATTGAGCGATCATTGCTACGTTTACGCCAAACTGCCCGCCAACATTCCGAGCGATCACCCGAGGTTCAATCAGGTGCCCGCAGTGGGATTCATCAGCCATATGGACGTTTCGCCTGCGGTTTCAGGCAAGAACGTCAGGCCGCAGCTGCATCGGAACTACGACGGAGGAAAAATCACCTTCCCGGCGAACCCTGAGATCGCGCTGACACCCGAAACCGACGCACCGCTGGGGGATTGCAGGGGCCTCGACATCGTGACCGCCGACGGAACCACCCTTTTGGGCGCCGACGACAAGGCCGGCATCGCGATTATTTTCGCTCTCCTCGAAACCTTAAAGGCCAACCCGCAGATTTTGCACGGTCCCCTCTGCATCGCCTTCACGCCTGACGAAGAGATCGGGCGCGGTGTGGACTGCTTTGAGCTCGAAAGCTTCGGGGCAGAGGTCGCTTACACCGTGGATGGCGAATCCCTCGGCGAAGTGGAGGATGAAACCTTCAGCGCAGATGCGGCCACCGTCAAAATTCAGGGCATCAACGTCCATCCAGGCTACGCCAAGGGTAAACTGGTCAACGCCCTGAAGATCGCCTGCGATTTCGTCAATCGCCTGCCCAAGGATCGCCTTTCCCCCGAGACCACAGAGGGTACCGAAGGGTTCGTTCACCCCGTGGGCATCTCGGGATGCGAAGAATCCTGCCAGGTGAAATTCATCATCCGCGATTTTGCCGAAGAAGGCCTGGTTCAGAAGGCGGACTTCCTCAAGCAACTGGCTGAACAGACCGCGAAGAGCTGGCCCGGCTGCAAGATAGAGGTCGAAATCAGGGAGCAGTACCGCAACATGAAGCAGATGCTCCGTTTACGGCCCGAGGTGAGCGATCTCGCCTTCGAGGCAGTCACCAAAGCGGGGTTGACGCCGATCCACAACCCCATTCGAGGCGGTACCGACGGGTCGCGGCTCTCGTTCATGGGTCTGCCCACCCCCAATCTCTTCACCGGCGCCCACAACTTCCATGGATTGCGCGAATGGGTAGCCGTTCAGCACATGACCAAATCCGCCGAATGCTGCGTGGAACTCGTTTCCCTCTGGGCCCAAAAGGGTCAAAAACGCGGTCTCCTGCCCTCCGTCTGAACCCATGATCCTCCCTCTCGCCGCAATCTTCCTGTTAAGCCCTCACATCGAAGGTGGATTCATCACAGGTGGCGGCCGTCTCGCCAAAACACCCATCATGGAGATGACCCCCTGGGTGGGGTTCGAGCATAAGTTCCTATCCATCGCTCTGCAGGCGCCTTTGCGTTTCGATCTGAACACCGGCCATATTCGAGAGCGTGATTGGGACGAGAGCGAGGATTTTGCACGCACGATCACCACCTTTCGCATCGATGATCTGTTCCATATGGGTACGCTTCAGGTCACATTTGGCGAAGGGGCGCTGGTCGAACGCTATTTCAATAACCTCGACAGCGATCACGCGCGGCTCGGAACCGAGATCCATCTGGGGCCCGATCAATGGAAGGCGCCCATAGAGCTCGATCTCTTCTCTTCACGACTGCTGGCGCGACCGGTGGCGGGGGGGCAGGTCTCTTTTTTGGGCGATCCCATGACGCTGAGGCTTCAGGCAGCCGCTGATTTTGATGCCCCCCTCGAACTTCAGGGCTGGGCAGACGATAAAGGACGCCTTGCAGCCCGGCATCAACACTTCTACAGCGCAGGGGGAGAGGTCGATGGGGATTTTGGCCCCGTCACCCTCTATACCGCCGCCTATTTTCAGGGTCAGGGCGACGTGCGACCCGGCGCTCATCTGGGGAGCCATTTCATACTGGGCGACGATTTTACCTTTGAATCCCGCGTCGAAGGCTTCGTTTTCCATGGAAAATACGATCCTTCCCCCTTTGATGCCACCTATGGATTCGAATCCTGGATGCGACGCCCGGATCGCCCATTCGTGAAACTCTCCGCCGGTGGCAAACTGATGATGGCCCTCGCGTACAAGGACCTCATTCGATTCGAAGGTCAGTACAGCGACGCCGATCGCAAAGACAGCGCCGCCCTCAGTACAAGCCTTTCGATCAACACCGAACTCTTTTTACTCCAGGGATTTTACAATCGGCGCTACGCCCAACGCGACGACATGCTCGATGGAGACTTTGCGCTCTGGGCGATGACCGTCGCCATTCCCCTTGGCCCGAATTTCCTCGTGAGGGCCATCGCCGCGCGATCCCCTTCCGTCTGCCCCAAAGACGACGGGCAAGCGCGATACATCCTCTACACCGAACTCTTTCTCAGGCTTGAAGCCCAGTTCTCTTCCTGATCAGACGATTACCATGCTTTCACCACTCGCTGCATTCCTCTTGGGTCTCCTTCAGGCCCTCACTGAATTTTTGCCGGTCTCCTCGTCGGGGCATCTCGTGCTCGCGCGAGCCCTGTTTCACCTGCAAACCGACGGTGGTGTCGCCTTCGATGTGGCGCTTCACCTGGGAACGCTGCTTTCGGTCTGCGCCCTCTTCTACCGCGATCTCTGGGATCTGGTTTTGGGCGCATGCAAAGCCGTCCGCCATCCTGCAATCACCTATCTTCACCCCTCAAAAGACCAGCGTTTAGTGGCTGCCCTCATCCTGGCGACGATCCCGGCGGGGGTTTTAGGCCTCTTATTCAAGTCTCAGCTCGAAGAGATGTTCCAGTCACCGAAAATCGTGGCGATCTTACTGATGGTCACAGGTACGATCCTCCTCTTAACCAAGCTTGCGCGCTCCAAAGATCGCGAGATCTCCTGGCTTTATGCCCTCATCATCGGCTTTGCACAGGCGCTCGCCATCTTACCCGGCCTTTCGAGAAGCGGACTGACCATCTCTGCAGCCCTCTTTTTAAAGGTCGATCCCGAAAAAGCCGCCCGATTCAGCTTCCTTATGTCGATTCCCGTGATTTTAGGGGCAGCGATCCTCGAAGGCCGCCATATATTCGAGAGCTCGATCCCCTGGGTATCCTTTGCCATCGGGTTTGTGACCGCTGTCATTGGCGGATTCTGCGCCTTAAAACTCCTTTTCGCCGTCGTCAAACGCGGATGGTTCTCCAATTTTGGGTTTTATTGCCTCGCGGCAGGCCTGATCGGGGTCATTTTTTTGTAAGGTGAAACGAGCGAACCCTCATCAAGCGAATGGATCCTGGGCAGGCAGAGAGGGTAAGCTGAATTCAGCGGATGGATTTTGGGTTCATCCCGTAGATCATGTGTAAAACATCGGATGAATTTGGGGTAATCAGTTTAGATCAGGGGCATTCATCCGATGATCGGGCCTCTGTTTGATGTAGAAACGCTGATCGATTCAATGATCGCGGGTTGCGTAGCAGTTTTCTCACCGTTTTGTATCTCCGGCGCGCCTTTGAAGCCGGCTCCGCAAAGTCGCCTGGGGGCACAGTATTGAGGCCGCCCTCATTTGAGTTCCCAAAAAGTTTTCATTCTTTGTTTCTGTTCGTTTCTGGTTGACAAGCCCCGGCAGAGCAGTGAAGCTCTTCAACGTTTTTTTACGCAATGGCCGATTGCGTTTTCTACATGCGGAGTTTTTTTGATGTTCGAATTCAACTCGAAGCTCTTCCTTGCGGCTTTGACCGCTTTTGCAGCCTCCACCGCTCTCTGGGCCTGCGACGATGACGACAACAACGATGACGGCGATGCCGCGGTCGATTTGGACGGCGCAGCGGGATCCGGCGGCAGCGCAGGACAAGATGGCAGCGCGGGACGCGATGGCTCCACTTCCGACGGCAGCACCACCGACGGCTCCACCACTGACGGCTCCACCACCGATGGCGACATCGATGACGGCTCCGCCACCGACGGCTCCACTACTGACGGCGACATCGATGACGGCTCCACCACTGACGGCGACATCGATGACGGCAGCACCACCGACGGCAGCACCACCGACGCCGATGTGCCCGAATGCAAAGACGAGGACGATTGCACCCATCCGCCCGCCTGCTACAGCGTCGAAGAAGCATCCTGCAACGGTGGCAAATGCTCATATCCCACGCGCATCGCTCAAGGCGAAGAGGGCTACTGCGAATGCCTCGATAAAAGCGAATGTCCGGCTCAGACCTGTAAAATCGCAAGCTGTACCGACGATCACACCTGCAAATACGACGACGACACCGAGACCGAAGCCTGCAAGATCGACTGCGATGCAGACAACCCCTGCGAGAAAAAGGCCTGCATGAGCGAAACCTGCAATGCCAGCGGCAAATGCGAATATGCGCGCATCACCGAAGGCAACGAAGGCTACTGCGAATGCATGGCGGACACGGAATGTGAAGCCAGCAACGACTGCATGACCGCGAGCTGCGATCTGACCGCCAACAGCGAAACCCAGTACAGCTGCGTAGAGACCGCGAAAGCGGACTGCTGCCTCCCCGCCGACGACTGCGAGGGCGACACTTGCTGCGGAGAAGGCAAGGTCTGCAGCAGCAGCAACGTCTGCGTCACCGAT
>DBWM01000069.1:769-20953 GCA_002309015.1 Myxococcales bacterium UBA1238 | reverse complement strand
AGCCGGTGCTGCGGCGGGCGTGGCGGCAGGCGCCGCGGAGGGAGCTGCCGGGGCGGCGGGGACTGCGGGTGCTGCGGGTGCAACGGATGGGGCTTTTGGAGCGCCCGGGGCTGGTGCTGCGGCTGAAGGTTTGGCTGCTGCGGGCGGCGTGGCCGGTGCTGCGGGTTTGTCCGCTTCCTGTTTTGTGTTGCAGCTGCAGACGAGCGCGAGCGATGCGATTGTAAAGAGCGCGTTTTTCATGGTCTTACCTCATGTGGATGAGCTCGCCTTTAACGTTTAACGGCGATTTTTTGGATTCAGCTTCGACTTTCGTGCCGCCGAACATCTCCCGGGCATCATGCGCGGGCACGATCCAGCCTTTGGGATAATGGCTGAACGCTTTCGCGCCTCTGAACATCTCGTTCATGTCGGTGACGGCGGCGATGTTCCATCGATCGAGGGGCTGGTCGAACGAAGTGGCGCCCTCAAACATCGAGTGCATATCGGTGACTCACGCAAAGTAAACTTTCAGACGCTTTCTGGCTGGTTTTATTCACAAATCTTTTCGATTTGCCTCAATGTGCGTCCACTTTTTGAGCGGCGGACAACGGGCTTCGACATCAGATTCTGGAGTTGTTCACGATGCGGATATGCGGCTTTGCGGACAGGCCTGGCGTTGGCTTGCTCATCGGTCTTTGCGGCTCAATGCCCGACACAGACCAGCGCAAGCATGGCAGCGAACAGCAAGAGGGGTTGAGAAACGAGATTAAAATCGCCCGAAGGACGGGTTTGCGGGCTGCAGTCCTTTAGAAATCCCGCGTCCAGAGGAAATAGCTTCCGACGAGCAGCAAACCTCCGGTCACGCTGCAGGCCGTGGCGATCCCTTCGGCGGTGCTGTCCCAGTCTCCCTCATCGCTCATGACGGCCGAATAGCTGAATGTGCCATAGCCCAAAAGGCCGATGCCGGCGAGGGTTGTGAGGGTTGCGAGAACGTAATGCCTGCTCTTGCCGCTCTCCGGTTCAGCCACAGCCGTAGTGCTCAGGTAGTTCGCCTGACTGCTTTGATAGGCTTTTGCTGCTTCGCTGGAGGAAAACGACAAATCCGACATCTTTTCGGAAACCGATGAGCTCAAAACGAGGTTGCCCGTGGTCAAAAGCTTCGGGTTTTGATCGCGGATGTCCTGTTCCTTTAAAAAGCGCGCTGTAAAGGCCTGAGCTTCGTTTACATCGACGCTGCCGTCGCGCTTTCCGGCAATCTCGCCATCGGCCCAGCCTCTCAAAGCACCCAAAACAGCGTAAGTGAAGGCGCCGTGAGCGCTGTTCTTTAAGGGCCCCGATTTTTCGCCTTCCGAGGCGGCCGACCAAATGACGATGTTCTTTGCGCTGTTCGCCAGCGAAAGCGAAACCGGTGCTGCAAAGCGCTTGCCCAAATCGACGCTGCAGGCATCGATGATGAAGACGGCGTTCTGCACGGAGGATCGGTTCACCATCGCCTGAAGATCCTTCAAATCGATGGATCTGGAATTCAGGGATTTATCGGAAGCCTGGACATCGGCTCCCAAAAGGAGCTGGCCTTTTTCAGTCTTGGAAGCGGCTCCGTGACCCGCAAAATAAAACCAGAGGGTCCCGCCGCGGGCTTCCTTTAAGGCATCGGCCATCGCATCCTCGATGGTTTCTTTAGACGCCTTATCCTGCAGGCGATGCAGATTGGCCCGCTTGACGCCCCGGGTATAGAGCAAAAAATTCTCGATCCCGTCGCCATCGTGATGCGCAAACGGAACCGTCGAGCCTTCGCCCAAAAGCGGATAATGCTCGATCGAGATCACGACCGCCGCGTCATGGGCCGCATCCTCGCCGGTTCGTAAGGGTTCATTGACGTCGGGATAGAAGACGTTTCGCTCAGCCGAGGCCGTACCGATCAGACAGGAGGACGTGATTAAGGCCAAAAGTAACGTTTGAATCATTCTAAAGCAGCGCATCTCCCCTCTCTTTCCTTTAAATTCTCAAAAAGCTCCAAAAAATCTTTCATTCCCCAGACCAAATTCGCGCTTTCCAGCGAGCAAAACTCACTGGAAAAAGACAAACCGTGCCTTGACGGCTTATCGAACTGGAAATTCATTGCCTATTAAAAAAAGTTGCAAAGGAAAACAACAGTTATGCGACCACGCGCGACGACCGCATCGCCTGCGGATGCAAAACGCTTGTCTCCGCAGGCGGTGCATTTATATAGAAAGCCCGAATCTGACTGGAAAGGAGCCCATATGGCTTTTCCAAAAGGCATGAACCCTCTGTTTCTGGCCCTCGCAGCCTGGGGCTTCGGATGTGACGGCAGTTCATCAGCGATCGATGCCGAAATCGATGCCGAAGAGGGTGAAACGAAGGATTCCGAAACCTCAAAAGCAGACAGCGCAGTCGGGCGCGACGCCGAAGCGGACGCAAGCGCTGACGCCGATGTCGAAACCGACGCCGATGCTGAAACCGATGCTGAAACCGACGCAGAAACCGACGCCGATGACGCCGATGCTGAAGATGCCGAAACCGACGCCGATGACGCCGATGCTGAAGATGCCGAAACCGACGCCGATGACGCTGACGCCGATGCTGAAGATGCAAGCGCTGACGCCGGGACCGATGCTGATGACGCCGCTCCGCCCTGCGAGGCTGAAAATCCGGGCGAAATCTGCTGCGGGGAGTCGATTTGCACGATTGATGAGGCCTGTTTTGAAGGAAGCGAATGCCGCCCAATCGAAGCGGAGCTGATTGCGGAAGTCCTGGATGATGTGACGGGGATTCACGACGATGGCTCAGACAGCCTGACCGTCCATCTCTCGCTCAGCCCTGTCCCGCGCGCAGGCGAGGTCGAAATCACTGCGGATGCCTCTCACGGCAAGAGGAACAATGAAACCGAGGATCAGAAGGTCGTCTGCAGGCCGGCTTCGGGCGAGCGCGCGGTTCTGAACGCCGAAAACGCATCTGATGGCGTCGATTTTGAATGCCGCTTTGAGACCGAAGAGTCCGATCATTACATCTTTTACGATCGCAATCTCTTTCTTTCTTTTAAGACATCTTCCGAAAACACGGCGTTCGATGGCATAGAAGCCAGAATTGATGATCTGATGCTCTTTGAATCAGACAAAGCGCAGCTGATCTTCACGCTTCCCGAATCGATGAATACGAGCGAAGATGGGGACAGCGTCACGATTTCGGTCCATCTATCTGCAAACCCTGTCTCATCAGACCGCCATTACTTCGATGTGACGCTTCAGAATGACGACGGTTCGACGACGCCCTATGCGACGGTCGACAAAGACACGCTGACCTTCTTTGAAAGTTCAAAATGTAATGGTGCCGCATTCCCCTGCTGGAATGAAGATCAAACGATTACGGTGACCGGACTTGACGACGGCCCGGTCGCAAACGGCTCTGCCCATGGCTATCAGCTCGTGCTGTCCCTCCATAACGGAAGTGAAGGGAATCCATGGTATGACATCGGCCCCACAGTTCTCCATCTCATCAACATCGACAACGACAGCCCGAGTCTTTTGACCGATGTCAACAGCTTCACCGTTCGGGAATCGGGCAGCCCGGCGGAGGTGAATCTCCATCTCTCTTTTGCACCTTCGGCCCCGATGACGGTGACCGCGACGATCGCGCCCGCGACGGAATGCGCGCTGCTTTCGGGAACGGAGACGACCGATCAGATCACCCTCGCCTTTACAGCGGCGAATTACAGCGAACCTCAGAAGATCGAGATCAAAGGTGTCGATGACAGGGCCGTAGATGGCGATCAGGCCTGCGAATTGCAGCTCGTCGCAAGCTCAGACGATGCGGAAGCGTTGAGCGGCTACGATGGAAAAACGCTCAGCATTTCCGGAATCAATGAGGACGTCAACGCATATCAGATCGTAGGCTTTGAATTAAATCCTTCCACCATCGCTGAAAAATCGGGCGAATACCGAACGTCCGGCTCGATGTCGATCCACCTCGATGCAGCCCCTTCGAGCGACGTGACTCTGAACTTCGGCATGCGAAACGTTGCAGGCAACGACGGCCTCGAGCATCTCTGGATCCTGCCCGAGCAGATGACCTTCACCCCATCGGATTTCAGAGATCACCAGACCCTCACCTATTCTGCGATCTGGGATCAGAGGGTCGACCGCCGAAACCCGATCCCCTTCCTGCTCACCGCCGAGGCGAGCTCCGACGATCCGAACTACGATGGCAAAAAAGCGAGTGCCAGGCTTCAGATCGTCGATGTCGACCAGGCGGGATTCAGCGTTGAAGCGCCGAGCAAGACGCAGCTTTCAGAAAAGACCGCAGCGACGCCGGCGACGATGGCCTTTAAGCTCCTCTCGATCCCGGGCAATGGGGTCACCGTCACGGCAGCCTCGTCCGATGCATCGCGGATCAGAGTCTCAAACGCTGCAAACGCAACGCCCGCAGCCTCGGCAAGCTTCACCTTCTCCTCCGGGAACTGGGATCAGGCGCAGCAGATCTACATCTATGCCGTAGACGACAGCGCGATCAATTTGAACAACGATGCGACGATTACCCTGACGGCCTCGAGCGAAGACAGCAACTTTGACGGCCAGACGGCCACATCGCTGGTTTTCTCCGTAGAGGATGACGAGGAAGCGGTGCCCGTACAGAGGACGCTCTCGATTTCCTGCACCGGCGTCGCCGCCTGCTCCGCTGGGGTGGGGACTGCAACCTGCAACTTCTCCCTCTCCTCCGGCAACCGCCCAACCTACGGTCAGGAAAGCGTCACCCTCACCTGCGAGAGCAGCGACGTCTACATGAACGGTTCCCACACGCTCGAAGCATCGAACAACTGGAGCCATCAATGGACCGGCATCATCTCCCGTCGATGCCTCTCTTCAAACGAAGGCACCGTAAGCGGCAGCGCGACGATCTCCTGCAAAGCGACCGCGCTCTATTTCACCGCCAGCGGCAACGCCACGCTCTCCTACCTCTACCATCCCACCGAACTCGATCCCTGATCCCGGCCGCGCGGCATCTCCCATCCGCAATTTTTGATACAACTCCTCATATCTTGCAATGAAGGCTTTCGGGCTTCGTGCGTCTGTGCCGCCATCATATTTGATAGATTGGAGGTTGTCATGAAAGCGATCACTACCCTTTTCTTCTTGTTGGCCGGCCTGATCAGCGCGAATGCCCTGGGGGCAGAATGCCTTCGGGATAACTACGGCAGCGTCACCTGCGGATTCAGCTGCGCCCTCGACAATTACGGTCATGCCCATTGCGCGCAAACCCCTTACGGTGCCTGCGTCCTCGACAATTACGGCAAGATTCATTGCGCGGATCCCGCACAGGGCATCCGTCAAACGATCGAGTATCTGAAAGACAACTATGGCCAGGTCGTTTTTGGCTACCACTGCATGAAGGACAATTACGGTCACGGCCATTGCGCGCAGACCCCCAGCGGAACCTGCATGCTGGACAATTACGGAAAGGTGACCTGCTGGGATCCCTCAAGCCACCATCGCGGCCATCACAGGTGATGAGCCCTCATTCCCCGCAAAGCGCTTCTCGATCCGCCGTTTAATGAGAACTTTGGGACTTGATTTCACCGTTCGGCGTCCCGCATCAAAACTCAAAAGATCGCGATCAAGCCGCGCAAAGCCCGAAGAGAGCGATCCCGTCGATATCGAAGAGTGAACGCTCTTCTGCGGCGCCGATTTTTTTAAATTCTCCTCACTTCGAATGCGCTCAGCATCATTTTTGGGGAATCAGGTTGATCCCAAACGGCCTCCTGTGCATACTGCGCGCTGTTCGGATTAATGCTTTTGCATTTTTTTACATGTAGCCTGCAAACCTGCAGATCTTAGAAAGTTTTTTGTGATGAAAACTTTATTCCTTCTCCCCTGTGTTCTTCTCGCTCTCGGTTCATTGGGATGTGGCAGCGACGGCGACGGTATGGATGACGTCGAAAAAGCGTGCAGTTACGCGGTCTCGCTTTCGGGAACCAATCAAATCGAAATGGACTTCAATGCGGACGAAGCGTCAAAGTCACAGATCAAAGCGGCCAACAAGCTTTGTATCGAAGAGATGAACGGACTGCCCTTCTGCAAAGACGAGCTGATTCAGGATCACGCCTGCAACTACGATCTGGATGAGGGCCATCTGGATGCACAGGATGACGCGTATCAGGCCGCCATCGATGAATGCTGCAACAAGACTGCGGACAAATGTGAAAAAGAGACGTCCCACGATAAATGTATGAATGAGAATGCAAGCAAGATGCCTTGCGATAAAGAGATCTCTGCCCGACAGAGCTGCATGAGTAAACTGCAGGAAAAAGTAGACGCGGATGGCCAGCCGGTGGATTTCAACAAACTGAACGAGTACCTCGATAGCTATCGCCCGAAATATAAGAACCTGTAATTTGTAAGCGCGCAGCCCCGCCGGAGGCTTCAGGCTTCCATTTTCTGAAGCCGGCTTCCTCCCCCAAAACAGCCTCCCCTTTTCCTTCTGCCTTGCGCAAACCAAAGCTCGTCATCGGGCTGCGATAACGCTTTATGTGCTTCCATGAGGCCTTTATGCTGGATTGAGAGATTTGATTTCGTCGATGGAGAGTCCGAGCCATTTCGAGATCAATTCAGGAGTCACACCGTTGGCAAGCATGTTGCGCGCATTTTCAAGCGATTGCTCACGTTTGCCTTCAGCTCTGCCTTTCGCCTCACCTTCAGCTCTGCCTTCAGCTCTGCCTGTCGCCAAGGCCTCCGCCAGCTCCTTCTCGTGTTTTTCACGTGCGGCCGCAAGGTTGGCGAGGCGGTCGTACTCCGCTTTCTCCTGCCGAAACTGCGCAAACCAAAGCTCGTCGTCGCGCAGCGAAGATTCGTTGGTTCCCATGAGGCCCTTATGCTGGATTGAGAGATTTGATCTCGTCGATGGAGAGACCCAGCCATTTCGAGATCTGCTCAGGAGTCACACCGTCGGCAAGCATGTTGCGCGCATTTTCAAGCGATTGCTCACGTTTGCCTTCAGCCCTGCCTTCAGCCCTGCCTTCAGCCCTGCCTTCAGCCCTGCCTTCTGCTCTGCCTTTCACCAAAGCCTCCGCCAGCTCCTTCTCGCGTTTTTCTCGTGCGGCCGCAAGGTTGGCGAGGCGGTCGTACTCCGCTTTTTCCTGCCGAAACTGCGCAAACCAAAGCTCGTCGTCGGCGCTGATCAGCGATAACGCTTTATGTGCTTCCATGAGACCTTTCTCCTTTCGCATCAAATCCTGGATAACCCCGCGTTTTCCCGGGTTGTCCGCATCCTTTAAGAATATAGCCCAATTCTCGATCGCCGTGTTGGTTTCGAGGGAACTTTCGAGTTTTGCGACCTTGGGGAGCTCGATGAAAACGATGTTCAACGCATTTGCGAGTTCACGACCGTCCTGGGTGCGCATCGCATAGCGGCTCACGGGGTCCGGCGAAGTCGCCCCCGAGGCGGGCTTGTATTCAAAATCGAGCACCGAGATCTGATAGACCGTGGGCGGCTTTTTAAAATCCGCGCCGCGCTTTAAACGCGAGGATGCGAGGCGCGCCACCAGGTATTCCGCGCGATGCCCGTAATCGTAGTCCTGCCGAAAGGCCTGCATCTCGATGTCGGCCGCCAACCCGTCGTCAAAGACGCAAAAGATGTCGAAGCTGACGCCCCGCTGATCCAAAAACTCGATGGGCGCCTCGTTGTGCGTGATCTCCCATGTTGCGATCCTGCGTTCCGTAGCCGCTTCGAGAAATGCGTGCATCGCCGCCCGCGAATCCTCGCTCGGTTGCGTAAAGAGCGCCTTAAACGTCGAGTCGATGCGCGGATTTAAAAGCGCCCCGGTACCCGCCTGCGCGATGTATTCTTCCTCGGTCAGCATACTCTCCCCTTTCTTGATGCGATCACCCAGCGCTCGTCCTCTTGGTCGAGCGGGATGATAAAGTTCTGATGCGTTTTTCGTTTGCGCTTTTCATCAGGTTCCCAGGCGAAGATTTGCCCGCCGCAGTCAAACGAGAAAAGCCGTCTTTTTTGCTCAGGAATCTGTTTCGGCAAATAGCGCTCCTGCATGACGAAAACGCCTTGCAAACTCCAAACCACCCTCCAACAAGGCAAATCTGGGTCATTATCTCACGTCAATTCTCACATTGGAAGTCGTTCACAAGCGGCCAAAATGAGAACTTCGGGATTTTACTGACAGATTTCGATGCCCCTTGATCACCCGCCAAGACTCCCAATTCGCCATAAACGGTGCATTTTCAGCGCGATTCTCCAGCTCTTGATACAAACTCGCACATTTTGCAATGAAACCTTTTGGCCTTCAGCCGTCAGTTGTATCGTTCGCAATTAATAGTTTGGATAGATTGGAGGTTCCCATGAAAACTTTCTTCTTTTTTGCTTTGGCCGCTCTCGTTTGTACAAACGCTTACGGTGAGGAATGCCTGCAGGATCGATTTGGCGAAGTCAGATGCGGATTCCATTGCATGGAAAACCGCTTTGGCGAGGTCAAATGCGCGAGGACGCCTTTGGGCGCCTGCGCGATGAACAGCTTCGGTGAGGTCAAATGCGAGGAGCCGGCTCCCGGCGTCCATCGTCCGCTCGAATCGAGGAGAGATCGCTTTGGCGACGTCAAATTCGGCTACCACTGCATGGAAAACCGGTTCGGCGAAGTCAAATGCGCAGAATCGCCGCGCGGCGTCTGCACCCAAAACCGCTTCGGTGAGATCAGATGTGTGGAGCCGCCGCCTCCGCCGCCTCCGCCTCACCATCACGCGGCTCCCAAACCGGGTCCGAAGCCTTATCCCAGGCCGGGTCCAAAGCCTGCCCCGAAGCAGGTTCCCCATCACGCTCCTCAACAGGCCCCCCATCATGCGCCTCACCGGTAAGCCCACCCTCAACCACGCCAGCGCGCCTTTCAAAAAGGCACGACAACGCCATCTCACGAAGGGATGGACGCTGACATTCACAGGCGCCAGCAGAAGGTTTTGACGCGAGAAACCTGATCCGATGCAAAATCGACTGCAGGGGGGCAAACCCGTTCCAACAAGGCGCCCTGAGGCAAGGCTGAAGAAACCGCGTTCGCAAACTTAAGGGGGGAAAGCTGAGCCAGGTTGCAGAGCGTCCAGAGCGCTCCTCCGGGGGAAAGCAGGGGTAACGCCAGCGCCACGAGTTCGGGATAATCGCGGGCCGCCGACCAGCGCTTCTTTTTAATGCCCACGCTCGTCGAGGGCGGATCGAGGATCACGAGATCGAACTTCTCTCCCCTTTTGCCCAGACGCCGCATCCAGTCGAACACATCGCCGTAAATCTGATCGTGCGGCTCTGAGGGAAGCCCGTTTAATGCCAGACTCTGCGGGATATGCGAAAGCCATTGCTGCGAGAGATCGATGCTGACGGTCTGCGCCCCCCCTAAAGCCGCGGCCACCGAAAATCCCCCCGCATGCGCAAAGGTGTTGAGCACCCGAAGCCCCGATGCGTGACGCCGCAAATAGGCCCGCTGAGGCCGCTGATCGAGAAAAAGCCCCGTAGAAAGCTGCGTTCCGAGCTCCGCAGCGTAGGCGATCCCATGTTCCAAAACCGTCAGCGGCAATGGCGCAGGCGATCCCTGCTTGAAAACGACGCCCGTCTGCTCGCCGTGAGAGCGATCCCGCAAGGCTTCGATGAGATAGATCCCCTCTGATTCAGGCAGCAGGCGATCATTGTAAGCAGGCGCCTCTTCGTCCTGCTGCACCCAAAGCCAGCGATCATAGCGATCGACGTAAAGTCCCGGGCAGCCGTCCCCCTCGCCGTTCAGCTCGCGAAAGCATGTGGTGTTCAGATCCGTCGTAAGATGCGCCCGGCTCTCTTGCGGTGAAAGTCCCAGGTAGCGCGCAAAATCCGGAGGCGGCGGTGATTCGATCCTGCGTCCGTCGGGCAGCTGGATCGAGGCGCAATGAAGCAGCGTGCGAAAGGCTTTGGGAGAAAGCGGATCGCCGTAACGCAAATCTCCCCTGCAGGGGCAGCCCAGCTGTTGCAGATGCGCGCGAATCTGATGGGTGCGGCCCGTCTTGGGCTGAAGTTCCAGGAGCGCCCAGTTTTTCCCTTTGCGCAGCGTGCGGTAATGGGTGATCGCCTGCTGATGCGGCGCTGTGGGCACGGGCCGATCGATCACCCCCTGTTTTTCAGGGGGAAAGCCTTCAGTCACCGCGAGGTAAGTCTTTTGGCCCAGACCGCCTTCAAAAACGGCGCTGAGCTGCTTTGCACCTTTGGACGAAAGACTCAGACAAATGACGCCGCTCGTATCGACATCGAGGCGCTGATGGACGCCGAGTTTCTCTCCCAAAAACGAGACCACATCAGGGCGCTGATGCTGACCGTCGCTGTGCGTGAGCCACCCTGCAGGCTTCTCGACCGCCAGGATGTCTTCGTTGCGATATAAGATGCGCGGCGCCTCGCCCTCGACGGGCTGGCTATCTAAAATGCGAGGTTTAAACATGGAGGAATGGTGGAGGAGATGGGATTAATGGCGGCGGCGTCTCAATCCCAAAGCGAGGAAGGCCAAAACGGCGGGCCAGGCAGATCCGCTGCCCGAATGGCTGCAGCCTGTGGCGGTGTCGCTGGAGTCGTATTCGGAATCTGCATCGGCGGTGCCGGCATCAAAGCTGATATCCTGACCAAAAGAGACATCGCTGGTGCCAGAGTCGCTGGTGCCGGAATCCTGGCTCGCCGCATCAGCGGAGGCATCAAACTCGATTACGCCGGTATCCTCTTCTACGCCCGAATCCGGTTCCACCTGGCTTGCATCCTCGCGCTCACATTGCGCCTGCAGGATGCTGCCCTTTTCGGTTACAACCTTTACCCCTTTGCAAACTTGTCTCGGGGGGCAAGTGATACCCGTGCAGGGATCTCCGATGCAGTTGCCATTATCGCAAACAAAACCGTGATCGCATTTGATGCCTTGGCAGTTGTCCAACAGGCATTTACCGTTCACGCAAATCTGATCTGCGTTGCATTGGCCTCCACAAAGATCGCGATCACAGACGCCATCGATGCATCTCTGCGTTGAGGGGCAGGAAACAAAGGCGCAGGAATCGATGCATTCGCCCTGCCTGCAGAATTGACCGGCGCCACAAATCTTATCTTTACAGGGATCCGCCTGGCATTCTTCGCCGTGTTCGGTCTCCGTGCAGATTTGGCCATCGGGGCAACCGAGCGCATAGCAGGAATCCTTGACGCATTTGCCTTCCAGGCAGGCTTTGCCCTGGGCGCGACATTGGTCTTCCATGCCTTCACAATAATCGACGCAGTTCCCGGTAATAGCGCTGCAGGTCTTACCGCCGGTGCATTTTTCATACTCGCATTCCAGAATGCAGATATTCTTGCTGATGACGCATGTGAGGCTGCCCGAGCATTCCGCATTGACGCAGGGATCGTAGCATTTGCCATTGTGGCAGATCTGGCGCGGATTGGGGCAGGTCGCCTGATCGTCGATCTCGCCGTTGCAGTCGTTGTCGAGGCCGTCGCAGATTTCTTGGGTCTCTTTATCCTTGCAGAAGCCGCATTCGTTAATCAGGCCTTCATCGATCTCGCCGTCGCAGTCGTCGTCGAGGCCGTTGCATTCTTCCTCTAGCTCTCCCTCTCTCACTTCGGGAACGCAGAGGGCTTTTGCCTGATCCGACTCCTGGACACATTGCAGGAGGCCTTGGGCGCAAACGCCCTTAAGCCCCGTATCGCACGGCACGCCCAAACCATCGATGTTTTCGTCGGTCTCACCATCGCAGTCGTTGTCTTTGCCATCGCAGATTTCGGGGCTGGGCGATGTGATCGCGATGCATTGGGGCTTTCCGTCGTTGGTGCAGATGTTCTTACCAATGGCGCATACGCCGAAGGCTCCCTCAACCGGACATTCTGTATTTGCGGTGATGCCATCGTCGATGATGCCATTGCAGTCATTGTCCAGACCATCACAGATTTCAGCCGTGGGCTGGTTTAAAGGCTTGCATTCGATCTTTTTCAGGTCGCTGTCGCAATTCACGATGCCCTTGCTGCATTCACCGTAAGCATTGCTGATGGGACATGGGTCGCCTATCCCCTCAATGCTCTCACACCAGTCTACGAGCTGACCGGCGCAGACATCGCCAATGCCATCGCCGTCGCTGTCGAGCTGGTCGGCATTCGGAACTTCCGGGCAGTTGTCGCATCGGTTGCCCACGCCGTCACGATCGACATCTTCCTGATCAGGGTTCCAAATATTGGGGCAGTTATCATCCTGATCACAGCGGCCGTCGTCATCGACATCGGGACAGGCGACAGCGTAACCCCATTTGATGTTGTAACAGATCTGACCGCTGGTCTGGCCAGGCGTCAGAGGCCCCGTATCGAAACGAAGGGAGAGGGTGACATCGTAACCTTTGTCGGTCACCAAATTGTTGTCCGTATCACCATCGACCAGCTCTCTGCACGAGGAGTCATTCACTTTCAGAGCTGCAATTCTGCCTAAGAGTGGTTCGCAACCATTGTCGGTTGTCTCAATGCGCGCTCTACTCTCCGAAAATTGTCCCAATTCCCAGTTGGTGTAGTATCGTTCCGAACCTTCGGCTGTATAAAGTTGCAATTGAGTGGTCTTCGCTCCGTCTCCACCTGAAATATTGTCAAACTCATAAATCTTTCTCGGATCGCTGCTGGTTGCCCCACCATAGTCATCCCCGAAGCCACCAGAACTCTGCTGAGCTGTTGGAAAATACAGATCGCCATCGATGTAATGGATCAGAGCAAGCTCATTGATGGTCGAGTTGGTGTCGTTTGTAAAAGTCCAGCATTCTGTAAGCACCGTGCAAACGAGACTGGCCGTCATGCTGACTTTGATGCCATCGTACGTAAAAGTGCTCTGAAGATAGTTGGTGTCGCCGTATGAAACCGGCGAAGCGCTTAACGATCCAGCTTTCAGCCATTTGCCTTCAGATCGATTATTTTTAGTGTAACAGAGAAAGGGCATGGATTCATAAATGGTTCCCTTGCCCCCGGTATCGTCTGCGCAAAGATCATTCGCATACAATAAAGATCCATTAACCGCCGGAGAGAAGCACGCATCTGTCCCTAAAGAGACAACAGAGCCAAAAGATCCGAAACGATTGAGTTTAAAACGCACCTTTCCCGTTTGAGTCACATCGCAGGCATCGCCGGTTTGAAAAGTCCAGTTATCATCGTCCGATGTCAGTTGTCGAAGCTCCGCATGCGCCTCGCAACAAATTCCCGCAGCCAGCATGACAACTAAAGATTGTTTAAGCCCTAAGCGCATCGCAAAACCTCCCAAAGATGGCTCGATAATGATGCCCAAATAAGGCTTCATTTTCAAGGCGTTTGCTGCACAGGGCCGGATTTTACACGGAAATTCGCCTGACTGCGCTCCAGACACAGCCGGATTTTGAGGTTTTACAGAGAAAACGAGAAGGAATGGGGTTTAAAGGAGGAAATGCGAACAGGCGGGATTACTTGGGGTAAACGAAGAAACTGCCGCCGCTGCTTTGGCCGAACACCTCGGGGTTATACATTTCTTCGGCGTGGACGGGAGCCAGCTCGAAGGTTCCGGGGCTCGTGGCGCGGGCGGTATAGGTGAATTCGTGAACCCCAGGCGCCAGGTCGGAGGCAAACAGGAGCACGCGATCGTCGCGCAGTTCCACGTGATCGAAGGCGTAATCCCGCTTTTCTTCGCCCTCGCTGTCATCGTCATAGATGGCGAGCGAGTGATCGATCGACTCCAGCCCCGAAGGCATAGGATCGACGATCGCCACGTAATAGCGCGCTTTGTGAGTGGCGATGCGCAGGTGAACCGTCACGAGATCGCCTTCGCTCACCGAGCGCACGCCGTCTTCTTTATCTTTGAGCGTGTACCAGCGCTGCACCGAGAGACCTTCATCCTTTTCGGCCACCTCAGGCTTCTCCAGCGCATAGCGGAGGCGCGCGGTGTAATAGAGGCGACCCTTGCCCGAAAGCTCGAACTTGAACGGAACGCGCAGATCCTTCGGCAACTCGGCCATCTTCAGCGATTTTTCGATCGCTTCGTCGCGGCGGTGATTGAGCATGGCCGACAGGATCTCCTGGCCATCGAGCAGCACCTGACCTTTGAAGTCTTCGGTGGAGGTCTCAAACTTGTTCACGTAATCGCGCAACGCCAAAAGGCTCACGCCCGCTTCCTGAGTGGTGCGGTATCCGCGACCCTTGCGGCTCGACATGAGCGTGCGGGCCATGCGCGGCACAAACGGGTGATCGGGGCGCAACTGAATGGCAGCCATCAGGGTCAGCGCGGTCGTGCGCACATTGGAGCTGAAATACCTCGAATAGAGGCCATCCGCTTCGGCAATGCGCACGCGATCGCCTTCCACCTCAGCCTGATTGAAGAGCCGGTCTAAAATCTCGTTGGCCTTGTCCTGGTAACCGCTCCCGGGACGCGCGAGCACCGAAGCGAGCATCGCCTGACCGAAGTTCGACTTGGGCGGTTCCTGCAACAGGATCTTTTCCAGCGCCGGCTGAGGATCACCGTTCCGCGTCAGCGCAAAGAGCGCCACCGCCTGCTCCTCGGGGGAGCGAGGATCGTCTTTGGATCCCTTGAACTGGTTGACCAGATAGCGGCCTGCGCGCTGAAGATCGATCTTGCCGATGTCGTGACCTGAACGCTTCAGTTCGCTCAACGCCAGATAAGCCCAGGCAGTCGCATAATAATGGATGTAGCGGCTGTCGGCCCAATAAGCAAAACCACCGCTGGAACGCTGCATCTTATCGATTTCAAGCAGGTTTTCCTGAATCACCTCTTCGTAGTTGCGGGCTCCGGGCATCACCAGCTGCTGACGATCGACCAGCGACTTCAACACCACAAAGGGCAACAGGCGGCTCGAACGCTGCTCCAGACAGCCGTAAGGATAATCGATGAGCATCTGCGCATCGTCCTTGAGGCCCGTGAGCGCCGAAGAAGTGAGCGTCACATTGAGGCCACCGATGTCGGAACGCAGCGGCTTTGAAGGCACCGCCAGCTGCTCCATCGATTCGCCCTCGGTCTCACCAAAGATCGCGAAGGTTTCAAGTTCCTGCGGCCTTGTGACGGGCAGCTTCGCTTCGAGGGCATCGTTGCCGATGTCGCTCTTCAGATAGAAGCGGAACTTCGCCTCGCCCTCCTGCAGGGCTTCAAATGCAAAGCGCACTTCCTGGCCGCGATGGTTGTCGATGCTGATCTTGCGCGTTAAGGGCTCCAAAGCCTTCAGGCCTTCCGCCTCGCAGCGCACTTCCACCTCTTTTGCGGTCTTCGCACCGGGCGCCTGAATCACAACGCCGGCCGCAAAGCGATCGCCCACGCGCACGGAACGCGGGGTGGCAGCAGTCGAGAACAAATCCTTGCTCACGGTGATCGAGGTGCGGTTTCCGCCCGCGCGATCGGTCTTGTCGACGGCGGTCGCCATGATGCGGTACTGGGTGAGCGTATCGGGCAGACGGCCCTTCACCTGCACGTGACCCGAAGCGTCGGTATATGCGGCATCGATGAAGATGGGCGTCGCCACGAAGTTGGAACGCATCGCGTTATCCTTCGCATTTAAGGCGGATTGTGCCGCTTCTGATTCTTCACCGCCGTCACCGCCGGGTTCCTTGCCCTTCTCACCATAAGCGAGCTGCGGGATCAGACCATCGAGGTTGGTATCAAACGCGACGCGGCGACTCCACCAATAGTCGCCTTCGCTGATCAGGGCCTTTTGCACATCTGGTTCGCGATAATTGGTGAGCAGCAGGCTCCCTTCGTTGACCACCCACAAGGTCACCTCGGCTTCGACAGGTTTACCTTCAAAATCCGCGACATTCACATCGACGGTCAGCTCATCCTGCGGTGCCTTCTTTTGCGCATCGGGCTTTAATTCCAGCTTCAGCAGCTTTTGCGAATCGTAAACCTCGATGTTTGCGGACCCCCTGAAATAGTCGGGACGACCGGGATCGCCCTTGGTTTGCGGATCGCCCACGCGCCCGCGGGAGACGAGCACGTAAACCGACACATTGGGGATCATCTCGGCCGTGATGGGGAGCTCGATGAGCTGGCTGTTGCTGTCAAAATGCCGGTGTTCCTGCCACAGAATGCGATTGCGCGTGACCAGAATCCAGGCATCGCTCACACCGAAGGGGTTTTCGATCAAAATTTTGGCTTTATCGCCCACCTGATATTTTTCTTGATCGAGATGGATATTGATCGATCGGTTCTCTTCATCCCTTGAAGGCGAATGCCAGGGCGCGTAGCTCTCTCCGTGAATCCAGATATCCCTCACCGAACGCAGAAGCCGGCCCGCTTCGTCCTGAGTTTCAACAAACACCATATGGCGGCCGCTCTCCTGCGGGGTCACATCGCATTTTCCGATCTCTTCGGCCTTGAGCGGCAGATCACATTGTCCCACTTCGTTCCATTTGCACTGGCTGATCTCTTCAAATTCCCCGAAGCGGTTCTCCTGACGCACGGTGTTACATTCTTCCCGAAGGAGCTTCACCGTCACATTGGGCACCGTTAAGCGCTCTCCGCCGATCGATGCGCGGGCCACACCTTCCACGGTCAAAGGCTGCTTTTCTGCGCTGAAGACGGGCGTGCGCAGACCTACGTAATAGCGGGCGGGATGCACCACCACCGAGCGCGACAACCGCTGCTCCTGGCGATCGAGATCCAGCACCGTCATGTAAAACTCCGCTACCGAGCTGTATCCCTTAAAGACGGTCGACTTCCTTTGAATCGAATACGCGCCGTTTTGATCGAGGACGCCTTCGCCCTCATCGTGATGCGAAGTCTCAAACTTGTCTTCATTCAGGTAATCCTTCAGCTCCGAGCGCTCGTAAGAGTTGATACCAAAATCAAAACCGTCGCTGTTGCTTGGACTGTACACCTGAAGATTTTCGTTCTCTCGCCAATTCACTGCGGCTCCGCCCATCGCTGCGCCGTAAAGATAGCGGCCTTCCAGATCGACCCGGATCTCTTCGCCCGCGATCACTTCCTTCTGGGCCACATGCGCGTCGAGCTTGTATTTGGGCGTACGGAATTCAGCGATCCGCACGTGATGTTCCAACCGCAATTTATAGGGCGACATCTGGTCATTGCGATGGCTCAAATAATTGTTGGCGTCCTTTTCGACCTCGATCTCGACGTCACCGAGTGAGGTTTGAGCGGGCACGTCGAAGCTGGCGTAGAGACCTCCGAAGGGCGTCAGCGCGACTTCCTTGGACTCTTTGGTGCCATCGGGCCATTCCAGTTTGACCGTCACATTGCCGGTCAGCTGCTCGTTCTGCTCGGTGATGCCGTTGACCTGCCTCAAGATGCCCTTCACATGGATCTTTTCGCCAGGACGATAGGCATCGCGATCGGTCCACAATGTACCCCTCGTAGAATCATCGCGGCCCACTTCGATTTCACTGGTGCTCAGGTAAGCCACATCCTCATTGAGGGTTGCGCGCAAAAATCCGCCACCTTTGTGAGGTAGCGCGTTGAACCGCACCGTGCCCTTCTCATCGGTCATCGCTTTGTCGGGGCAATCGCTCGTCACCCGGTCGCACCATTCCACAGTCACCCCGGACGCAGGTTTACCTGTAGAAAGGCTCCAGACATAAACGTCCATCGACTGGCCGGTGATGAAGGAAAAGATCCCCAAATCGGTAATTTGAATGAACCCCCAGTTGTAATACGGTTTTTGGCTGGGGTTCATGAGCGAATCGTCGTCGAGTACCAGATATTCGAACACGCCGTATTTGCGGTTCCCCAGCATGGGCTTGAGATCCCAGGGCGATCGCAGATAGCGATTGCGGGTTTGATTGGGCAACACCAGCTTAAACGGCTTCATGTCTTCCACATGCTGGGCGTATCGGCGATCATCCCAGGACCGGTTAAAGGGGTTCCCCGTGGACGGAATCTCTTTCCAGTAGCCCCGCGTTTCAAACAGGTTGGCGTGGCGCACGGGCAGCTTGGCGCTCAGTCCCGCTTCCAGCAAATGCTCGTCATCGGGCACAATCAGGAAGGGATCGATCGGATCGACGGTCCATTCTACGGTCGCAGACTTGACGGGTTTATGCGTCTGTTCGTCGGCCAAAGGCTGTCCAAACACATCGTTGATCGGCCCCTGAATCGTGCAGTGATAGGTCTCCTCGGGCTCCATCTTTCCAAAAAATGGCACGCTGTAAGACTTCTCAGCGCTCAGATCGAGTTTGAACTCAGGGATGGCCGGCTTGCACTGCACCTTATCTTTGATCTGCGCAAGCTCGAAGCTGTTTGTAAACTGGAAGCTCCCTTCAGATCTGTTGTACGACCAGGCGTTGTTTAAGACAAAGGGACCATAGGTCTTAAAGGAAAAGGTCTCTTTCTCGAGCGAAGGGGCGGAGCCATATTGACTTTGAAGCCCGGGTTCCACAACGAGTTTGTATCTTTGATCCAGAGCCAGGGGCTTTTCAGGCGTAACCCAAATCTTCTGGGATTCCTGCTCGGTGTTGTACTCCCCCACCTTCACCACTTTGAGCGGCAGATGAGCCTCACCGTCTTCAGGCTGAATGTACGCCACCTTCACCAGGGACTCGGAGACCACCGGCTGAGAGAGCGTGATGACGAACAGCTCATCCGGTTTGACCCTTTCGCAATTCCAGCTGCAGCGCTCGGTCTCGATGTCGTAAATGCTCACGCGCTCGGTGATAAACGAAAACCGCTTATCTTCTTCAAGGGTGGCGTTGTTGCTGCCTTTAAACCCCTTCGGGATGCGCACCGAGATCTCGGTCGACTTGGGCCAGGGTTTGGACGGGCGAAATTCGAGGGTGCGGCTGCCCATCGGGCGCCATTCACCTTCTGTATTGGGTGTAATCTCGAAGGGAATGTCGGTCCGGTGATCGCCCAGCGCCTGTATCGGCTGGTTAAAGACCACGGTGGGGAAGCAGTTGCCTATGCAGTCTCCGGAGGGCGTCGCCGAAACCACCTGCAGCGGACCGGTCGCCTTCCCATCCGTCAGTCCCGGAACTTCCGCCCAATCCTGCGGGTCGAGCTTGGGGATCTCAAACTTCTGTCCCGGACTCGGCGCATGCTCATCGATGATCAGCTGCGAGAGGTTCTTGGAAGGCTGATTGGAGTCACCACCCTGTATTGCAGGCGTCTGTGGTGGATTTTGAGAGCCTCCAGAAGGCGAATCCCCCGGTTTCGGAGGTTCGTTAGGATTACAGGCCATCACGCAAAGCATCGACATGAGGCCTAAGTAGGAATTGCGCATGGATCTCCTCGATAAAAAAGTTCCCACGTGGCGGGGATCTTGAACGCGCAAACTCAAATGATCAACCGTAAAGTGTCATGACGTGTAGGATATATTTTTGCTGGAGATGCTGTGCTTTTTGGAGGAAGTGGCTTGCGGTCCTGCGAGAACCCGAGCATGACCGCTCTTGAGGATATTCTCCTTTCTGGAGGCAGAAGATCCCCCAGAGTATGCGTCGAGTAAGGCAATCGCTTGCCGATCGCATCACCGCCGCCCTCTCCTCACCAGGCCCCAATCCTTTCCCTGCAAACATCAACAAAAGTGATGCCCCATAGAGGCCCAGCCCTTCGCCTGAGCGCAGCGAGGGCAAGGTGATCAATCCCCCATGTGGAAGGCTTCACCGATACACCCCAGTCCATCTACCTCACACACCCCATCAAAACCCCCACCAAAAGTGATGCCTCTCCGGGGCCCAGCCCTTCGCCTGAGCGCAGCGAGGGCGAATCTGGGCCCTCTCGCGATGGTGGATCCACAAGCCCCCAACTGCTCACCCACTCCCTCGGGTCCAGGGGGCGACATCCGATGCCGCTACCACCTACCCACGCCAAGAGCCCCCTGGGCGGCCGGGATGGGGTTGAGGGTGCAGGGAGAAAGGGGAAACCCGCGTCGCAAGCGGGGTTCCCCTATCTCCCTGCACCCTCAACATGATCTTGTAAAAACAAGTGATGCATCGAGCAGGCCACCAACCCACAACCACCTCACGCTCAACATGTCCCGAGCAGGCCACCAACCCACTACCACATCACGCCCAACATGCCTCTAACAGGTCAGCAACTTACAACCTCCTCACAATCAACATGCCTCTAACAGGCCAGCACCTCAAAACTACCTCACGCTCAGGATGCAACGACATCCCGATATGCCCATAAAACAGATGCCCCAACTTCAGATCCCCCATCCCCATCCTCTCGATCCTCTTCTGCAAAGAGGATGAGACACCCCCGCT
>DBWM01000069.1:0-738 GCA_002309015.1 Myxococcales bacterium UBA1238 | reverse complement strand
CCTCCCCAAAGGGCAACTACACGGCAGTGGCGAGGAGGCGCCACTGCCTGCCTTTCTCTCCTCTCGCGACCTCATGAACGATGGGTGTTGCACGCCTGCAGGCCCGCTCCGCGACCCCGCAAGCGCTCAACCGGATCCCTGGGGCGCAGGATCCCTTCTACATGAGGGATCGCGTGTATCTGCTGCGCCGATGGGGGATCTGTGGGGATGTCTCGAGGACTTTTTGGGTAATCGAGGGGTCAGATCGCGGCATCGGTTGCAATTCGATTTCCCTTAAAAAGGGATGCCCCTCAGGGGACCAGCCCTTCGACCGAGCGCAGCGAGGGAGAGGTGATTCTCCCCAGTGGGGACGGCTTGAGTTACCCTACCACATATATCTGCCACGTCGATGCCCATACAACTCCCTCCAATAGGGATGCCCCTCCGGGGCCCAGCCCTTCGACCGAGCGCAGCGAGGGCGAATCTGGGCCCTCTCACGATGGTGGATCCTGCAGGCCCCTACCACTCACCCACCTGCTCGGGTCCAGGAGGCGACATCCGACGCCGCTACCACCTACCCACGCCAGGAGCCCCCTGGGCGGCCGGGATGGGGTTGAGGGTGCAGGGAGAAAGGGGAAACCCGCGTCGCAAGCGGGGTTCCCCTATCTCCCTGCAAAAAAGGATCTTGTAGAAACGGGTGATGCAACGAACAGGCAATCGACCAACGACCACTTCACGCTCAGGATACATCAACCAACT
>DBWM01000007.1:15550-16104 GCA_002309015.1 Myxococcales bacterium UBA1238 | reverse complement strand
TTCCCGGCCGCCCGGGGGCTCCTGTGGCGGGCTGTTGAGAGAAAGATCGGATGTCGCCCCCGGACCCTCGGGCGATCATTTAAGATCGCGGCGTGCAGGATCGGAGATCTCGTATGGGCCCAGGTCCTCCTTCGCTGCGCTCAGGCGGAAGGCTGGGCCCCCATGGAAGATCGGAGTGATTGGGGGCGGGTATGCGGGGCTGGCTGAGGATTCCCGGGGTATGGGGATTCGTGATGCGGGGCTACATTGGAAGTCCCGAAAACTCGGGATTCGCGATGCGGGGCTACCTGTGGAATCCCGAAAACTCGGGATTCGCGATGCAGGGCTGCCAGAAGCCTCCCGAAAACTCGAGATCTTGTTTGCAAGCCTTCCGATCTCTTTCCGATGCTGCGGGACGTCGTTTGTAGATCCCCCATGGGCGCAGCGCGGAACGGAGATCCCTCATGCAGCCCTGATCACTGCGACCTCGGGATTCGGTTGTGCGATTGCAGGGCTGCAGAGCGGACCTGCAATCGCACAACACCCTTTTTCACGAAGCCACGAGAGGATCCAAA
>DBWM01000007.1:8621-15443 GCA_002309015.1 Myxococcales bacterium UBA1238 | reverse complement strand
AAACCCCGCCCGGAAGCGGGGTTTCTCACCCTCTCTGCTTACAAAATCAAGATCGCGCGATCCAAAGGGATGCCGCATCCACTCAGCCCCGCCTCCAAAAATTCAGATCCTCCAAAACATCCCCTCAAACCTGCCTCCACAATTTCAGATCCCCAAAAACATCCCCTCAAACCCGCCCCCCAAAATTCAGCTCCCCCAAAACATCCCATCAACTCAGCTCCCTAAAATTCAGATCCTTCAAAACATCCCCTCAAACCAGCTTCCTAAATTTCAGATCCCTAAAAGCATCCCTGCAAACTCCATCTGCAGGATTCGGGATCCTTTATGCAGGCCTGTAAATCTGATCTGCACCGTTCGGATTTTGAAAAGTATCCCTGCAGATTGATTCCCGACAGATTGGAGTTAAAGATGCAGGTATGAAATACGCGCTCCGCTCCATCAGGAATCATCTTGTATATATGCAAAACGATTTCTGATCAATCGGAACTCAAAAAACAGCACTGCAAATCGCTTCCCGATTCCTGCCGGCGGATTTTTTATCTGACCGCTTTCGAGTTTGCGCGCCTTTTTGAAGCGAAGCGTTTATGATAGGGCGAATGCTTGAGGGAGCAATGCATGGGTGATGCATCCGAACGAGGGGACGAAGCGTGGACTGCACGGTCGCAGGTGCCCTCGGTGCTTGTGGTTGACGACGAACAGGTCACCCGGGCGGTTTTGACGGATTTTCTTTCGCAGGAAGGCTACAAGGTTTGGACCGTTGACGACGCGCGATCGGCGCTCGCTTTGATGCAGCGCGAAAGGATCGATCTGGTGCTGAGCGGGCTTTGTCTGCCCGAAATGAGCGGCCTCGATCTGCTGCGCGAACTCAAGGAATCCCATCCGTTTACGGTAGCGCTGATCATGACGGCTTACCCGAGCGTGGAGACTGCGACGCAGGCGATGAAGCTGGGGGCCTTCGATTACCTGCAAAAGCCGTTCAAGATCCAGGATGTGATGCTCGCTGTGCGCAGGGGACTCACGCAACAGCGGCTGCGAAGTGAAAATATTGAGTTGCGGGCGGCGCTTTCGCTCTATCAGCTCGCGTCCCGCATGAGCACAAGCCTCGAACTCCTGCCCAATCTGCGGCTGATTGCGGAAACCGTGCAGGAGCAGACGCGGGCGACGGGCGTCCATGTGATCCTGTTTCCCCGAAACGAGATCATGTGGGACGGCGTCAACCTGGGGGATCCGCTCACCGAAGAGGATCTGACCGAGGAAACTCTGGCGCTCACCACGGCTGTGGTGGTGGACGAAGCCCATTTGCCGCATTACATCGAGCAAAACGAGCGCACGAAACGCCTGCTGTCGGTCGTCATCGTGCCCCTGTTTCAGCAGGAAGAGCATTTTGGCGTGCTCATCGCTTCGAGCACGCAGCGCAATTTTTGGGAACGCGACCGCAAACTGCTCACCATCATCGCCGATCGCGCCTCTGCAGCCGTGCAGTCTGCGCAGCTCTTTGAAGCGCTCGAACGGAGCTTTCGGCATACCATCGAAGCGCTCGTCACCGCTTTGGAAGAGAAGGATCCCTACACCGCCGGCCATTCGGAGCGCGTCGCCCTTTACGCCCGCCTGACCGCCGAACGCCTGGGGTTGCCGCCTCACGAAACCGAGCTCATCTACCAGGCCGGCCGCCTGCACGACATCGGCAAGCTCACCATTCGCTCCGACGAACTCAACAAGCCGACGGGCTTAACCCCCGACGAAGTCCGCCGCTTCAGGCTCCATCCCGTTTACGGCGAAGAACTCCTGGGCGCGATCCCCACCTTTAAGGCGCTGCTCCCCGCCATCGGCGGACATCACGAAAACTACGACGGGACGGGCTACCCGAGGGGATTAAAAGGCAAAGAAATCCCTCTGATGGCCCGCATCATGGCCGTGGCCGACAGCTACGACGCGATGACCTCCCACCGCGCTTACCGCAAAGCCCTGCCTCACGCCTTTGCTGTCGAAGAACTCAAAGCCTGCTCGGGCACGCAGTACGATCCCCATATTGTGGCCGCATTCCTTCTGGCCATCGAAGACTGGCGCAAAAAGCGCATCGAAGCCGGCCTCGACGTACCCGCCTGACGCAGCAGCAATCCGGGATCACGGCTTCGGAAATGAGGGTGCAATGCTGCAATTGCATGGAGGGCGGAGCTGTTCCTGATGGCCGATGCTGCGTTGACTTTTGGGCATATATGGCTTAAAACGCTGCGATTTTTTGGATGTTAGGCAGAACTATGGACGGCGATAAACGACCCATTCCGAGGAACATCGTAGACGAGATGCGCGAGGCGATGCTCGCTTACGCGATGTCGGTGATCATCGGACGGGCCCTCCCTGATGTGCGCGATGGTCTGAAACCTGTGCAGCGGCGCGTGCTGTTTACCATGCATGAACTCAAAAATACGTGGAACAGCGCCTTTAAAAAATCCGCGCGCATCGTGGGCGACTGCATCGGTAAATATCACCCGCACGGCGATGCTGCGGTTTACGAGACGCTCGCGCGCATGGCGCAGGATTTCTCGCTTCGATACATGCTGGTGGATGGTCAGGGGAACTTTGGTTCCGTAGACGGCGATCCCCCGGCGGCCATGCGTTACACCGAAGTGCGGATGGCCAAGATCACGCAATGGCTGCTCGCCGATCTCGATAAAGATACCGTCGATTTTGCGCCGACTTACGATGAATCGATGGTTGAGCCTACGGTTTTGCCGACCCGCATCCCCAATCTGCTGGTCAACGGCACGCAGGGCATCGCGGTGGGCATGGCGACCAACATCCCTCCGCACAATCTGGGCGAATCCATCGACGCGAGCGTGGCCCTCATCGACAACCCCGATCTCACGCTTGCGGAATTGATGCGCTACATCCCGGGGCCTGATTTCCCTACGGGCGGCATTATTTACGGCAACGCTGGGATCAAGGAGGCCTATTCGACGGGGCGCGGCACCATCTCGATCCGCGCGGTGGCTGAAGTCGAAACCCAGAGCAACCACGAGCGGATCATCATCACCGAACTCCCGTATCAGGTGAACAAGGCGAAGCTGATCGAGAAGATCGCCGAGCTCGTGCACGACAAAAAGGTGGAAGGGATCTCGGAACTCCGCGATGAGAGCGACCGCCACGGGATGCGCATCGTGATCGAACTCCGC
This sequence comes from Myxococcales bacterium UBA1238, assembly GCA_002309015.1. Taxonomy (GTDB): domain Bacteria; phylum Myxococcota_A; class Bradymonadia; order UBA7976; family UBA1532; genus UBA1238. The sequence goes on along the minus strand of DBWM01000007.1, from coordinate 12,270 downwards.
CGCGACGTGCAGGGGCAGGTGATTCTGAACCATCTGTTTAAGCTGACGCCGCTTCAAAGCAGCTTCGGCCTGAACATGGTGGCGATCGTTCACGGGGAACCGCGCACGCTCTCGCTCAAAGAGATGCTTCTGGCGTTTGTGGATCACCGCAAAGACGTGACGCTGCGCCGCTGCCGCTTTGAATTAAAGAAACTGCGCGAGCGCGAACATATTCTGGAAGGCTTCCGCATCGCGCTGGATCATCTCGACGAGGTGATCTCGATCATCCGCAGCAGCAAGACGGTGGACGAAGCGCGCGAGACTCTGTGCGAGCGCTTCGGGCTGAGCGAGGTGCAGTCCCAGGCCATCCTCGATATGCGCCTGTCACGCCTGACGGGCATGGAGCGCGAGAAGGTTTTGGACGAGTTGGCGCAGGTGCGTTCCGAGATCGCGCGTCTGGAGGCGATTCTGGGCGACGAGCAGCTGCTGCTGAACCTGATCAAGGAAGAGCTGCTCGCGGTCAAAGCCGAATTCAACGATCCCCGGCGCACGCAAATCATGGGCGCGGCGATCGATATGTGCGACGAAGATCTGATCCCCATGGAAGACATGGTGGTGACGGTCAGCCACGAGGGCTACATCAAGCGCGTGCCGGTGCGCGAATATCAGGCGCAGCGCAGAGGCGGACGCGGCAAAGTGGGCATGTCGACCAAGGACGACGATTTTGTGGAGCATCTGTTTGTCTCCTCAAGCCACGCCCATATGCTCTTCTTTACCAACAAGGGCCGCGCCTTCTCTCAGCGCGTGTTCGCATTGCCCGAGGGCAGCCGGACCGCGCGCGGCAAGCCGATCATCAACCTGCTCAACTTTGAGAGCGGCGAAAAGCTCGCCATGGTGCTCGCGGTGCCGGAGTTCGTGGAGGGGCAATACCTGCTCTTCGTGACCAAGAACGGCGTCGTCAAGAAGACCGACATCATGGCTTATTCCAGCATCCGGCCTTCGGGGATCATCGCGATGCTGCTGCGCGAAGGCGACAGCCTCATAGCCGTGCGCCTCACTTCGGGAAACAGCCAGATCGTGCTCGCCACCGCCAAAGGCATGGCCGCGCATTTTGATGAAAACGACGTGCGTTCCATGGGGCGATCCGCCGCAGGCGTAAAGGGCATGGATGTGGCCGACGACGATCAGGTGGTCAGCTGCGTCACAGTGGAGCCCGAAGAGCTGGAGCAGGCGCAGTTGTTCACGGTCTGCGCCAACGGCTACGGCAAGCGGACCCTCGCATCGCAATACCGCTTAACCCGCAGGGGCGCCAAAGGCGTCACCAACATCGTGGTCAACGAGCGCAACGGCGACGTCGTGGGCATGGTGCGCGTCGATTCCGAAGACGATCAGTACCTGATGGTCACCGACAAGGGCACGATCATCCGCGGTCGCGTCTCCGAGGTGCGCAGTACAAACCGCGTCGCTCAGGGCGTGCGGCTCATCAACGTGGGTGAAGGCGAGCATGTGCAGAGCGTGGCGCGCTACGTTCCGGGCTCCGATGAGGACGATCCGACGGATTTGGAGGGCGTCGTGGGCGAGCCGGGTTCTGAAGTCATGAATTCCGTGCGCAGGCTGGCGGATCCCGATGCGGCGCTCAAAGTGCAGGCGCTGGCGGAGGCGGAGCTCATGCGCCGCGATGCGGGTGAGGATGAAGACGCCGTGGGTGACGATGACGCCGATGCCGACGACGCCGATGTCGACGATGACGACGGAGCGGATCAGCCGTGAGCGCCGGTTCGCCCCGGGAGATCAGGATGCGCGAGCAATGGAACGCCTGGCGCATGTCGAGCCTGGGGCTTGAGATCGGCCTTTCGATCGCTTTGGGTGCCTGGATCGGTCACTTTTTGGAACAGAAGTTTGCGTTTGAACCCTGGGGGCTGCTTTCGGGCACGCTGCTCGGGGTGGCCGCCGCAGGGCGTTCGCTCTATCGGGCGACCCGGCGCGTTTTAAACGAACCCGCATCTCCATCCACTCCGGATGACGCCTCCCATTCTTCCAAAGACGCAGATGAGGCTGAGCCGTGATTGGGCCTGCCATTTTGGGCCTGGCGTTGCGGATCGCAGCGGTTCTGGGCGTTTTAGGGTTCGGGGTTTGCGCCTTCTTCAAAGATCGCGACCTGATGCTGGCTTACGGTCTGGGGTGGGCTTTGAGCCTGGCCAACCTTTACGCCCTGGGGCGCATCGGGAGGCTGTTTGAATCGGGCTCGGTGAAGCGGGCGGCGATCTTTTGGGCGCTCAAGTTTGCGGCCCTGGTGGGGGCGATCGCCTGCGCGCTCTTTTTATTGCGGAGCTCCGTTGTGGGGCTGCTTTCGGGGTTCTCGGTTTCGGTGATGGCGATTTTGCTGGCCTCGCTTTGGCCTCAGAAAGTTGCGGAGGGAGAGCATCATGGGTGAGCACGAAACCTGGTTTCACCTGCTTCCGGGGCTGCGGAGTTTTGAGCAGCTGCTTTCGCACAAACTGGGCGACGGTCTCTTGATGGGCACGCCGACGCACAGCCTGGCGCATGTGTGGATGACCCTGTTTATTCTGCTCGTGCTGGTGGTTTTGGGCGTGCTCTACCGGCGGAAGATGTCGGCGCTGGGCGATCAGGCGCTGGTGCCTTCTTCGCGGTTCAGCGTGCGGGCGCTCGTTGAGGGGATTGCGGGCTATTTCCTCGACATGATGTCGGGCGTGATGGGCCGAAAGGCTGCGCGCCATTTTCTGCCGCTCATCGCGGGGCTCGGCTTCTTCATTTTGTTTTCAAACCTGGCGGGGCTGATTCCGGGCTTTCTGCCGCCCACCGACGTGCTCGAGACGACGGTCGCCGCCGGCCTCATCGTGTTCTTTGCGACCCATATTTACGGCTTAAAGGCGCACGGCTGGGCTTACATCAAACATCTGATGGGGCCCGTCTGGTGGCTTGCGCCGCTGCTCTTCGTGATCGAGATCATCAGCCATCTGGCGCGCCCGATGAGCCTCGCGCTCCGTCTGATGGGCAACATGGTGGGCGATCACGTGGTGCTGACCATCTTTTTGGGACTGGTGCCCATTCTGGTGCCGATCCCCGTCATGCTGCTCGGCGTGATCGTCTGCCTGGTGCAGACGATGGTGTTTTGTTTGCTCAGCACGGTCTATATCGCCATGGCCATCGAGGACGAAGAGGAGTCCGAAGAGGAATCGCCGGCGGAAGATCGCGCTGCAACGCATTAAGGTTTCGTTTTTTCGGGGACAGTCCCCAGGGGAGTTTGCCATGAAAATCACATCCATCTTTTCTTCGATCGCCCTGTCTCTGGTCGCCCTGCCGGCGATGGCTCAGGATGCGGCTGCTGCTGCCGATACCGGTTTGTCGTCCAGGGCGGTGATCGGTCTTGCAGCTGCGCTCACGATCTCCTGCTGCGTCTTTGCGGGCACTCTGGCACAAGGGAAGACCGCCGCCACCGCCCTCGAGGGCATCGCGCGCAATCCGGGCGCTCAAAAGCAAATCTTTACGCCCATGATCCTCTGTCTCGCCCTGATCGAATCCCTCGTCATTTACGGCCTCATCATCGCCTTCTCGCTCACCGGGAAGATGTGATCCCCGCCCTCAAACGCACAATCCTTTCTTCCAAACCGTAGAAAACAGGCCTGGAGCGTCCAGGGTCGCTTTTGCC
>DBWM01000007.1:0-8478 GCA_002309015.1 Myxococcales bacterium UBA1238 | reverse complement strand
GGAGCGTCCAGGGTCGCTTTTGCCGGGGGACAAAGCGACCCTGGAAGCTCCGGGGGCAGTTTGTCCGATCTGAAAGCTTACAAAAATTTAAATGAGGCCGGATTCGCCGGTGAAGAGCGCGAAGAGTCCCTGGGTGAGGGGCGCGCCAAACAGCAGGGCTTCGATGGCGCTGAGGCCGAGGAAGGGGCCGAAGGGGATGACCGCATGCGTGCGCGGGGGCTTGGAGGCTTCGGGATCGGGGGCTTCGCCAAACTGCGCGTCGAATTGATCGCTTTGAACCTCGAGGCCCATGGATTTTCCGGTGAGGCCGCGATAGAGCCGCGCGAGGGCAAAGGCGAGCAGGGCCTGCAGAGCCGCCGCGAGCAACACGAAGGGCAGCGCGCGCCAGCCTAAAAAGGCGCCGATCATCGAGAGCAGCTTGAGATCCCCTTGCCCCATCGCCTCCCGCCGATAGATCAGGCGCCCGAAAAGGGCGACCAGTCCGAGCAGCAATGCGCCCGCCGCAGCCGCGATCAGGTGATCGAGCCCCCGGCAGCCCGGCAGCAGGTAAGCCCCAAAAATCCCGAGCGCGATGCCCGGCAGCGTGATCTCGTCGGGCAAAAAGAAATGCGCCAGATCGATGAAGGCCGCCGCCACCAGTGCCAGAGAGAACATCAAAAAATAGAGCCAGAGCGCGAGGCTCCCCAAAAACGCCGGGTTCTCCACAAACTCGCCGGGCCATTGCACGTAATGCTGAAAGAGCGCGAGCGAGAGCGCACCGCAGGCGGCCTCGATGAGCATGTACCTCGGGCTGTAGGGGGCTTTGCAGCGGCGGCATTTGCCCCGCAGGATCAGGTACGAGAGCACGGGGATGTTGTCGTACCAGCGGATCGGCGCGTCACAGCTGCAACAATGGGATCCGGGGTGCGAGAGCGACATCCCGTGGGGCAGGCGATAGATGACCACGTTGAGGAAGCTGCCGAAGCAGGCGCCCCAGATGAAGGCCATGATCTTTAGGGTGAGCATCAATGCACGCGGACGGTGCCGAGCTTGGCGCGGTTGTCGTTGTCATTGCTGCCTTCGGTGATCGGCATGCGCTTGGATCCCTGGAAGAGCCCGGCGTAAAGCGTAAAGAGATCGGGCGAGATGGAATGGTTGATCAGGAGATGGTGGTCGTCCTGGATGAGATCGCCCTTGGCCCAGTTGCTGGTGGGGAAGAGGCCCTCGACGGGATCGTGATCGCCGTTGATCCGCTGGCCGGCGGCGTCGAGATGGATGAACACCTTCCATTGGCCGGAGACCGGTTCGAGGACGCGCCAGAAGAGGCTGACCACGGCCTGAGTGCCCGGACGGGGCGCCGCCGGGGTGACCTTCCAGCCCGCAAGCTCGATTTTATGATCGAAGACGACGTGCGAAGCCTGAGCCTTGGGCGGCAGGGCGTTCACCAGCGCGTGGTTGATGGGGTTTAAATCCTGCTCGTTCGGCTTGAGCTGGTTCGAGATCAGGATCACGCGGAAGTTCTCGTTGTGGAGCACGGGCAGATTGCGTTCGGTGACGCGCTTGAACTCGGTGTGCATCTGCGCAAGCTGGCTTCGCGGAATGAGGGCAAAGAAGCGTTCGGGTTTTTGGGCGAGGAGCTTGAACTGCACGGGATCGATGTCGGGGTAATCGCGCGTGTAATACATGCCGATGTCTTTGAGCGTGCTGTATTTGTAGAGCTTCTCACCCTTCTGCGCGAAGCGCTGGTAGGCTTCGACGATGTCGCGCTGGCTGAACTGCTTCGTCATCTGCTGGGTGATCCAGCTGTTCTGGAAGAAGGCGATGAGGGCGGCGATCCCAAGCAGGCTCACGGTGGCAAAACGGGGCGTCATGATCGTCTGAAGCATGCGCCCGAGCTTTTCGGAAATCTGACCTTCGCGTCTGCCGTCGAGCTTTTTGACGCGCCAGCTCCAGACGATCTGCAGAATGATCATGCTGACCACCCAGATCACCACGAAGAGGATCGACTTTCGTGCAGGCGGCAGGAGCCCGCTCCAGAAATCCTTCTGCAACAGGTTCTCGATGAACCGCGGCGGGCGCACGGTGATGTAGATGGGCAACAGCAGCGAGATGACGGCCATAAAGCAGCGATAACCGATGGCGAGCTGCTTTATGGGGTAGAATAACCACGTGAAGACGGGGCGAAGCGCGCGGTCAGCGCCGGCCTGATAGAGCAGGAGCGCGGCGAGGAGCAGCATGTCGAGGAGCCGGACGATGAAGAATCCCGGAAGCGCGCCGGGGAATTCTTCCACGCGGCTGCCCACCAGGACGTCGGCCAAAAGGTGAGGGTCGTGCTTCAGGTTGCTGTCGATGAGCGCGAGGGCGGCCACGGTGCAGAGGGCCCAGATGGGTTCGCGAAGGCCCGTCTCGCTGTGATTCTTCAGGATGCTCGCGATGTAGAGACCCACCGCCAGGGCTGCTGCAGGCGCACCGATGAAGAAGGTGGTGTGGCAGTAAGAGATGAAGCAGGCGGGAATGAGGAAGGCGAGGGCGAGCCAGGTAAAGATCGCAGGGGCAAACAGCTGGATGCAGGGCTTCGGATCATCGTCAGAGGCCTGATCGTCCGTGGTGGCTTCTGCAGGATCGTTATTGCTGAGCAGGCGCGCGAAGGCAAAGGGCAGGAGCGCCGAAAACGGGAACAACCCAAAGCCCAGCTGATGCGCTGCAAGTTCAAACGAAGGCCGGTTCTTGGCTGCGAGCGTGCCCGTCAGCGAATCCTGCCAAAGGAACAAGGCCCCCAGATGATTGAGGTTATGCACGCAGGCCCGCCAGACCCCCAGCGCGATGAGCAGAAAAGCGACGACCGCCGGCCATAACCCGAAGCGCCGGAACAGATCGCGCAAAGATTCCTGGGTGTGATGCCTGCGCACCAAAAGGGCCACAATTGCGGTCGCAAGCGGCGTTAAAAACCCCGTAAGCCCGCTGCAGAGCGACGAGACGACGAATCCCCCAAACGCCAGCCACTGAAACCGCTTTTGGGCTTTGGGCTCTGCAAAAAGGAGGATCACCGAAAGGCAGGAGATCGTGAGGGCGCTCAGGCTGACGCTCTGTGCAAAGGCGATGCGCACGGGATACACGAAGAGCGGAAGGCCCAGCAGGACGAGCATGCTGCAAACGGCGGCGATCCGGCCAAAAAAGCGGCGGGCGGCGCTGTAAAGCAAAAGCATGGCGGGCAGGGCAAAGAGCAGTCCGGGCAGGCGCAGACCAAAGGCGTTGTATCCAAACAATGCGGTGCTGCCTACGGCGGGCCAGTAAGCGAACGAGAGATTGGGGATCGCCTGAGGGCTGCCGGATGCGACGGGCATCTGAACCTGAAGCCAGTTGCCGTGGCTGCGCATCTGCTCGACCACCTGAGCAAAATTCGATTCCCAGGGTTCCCAGATGCCGAAAAACGGGGTCAGGGCAAGGAACAGCAACCAAATCGCGCCGATACACCAAAGATCGGCCTTCGGATGACTCAAAAAATGACTCAATCTGCGCATGACGACGCCTTTTGTCTTCAAATGGGGCGGCAAGATACAAGCCGAGCCGCTTAAGAGCAAGGCAGGGCAATTTTTTATGCCCTCTTTTTTGGTCTTACTTAAGAGTAGCGCTTTTTGTTTTGAATCACATGTGTTACAACTCGCCCTGTTTTTACGGGTTTCTTTGAGGAAGTGACCATGATCAATTCCATCCTGAGTGACTTAGAAGCCGGATTTCAAAAGACCAACGATGCGCTGAACCGCGAGCTGGCCCGGATTCGTACAGGTCGTGCAAACGCCAATCTGCTCGATAACATTAAGGTTTCCTATTACGGGCAGCTGACGCCGCTGTCACAGGTGGCGGGGATTCAGGTTCCGGAGCCGCGCATGATTACGATCAAGCCCTGGGAGCAAAGCCTGCTCAAGGACATCGAGCGCGCGATCCTGCAATCCGATTTGGGGATCACCCCGAGCAACGATGGCAACCTGATCCGCCTTTCGATCCCGCCTTTGACGGAAGATCGCCGCAAGGCCCTGGTGAAGCAGGTCAACGCCTGCGGTGAAGAAGCCAAGGTGGCGACGCGCAATCAGCGCCGCGACGCGAATGCGACGGCCAAGAGCTTCCAGAAAGACGGCGACATCACCGAAGACGATCTCGAAAAGGCTTTGAAGAAGATTCAAGAAAAGACCGATGCAGCGATTGCAAAAATTGAAAAACTGATTTCGGCAAAAGAAGCAGAGTTGATGGAAATTTGAGTTGTTACAAGGAGTTAGCGCTCCTGGGACTGCTCAAATTTCTGATATAAACAGAAAAAGTTGTTGAAAGCTCTCACGAAATCACGTTACAAATCCAACCGCTGTTGAGCGGTCATTTTTTGAGCCGGTGACCGAATTTTCCAAATGGCTGAAATTTTTCATTGAATGAGGGACAAGATGAGCGAGCAAAAAATTCCCGAGATTTTCTCCACTCACACCGCTGCCCGCGTCTGCCGAGTGACCCCCATGACCATCATTCGCTGGATCAAAGATGGTCATATTCGTGCCCATAAAACCCAAGGCGGCCATCGTCGCATCATGCGCGCCGATTTGGAGGATTTCTGCGTAAAGAACCAGATTCCTCTGTCCTGGATCGAGCAACCTGGCGATACGACGACGCAGCGCGCGTTGATCATCGATACCAACTCTGCCGATCGCGACGCGATTTACGATGCTCTGGTCGATCGCGCTGAGACCGACGAAGAGCGTTGCTTCTCAGTCTACGAGACCGACAACCTGTTTGATGGCGGCCGCCTGATGGCGAAATACCTGCCGCATTTCATCATTCTGGCGCTCGATATTCCTGGGCTGAACTTTGATAAATGGATCGAATCTGCGCACAGTGCCGTGATCCCTCAGCTCCGCAGCAATGCGCCTCAGGATTTGCCGCATGAGCCTTCTCTGCGCAGCTTCCACGCAGCGCCTACGCCCCGCATTCTGGGGATCCTCAGCGCCGACACCAAGCTGACCGACGAGCAGCTGAGCAAGCTGGACGGCACTTTGACCCGCCAGGCGATCGAGCCCACCGTGGTTCGTCAGCTGACCGGACCGATGCCGAAGGTCTGATTCACCGAGGCTCGGGATCAAAAAAAAGCGGGTTTAAGGCCCGCTTTTTTATTGCCCGGAAGTGAAGGCTTTAAGCTGTTACCAGCGTTCCCACCGATTCACCCTTCGCCACGCGCACGATATTACCCGCCTCATGGAGCGCACAGACCACGATCCCAATGTTGTTTTCGCGGCAGAGGCTGAACGCGGTTTGATCCATCACAGCGAGTTGGCGTTCCAGGCATTCTTCGCAGGTCAGGTGATCGAACTTATGAGCCTCCGGATGCTTCACCGGATCCGCGTCATAAATCCCATCGACCTTGGTCGCCTTGCACAAGCGATCGGCTCCGATCTCTGCTGCACGCAAAGCCGCAGCCGTGTCGGTGGTGAAGAAGGGATTACCCGTACCGCCCGCAAAAACGAGAATCTCGCCTTGAGACAAGAGTTTTCGTGCATTGCGCTCGCTAAACGGCTCCACAGCCTTTGGGACTTCAAGTCCGCTCATCACGGTGACAGCTGCGCCTTGTTTTTCAATCGCATCCTGAAGAGCCAAAGCGTTGATCACCGTTGCAAGCATCCCCATTTGGTCGGCCCGACATCGACTCTTCATGCCTGAGGCCGAGCCTTTGAGGCCCCGGAAGATGTTTCCGCCACCCACAACGACGGCAATTTCTGCACCGACATTGTGGGCTTCAACCAATTCTGCGGCAACTTGAGTAAGGGTTGCGGGATCTAAGGCGTTCTGACCTTGTCCCAGGGCTTCGCCAGAGATTTTATAAAGAATGCGCATGGTGGGAATGGAGGGTGAGGAAGGGGATCAGAATCAGCCGTTCATCTGCTTGGCGACTTCAGCTGCGAAGTCTTCTGTCTTCTTCTCGATGCCTTCGCCGAGCTCGAAGCGAACGTAACGACGCAAGACGATCTTTTCTTTGATCTGGGAAGCGACGTCCTGGATATGCTGACGCACGGTCTTATCGCCGTCCTTGATGTAAGGCATATCGAGCAGGCAAACTTCGCTCTTCCACTTCTTGATCTTACCGTCGACGATCTTCTCGAGGATGGCGGCCGGCTTGTTGGAGTCTTCCATCTGAGCCAGGCAGATTTCGCGCTGCTTGGCCAGCACGTCTTCGGGGATCTGGGTGTCGTCGAGATATTGCGGAGGCAGAGCGGCGATCTGCATCGCGACGTCTTTGATGAGTTCGCGGAATTCAGCGCTGCGGCCCACGAAGTCGGTCTCGCTGTTCATTTCGACCAGAACGCCGATGCGGCCATCGCCGTGAATGTAAGCGGCTACGGCGCCTTCAGCAGCGACCTTGTCGGCGCGCTTGTTCAGAGCAGCCAGGTTCTTCTTTTGAAGATATTCCAAGGCCTTCTTGATATCGCCATCGGAAGCGGCGAGAGCCTTTTTGCAATCCATCATGCCCGCGCCGGTCTGCTTGCGGAGGGCGGCGACATCGCTGGCTTTAATATCCATTGTGATCTTCCTTTGCGTGCTATGCGCGAATCTCAGTCTTCTTTGGCTTCAGCGTTGGCATCGGGCGAGGCGCTCGCTTCGGGGGTGGGCATTTCCATCCCGTGGGGCTTGTAAGCCACTTCGATGTCGCTGGCGGCGGTCGTGAATTCGTTTTCTTTTTCGCTGAAGTTGTTGCTCTTGGCGGCCAGGCTGCCTTCGATCACGGCGTCGGCAATGCGGCTGGTGAAGAGCTCGATGGCGCTGATGGCGTCGTCGTTGCCGGGGACGGGGAAGTCGATGCCGGTGGGATCGGTGTTGGTGTCGACGATGGCGACCACTTTGATGCCCAGGCGGCGCGCTTCGGTGACGGCGATATGCTCCTTCAGGATGTCGATGACGAAGATCACCGAAGGCAGCTGCTGCATTTCCTTGATGCCGCCCAGGTTGGTCTCGAGCTTGTCGAGTTCGTGAGCGAGCTTCATGGTTTCCTTCTTGGTGAGCGCTTCGATGGTGCCGTCCTTGAACATCTTGTCGATGCTGTTCAGGCGCTCGATGGATCCCTTGATGGTGCGGAAGTTGGTCAGGGTGCCGCCAAGCCAGCGATTGGTGACCGAGTACATGCCGCAGCGGCTGGCCTGGGCCTTGACGACCGACTGGGCCTGCTTCTTGGTGCCGACGAACAAAACGCTTTCGCCGCGCGCGACGGCAGCGGTGATGTAATCGCAGGCCTTGTTGAACATGGGCTGGGTCTGCTGGAGATCGATGATGTGGATCCCGTTACGAGAACCGTAAATGTAGGGAGCCATCTTGGGGTTCCAGCGGCGGGTTTGGTGGCCAAAATGGACACCGGCGGCGAGCAATTCGTGAATGGAGACAGAACTCATGGACTTAGCCTTTCTGCGTTTGAGTCCTCCGCGACCGTCTTTGGTGCAAAATCCCCGCGTCGGAGGACGCATTTGCAACTCGGGTCGCGTGTGTGTTGGGTTAAAAGGGCGGCCTTATTACCAGTTTGCCAAAAATTCCGCAAGTCTCTCTTTCGCAAAGCGGATCGCGGCGTGGCCCAGGGACAGGGCGCATATCACCGTCAGAGCGACTTCAATTGATTGCGAACATACAACATGAGCGACTCTGCATGATCGGCGCTGATCCCGCTTGCATAGGTGTTTTCATCGAATGGATCCGCCTTTTCCTTCTTGAAGCGCATCGAGGGTGCAGCATCGCCCATCTCGTCATCAAAGAAACTATGGCCGTCTTCCTGATCGGCATCGTAGTCGACCAAAAGATCGGAGTCGTCGAATGGATCGCGTTTATCGTCGGATTCATAGTCGACGAGCAGGTGGGAGTCATCGAAGGGGTCGTATTCTTTTCCCGCTGCTTTCGCCGCTTCTTCCGCTTTACGCCGCGCTTCCAAACGCATCTTGTTTTCGGCTTCACGCTTTTTGCGCGCGGCTTCTTCCTCTGCTGCCGCCTTATTCGCCTCTTCTACACGCCGGACCATCGCGGCCACGCGCTCGGCTTTAGCCTTTAATTCGGCCTTTTCAGCCTCTTCTGCCGCCTTCTTTTCCTGTTCCTGCTTGTCTAATTCATCTTGTCGCGTCTGTTTTGCAGCCCTTAAGGCGCGTGAAAAAAGATCGCCGGAGTCGTCATAAGCGGGTTTTTGGGGTGGCTCTTCCGCTTTGGGTTTTTCGGTCAATGGCTTCGGTGCGGGCGCTTTTTGGGGTAAGGGCGCGGGCGGTTCAGTTTTGGGTGGCTCGCTCGATGCCTTTTTGGCAACGGTGCCTTCCATTTCTTCGAGGGACGCCCGCAGGGATGCTTCGCGTTTTAACCTGGCTTCCTTTGCGGCTTTAAGCGCTTTTTCGAACTCATCTTCCTCTTCCCTGGGTTCGATTAAAGCGGGGGCAGGCTCAGCTGTAACCGGTTTTGCGGGGATGCGGACATGTTTGCGATAGGCATCGAATTCATCGT
>DBWM01000070.1:179440-202460 GCA_002309015.1 Myxococcales bacterium UBA1238 | reverse complement strand
ACAGAAATTCAAACTTCACTACAATATAACCAACAATTTCCATCCAGAAACATCATCTTTCACTCAATAAATTCATCATTCCCACAAAGAAACTCCATCTTCCCCCACTTTAACCCACCATTCCCCAAAAGAAACTCGCACTCTCCCCGCAAGTTACCTGCCATCGCCGCACGGCGATCCCTATATTTACCTCTCACTACCTTCCCTTCCCCACCAGAAACATCATCTATCCACCATATAAAAAAAGAGCCCGCGTTCAGCGAACGCAGGCTCCTTTCATGGAAAGCTATACCCCTACTTGAACATCGCTAAGAAGCGCTCGGGCTCTCTTGAGATTTTATCGAGGAGAGACTGGGGTACACGGCCGGCACGCAGGGATACGATGACGGGATCGAGATGTAGCACGGCTGCAAAATCGCGAAGGAAGCCGTCGGAGGCCCTTCCGCCTTTTTCGAGTCGGCTCAGATAACTGGGGGTCAAGCCCAGCATCTTGGCGAGCTGGCATTGCTTGATGCCGTGAAGCTTTCGCTGATGATAGACCCAACGTCCGAAGGCCAGCTGCATCGCCTCTTCACCTGCGGCATCCTGAATGCGGAGCGGTTCCTTGGCCTTTTCTTCTTTGGCTTCTTCCTCTGCCGCCGCTTCTTCGATGGCTCCCTCGTTCTCCGAAGACCAGTACAGCTGCGCGTAAGCGGAATGGTTGTGTATCGACTCTTCGCTGTCGACCGTCACTTCGATGTCGCTGATGTAGTTCCCGATGCGGCGCACTGCGAGGACGGTATCCCGCGCGAGATCTTCCACAAACCGCGGCCGGTCGTAAGCTTGCTCGGTCACCTGCTTCTCATCGACGCGCTTCAACAGCGTGTATAAAGGTGATGAAGCACAGGATTCCACGGCGCCCACAATCTCTTCGATCCAGACAAATCGCGACGCGTGCAGCGTCACATTGACCGTCGCCCGCTGATTATGTGCCCCGCGCTCGCTGATCTCCTTTGAACAAGGGCAAAGGATATGTACCGGCACGTTCACGGTCATCGCAAAGTCGAACTCATTCTTGTGCAGCGAGCCGCGGAAGGTGCACCGGTAGTCGAGCATCGATGGCACGCCGGAAACGGGAGCTTTCCGCATCATGAAGAAGGGAAACGCGATTTCGACGAAGGCATTATCAGTTTCGAGCTGGCGTTGCACGCGGCGGAGGATTTCTGCAAGCGTCTCCAGGCTGATGTTTCCGCGCGTACTGTCGATGATCTCGATGAAGCGACTCATATGCGTGCCGCGCTGCTCAGGGGGTACAGTGACGGCAATCGAAATATCCGCGATGGTCGACTGGTGTCCCTGAGTGCGATCGAGCACTTCGATGGGGTAACGGAGGTTGCGCACGCCGACACGATTGATGCCCAGGTTGCGATCGTCGGTGGTCGACGCGCAGTCTGGCAAATTCACTTCTTCGCTCATGGGATTCCTATGATCTTATGTTGTTGGAGAGACAGGCGCCATTGAGGTCTGGCCAGACAAAGCTCCGCTGCCGCTCGGCGATGCTCGCTCAGCTGAGGCCCATCTTCGGGTTGCAAGTAGAAATATTGAAAGTTCAGAGATTCAAACTGTTCGAGGTCGAGGCCGCAGCCTGGGTAGACGAGCTTCAATTCCGATCCCGCAGTCTGCGCAAGGGGCCACGCTTTGGGGCTGACGCAGATCCAGTCCAGGCCAGGGGGGACTTCATGACCGCCATGTGTCTCTATCCCGCATTCGAAGCCCAGTTGATGGCAGGCATCTATCAATGCCGCGTCGAGCTGAAGGGTGGGTTCACCGCCCGTAAACACCACGTAAGGGCGCGCGGGTGGGTTTCCGATCCATAAAGCTTTGAGCCGGCTCGCGAGTTCGAGGGGGCTGTTGTAGACACCCCCATTTTCGCCGTCGGTACCGTTAAAGTCGGTGTCGCAGAAGGGGCATTTCCGGTCGCAGCCGGCAAATCGGCAAAGCAGAGCGGCCCTTCCCGCTTGCGCGCCTTCACCTTGCAATGTGTAACGGATTTCTTTTACGCGGTAGGCGTGAAGGTTCATGAAGGATCGAGCTCACTCAGCGATTCAGGTAGGGGATGGGATCGACAACGCCAGCTTCAGCAAACCCCTGGAGACGCAATCTGCAACTGTCGCAATGCCCGCAACTCACGCCGTCGACGGGATCATAGCAGGTGATCGTCAGGTGATAGGGAGCCCCGAGTTTCTGGCCCAACGCGACGATCTGCCCCTTGCTCAGGTTCTGCAATGGGGTCTCGATGCGCAGACCACCCCCCTCTACGCCGATGCGAGTGGCAAGGTTCGCGGTCTGAGCAAAGGATCGGATGAATTCATCGCGGCAATCCGGGTATCCGGAGTAATCGACGGCGTTCGTCCCGATGTAGATCTCGTGCGCACCAGCTGTTTCCGCGACGGCGACAGCGTAAGATAAAAAGATGAGATTCCTCGATGGGACGTAGGTAATGGGAATATCTCCGCCCATCTGTTCGTAACTTCGGTCCTTCGGGACCTCGATGTCGGCGGTTAAAGCCGATCCCCCGATGGTGCGAAACAGGCTTAAGTCAAAGACGAGATGCCTTGCGGCGTTGAAATAGGCAGCTACTTTGCGCGCGCAGTCAACCTCGACGCTGTGCCTTTGACCATAGGAGAACGAGAGAGCTATAATTTCCCGATTGCGAGAAGCCGCAACCGCCATGCAAGTGGTCGAATCCAAGCCGCCACTGGCGAGTACCACTGCGCGTTCTGCCATTTTCCAATCCTTTCTGACGGGTTCAATGGGGGCGCAGTTTCTATCGCAAAACCGATAAAGCGTCAAGACTCAATTTACAGCTCGGGTCAATTTTTAAATTCTTTTGCACAATTTGAAAAAGACTTGATCAAACGCGATAAAAAGCCGATCAAGCGGAAAACAGCCGCGATCGGGTGAGCAGCGCGCACAATCATGCAGGCATCGCGCGCCAGCTGTTGACTTGCCTTCGCGATCAAACGGGCAACGTCGGCCGTCCGATCAGAACCCTCTTCCCTCCGGTGGCAAAACAGGCCCCTCAATCGAAAAAGGTGAACGATGGATCGCAGAGATTTTTTAACGGGAGCGCTCAAGATCGCAGCATTGGGCGCATGCAGTTCGTTTTGGCGGCTCGGTGAGACCTTTGCTCAGGGCAGCACGGCCACGCCGCAATCCCCTTCCCCGCTCAAGATGCCGCGCACCCAGGTGGGGGGACTCGATTTGCCGATGCTGGGTTACGGCCTCATGCGCCTGCCGACGGTGGGCGACGACAAATCGAAGATCGATGAACAAAAAGCGCAGGCCTTAATCGATCGGGCGATGAGCGCCGGCCTCAACCATTTCGACACGGCTTACCCGTACCACGAGGGTGCAAGCGAGCGCTTCTTAGGTCGCGCCTTAAAGAAGTACCCTCGTCAAAGCTACACGATCTCTTCCAAGCTGCCCGTGCGCCAGATTCAAACCGCCAAGGATGCTGAGCGCATTTATTTGGAGCAATTCCAGCGCATCGGGGCTGATTACTTCGACTACTACCTGCTTCACAACTTAAACGCGGAGCGTTTTCAGACGGTGAAGAAGCTTCGCCTCTACGAGTTCCTGGCGGCTCAGAAGAAGGCGGGCAAGCTGCGCCATATCGGCTTCTCTGTTCACGACAAGCCCGAGGTCACGCGCCAGATCGTGGAGACTTATCCGTTCGACTTCGCGCTGACTCAGTTGAACTACCTCGATTGGGACCTGATCGACGCCAAAGGTCACTACGACGTGCTCCGTTCGCACAACATTCCCATATGGGTCATGGAGCCGCTGCGAGGGGGCCTGCTTGCGCGGCTCGATGAGCCGTCTGCTGCGGTCTTAAAAGCCGCCGAACCGCAAAGGAGCCTCGCGAGCTGGGCATTCCGTTACCTTGCGGGGCTGCCGGGCATCGCCATGATACTGAGCGGCATGACCGAAATGGCGCATCTCGAAGACAATCTGCAGACCTTTAACGGGATTGCGCCCTTAAACGACGCCGAAAAGGCGACCCTTGCCGAAGCGCTGCGGATCTTTCGCAATGTACCGACGGTGCCCTGCACGGCATGCCGGTATTGCAAATGCGTATTGGGCATCCCCATCACCGATCTGTTCGAGCTCTACAATCAGGGGCAGGTCACCCGCGATCAAAAGCGGTTTAAGCGCGATTACGAGAGCATCGATGCCAAAAAGCGGGCGGATGCCTGCGTGGGCTGTGGATCCTGCCTCGGCGGATGCCCGCAAAAGATCGATATTCCGAAAGAGCTTGGCCGCGTAGCGGAAGCCTATAAGGCCGCAAAGTAACCCCTGCCCGTTCGATCGGGCCTGTTTCCTGCCCAAACGAGCCGCCCTGCCGCTCACTCCCCTGCCCTTACCCCAATAAAAAAAACGCCCACCGTTTGATCGGCAGGCGCCTTCTTTGAATCGAGCCGCAATGCCGCGCGCGCTGGCAGGCCTTACGGCAGCATGCAAACACTCAGCGATCGCTTACAGGACGTCGTCGTCGGTGGAAGCCGCCTTTGAGCCCTTGCGGCTGCTCCTCGCCATGAATTCGCTGACGGGCTTGATGCGGCGGGCGATGTCGGCGTCGCCTTTGGCCATGGCCCCGAGCACGCGGTAATAACCCAAAAAGCCGTCCCAAAGGGTGCCGTTGGCCGTTAAAAGGGTATCGTTTGCAAGCTGAAGGATGCTCTCCAGGCGGTGAATGAGCGCGGGCAACTGCATCCGAAGCGCCCTCGCCTCTTCAATCTCTGCCATCGGTTTGCCATCGAGGGTCAATCCCTTTTCTTTGGCCATATCCAGAGTGAGATCGATGATCGCCCCACTGCCACGCTTTGCCCGCAGCATTTCAGCCCGCTCACTCTGCTGAAGCGGCCTGCCCACTGCCGAAAACATCTCGTCCAGCGAATCGAGATCCTTATTCGCCTGCGCAACCTGCTCTTCCGTTAAAGCGCCCTTCATCTCGTAAAACATGCGACCGACTCTCCTTCAAAGGTCAACGTTAAAAGTTGCGGCAAACCTCTGCCGCAAACCACAGGGCTCATTTAACCACTCATCGACCAATTTGGCCAGCGTTTTTTCAACTTTTTTCAATTCATCGTTTACAAAAGGCGTTCAGATTCTGAACGGTCTGGACGGATTCGAGCATGCGGTTCCATCGACCAGTCAGGATTCACAAATGATCGCGCGCTGTTTGCAGTCTTACAGGCAGATTCACCGATCGATGTGGAATGATTCCCGATCCATCGCGAACGATTCCCAGTCCAACGGGCAATATTCGCGATCCAATTGGCAATGTTCGCGATCCAATGGGCAACGTTCTCAGTTCACTGGGCAGCCTTCACGGTTTGTCAGGCACGGTTTGTGATCGATCGATCAGCTTTCTCAATGGCTCGCGAAACCGTTCCGGTAAATCGGGATGCTCGACCATCATCCTTTGAAGCTTTTGCAGCAAGGCGGGCTCCTTCGCTGCCAGATTGACGCGCTCTCCCGGATCATCTGCGAGGTTGTAGAGTTCAAAGGGAGGGTGACTCATCGATGCGGAAGGCTTCCCCTGATCATCTTCATTGCGGTTCCAGATCATGTGCCAGTCTCCCCATACGATGAGATGGCCGTACAATCCGTCGACCAGGATTTGCGCCTGACCGTCTTCATCCCTCAATAAACTTTCCTTTAAGACCGCGATGGGGTCACCGCCGTCTGCCCAGACGAGCAGGGCTTTCATCAGATGGCGCGATGTGACCGGTTCCCCGATGCGCTGCCCTGTCTGAATGCCAGGCCCCTTCAAAACCAAAGGCGGCAGGATCGTTTCTTTGTAAAGCAGGTTCCCGTGACCGATCTCCCCATGCTCCATCATCGACTCACCGTGGTCCCCAAGCAGCACGATGCGCGCGTTCTCCAGGCGTCCTGCCTGCCGAAGCGCGCCGATGATTTGCTCAACCTGCTCATCTGCTGCCCAAACCGCGCGCCGATACGCCTGTTTTAAAGACGTTGCTTCTTCAGGCGCGAGCTGACGCAGACGTACCCGCTCGTTAAATCGCCAGGCCTCAGAAGCATCCCATTCCGGCGGCCGTTTTGTGCGATAAGGCGCGATGTCGTGCGGCCAATGCGGCACCGAAAGGTGAAAGAACGCGAACAGGGGTTGATCGGACTCCGAAAGCAGCGCGCTCAGCTGACGAGCCGGCCCCAAGTCCCCCAGAGGCAGGCTGACGCCTGGAGCCTTTCTGCCGTATTTTTGCCAAAGGTTCCCAAAGCATTGAAACGCATAGAAACTTTGACGGGGCTTTACCACATGCGACCAGCGAAGCTTATCGAGTCCCAGAATCACCTTCTCGGGAAAATCGCTCAGAAGCGCCGTCCGATAGCCGCGCATTTCGAGCTGACCCGGAAGGCTCTCCCTAAAGCGCGCATCGTCATCGGTCCATCGCGTATAGCCCACCGATGGATCGATGAAATCCACCCCCATCATGGCAGGCAATGAAAACTGAGTGCTGCTTGCCGGCGAATAAGCGGTCTCAAAGACCACCCCCTCGCGACCGAGCACCGCCATCGCAGGCGTCTCATCCCTCCGGGCAGGATCCCCTGAAAGCGACGTGTAATCCATCCGCAGGGCATCGAGAAGAACGACGATCACATCGCCCTGCGCCTTCGGTAAACCCGGAACCTTCTCCATTGCCGGAGGCGTAGTCGCGATCACAAGGGCGGCCCAAATCCCCGCCATCAGCGCGCATCCCCATCGCATCGATCGTTTGAGCCCCCACCACAAGACCGCAACCACCGCCATCGAGAGCAGGCCCAGCTTCAGCGCATCGAAGATTTGATGCTCCACCGCCCAGTTCCGCTGCAACAGGCATTTAAACAAAAAGCGCGGCAACGAGGCCCAGTGGAGCGGTAACAGATAAAGGATCATCAGCCAGAGCGCCCGGTAAATCGGCTTCACTTTAAAGTGATGGAGCCCTCCGATCGCCATCAGAGGCAACCCCAGCCCCACCAATACGGCCATCCTGCGCTGCCAGGCGAGCCCTAAAATCGCCAGCTCGGTATAAGTCTGCGAAGCACAGATCACCATCAGCGACCAGGCGTAAACGAGCTCCGCTCCCAAAAAGCCCTTGCTCAAAAAAGCGTCGCGCTTTTGCCCAACAATCGCACCGGCAACCGATCCCACAAGCACAGTCCCCAGCATAGGGCCCAGGATCCCAAACGCAGCGGGCCAGATGATCGCACGATCGAAGGCAAAAAACGGGTGCGCAAAGCAAAGCTTCGCGGTCTCGGCCAAAAAGCAAAGCGCTCCGAGCACAAACGCCGGATACAGCGCATCCCTCCACGCTTCTTTCAAAAAGGCGTGCCATTCATCGCGATCCATCATCACTGCTCCGGGAAGGGGGGTTGGCGGGCGAACGAGAGGCTTCGTTCAGATTTCAGGTGGTGGGAATGAATTGGGAGGCAGGGTTGCTGAGGCGATGGGGGCTGGTGCGGAGCTGGGCATCCTGATCGGTTGATCATCGTCCGTCACCGGCTGATCGGTCGTGAACTTAAATTTGGTGCGACCGGCCCTCAGGTTTCTGATTTCATTCAGCGCCACGGGAATCGAGACGCAAGCCGCAAGGAAGTCGGAAGTCGGCCAGGCGGACCACAATCCATCGAGAAGGGTGATGCCGAACAGCGCAGTGACCAGATGCGGCATCACGAGAATCAGCGGAATCAAAATGATGACCTGCCTCGACAGTCCGATGATCAGCGCCAGCAACGGACGGCCGGTCGATTGCAACAGAACGGAGGTCATGATCTGTATGCCGATGATGGGGATCATCACGTTGATGATGCGCAGCGCGTGGGTGGAGAGCTCGAGCAATGCAGCGTTGTCATCGATGAAAATACTGGCAATCGGCCCCGCAAAGATGAGCGTGATCACCAGTGTGATGACGGCATAAATCGTGCAACCTGCGGCCCCAAGCCAGTATGTGCGGATCACGCGGTCGAATTTTCGGGCACCGAAGTTGAATCCAATGATCGGCTGCGCCCCCTGGCTGACACCCATCAGCGGCATCAAAAGCACCGTGTTCGCGCTCATCACGATGCCCATCGCTGCGGTGGCGAGGCTCCCCCCGTAAGCGTCGAGGCTCTTGTTCATGACGGCATTGATTGCACTGTGAGCGACGCTCATCACGAATTGAGGGAGGCCCAGGAACAGGAAGGGGAAGACGATGCGCCGCCATTCGGGCCTGAGGTTCTTTTTATGAAGCGTGATCGTGCTCCAGCTGGAGCGGAAATACACGATGACGTAAACGGTGGTAAACAGCTGGGCAAGCGAAGTCGCCAAAGCGGCGCCGTTCACCCCCCATTTGAGGCCCCACACAAACCAGGCGTCGAGGATGATGTTTACAATGGCACCCAACAGCTGTGAACCCATGGCAATCTGCGGATGACCGTCAGTCCTGATGAAATGGGTCATGCCATGTGAAAACGAACTGAAGGGCGATCCACATAAACAGATGAGCGTGTACGATCGCGCGAGGCTCAGCGTATTCTCATTGGCTCCGATCGTGATCAAAATGGGATCGATCGCCGCCGCCACGACCAGACCCATCACCAAAGGGACCGCCAACAGCAGCATCGAGGCATTGCCGAACACTTTCTCGGCTTCGTCCTGATTGCCCTCGCCCATGCGGATTGCAAAAAGGGCGTTGGCCCCCACCCCCACGATGATCGAGCTCGCGCCCATAATCATCGAGATCGGGAAATTGACCGTGATCGCCGCCAGCCCGAGCTCCCCTACCGTCCGACCGACAAAGATCCTGTCGACAATGTTATACAATGCATTGACGAGCATCCCGATGATTGCCGGAACGGAGAACTTGACCAGCAAAGGGAGCAGCTTTTCCGTCCCCAGGCGGGACCTCACGTGCGAATCGGCCTTCGTTGGCGTTTGGGCGGCCATGCATCCACTCCTGTCTGCAAAGATTCACAAAAATGCGCGCCAAGGGATCGATGAGCCCCAAAATGCGCGTTTTTAAAGGGAGATGCTGCGCAATGCGCAACGGAATCGCGGCGATATAACGGGCAGCATCGCGCGCGTCAAGGAAGGGCTGCACGAAAGGCAAACGAGGGGCTTTCAGGCGACAACGAGGGTTCGCGATCGGGCGGCCAACCTGCGCAAATAAAAAAGCCCCGCCGATCCTCGATCGACAGGGCTTATCGCTTAAACGGGAAACAGCGTCGATTAGAAGCCGCCGCCGTACTCTCCACCCATACCGGCTGCCGGTGCGGCGTCCTTCTTGGGCTCGGGCTTGTCAGCGATCATCGCTTCGGTGGTCAGCATCAGGCCGGCAACGGAAGCGGCGTTCTGCAAAGCGGAGCGGACGACCTTGGTGGGGTCGATGATGCCCGCTTCGAGGAGATCGCAGTACGCTTCCTTGGAGGCATCGAAACCGAAGGAGCCTTTGCCTTCACGCACCTTGAGGAGGACGACGCTGCCGTCGACACCCGCGTTCGCCGCGATTTGACGCAGAGGCTCTTCGATGGCGTGACGCACGATCTTGACGCCGTAGCTCTGCTCGCCGTCGAGGTTCAATCCATCCAGAGCGACACCGGCGCGCAACAAAGCGACACCACCGCCAGGGACGATGCCTTCTTCGACCGCCGCGCGGGTAGCGTGCAACGCGTCTTCAACGCGCGCCTTCTTTTCCTTCATCTCGGTTTCCGTCGCAGCGCCAACCTTGACCACGGCAACGCCACCGACCAGCTTCGCGAGGCGCTCCTGGAGCTTTTCGCGGTCGTAATCCGAGGTGGTGTCGGCGATCTGGCGGCGGATTTGAGCGACGCGGCCTTCGATGTCGGCCTTGTTGCCCGCGCCATCGACGATGGTCGTGTTGTCTTTGTCGATTACGATGCGCTTGGCGCGGCCGAGGCTCTGCAGAGTGGCGTTCTCAAGCTTGAGGCCGAGATCCTCGCTCAGCATTTCGCCAGCGGTCAAAACGGCGATGTCCTGCAGCATGGCCTTGCGGCGATCGCCAAAACCAGGGGCCTTGACGGCGGCGATCTTCAGAGTGCCGCGCAGCTTGTTCACGACGAGGGTCGCGAGCGCTTCACCGTCGACGTCTTCGGCGATGATCAACAGCGGACGGCCGGACTGGGCGACCTTCTCGAGGATCGGCAGAAGATCCTTCATGTTGCTGATCTTCTTCTCGTGGATCAGGATGTAAGGATCGTCGAGTTCGCAAACCATGCGCTCGCTGTCGGTGACGAAATAGGGACTCAGGTAGCCGCGATCGAACTGCATACCGTCGACGGTTTCGAGTTCGGTCTGAAGGCCCTTCGCTTCTTCAACGGTGATGACGCCGTCCTGCCCCACCTTATCCATCGCGTCTGCGAGGATGTCGCCGATGGTCACGTCGCCGTTCGCAGAAATGGTGCCCACCTGCGCCACGTCGTTCTTGCTTGCGGTCGGCTTGCTCAGCTTGTTCAGTTCGGCGGAGATCGCCTCAACGGACTTGTCGATGCCGCGCTTCAGTTCCATCGGGTTGACGCCGGCGGAGACGAGCTTGATGCCTTCGCGGACGATCGCCTGAGCCAAAACGGTTGCGGTGGTGGTGCCGTCGCCGGCCACGTCGGAAGTCTTTGAAGCCACTTCCTTCACCATCTGCGCGCCCATGTTTTCAAGCTTGTTTTCGAGCTCGACTTCTTTGGCAACGGTCACGCCATCCTTGGTGATGAGGGGGGAGCCGAAGCTCTTGGCGATCACAACATTGCGGCCCTTGGGGCCGAGGGTCACCTTGACGGCATCCGCAAGGGCGTTGACACCGCGAACGATTGCAGCACGGGCCTGATCCGAAAAGACAATATCCTTAGCGCTCATACTCAATTCCTTCTTTTAAATCTGATGTTTGCTTCAAAACCTGGGGAACGGCCGACCGATCACTTTTCGATCACGGCGAGAACTTCGTCCTCACGCAGGATCAGATGTTCTTCGCCATCCAGCTTGATTTCGGTGCCGCTGTATTTACCGAAGAGGATGTGGTCGCCCACCTTGACCTCAAGCGCGCGCAATGAACCGTCGTCCTGCACCTTGCCGTGACCCACCGCGATCACTTCGCCTTCGATCGGCTTCTCTTTCGCGGTTTCGGGGATATACAGACCACCCTTGGTCTTCAGCTCAGCTTCAACGCGCTTCACAATGATGCGGTCATAAAGAGGTCGAATTTTCATTTTGAATCCTCCACCTTATCGGTGTCCCTGCTCGGGAAAAATCTTGGTGTTCATGCGCCAGAGCATCTCAAATCACCCTGGCTTCCTCAAACGCGCCCAAAGGTAAACACGCGATCTGAGCTGTCAACGCCTCGCGGCCCCACGCGCTTTTTTTTTAAAACATTTTTTCAGCGCAGCATCCAATCATTGGAATTCACAGCGTTTTTGAGTCCATGGGGTCGTTTGCAGATTGTGGCAGGGCGCATGGAGGGCTGCATTTATAAATAGCGACGGTAGGATCCGATCACCTGCCCCAGGATCATCGTCTGACTGAAATCTTCCTGGCGCACGTAGATGGGGACCATGGTGGAGTTCTCAGGCTGGAAGCGGATGCGCCCCAGTTCGGGCTCGGGGAAGTAACGTTTGCAGGTGGCGCTGCCGTCGATGTAGGCGATCACGATCGATCCCGGATCTGCGGTGGGCGTCTTTTTGACGAACACGAAATCACCGTCGTAGATCCCCGCTTCGATCATCGACTGACCGACGATCCGCAATGCGAACACCTCGACCGCATTGCCGATGAGCACGCGATCCATTTGTACGGTGTCTTCCGCATCCTCGATGGCGAGGATCGGTTCACCTGCAGCGACGCGACCGAGCACCGGCACGCTGATCCAATCGCTTTGTGCCTGCGCTTCAAACGCCCCGGGGAGATCGTTCTCTGCTTGTGGCTGACCGAAGCGCGCCGCCTGAGCGACCAGTTCATCGTCGATGTCGCCCGAAGCCGCGCCCGCCACGATCAAAGCAGCGCGTTCTTCAGGGGTTGTGGGCCTCATGGCGCGGCTCTTTAAACCATCGCGGCAAAGGTACCCCTTGCGTTCCAGGGCCTTCAGGTGATCATTGACGCCGTTCGTCGAATGGATCCCCATGGCATGACCAATTTCGCGAATGGTGGGCGGATAGCCCCGGTTTTTGATCGACTGGCTGATGAAGTTGAGGATTTCTTGCTGGCGTAGGGTTAATCGCTTCATGGTCGGGACCTTTTTCGGTTGTGTTTTTTCAAACCAAAGCGCTGCTTATATGGACCGTACTGAACAGCAATCCAGTTGTCAACTGATATTTACGGATTTCGCAGCTGAAATGAAAGGGTGAGCGCATGCATCACGCGCAGTTTGCACAAATTTTGCTCGCATCAGGATCGCCGCGTCGCAGAGCGATGCTTGAGGGCGCAGGGATTTCATATGTGGTTCGTCCGCAAGACATCGACGAGACGCCTGTCACAGGTGAAGATCCTGAGGCGTACGCATTGCGGATGGCCAAACAAAAAGCGTTGCTCGCGCTTGGCACGCTTTCAGAAGACGATCCACCGTTTGTGCTTGCAAGCGATACAGTGGTTACCCTTGATGGCAACATTTTAGGGAAGCCCAAGGATGCGGATGATGCGGCGCATATGCTGCGGTTATTATCGGGTCGCGCGCATTCGGTGATCACTTCCTTTGCCATTGCAAGCAGGGAGGGATTGCTTCGGCTTCAGGCATCGCACACTGTGGTTCACTTCAGACAGCTCTCTGAAGACGAGATTGCAGCTTATATTGCAACCGGTGAACCGATGGACAAGGCGGGTGCATACGGTATACAGGGTGCGGCCGGGCTGTTCGTGCAAAAGATAGAAGGCAGTTACGACACGGTGGTCGGTCTGCCGCTTTGCGATGTCTGCAGTGCATTGACCGAGGTCGGAGCGCTTCAGGGGTTTCCATACGGGATTGCAGCACGCCTGCGCATGGTTCAGGGCCGGATCAAAGCTGCAGCGGTGGCGGCGGGACGTGATCCCAGAGAGATCACATTGATTGGGGTCAGCAAGCTGCAGCCGATCGAGGCGCTTCGCGAAGCGGTTGCATGCGGTCTCTGCAATCTGGGCGAAAACTATGTACAGGAATGGAGAGACAAGGCGTTCCTGATGGGGCCGGGCGTCGTATGGCATTTGATCGGTGGATTGCAGCGCAACAAGGCCAAATACATCGATGCGCGCGTCGCGCTCGTGCACAGCGTCGATTCGCTCTCACTCGGTGAAGCCCTCGCCAAGGCCGCGCGGACGTCGGGTCGCAGATTGCCGATCCTTGCGCAAATCAATCAGGGGGCGGAATCCACAAAGTCAGGCGTTTTGGTCGAAGATGCGGCGGCGCTCGTACAGGGTTTGGCACAGATGGAAGATCTCGATCTGCGGGGATTGATGACTTTACCTCCGCCGGGAGCGGGTGCGGCCGATACGCGTCCCTATTTTGCAGCGCTCCGAAAACTGCGCGACGAGCTTGCAACACCGGATTTACCTCTGCCGGAACTCTCGATGGGCATGAGCGCCGATTATGAAGCGGCGATCGCCGAGGGCGCGACGATGGTGCGCGTAGGTTCGAGCATCTTCGGCCCCAGGCATTGATCGCCCCAGCAAGCGCCTGTGATCCCCCCTGCCCCACTCTGCTTTTTACCCCACCCCCATTGTGATCCGTTCAAATAGACGCTGTTTTACGGTCTTTACCGGTTGTTACAGCCCTCTGAGCAGACTGCAAAATGGAAAAACGCGCCTTAGTCCTATATGAAGCGCTGTTTTCAAAAGCGATTACAGACGGTAGTTCTGTTTCTGAATGCTGCAAAAGCCCGCTCACAGGCTTTTACAGGCTATTCAGCATCGATGTTCTCGCCTGACAACCTGTTGTGATCGCCCATTCAGATGCGGTTTCAAACGCGATCGCAAGCGCTGCAATGCTCAGAGAGCCGTTCAAAAGCATCCGTTTCATTTTATACTGTATGTCTGAAGGCGTGTTTTCAAACGATCATCAACGAAACGCCTGATCGATCACAGGTTGAGCACAGAGGCTTAGGGATCGATTTTGATGATCAATGCGTTTTGAAGATGCGATCACAAATTGTGGCAGGATTTTTGCAGGCGTGATGGAGGGCGATCAGCGGTTGTGATCGCAGGTGGGTCAATCGTTCACGGATTCGACTGCAATTTGGTATGTACCCTCTGCATCGAGGAAGCCGTCGACCCTTAAATAGAGCTCTGTTTCTGCATCGAGTTCAAAAAGGACCTTCTCTGTTGCTGCTGTCGTCGCACTCTGCCCTAAGAGGTTCAACTCGCTGTCATAGACTTCCAGATCGAGATCCGAAATTCCGGCATCAAAGCTGATCGCTGTTTTCCATTTGCCGGCATCCAGGGTCACCTTGTACCAGTCTTCGGTGTAGGCGCAGATGACCGCGTTATAAGGGAAGTCTTCGAGTTCGAGCGCTGTTGCGGTGGAGTAACCTTCGTTGCTTCGCGGATCATCGTCGACGCAGGCGTTCGCCACAATGAGTGGCAGGCTCGCAGTATTGTTTGAAACTTCGAGATCAGGGTATTGGCGCTCGGGATCGATCTCGACCTGAAGGATGGGTGAACTGAAGGCGAAGCTTTGAGGCAGTTGCAGGCGGGCGGTCACAACTTTGGATTCCGCGCCCGCAAGGGCGATTTTTTGTTCACCCAGCGTCATCGATTCCGAGGCGCTCTGCGATCCCGAAAACACAGTGTATCTGCAGGTCACCTCATCGGCGCTGTCACCCAGTAAATTGGATGCGGTAAACTGAATCTGAAAATCCGCTCCCGGAGATAAACGATGGGGCTGGTAAGAAAGCTCGCTCACGCCCAGATCAACACCGCTGACGCCTCCGAGCTGCAGGCTGTAGACCAGCGCTTCGGTTGCACTCTCGCTCAAAACACGCGCGCGATATTGACCATTGGTTTGGGTCGTCCAGGTCACCCTGTGCAAATCTTCACCCACAAGTTCATTCTGCGGCGAGTAGATTTGCAATTTGGCAGCATTACTTTCACTCGTGATCACCAACGAGATCGTGCGGCCGGCTGCAAGCGCAAACCGGAACCAGTCTTCATCTCCGGGGCAGAGCACTAAGCTGTGGTAGCCATCCTGCAGGAGGGCTGCATCCGTAAACGAGTTGTTGTCTTCGTAGCCATCATCGCTGCAGGCGGATTGCTCCTGTATATTGATCGAAAGCTTGTACGTATTCTTTCGATTCAAATGATCGTTCTCGCTCAGATAGACGCGCACAAAGTAATCACCCGTTTGTTGTGCCTTTAAAACGGAAGCGCGCTCGCGATCCTGCAAACCTTCACTCTTTGAAAGCAGCGTCTCGCCGTCAGGTGCATAGATTGCAAGCTCCAGATCGCCGGACTCGTTCAAAAAGGTTAAAGCGACATCGAGGCGCTGACCCGCCTGCAGGGAGACGGCATACCAGTCATCATCGCCTTTGCAGACATGCAGATTCTCGTACTCACCCTGTGTCACCGACGCCGCTTCCTGCGTCACGCCCGCTGTTTCATAGATGCTGCCGTTGGGCTCCAGGGGATCGGTCTCGCAAGCACCTTCGCTGTCGATCCGGAACAATGCGCCGGGCCTTCGTTCACCGTTTGCATAGTGATTACTCTTGACGGAATAGCGATATAAACCGTTTGCAAGCTCCGGCAAATCGATGATCGATTGCACCTTTACTGTTTCACCCGCTTCGCAAGCCGGGATCTGAACGCTGCTCTGAAGGTTATTGCCCTCCAACAGCTTTCCTTCTGCGGTTTCAATCGTTAAGATCGCTTCGCTCGCCTCGAGATCCACGTTGCATACAGCTTTAAACTCAAGCAGGAGCCGGCCTTTTTGAACGACCACAGAGGGTGTAACCGTTACCTCTTTGATGCGAAGTTCTGGCTCATCTTCTGGAGCAATCACGACCGATCTTAATCCATATAAGAACTGACTGCCGCTCTCCAATTTCACGTAGAACAGATTGGAAGCTAATTTGTCGCCGTTGTAATGGAACATGAGTCCAGTATCTACAGCATCTGCGCAACCCAAAAGCGAATCGCTTCCGTTATAGGCACATAATGTTACATCGCTGTGGAAATCGTTTTGTTCAAACCAGACTTCCATTGTGCCTTCATCGGGGAATCGATACAGAAACCAATCCACACGATCGCACATGCCTAAATCCTGTGAGCTGTCGGTAGGTAAATATGAACTCCAAAGCCGGGTATCGTTTTCTTCAAAGCGATCCTCTGCACATCCACCTGTCGCACCAAAGACCACCAATGGATCAAAAGAGGATGCGAGGTTGTTCGCAGTATTTTTTTCGCTGTCTAAAGGTTTGACACGGATCAGCACATACCAGTTGACCACCTGTTGATCGATATCCTCTGGGACCATCGCTTCCAGCCTGATACGAGATGGCATTGCTTCGAGCTCGATCTCCTTGCTCTGCAACAATATACTGTTTTCATTCAATGTCGGCATGGGGCTGATATAGAGTTCAGCAATCACTGGTCCGGATGGATCATCACCGAGATTACCGATCACAGCATCTGCGCTTAATAGCTGGGGCAACGTGAGCACAGTGGGTGTAAAACTGAGATCCGAAGCGAACAGATCGATGTCGGCCTCACCACCCAGTGAGATCGCCTGCGAAGTCGTCCGCTGGTTGTTTGCAATATTCTGATCCTGCGTCGTATTGGTGGGATCCACATGCACCCTCAAACGGTAGTTCCCCTGCGCCAGGCGCTCGTTGATGGGTAACTCAAGTTGTAGTTGCTCTTTTCCACCCGCCGCAATGCCGTTGATATTGGATGATCGCAACTGGATCGGGTTTCCGCCCTCAACCGGCAACGCTGTAACCCTCACCACAAAGTTGCGCTCCACCGCTGTCAACCCTCGATTCACGATCTCCGCCTGCCCCGTCAGCGTCTGACCCCAATAGACACGCTCCTGATCAAAGCTGAGCGAACGGATCGCTAAATCTACACCCTCCACCTGCGCCGCATCGACCAGCGAAAGCCAACCTGGCCATGCCATGAGGTTGTTGTCTTCGCGCTGTTCTGCAATCAGTTGATCGGCATCGGCCACTGCGATCAGGGTATATTGACCCATTGCGATATCAAACGGAAGGCTGATCTCGATCTCATCCTCAACCTTTTCCTGAACGCCCAAGGCAATGCCCGATCTCGATGACAACAAGAGATCGTCTGCCGAAAGATTGCGATCGCTGCTTAAATAAACGCTGTAACTCCCCATCGCGAGTGGCTGATTTCCGCGATTCATCATGCAAACCTGCGCCATCAGCGTCTCGCCCTGTTCATACGTTAATACTTCACCCAGATTTCCATCGACCCCACCCACCAACAAATTGCAGAACGACAGGTCAGGTCCTTCATCCGAGAGATTCTTAATGGTGATCGCCACCGATTCCAGATCATCGTCCGGTGTTAAATCGCCTACTCTCTCCTCCGGATCGATCTTTAAAAGGATAAACCCTTCACCTGCATGCTGGTTCGCAGGGATGAAGACCTTGGTTAAATCTTCTTTTTTTTCTACGCCCGTCAGGCTGAGATCGAATGCAGACAGTTGTACATCCGAAGCATCAAAGATCCGATCTGTTGATAAATAGATCCCCGCCGTTAAACCATCTGCCGCATCCGCACCCAAATTGTAGATCGTCCATAAAACATCGAACGATTCACCATTAGAAATCTCTCGCTTTGAAAGCTGCATGCTGTCAATGCGCACATCCATCGGTTCAGCAACTTCGATCTCTAATGTTTGCTCGCTTAAAACATCGTTGAGCTTTGCGGTCACCTTGTAGTGACCAGACTGCGAATAAAGATGTGTAACGTTTTCACCTTCTGCACTGCTGCCGTCACCAAAGTACCACAAGCTTTTACCCACGCTCGCATCGCCATGTGAAACCGCTTTAAACGCGATTTCACATGGTGCATTACAAGTCGAACGATCGTTCGAAAGCTTTAATTCTTCGATCTCAATCGGATCATCATCGCAACCTATACCGCAGCAAGCGATCCCTAACCCGATCACCCATGGGATCACCTTTTGTGGATTCTGCATCTTCGACCTCCTAAAAAATAACAGCTCATCATACAATGATTCGTCACTAAAGGCACGCACCGTGTTTTTCACCCTCTGCACAGCGATCCCTTCTTGACCTCAGGTTTTCGAGCGAGTATGCGTTGAGCATGCGTTTGGACAAGAAAGGAAACAAAGAGATGAAAAAGCATTTTACTGCATTCTGCACGGCGATGATCGCTGCCGCAGCCCTGCTCGCCGCTCCAACCCACGCTGAAGCCAAAGGCGGCCCCTTCGGTCTCGGCATCATGTTAGGCGATCCCACCGGTCTCTCGGCCAACTACAAGATGAGCAAACAAAATGAGCTCGATTTTGGCGCCGCCTGGTCGTTCCGTTACGACTGGTTGTACCTGCATGTCGACTACCACTGGATGTTTGCCAATCTTGGATCCGGCGCGCATCAGTTCCTGCCTTACGTGGGCGTAGGTCCTGCGATCGCGGTGGGCGGCAAAGACATTTACGTCGGCGGTCGTGTTCCCGTCGGCATCTCATGGCGTCCCCAGGCGGCCCCCATCGATGTGTTCCTCGAAGTGGTCCCCGGCCTCGCCCTCGTCCCCGATGCGGGCTTCCACCTCGATGCCGCGATCGGCGTGCGTTACTACTTCTGATCGATCGCCTGCGCGGTGCAAGCGGCCCGCTCACAAGATTTGATGCCCCTTGTTGCGCGCAGCTTCATTTTCCTCTCGACCTGCCGCCCGGTACGGTTCACTATTCACCCACAACTTCTTTAACCTGATCTCACTGCCGCTCATCGGCGCAAGGTGACTCATGTACGATGTCGCGATTATTGGAGGAGGCGTCGTCGGGTGTTGCATCGCCCGTGCCCTCTCGCGCTATGCCGTCAAAACCGTTCTGCTCGAAAAGGAGGCTGAGGTAGGCTTCGGCACCACGAAGGCAAACAGCGGGATCATCCACCCCGGATACCACGAACCGCTCTCCACCCTCAAAGGCCGCCTCGTCGTGCGCGGCAATTTTCTTTTCGATCAACTGCATTCCGAACTGGGCTTCGGCTTCAAGCGCATCGGTGAACTGCTTGTGGCCAAATCGCCCGAAGAGCTGCCGGCCCTCGATCGCTTTGAGCAGCTGGCCCACGAAAAGCAGGTGCCAATCGAGCGATGGGATCAGGCGAAGCTGCAACGCGAGGAACCGAACCTCTCCCACAACCTGGTGGCGGCCCTCTACGCGCCCACCGGCGGCGTTATAGATCCTTATGAATTCGCGTTTGCCCTCTGCGAGAGCGCGCAAAAAAACGGTGTGGAATTCAAGACCGAATGCCCCGTCACCGCCCTCAAAGACTGCGGCGACAAGATCGCGATCGATACGCCCGAAGGCACCATTGAAGCGCGCTACGTGCTCAACTGCGCGGGTCTCTTCGCCGATCGCGTGGCCGAAATGCTCGGGCTGCACGATTTCTCGATCCATCCGCGCAAGGGCGAAGAATATATGCTCGACTCCGGGCTCAAAGGCCTGGTCACGCGCCTCGTGTTCCCGCTGCCTACGCCCACATCGAAGGGCACGCTCATTATCCCCACGTTCGACGGCACGATCATGGTGGGTCCCACCGCCGAAGACACCGAGGATCGCGAGGATCTGACGACGACGCCCGAAGGCGCCGCGCAGGTCTTCAAGCTGGTGCGCGAACTTTGCCCCTCGATCTCCGATCGCTCGGTGATCAGCGAGTTTGCAGGGCTTCGCGCCGTCAGCGACACCAACGACTTCATCATCGGTCCCACTGCGGTGCGCGGATTCTTTAACGTCGCCGGCATTCAGTCCCCCGGACTCACCTCTTCCCCCGCCATCGCCGAATATGTGCTCGATTTGCTCGGCAAGGCCGGCCTCAGCCTGGTCGAAAAAGACGACTTCGATCCCTTCATCGAACCCCCGGCGCGCTTCTCCAAGCAATCCGTCGAGCGCCAGAAGCAGCTCGTGGCCGAGGATCCGCTGTTTGGCCGCATGGTCTGCCGCTGCGAGATGATCACCGAAGCCGAAATTCACCGCGCCATCGATCACGGGGCCCGCACGCTGGACGGCGTCAAGTTCCGCACCCGCGCGGGGATGGGTCGCTGCCAGGGCGGCTTCTGCACCACGCGCGTGATGGAGATCTTATCGTCGCGATTAAACCTGCCCTTCGAGAAGCTGACCAAGCGCGGCGGTGGATCATGGATTGTGGCGCCCATGGAGGGTGCGAAACCAGCGGCTCAAAAAGACGGCGCGCAGAGCGCAGAGGAGGAAAACTGAGATGTTCGGTCGCATGAACCGCAATTACGATACGGTCGTCGTGGGTGGAGGTCCTGCGGGCCTGGGTGCAGCCCTCGGTGCATTGGAATCCGGCGTCTCGCGCGTGCTGATCGTCGAGCGCGATGCTGAACCCGGTGGCATTCTCCGCCAATGCATCCATTCGGGCTTCGGACTGCATCACTTTAAAGAGGAGCTGACGGGGCCGGAATACGCGGCGCGCTTTATTGCAGACGTGATCGATCACGACATCGACGTGGCTCCAATGACGTACGTCACGGGCATGGGGCTCGATACAGACGGCTTAAAGCATGTGCGCGTGCTTTCGGAGCGCGGGGGCGTGGGCGAAATTTCCTGTCGCTCGGTCGTGCTCGCCATGGGTTGCCGTGAAAGAACGCGCGGCGCCATTCGCATCCCCGGATCGCGGCCTTCAGGCGTTCTGACCGCAGGCTTAGCCCAGAAGCTCGTGAACTTGGAGGGCTACATCCCGGGTCACAGGGTCGCGATCTTGGGCTCAGGCGACATCGGCCTCATCATGGCCCGCCGTCTCACGCTCGAAGGCTGCGAGGTCGTGGGCGTGTTCGAGCTCATGCCTTATTCAAACGGCCTGACCCGCAACGTGGTGCAATGTCTCAACGACTACAACATTCCGCTCCACCTCGCGACCACGGTGACCGCGATTCGCGGAAAAGATCGCGTGGAGGGGATCCAGGTCGCACCTGTGGACGATCATCTGCGTCCCATGATGGATCAGGCGTACGAGGTCGATTGCGACACGTTGCTCCTCTCGATCGGTCTGATTCCCGAGAACGAACTCTCGAAGAACCTGGGTGTGAAGCTCGACGTGATCACCGGAGGCCCCGTGGTCTCGAGTACGCTCGAGACTTCAATGCCCGGCGTGTTTGCGTGCGGCAACGTGTTGCACGTGCACGATCTTGTAGACTACGTGACCGCCGAGTCGCTGCGCGCGGGGCGTTTTGCAGGCGAGCTCGCCAAGGGTTACAAGCGGCCCGAAGATCGCATCAAGCTTTTGCCCGGCAAGAACGTGCGGTACTGCGTGCCTCACACGATTTGTCCCGGCCGCGAGCACACGGTGTTCATGCGCTGCACGCAGCATATGAAGCCCTGCGTGCTCCGCGTGGGCGATTTGTACGAAAAGAAGCTGCGCTGCGCCATCCCCGCAGAAATGATCAGCATCAAGCTCACGCCCGACATGCTCGACAAATTTAACGGCAACCAGCTGTCCATCGACATCGTGCCCGCAAACGAAGGCGCAAAGGAGTGAACCATGGCCATCGAGCGCGTACAGTTTACCTGCATCAGTTGTCCCATCGGTTGTCCCCTCGAGATCGAGCACGAAGACGGCCGCATCATCAAGATCTCCGGGAACTCATGTCCGCGAGGCGCCAAGTACGCGGAGCAGGAGTTCACGGATCCGCGCAGAGTTTTTTCGACCACGGTCGCGATCGAAGGTGCAGCCTTTAACCGGCTTCCGGTCAAGCTCTCAGCCCCCATGCCCAAAGCGCGGCTGCTCGAGGCCGCCCACGCGATCCATGAAGTCTGCGCTCAGGCGCCCGTGACCCAGGGTCAGGTCATCATCAAGGATCTTTTAGGGATGGAGGGCATCGACGTCGTGGCCATCCGCAGCATGCCTCACCTTTAAGCTCGCCCATCATGCCTTCCACACAAAGTTTCACGTTAAAGTTGCCGACCTCTGAGGAGCCGGCGCTCAAAAGTTTTTTTTTGAACCAGGGCTTCATGTTCGAGGATCTCGCTTACGCATTTTGGCGCGCGAAGATCCCGGGTTGCACCGCGGCGTTTTATAAATCCGGAAAGCTGCTCCTTCAGGGGAGCGAAGCGGACGCATATCGCCGACGCTTAAGCGAGCAGAACGATGCAGCAAAGCCCTATGAGGCGGCCCTCGCAAAGCACCCGTCGCCCGCGCCAGTGATCTGGATCGGTACGGACGAAGCGGGTAAGGGCGACTATTTTGGACCTTTGGTGGTCGCGGGTTTTGCCCTCGAGCGCAGCCGCGTGGAACTTTTGGCCGAGCTTGCGGTGGGCGATTCAAAAACTTTAGCCGACAGCCGCATGCGCGAGATGGACGAAGCGCTGCGCGCCTGCGGTCAGAGCGAGCTGCTGGTGATCGGGCCCCAAAAATACAACGAGCTGCACGCGAAGATGGGGAACGTGAACCGGCTTTTGGCCTGGGCGCACGCCAAGGTGATCGAGAATCTTTTGGAGCGGGTCGCTGCGGACTACGTGCTGACCGATCAGTTCGCGAGCCTGGATGTGATTTTGCGGGCCCTCGGTCCCCGGGCGCGATCGGTGCGGTTTGAAGCGCGGACCAAGGCGGAGGAGGATCCGGCGGTCGCAGCGGCGAGCGTCATCGCGCGATCGGCGTACATGCGCAATTTAGCCGCGCTCTCGAAGCAGTATGGCGTGAACCTGAAGCCTGGAGCCGGTGCGGACGTGATCGCAGCCGGGCGCAAGCTGGTTCAGCTGCACGGTCCGCAGGTGCTCTCCGGGATCGCAAAGGCGCATTTCGCAACGACCCAGACGATCACCGGGCAGCAGTCGCTGTTTTAAACCCGCGCGCCCCTTGCCCCTGCGCCGCAGTTTTT
>DBWM01000070.1:174528-179355 GCA_002309015.1 Myxococcales bacterium UBA1238 | reverse complement strand
AGTTTTTTGAAAGCGGCGTCTCCCCCGTCACACCTGCGCCGCAGTTTTTTCAAAAACTCTGCGCGCCCAAGTCACCCGCGATGCAGCGCGCTCACTCCCCATGCGCGCCCACATCTCCTGCGGATCGCGGCTCAGTAGTCGTGTTTGACGACGAGCACGCTCATGTACGCCTTAAATTTGTTCTCTGCATTCCCCTTGGCATAGCCGATGCCGACGTCGGTGCAATTTGCCCAGAAGTCCACGATGCCGAGCAAATGGTTGCGGTGTCCCGGCGGATCGTGGCCGATGTCGCGGATCAATCTTTCGATGCCCTGCTCCCCGGTCACACCGCCCGCGTAGAGCGATTCAAAATAATTGGTCGCAGGATCGCTGTACCACTTCGGATTTAAACTGTAGCCCGCTTCCGCGATCTTGATGTTCATCCCGTTGCCGTCGGGATCGACGTGGCCGAAGTAATTGCGGGCGACCATGTCTTCAGCTTTCGCTTGCGCGACTTTGGCCAGGGTTGCGTTCCATTTTAAGGCCGGGCGCGGCTCTACGTAGCTCAGATCCACCTCGCAGGCTTCGCTGTATGCCACAGGGTTTGCGCGGATCTTGTTCAAATGCAAAAAGGCTTTGTAGGGTTCGCTCAGGGTTTCGTCTTCTTCCGGAGCTGCGGCGTCCTTGGTTTCGGTGGACGCATCTTCCAAAACTTCGGCATCGAAGACATCGGCATCGCCAAAGGCGTCGTTTAAAAACTCGCAGCCGGTCAAAAGACCCGCGCAAAGAAGCAAACTGCAAAAGATCCGGGAATGCACAGCTGAACCACTTTCTTTAAAGGCGCGCGGCGCGCGCTGAATCTGCGCTGCAGCTTACCCGAACGGCGATCCGTCCACAATCAGGCCCCGGGCAAAAATGCACAGACGCTTTGCGCGCCCGTCACACCTGCGCTGCAGTTTTTTCACAAGCCCTGCGCGCCCGTCACACCTGCGCTGCAACCTTATCAAAAGACGCGCGCGCCCATCGCACCTGCGATGCAACTTTATCAAAAGACGCGCGCGCCCATTGCCCCCGCGGATCGCGGATTAGAAGTCGTGTTTGGCGAT
Source organism: Myxococcales bacterium UBA1238 (assembly GCA_002309015.1). Taxonomy (GTDB): domain Bacteria; phylum Myxococcota_A; class Bradymonadia; order UBA7976; family UBA1532; genus UBA1238. The sequence goes on along the minus strand of DBWM01000070.1, from coordinate 178,270 downwards.
GAGCACGCACATGTACGAAGAATAATCGGAGTTTGCGTTGCCCAGCGCAAAGCCGATGCCGGCGTCCAGAGCGTCGACCCGGAACTCATCGATGGCGAGCAAATGGATTCGATGCCCCGGAGGATTGACCCCCTTGTCTTCGATCATGTCCTGGATGCCCTCGATCCCGTCATCTCTGGCCGCGATGATCGATTCGAAATAGCTTTCATCCGGCTCGTCACACCAGTCTGCGCGCAGCCAGTAGCCCGCTTCCACGATCTTGATGTTCATCCCGTAGCCGTCGGGATCGGTGTGATCGTAGTAATTGCGGGCCGCCATGTCTTCAGCTTTCGCCTGCGCGGCTTTGGCCAGAGCTTTGTTCCATCTGAGCGCGGGTTGCGGGCTGACGTAGCTCAGATCCACACCGCATTCATCGCTGTACGCCGCAGGGTTTGCGCGCACCTTGTTTAAATAGTCAAAAGCTTTCCGGGCTTCGCTCGCGGTCCAATCTTCGCCGGATCCTGAATCCCGGCCTGAACCTCCGGCATCCCGCTCGTCGTCGAAGGATCCGTCGTACAGACCCCCGTCCGCATCCCAGTCGAACTCGCAGCCCCCAAAGCAGAGGGCCGCGCCCAGAAATAAAATGTTGAAGATCACAGATCGCATCGGTGCCCCAAAGCCTTTCATATGCTGATTCGCACAACAGTTGCGTGATGTTTGTTTATAAAGGCAGGCGATCCTCCGATGCAACCCTCGCGCAGGTTTTTTGAGTTGTTTTTTTCACAGGGATCATGCGCGCGCCCGAAGGCTGAGCGGCTTGCAGCGGGGAGGGCGCCTGCGTTGCAACTCTTGAAGAAGACGCGCGCGCAGGCTGAAGGGTCGGATCGCGGATTAGAAGTCGTGTTTGGCGATGAGCACGCACATGTACGTCGGATAATCGGAGTAGTCTTTGCCCAGCGCAAAGCCGATGCCGGCGTCCAGAGCGCCGGTCCGGAACTCAGTGAGGGCGAGCAAATGGATTCGATGCCCCGGCGGATCGGTATTCCTGTCTTCGATCAAGACCTGAATGCCCTCGATCCCGTCATTTATGCCCGCAGCAATCGATTCGAAATTGCTTTCAGCAGGCTCGTCATACCAGTCACTGCGCAGACTGTAACCCGCTTCGGCGATCTTGATGTTCATCCCGTAGCCATCGGGATCCACATGCGCAAAGTAATTGCGGGCCGCCATGTCTTCAGCTTTCGCCTGCGCGGCTTTGGCCAGGGCTTTGTTCCATCTGAGCTTGGGCTGCGGGCTGACGTCGCTCAGATCCACATGGCATTCATCGCTGTACGCCGCAGGGTTTGCGCGCACCTTGTTTAAATAATCGAACGCTTTCCGAGCTTCACCCAGGGTCTGATCTTCGCCGGATCCGGAATCCCGGCCTGAACCTCCGGCATCGCCTTCGTCGTCGAAGGATCCGTCGTATAAACCCCCGTCCGCATCCCAGTCGAACTCGCAGCCCCCAAAACAGAGGGCCGCACCCAGAAACAAACCCATTAAGCTCGCAGATCGCATCGGTTCCCCAAAGCCTTTCGTAAACGGATTCGCACAACAGTTGCGTGATGTTTTGTTATAAAGGCAGGCGATCCCCCGATGCAACCCTCGCGCAGGTTTTTTGAGCTGTTTTTTTGAAAGGGATCGGGGGCGAACCAAAAAGCGGAGTGACCTGCAGCGGGGGCTGAGCCTGCGCTGCAGCTTTTGAAGAGAGAGCGCGCGCAGGCTGAGGGGGCGGATCGCGGATTAGAAGTCGTGTTTGGCGATGAGCACGCAGACGTATGTGGCGAAGGGGCTGTCCTGGTTGCCCTCTGCGTAGCCGATGCCGATGTCGCTGCAGTTCGACCAGAACTCGTCGAGGGCGAGCAGATGGTTTCGATGCCCCGGCGGATCGGTATTCCGGTCTTCGATGAGCATCTGAATCGCCGCTTCCCCGCTCGATGCGCCCGCGGCGAGGGACTCAAAATAGTTGGCCGAAGGATCCTTGTACCAGGCTTCGGGCAGATCGTAACCCGCCTCCACGATCTTGATGTTCATCCCGTTGCCGTCGGGATCGACATGGGCGAAGTAATTGCGGTCGCGCATGTCTTCGGCTTTGGCCTGCGCGGCTTTGGCCAGGGATTCATTCCATAAAAGCAGGGGGCGCGGCTCCAGATCGCTCAGATCCACATGGCAGGCTTCGCTGTACGCCGGAGGATTTGCGCGCACCTTGTTTAAATAGATGAAGGCCTTGTAGGCTTCGCTCTCGAGCAGGGGATTCACCTTTTCCGCATCGGCCGCATCTTCCTGGGACGCATCTTCCACGATCGCGGCATCTTGGTTATCGCCCGAGGCCGGCGCATCATCATCTCCACCGCAGGCGGTCAAAAGGCCCGCACATAAAAACCCAAAAGATTGCAGCGCAAAGGGGATCCGCATCGTTTGCTCCTTCAGGATCAGTTTCTCCGATCCAATCTGCGCTTCATTTTGCCCTGAGGCAAGAGGGCACGCATCCATCGGGCGGGTTTGCGCCTGAAAAAGATCTGCGCGCGGATCAGCCCCCCGGGCAAACGGATTCAAAAAAATGCATCAAAGGCGAAACGGGCGCTGCAGAGGGATTGACAAACGGGTTCCGGACTTGAGACCTTCGGGCATCCTTTTTCGATCAACCGTTTCACGGAGAGCACCCAGATGGACTGGACCAAATATTTCAAGCTCTACAAGTTCCTCCCCGGCCGCATCGTGGTCATGCTGTTGAAGATGGCTCAGGTTGCGGAGTCGCTCCAGAATGAAGCGCTCGCATCGCACTGCAAGAGCGCCATCGAGATCGCCCGCAAAGCCTTCGGCATGAAGTCGATCTACAAGCGCCAGCCCCGAACCACGCGCAACCCCGAAGGCACCAGCAACATCGATCGCCGCTTCGGTCAGTGGTGCAAGCAATGCGATGCGCTCTTAAAGTCGATGAGCCTTGCATTCGAGAAGCGACCCATCGGCATGGCGGCTCAAAAACTTTTGACGGCCTTCTTCCCCAAGGGCATCGGCGTCGTGGTCAACGACACCTACGAGAACGAGCTCGTGGTGGCCGAGCATCTGCTTTACTGCATCGATCACGCCCTCGCCGCAGAATGGGCCAAGATTCCGACCGAAGACTTAAGGGACCGCCTGTTTGAAATCGTCTCCGAGTTCCGCGAAGCGATGCAGGCTTCACCGAACCTGTTAAAGAGCGAGACCGTAAAGGCTGCCCAGGCTGACGCGCAAAAAGCGCTGTTCCGCGTGATCTGTGCCTGCATCCTCGCCTACAGCAACGGTGAATCCGAGGACAACGCCGCGCTGCAAAAGCTCTTTGCCCCCATCGAGGCGCAGTCCGCCCGCGTGCGCAAACTCCGACAAAAGAAGACCGCCCCCACCGACGTCGATCCCGAATCCGGAGAAGAGCTGGTCGACGATTCAGACCCCGGCGAGCTCGACGAAGATCCCGACGCCCCCGAAGCCGACGCGTGATTCTCCCCGCTCTCCCTCCCCCATTCTCCCTTTTAAACCTCGCGCAAAGTTTTTAAAGCCTCTGCATCGCGGATTGCGTGCGCGCTGCATATAGGTGAAGTCCCGCGCATCTAGGGTTTCGTGCGCGCTGCATCAGGGTGAAGTACCGTGCATCGAGGGTTTCGTGCGCGCTGCATCAGGGTGAAGTACCGTGCATCGAGGGTTTCGTGCGCGCTGCAGTGAGGTGATCCTTCGTGAGCCGAGGGTT